>CAYPFO010000042.1:0-30700 GCA_964410065.1 uncultured Pseudomonas sp.
TGGTGTCCAGCGCCGGTACCGGCCACTTCTACACCACCGACAAGAACAAGCGCACTACGCCCGACAAGATCGAGATCAAGAAGTACGATCCGGTTGTGCGTAAGCACGTGATCTACAAGGAAGCCAAGATCAAGTAATTGATCGGCCCCTTGAAAAAAACCCGCCTTCCGGCGGGTTTTTTTATGCCTTGATTTCGCAGGATGGCGTTGAGCGCAGCGATACCCATCGATAAGCGATTGGGCTTGGAGGATGGGCATCGCCTGGATTGATAGCGCTCAAGGCATCGAGGCGATCATCACACCAGCGCTGAACGCAGCGGCTGCACATGCTGCCGTTGCAGCTCACTCAGCGCCGGGCAGCCGACCAGGCCGAGTGCCAGGCGCAACTCGTGCTCCAGCAAGCCCAGGGCGTGGGCCGCGCCGGCCTGGCCGCCGACGGCCACGCCAAACAGCGTGGCCCGGCCGAGCAGCACGCCATCGGCGCCCAGTGCACAGGCTTTGGCGATGTCGGTGCCACGGCGAATACCGCTGTCCAGCAAAATCGACAGCTGGCCGCGCACCGCCTCGCTGATGGCAGGCAGGCAATCGATGCTCGCCGGTGTGCCGTCCAGCTGCCGGCCGCCATGGTTGGTCACCACAATCCCGTCCAGGCCCAGCTCCACGCAACGCCGTGCATCGGCGGCGGTCAGCACGCCCTTGAGGATCAGGCGGTGTGGCCAGCGTTTGCGCAAGCGGGCCAGGTGCTCCCAGCACAAGCCAGGCTCCATCTTGTGGGCCATGAAATGTGCGGCGCCGGCGGTGTTCTTGGCATCGCTGGGCAGGTAGGCCAACAGGTTACCCATCTTCGGCAGGCCCTGTGGCCACAAGGCCCGTTTGATCCAGCGCGGGTGACACGCGACGTCGAGCTTGTTACGCCAGGTGAGTTGCAGCGGTTTGGCGAAGTTGCGCCGGTCCCACTCGCGATTGCCGATCAGCACCGCATCGCTGGTCAGCAGTAGGGTGCGGCAGCCGACCGCCTCGGCGCGGCGCAGCAGGTCGTCCTCCACGGCTGGGTCGTTCAGGCTGTACAGCTGGTACCAGAGTTCGCCATCCGGCACGGCGGCGGCGACTTCTTCCAGAGAATTGCTGGAGACGGTGCTCAGGGTGAAGGGGATGCCCTTGTCACGGGCCGCCTTGGCCAGCTGAATGTCGGCATCCTTGCAGAGCATGCCATTGAAGCCGGTGGGGCCGATGGCCAGCGGCAGGGGTCGCTGTTGGCCGAGAATCGAGGTGCGGGTGTCGATCTGCGCGCAGGAGATCAGGGTCGACGGCAGCAGGCCGATCTCGGCGAAGGCCTGGCGATTGCGGCGTAGGGTGACTTCGTCCTCGGCGCCGCCGGCCAGGTACTCCCAGGCGAAATGGGGCAGGTGCCGGCGCGCCATGTGTTCCAGTTCGGTAATACTCTGGGCGTGTTCAAAGCGAGTGTCGTTACGGTAGCGCCGCATAAGCAATCCTTGGTTGCGAAAAAGCAGAGGCAATCAGCGCTACCGGCCCGCAGCGGGCGCCAGCGCGCCGGCGAAGATTACCAGAGCGCTTGCTTGGGTGGTTCCGTTTGATAAAACGAACGAGGCGGGCCCCATTTGTGGGCTGCTGTAAAAAATATTGAAAACGATTCGGCCACTGAGTAGGGTGCGGTAATCATCGGCCCCGCCTACCGGCGGCCCCACAGAACAAGAGGATGCCTCCATGAGCCTGACCCGCAGCGATTGGGAACAGCGTGCCAACACTCTGGTTATCGAAGGCGGCACCTTCATTGATGGCGTTTCTCGCCCGGCAGCGTCCGGCGCCACGTTCGACTGCATCAGCCCAGTGGATGGCCGCGTGCTCGGTCAGGTGGCCAGCTGCGATCAGGCCGATGCCGATGCCGCAGTGCAGGTGGCCCGCGCACGCTTCGAGTCCGGCATCTGGTCGCGCCTGGCGCCGGTCAAGCGCAAGCAGGTGATGATCCGCTTTGCCGACCTGATCGAGGCGCACCGCGAGGAACTGGCCCTGCTGGAAACCCTGGACATGGGCAAGCCGATTACCGATGCGCTGAAGGTTGACGTGACGGCCGCCGCGCGGGCGATCCGCTGGAGCGGCGAGGCAATCGACAAGATCTACGACGAGGTGGCGGCCACGCCCCATGACGAACTGGGTCTGGTGACCCGCGAGCCGATCGGCGTCGTGGCCGCCATCGTGCCGTGGAATTTCCCGATGATCATGAGCTGCTGGAAACTCGGCCCAGCGCTGGCGGCGGGCAACTCGGTGATTCTCAAACCCTCGGAAAAATCGCCGCTGACCGGCATTCGCCTGGCCGCGCTGGCTCTTGAGGCGGGCATTCCGGCGGGCGTGTTCAACGTGCTGCCGGGCTTTGGACATACCGTGGGCAAGGCGCTGGCGCTGCACATGGACATCGATTGCCTGGTGTTCACCGGCTCGACCAAAGTGGCCAAGCAGCTGATGATCTATGCCGGCGAGTCGAACATGAAGCGCGTGTGGCTGGAGGCGGGCGGCAAGAGCCCGAACATCGTCTTCGCCGACGCCCCGGACCTGGCGGCCGCCGCCGAGGCCGCCGCCAGCGCCATCGCCTATAACCAGGGCGAGGTGTGCACCGCTGGCTCGCGGCTGCTGGTCGAGCGCTCGATCAAGGACCAGTTCGTGCCCATGGTGGTCGAGGCGCTCAAGCAATGGCAGCCGGGTCATCCCTTGGACCCGCAGACTCGCGTCGGCGCCATCGTCGATCAGCAGCAGTTGGGCAACGTGTTGGGCTTTATCGAGGCCGGTTGTGCCGAAGGCGCCCAGTTACTGGTCGGCGGCCAGCGCGTGCTGCAAGACACCGGCGGCACCTATGTCGAGCCGACTCTGTTTGATGGCGTGAGCAATGCGATGAAGATCGCCCGCGAGGAAATCTTCGGACCGGTGCTGTCGGTGATCGCCTTCGACACGCCCGAAGAGGCGGTGCAGATCGCCAACGACACGCCCTATGGGCTGGCGGCGGCGGTCTGGACCAGCAACCTGTCCAAGGCCCACTTGACCGCCAAGGCGCTGCGCGCCGGCAGCGTGTGGGTCAACCAGTACGACGGCGGCGACATGACCGCGCCGTTTGGCGGTTTCAAGCAGTCCGGCAACGGCCGCGACAAATCCCTGCATGCCTTCGACAAGTACACCGAACTCAAGGCCACCTGGATCAAGCTGTGATCGGCGTTACCCTCCCGGCACTCTCTGGTGGATGGGAAAGACGCCATCCACCCTACGGCTGGATCAAGCTGTGACCTTATATGGAGTCGCCGCGAAGGCGTGGCTGTAACCCGTAGGGTGGACAACCGTTGTCTGTTGTCCACCAAGCGAGCCCTGGAAGTTCTATGCGTTGGTTAACTTATTTTGCCGTCTGCGGTGCGGTTATCTGGATCAAGCTTTGACCCGCCGTACCCTTGGGTGCGCACTCGCTGTCTGTGTCTATCCGACACTGTTCGGTGGATGGGAACGACGCCATCCACCCTACGTGCCGCAGTAACCCGTAGGGTGGACAACCGTTGTCTGTTGTCCACCAAGCGAGCCCTGGAACTTTTATGCGTTGGTTAACCTATTTTTCAGTCTGCGGTGCGGTAATCAGCGTCGGTCTGGCGCTGGGCATCAGCCTGCCGCTGGTGTCATTGCGCCTGGAAGCCTGGGGTTACGGGACCTTTGCCATTGGCGTGATGGCGGCGATGCCGGCCGTGGGCATTCTGGTGGGCTCGGCGCTGTCCGGGCGGCTCGCCCAGCGCCTGGGCAGCGCTCGGCTGATGCGCCTGTGCCTGCTCAGCGGGGCGGTGTCCGTAGGTCTGCTGGCGCTGTGGCCGCACTATTCGCTGTGGCTTTTGCTGCGGTTGTGGCTGGGCATGTCGCTGACCGTGGTGTTCATCCTCGGTGAGAGCTGGATCAATCAACTGGCGGTGGAGCACCTGCGCGGCCGGCTGGTGGCGCTATATGGCACCGGCTATGCGCTCAGTCAATTGTGCGGGCCGCTGCTGCTCGGCGCATTGGGCAGTGACAGCGACACGGGATTCTGGTGCGGCGTTGGCTTGCTGGTCGGTGGCGCGCTGTTGCTGGTGGGGCGCGATGGCGCGCCTCAGGTGAGCAGCTACGACGCCAGCCTGCGGGGGCTGCTGCAGTTCTGTCGTGGCCTGCCGGCGATCGCCTGGGCGGTGGCGCTGTTCGCCGCCTTTGAGTCGATGGTGCTGACGCTTTTGCCGGTGTACGGCCTGCGTCAGGAGTTCGCCCCGGAAATCGCCCTGCTGATGGTCAGCGTGGTGGTGGTCGGCGATGCGCTGCTGCAGTTGCCGATCGGCTGGCTCGCCGACCATGTGTCGCGCCGACAGTTGTTCCAGGCCTGTGCACTGACGCTGTTGCTCAGCAGTCTGGGCATCCCCGCCCTGTTGCACACGCCGTTGATCTGGCCGCTGTGGGTACTGTTCGGGGCCAGTGCGGGCGGCTTGTTTACGCTGTCGCTGATCCTGATCGGCGAGCGTTACCGGGACAGCGAACTGGTGCGCGCCAATGCCCATGTTTCGCAATTGTGGGGCATCGGTTGCCTGCTCGGCCCGCTGGCCACCGGGGCGGCCAGCCAGTGGATCAGTGGGCATGCGTTGCCGCTGTTGATGGCCCTGGGCGCGGGCGGCTTGGTGGTGCTGATGCGTGGCGGACGCGGGTTGGCGCAGCAGGCCAACCCATAAGGGCGTAGCGCCTTGTTGCACCCCATTGCGCGCTTGTCTTACAGCATCCGTTCCAGGCCGATCCACTCGGCCAGCCAGGCGTTCAGCCGGCGCCACAGATTGCCGGGCTCACGCTCAATGCGCCGGGTGATGCCCTGGTCCTCGGCCATCCACACCAGGCGTGGCCGGGCGTCGTCCTCGTCCAATTGCACTTCGTAGCTGATGGAGGGCCGCATGCCTTCCAGGGTCAGGCGGCGCACTTCACCGGCCAGCGCCGGGCTGTCGACCAGCACACCCACTTCGCTGTTCCACAGCACCGAGCGCGGATCAAAATTGAACGAGCCGATGAAGACCTTTTGCCCATCGATGATCAGCGCCTTGCTGTGCAGGCTGGATTCGGACGAGCCGCTGAAGCTGTAGTTGCTTTCCTCGTCCGGCTGGCGGCGCAGCTCGAACACCCGGATACCGTGTTGCAACAGGCTGTGGCGGTAGGGCGCGTAGGCGCCATGGACGGCCGGTACATCGGTGGCCTCGAGCGAGTTGGTCAACAGGCGCACATCGACGCCGTGATCCGCCTTGCGGGTGAGGTCCAGCAGGCCTTCGCGAGCCGGAATGAAGTACGCCGAAACCAGCAGCAGCTCCTGGCGAATGCCCGCCAGGTGGGGCGATAACTGAGTGGTAAGCAGCCACTGCGGGTCGGGATCGCCGCTGGCCAGGATTTTATTCGGCGCATCCCAGAACGCCTGGCCGCGCGCCCAGGTCAGGGATTGCAGCCAGTCTTGCAGTTGCGGCGTCTGTCGATAGGCGATCAGCGGCGTGAGGCGCTGCGTGTCGCGCTGGCGAGCGTCGGCCAGATACGCGGTGAGTTTGCGGCGTGCGTTGTCCAGGGTCCGCTGCGAGGGAGGCCGGAAGAGAAACTGCTGAATCGGCACGCTCAGCCGGTGATTCCAGAACTGGTCGAAGCTTTCCGCCAGGCTAACGGCCACCGGCCCGGCGGCGAGGAGGTCGATGTCGGCAAAGTTGAGCTGCGGCTGGGCATCGAAGTATTCATCACCCAGGTTCCGCCCGCCGACGATGGCCACGCTACTGTCGGCCAGCCACAACTTGTTGTGCATGCGCCGGTGTTGGCGGTTGAGGTTGAACAGCCTGCCCAAGGTGCGGGTGATGCCGGTACTGCGGCCCAGGTGCAACGCATTGAACACGCGGATCTGAATGTTTGGGTGCGCGGCCAGCGTGGCGATTTCGTAGTCGCGCCCGTCGCTGGTGGTGTCATCCAGCAGCACGCGAACCCGCACGCCTCGATCGGCGGCGCGCAGCAGTTCATCGACCAGCAGGCTGGTGCTCAGGCCTTCGTGAACGATGTAGTACTGCAAATCGAGACTGTGACGGGCGCTGCGGATCAGCTCGGCGCGGGCGCCGAACGCCTCGCTGCTGGACGCCAGCAGGCGAAACCCTGATTCCCCGGCCGGATGGGCTTGGGCCTGCCGGCGCAGGGTTTGGGCAATGGGCGACTCGCCAGGGGGCAGGGCTTGGCTGGGGATGGGTTGGGCAATGCTGGTACAGCCGGCGAGCCAGAGCAGGCCGAGCAGCAAGTAGGTGTGCACCTTGAGGTCTCGTCGATGACTACGGGTGCTCTTTAGCGTAGCGGCAGATTGGCAGACTGAGCGGCCGCCAAGGCGTGGCGGCGCCGCCAAGCGGCTGGCGGCAGGCCGAAATGCTGGCGAAAAGCCCGGTTGAGTGCGGCTTCCGAGGCGTAGCCGATGTCCTCGGCGATGCGCGCCAAGGTGCGGCCCTCGCGCAATTGCTGGGCGGCCAGCAGCAGGCGCCAGTGACATAAATAGCGCATCGGCGGTTGGCCGATCAATTGGGTGAAACGTTCGGCGAAGGCCGAGCGCGACAGGCCCACCGCGCTGGCCAGCGCCTCGGTGGTCCAGTGGCGGGCGTGCTGGCCATGCAGCAGCGCCAGGGCCTTGCCGACCTGTGGATCGCGCAGGCCGGCCAGCCAGCCCTGCTCGCGGTTTGACGAGGTGTCGAGGTAATGGCGCACGGCCTCGATAAACACCAACTCGGCCAACTTGCCGAGCGCCGTGGCCGAGCCCGGCCGGAGCGAAGCGGCTTCTCTGGCGGCGCGCTGGAAGGACTGCTCGATCCAGGCACCGTCGGCAATACGCAAGGTGAGGATCTCGGGCAGGGTTCGCAGCAGCGGATTGTCGGGCACCTCACAACCGATGTAGCCGCAGATCACCTCCGTCGTGGCGCCTCCGCCGCCATAGCGCAGGCGCGCCAGCCCTGAGCCGTCCGGCGCTTGTACGAGATGATCGACGACTTGGGCCGGCAGGCGTGCTGCACTGGTCAGGACATGGGGCGGATTGCGCGGCAGCAGGATGATTTCACCCGCTTCAACGGGCTGCAGCGGGGCGTCGCCGACGCCGAGCAGCAAGCGACCGTCGAGCACATAGTGGTAGGCCATGAGATGGGACGGCGGCCGGCCCTGGGACCCGAAGTCCTCAGGGCCCACCTGCGAGCGCACGCACCAGGGCGCGGTAAATTCGGCATGCAGAAAAGCCCCGGCGGACAGGTGCACCGTCGTCAGCACGCTGGATAACGCATCCACGGCGGCCTCGCTTGGCGGCTGGATCAAAAATGCCGGCGTCTGGGCTATAGGCAGCCCGTGGCCTCTTTTTTACCGTAGCAGCCACGCGATGACGGGATCAGGCCGTACGGCAGCGCGCTGAAGGTTACAGCCATACGAGGATCATCCCATGACGATGCGCGATCCGTTGGGCCTGGAAATTTCCGGTGCCGATCAAGACAGCCTGCACCACTATCAAGAGGCCTTGGAACAGTTCCAGTGTTACGTCGGCGACCCACTGGCCAGCCTCGACGCCGCCCATGGGCGGCGACCGGAAATGGTCATGGCCCATGTTCTGCGGGCCTGGCTGAACCTGCTGGGCACCGAGCCCGAGGGTTTGGCTGCGGCGCGTGAGGCCTATCGACAGGCTGCTGCTCTGCCGCACAACGCGCGCGAGCAGGGCCACCTCGAGGCCATCGGCGCGCTGCTGGAGGGGCGCTGGAAGCAGGCCAGCGTGCGCCTGGAAGATGTGAGCATCATCTGGCCGCAGGATATCCTCGCCCTGCAGGCCGGCCACCTGCTGGATTTCTTTTGCGGTCACGGGCGCATGCTGCGTGACCGCATTAGTCGCGCCCTGCCGGAATGGCGGGCGCACATGCCGGGCTACCACGCGCTGCTCGGCATGCACGCGTTTGGCCTGGAAGAAAACGCCGATTACCTGGCCGCCGAACGGGCCGGTCGCCGCGCTGTCGACCTGCAACCCCGCGACGGTTGGGCGCAGCATGCGGTGGCCCATGTGCTGGAAATGCAGAACCGCCCGGGCGAAGGCATCGCCTGGATGCGCGAGCGCCTGCCGCACTGGGCCGGCGACAGCTTTTTCCAAGTGCACAACTGGTGGCATCTGGCACTGTTCCATCTGGATCTTGAACAGTTCGACGAGGTGCTGGCGCTGTTCGACGGCCCGATTTTCGGTGCGCGCTCGGCGTTGGTGCTCGATCTGGTGGATGCCACTGCGATGCTCTGGCGCCTGCAGTTGCTTGGCGTGGAGGTCGGCGCGCGCTGGCGTGCGGTGGCGGATCTCTGGACGCCGCATGCGGGCGTCGGCCTGTATGCGTTCAACGACGCCCACGCCATGTTGGCCTTCGTCAGCGCTGGCTACAGGGCGCAGGCCGAGACGGTGCTGGCGGCGCAGCAGCGCGTGATCGAGACCTGCGAGGGCGATAACCGGAAGTTCAGCGCCGACGTGGGCTATCCCTGTGCCGGGCGATCCAGGCCTTCGCCGAGGGTGATTATGCCGACTGTATTCGCCTGCTCCGGCCGCTGCGTTCCATCGCCCAGCGCTTCGGCGGCAGTCATGCGCAGCGCGATTTGATCGACCTGACGCTGCTCGAAGCGGCGCACCGCAGCGGCCAGCAGACGCTGGCCCGGGCGTTGGCCAATGAGCGGCTGCTGGCGCGGCCGAGCAGCGCGCAGACGCGGCGCCTGGCCTTCCGGGCGAGCCAGAATTAGGCGGCATGAAAAATTGCAGCCCTGGCGAGGGGTGAAAACCCTGGCCGGTGGGCTGCCATGACAGCCAAGACCACCGTCGTCGCGTGAGCCCTTACAGCAGTTCCTTGGCGCGATGCCAGAGCATGCCCAGCGCCAGCAACGGCGAGCGCAACAGACGCCCGCCGGGGAAGGTGATGTGCGGCACCTGGGCGAACAGCTCGAAGCCGCGGCTGTGCTGTTCGGCAATGGCTTCGCCGAGCAGCTTGCCGGCCAGGTGGGTGGCATTCAGACCGTGACCGGCATAGGCCTGGGCGTAATACACGTTGGGATGCTCGCGCAGCCGGCCGATCTGCGGCAGGCGGTTGGCGCCGATGCCGATCATCCCGCCCCATTGATACTCGATGCGCACGTCGGCCAGTTGCGGGAAGACCTTGAGCATCTTCGGCCGCATGTACGCGGCAATGTCCTTGGGATCACGCCCGGAATAATGGCAAGCGCCGCCAAACAGCAGGCGGTGATCGGCGGACAGGCGATAGTAATCCAGGGTTACGCTTTGGTCGCACAGCGCCATGTTCCGCGGGATCAGTGCCTGAGCCCGTTCGGCGCCCAGGGGTTCGCTGGCGATGATGTAGCTGCCCGCAGGCAATACCTTGCCGCCGATGGTGGGTTCCAAGTCGTTGAGGTAGGCATTGCAGGCCAGCACCAGCGTGTGAGCGCGCACCTGCCCTTGGGCCGTGTGCACGGTGACTTGCGCGCCATGCTCAATACGCGTGACCGCCGAGTGCTCGAACAGGCGCACACCCAGCGCGGCGGCTGCAGCGGCCTCACCCAGCGCCAGGTTGAGCGGATGCAGATGGCCAGAACCCATGTCGATCAACCCGCCGGCATAGCGGTCCGAGTTCACCACCTCGTGCACTTGCCCAGGCTGCAGCAGGCGCAATTCATGGCGATAACCCAGGCTGCGCAACTCCTCGACCTCGGCGGCAAAGCCTTCGAAACCGGCGGGCTTGTTGGCCAGCTCGCAATAGCCCCAGGTCAGGTCGCAGTTGATGGCATGTCGTTCGATACGCTGGCGGACAATCTCCACCGCCTCCAGGCCCATCAGCTTCAGGTCACGCACGCCGTCTTCACCGAGCAGCGGCAAGAAGCGTTCGACCTCGTGGCCGACGCCGCGGATCAGTTGCCCGCCGTTGCGTCCGCTGGCGCCCCAGCCAATTTGCCGCGCTTCCAGCAGCACCACCGAAAGGCCGCGCTCGGCCAGTTCGATGGCGGTATTCAGTCCGGAAAAGCCGCCACCGACGATGCACACATCGGCCTGCACCGGTTCACCGAGCGCTGGACATTGCAGAGGGCGGTTGCGGGTGGCCGCGTAATAGGAGGTGGTGTGCTGCTCCGGGGCATGGGCGGGCATAACGTAATCCTGGGAATGGTGGTATGCAGGTGTGTGGAAATTTTTACGCAGAGTAAGGTGCCCGCTGCTTGCTTGCCAATCATCAAAACCAGTCCGCTGGGCCGGGCAGGTTGTGATCGCTCGCCCGGCTCAGGCAAGCTGGAGGCCCCCAGATTCCCGCCGGAGAGCCCATCGATGTCTTGTAACAGCCAGAAAATTCGCGCCTTGCGTGGGCAGATTCCCGCCTTCGCCTGCGTGCCGGGTTGTCATGACTGTTGTGGTCCGGTAACCGCCTCCTCGGAAGAAATGGCCCGTCTGCCGGTCAAAAGCGACGCCGAGCATGAGGCCGCCTTGGCTGAGCTGAATTGCGTGCACCTGGGGCCCAACGGTTGCGAGGTGTATGACGAGCGCCCGTTGATCTGCCGACTGTTCGGCACCACGCCCCGCCTGCCGTGCCCGAATGGCCGGCGCCCGGAGGAATGGGTCGAGCCGCACATCGAGGCCGGGGTGCATCGCTTGATTGCAACCACCCGACAGGTGTTGGTGTAGCCACAGGCGGCAATATCCGCACGCAGTAGGGCGGCCTCGCCCGCTGCGCGGTGTTGGGATGTAAACGCCGAGGTTACCGGGCAGCCCGCCGGGTGCGGTTGCCCACCGAGCGGGCCCCATGGTGGATGTAAAAAGCGACATCCACCCTACGAGGGCGATGCTGCTTACGGGTACAGCACGTAGGGTGGACAACGTTTTCTTGTCCACCGAGCGGCGCCCGTGGTGGATGTAAAAAACGACATTCACCCTACAGCTTCGTGTTACCCCGGCACCGGCAACTTCAGGGTCTCCTTGACCTCCTCCATGACGATATAGCTCTTCGACTCGCGCACATGGGGCAGCTTGAGCAGGATGTCGCCGAGCAGCTTGCGGTAGGAGGCCATCTCCGAGATGCGCGCCTTGATCAGGTAGTCGAAGTCGCCGGAGACCAGGTGGCATTCCAGCACTTGCGGCAGTTTGAGCACGGCGCGGCGGAATTCTTCGAAGATGTCCCCTGATTTGTACGCCAGGTTGATCTCGACGAAGACCAGCAGGTCCGCTTTCAGGTGATGAGGGTTGAGCTGCGCGCTGTAGCCCATGATCACCTCCTCGCGCTCCAGGCGCCGCACCCGCTCGGTGCAGGGCGTGGTGGAGAGGCCGACGCGCTCACCCAGCTCGGTAAAGGAAATACGCCCTTCCTCCTGCAGGATGCGCAGGATGCTGCGATCGATCTTGTCCAGTTCATGACGGGCCCGACGGGGGGGTTTCATGAATATTTACCTCTATTAAAGGCATTTTTGCCGTGACTTATCGGCAAATATAGCCATTTATATAGTGAATATCACTACTGACGCTTTCTTATACTCGGGCTCTTGTGCGGCGCCGTCAGTGCCCGCCATCCCGAATCGAGGAGGTTGTGTCATGCGTGTACTGGTACTTGGCAGCGGTGTGATCGGCACGACCAGCGCCTATTACCTGGCCCGTGCGGGCTTTGAAGTAACGGTGGTGGATCGCCAGCCGGCACCGGCTCAGGAAACCAGCTTTGCCAATGCTGGTCAGGTATCGCCGGGCTATGCCTCGCCCTGGGCGGCACCGGGCATTCCGCTCAAGGCCATCAAGTGGATGCTGCAAAAGCATGCGCCGCTGGCCATTCGCCCCACCGCCGACATCAACCAGTACCTGTGGATGCTGCAGATGCTGCGCAACTGCACGACCAGCCGGTATGCGGTGAACAAGGAGCGCATGGTGCGTCTGTCGGAATACAGCCGCGATTGCCTCGACGAACTGCGTGCGGAAACCGGCATTGCCTATGAAGAGCGCCAGCTGGGCACCACCCAGTTGTTCCGCACTCAGGCCCAAGTGGATGCCGCCGCCAAGGACATCGCCGTGCTGGAACAGTCCGGCGTGCCTTACGAAGTGCTGGATCGCGCCGGTATCGCCCGCGTTGAACCGGCCCTGGCCGCGGTGACCGACAAATTGGCCGGTGCCTTGCGTCTGCCCAATGACCAGACCGGCGACTGCCAGCTGTTCACCACGCGCCTGGCGGAAATGGCCAAAGAGCTGGGAGTGGAATTCCGTTTCGGGCAGAACATCGAGCGCCTCGAAGGCGACGGTAACCGCCTGGCCGGCGTCTGGATCGACGGCACGCTTGAAACCGCCGATCACTACGTGCTGGCGCTGGGCAGCTACAGTCCGCAATTGCTCAAGCCGCTGGGCATCAAGGCGCCGGTGTATCCGCTCAAGGGCTATTCCCTCAGCGTGCCGATCACCAATGCCGAGATGGCGCCGATGTCGACCATTCTCGATGAGACCTACAAGGTGGCCATCACCCGTTTCGATCAGCGTATTCGGGTGGGCGGCATGGCCGAAGTCTCCGGCTTCGACCTGAGCCTCGATCCACGCCGCCGGGCCACCCTGGAGATGATCACCAGCGACCTGTATCCCCAGGGTGGCGATCTGGCCAAGGCCGAATTCTGGACCGGATTGCGTCCGGCCACGCCGGACGGCACGCCCATCATCGGTGCGACCCGTTACAGCAACCTGTTCCTCAACACCGGCCACGGCACGCTGGGCTGGACCATGGCCTGTGGTTCGGGTCGTCTGCTGGCCGACCTGCTGGCCGCCAAGCGTCCGCAGATCAGCACCGAAGGTCTGGATATTTCCCGTTATGGTGACAATCAGGAGGCCCTTGATGGCGATCCAGCGTCTGCACACTGACCAACGGATGAGTCAGATTGTTATTCATCGTGACACCGTCTATCTCGCCGGCCAGGTGGCCAATGACCTGAGCGCCGGCATCGAGCAGCAGACCCGCGAGACCCTGGCGATGGTCGAGCAGCTGTTGCTTGAAGCGGGAACCGACACGCATCATGTGCTATCGGTGACCCTTTACCTGAAGGACATTGACGCCCACTTCGCGGCCATGAACGCGGTGTGGGATCAATGGCTGCCTGACGGCGTCGCGCCTGTGCGCGCCACTGTCCAGGCTGCCCTGTGCGAGCCGGAGATTCTTATTGAAGCCACGGTAGTCGCCGCCCTGCCAGGCTGACTCGAGACATCCTCATGCGGTCACCAATAAATCTAAAAAAGAGATGCAGTAATGAATAAGCAGTCGATTCAAATAGCGCTTGCGTACATGTCCGTAGTGATTGGCGGAGGGTTTGCCTCCGGCCAGGAAGTGCTGCAGTTTTTCACTAACTTCGGCCTGGTTGGCGTCGTCGGTACGCTGATCAGCGGCTTGTTGTTTGCCTTCATCGGCATGCAGATCGCTCGGATGAGTTCGAAGATGCAGGCCGACTCACACAAGCAGGTATTGAGCAGGCTGTTTGGCGCAAAAGCCGGCCTAGGCGTTGACCTGGTTCTGTCGTTCTTCCTGTTCGGTGTCGGTGTGGTGATGCTGGCGGGCAGCGGTTCGACCTTGCATCAGCAGTTCGGATTGCCTCCGCTGGCGGGCGCGACTCTGCTGGCGGTGTTGGCGATTCTGACGCTGTGTCTCAACGTGCGGCGCATCATTCATCTGATCAGCGTGGTCATGCCGTTCCTGCTGGCCATGGTGCTGATGATTACTGTCTATTCAATTTTCAACTACAACGCGCCGCTGGAAACGCTGGAAGCCGTGGCAACCAGCAACACTGATAAGGCGTCGTCCAACTGGTTCCTCAGTGCGCTGCTGTATGCCTCGTTCAACATTGCCGTAGGCTTCCCCATGCTGGCGGTCATCGGTGGCCTGACCAAGCAACCCAAGGCGGCTGCGTTGGGTGGCATTCTCGGCGGGTTGGGTCTGGGCGCGCTGATCCTGATCCTCAACGTCGGCATGTTTGCCAACATCAACCAGTTGCAGGGTGTCGAACTGCCGACCCTGGCCCTGGCCGGGCGCATCGCGCCGTGGCTCAGCGTGCTGATGTCGTTGTCGTTGATCTGCATGATCTACAGCACCGCGGTGGGCATGTTCTTCGCCTTCAGCGCACGCTTCGCGCGGCCGGAAACCACTCGCTTCAAGCTGGTCAGCCTGATCTCCATTCTGATCGGCCTGGGCCTGAGCCAGGTGGGCTTCACCAAGCTGGTGGGCACGGTCTATCCGCTGCTGGGCTATGTCGGTCTTGCACTGATCCTGGCCATCGCCTTCAGCTGGATTCGTGGTCGCTCTGCTGATGCGGCGGCTCAAAAGGCTGCTGAACTGGAAGCTTCGGTCTAACCGGGCAGGCTGTACCCAAACGCCCCGGCACCCAGGTGCCGGGGCGTTTTTGTTTTTACCGCCTGGCACTATGTGCGCCAATCGTGTGGCGACGCGTTGTAAATTCTGAACACTGTTGCGATGATTGACCGGTTCTTTTCATCCAGCCTTTTTCTTGAGGAATTCGCCATTGGACGTCGGTGTTCGACTGCAATCCATTCGCAAACAGAAAGGCCTTTCCCAGCGTGAACTTGCCAAACGCGCGGGCGTTACCAACAGCACCATCTCCATGATCGAAAAAAACAGCGTCAGCCCCTCGATCAGCTCACTGAAAAAAGTACTGTCCGGCATCCCCATGTCGCTGGTGGATTTTTTCTCGTTGAATGCCGAGCACGGCAACGACACCCAGGTGGTGTACAAAGCGGATGAGTTGATGGACATCTGCAGTGGCGCGGTGACCATGAAGCTGGTTGGCAAGGCGTACCCGAACCGCGCCATGTCGGTACTGGACGAGACCTATCCGCCGGGCAGCGACACAGGTGAGGAGATGCTCAATCACGAAGGCGAAGAGGCTGGCGTTGTGGTGGCGGGGCGACTGGAGCTGACCGTGGGCGGTGAGTTGTTCATCCTGGAAAGTGGCGACAGTTATTATTTCGAAAGCAACAAGCCGCACCGTTTCCGCAATCCGTTCGATCAGCCCGCACGGTTGATCAGCACCACTACGCCCGCCAACTTTTGATCCTGCGACCCATTGCCGCATGACAAGGCACGCGTTGGCAAACCTGCGCGGGTCTACCAGAGGCCGACGGATGCCAAACGCGCCGCACACCTGTACGGGCGCAATGCTTCAAATAACCCATAAAGCCCGCCATGAACGCTGCCTGGCCGATGCAGCATGCTGCTCACGTGTTTCGGCAAACCGGGCTTACCGTTATACTGTCGCCCGCTCGCGAACCGTGGCCGCGGGCGTTTCTAGCCACGATGAGGGTGTAAGGTGAACTGGACTAAGAAGATGCTGGTGGCCAACGCCGCCGTATTGGCCCTGTGGGCGGTGAGCGCTCAGGCTACGACCAACGATGCCATTGCCGAGCGTTTGAAGCCGGTAGGTGAAGTCTGCGTAGCGGGCCAGGAATGCAAGGGCGTGGGTGCAGTCGCCGCTGCAGCTGCCGGTGGCGCTGCGCGTAGCGGTAGCGACATCGTCGCCAAGCACTGCAACGCTTGCCATAGCGTTGGCCTGCTGGGTGCGCCGAAGAATCAGGATACCGCTGCCTGGCAAGCCCGTGCAGACGCAAAAGGCGGCCTCGACGGTCTGCTGGCGTCGGCAATCAAGGGCATCAACGCCATGCCGCCGAAGGGCACCTGCGCTGACTGCTCTGACGATGAAATGCTGGCAGCCATCAAGGATATGTCCGGTCTGTAAGATCGCACAGCCTGCTGCAACAAAGCCGCCCTCGGGCGGCTTTGTCATGTCTGGACGCTGGGAATAGTTGGCAGCTTATTCGACGAAGCTGACCTGACCGTTCTCGAGGGATTGGATGCGCGCCAGGGACTCGACGCGGAAACCATCGGCTTCCAGTTCCTGACGGCCGTTCTGGAATGATTTTTCGATCACGATGCCCAGTCCGGCGATGCTGGCGCCTGCCTGCTGGATGATCGAGATCAGCCCTTTGGCGGCTTTGCCGTTGGCCAGGAAGTCATCAATGATCAGGACCCGGTCGCTGGCATCCAAGTGACGGGTGGAGACGGCGATGGTGCTTTCCACCTGCTTGGTGAACGAATACACCGCCGCGGTCAGCAAGTTATCAGTAAGCGTCAGCGACTGATGCTTGCGGGCAAAAATCACCGGTACACCCAGCTCCAGGCCCGTCATGACGGCCGGAGCGATGCCCGACGCCTCAATGGTGACGATCTTGGTAATGCCCTGGTCGCGAAAGCGCTCGGCGAACTCGTGGCCGATCTGCTGCATCAGCAGAGGGTCGATCTGATGATTGAGAAAGGCATCGACCTTGAGCACCTTGTCCGAGAGGACCACACCGCAGGTGCGGATTTTCTGTTTCAACTGTTCCACGAGTGGACTCCGGCTTGCTTCGCGAGAAAGCCGCGCATTCTCGCCCATTCCGGGGGCGGCCAAAAGATCTGTTATCGGTCGATTGGTCAGTTTTTGCTGGAAACAGCTCTCTTATGCTTTAACGGTATAAATAAATCAGTATTAATTCTTTTTAATCCGCATAACGGTCAAGGCATAGTGGTCTCCACTTTGCCCCAGTAGGGCTTTTGACCAGGAGCTGACCGACATGAGCCTCAAGCTTGGCGACATCGCCCCCGACTTCGAGCAGGAATCCAGCGCAGGCCGCATTCGTTTCCACGAGTGGCTGGGCGACAGCTGGGGAATCCTGTTTTCCCATCCCGCTGACTTCACCCCGGTCTGCACCACGGAGCTGGGCTTCACCGCCAAGCTCAGAAACGAATTTGCCCAGCGCAACGTCAAGGCCATTGCCCTGTCCGTGGACCCGGTGGACTCCCACCTGAAGTGGATCGACGATATCAACGAAACCCAGGATACCCAGGTGAATTTCCCCATCCTGGCCGATGCCGACCGCAAGGTGTCCGACCTCTACGACCTGATCCATCCCAATGCCAGTGACACCCTGACCGTGCGTTCGCTGTTTGTCATCGATCCGAACAAGAAGGTCCGCCTGACCATTACCTATCCCGCCAGCACCGGGCGTAACTTCCACGAAATTTTGCGTGTGGTCGACTCGCTGCAACTGACCGACAGCCACAAGGTGGCCACTCCGGCCAACTGGCAGGACGGCGACGAGGTGGTGATCGTGCCGTCACTCAAGGATGAAGAGGAAATCAAGCAGCGCTTTCCAAAAGGCTACCGTGCGGCGAAACCCTACCTGCGCCTGACCCCGCAGCCGAACCGCTGAGGTCGGAGATTGCCATGTTGGTCGTTTCCATCGCCGGCAGTCCCGGTACGCGCTCGCGCTCCGGTGAACTGCTGAATTACGCGGCGCAGCACCTGCAGCGCCGGGGTGTCGAGGTCGTGTCCTACCGGGTTCGCGACTTCGCCGCCGAGGATCTGCTACATGCCCGTTTCGACAGCCCACAGGTTCGTCAATTGCTCGAACACGTGCAGCAGGCGGACGGGTTGATCATTGCCACGCCGGTCTACAAGGCGTCGTTTTCCGGTGCGTTGAAGGCATTGCTCGATCTGCTGCCGGAGCGTGCCCTGGCCGACAAGGTGGTGCTGCCGATCGCCACGGGCGGGAGTGCGGCGCACATGCTGGCGGTGGACTATGCCTTGAAGCCGGTACTGGCCGCGCTCAAGGCACAAGAGGTACTGCACGGCGTCTATGCAGTGGATGCACAGATCCAGTGCGCCGAAGCTGATCGTCCCGCCGAGCTGGACCCGCTGCTGCGCCAGCGACTGGACGAAGCCTTGGAGCATCTGCTCACGGCCTTGGCGCGCCGCCCGCAAGCACTGGATCCGGACATTTTGCATGACCGCCTGGTGACGTCTCGCTGGAGCTGCTGACCGCACGGCCGCTACACATACGTTAAAACCCCGCCTTACTCGCCCGCCAACGGGCCAGCAGGTAGCCAACAATCCGTTTATGCCAAGGAGATGACTTCCATGAGTCAACGCACCTTGCGCCTCGGAGTTGCCGGCCTGCTGGCCGCGGCAATTTCCTTCGGCGCCATCACCCCGGTCCAGGCCGAAACCCTGCGCATCGGTTATCAGAAATACGGCACCCTGGTGCTGCTCAAGGCCAGGGGCACGCTGGAGCAACGTCTGGCCGAACACGGCGTGGACGTAAAGTGGACCGAGTTCCCCGGTGGCCCGCAGCTGCTGGAAGGGCTGAATGTGGGCTCGGTGGATTTCGGCGTCACGGGTGAAACCCCGCCGGTGTTCGCCCAGGCAGCGGGCGCCGACCTGCTGTATGTGGCCCACGAGCCGCCGGCGCCCACCGGCGAGGCAATCCTGGTGCCCAAGGATTCCCCGTTGCAGTCGGTGGCCGAACTCAAGGGCAAGAAGATCGCGCTGAACAAGGGCTCCAACGTGCATTACCTGCTGGTGCGCGCCCTGGAGGATGCGGGCCTCACGTACCGCGATATCCTGCCCGTGTACCTGCCGCCGGCCGATGCCCGCGCCGCCTTCCAGCGCGGCAGCGTGGACGCCTGGGTGATCTGGGACCCCTTCCAGTCCGCCGCCGAGAAGCAACTGCAGGCGCGCAACCTGCGCGACGGCACGGGGCTTGTGGATAACCATCAGTTCTACCTCGCCACCCGCAGCTATGCGCAAAAGAACCCGCAGGTGGTGAGCATCCTGGTGGAGGAAATCCGCACCGTGGGCGAGTGGGTCGCGCAGAACCTGGATGAAGCCACCGAACAGGTCGCGCCGCTGCTGGGCCTGCCCAAGGACATCACCCGCCTGGCCGTCGAGCGCCAAGGCTACGGTGCGCTGTTCATCAGCCCGGACGTGGTCAGCGCCCAGCAGAAAATTGCCGACACCTTCACCGAGCTCAAGCTGATCCCGAAAAAACTCAGCATCAAGGACGTGATCTGGACGCCTCCTGTAGCCCCGGCCAAGGTCGCGGCGCAGTAAGGGTTTCTGCCGCGGGTACGCCGGGCGGCAGGTCCGATCTTTTGAGCGTGCATCCCGTGCCCCAGCGGCGCCTCGACAAGCCGGGATTCCAGCGACTTCAAGGAGCACTTCAATGAGTTTGAATATTTTCTGGTTTCTGCCTACCCACGGCGACGGCCATTACCTGGGCACTGCCGAAGGCGCCCGAGCGGTGGATCTCAATTACCTCACGCAAATCGCCCAGGCCGCCGACCGCCTGGGTTTTGGTGGCGTGCTGATCCCCACCGGACGCTCCTGCGAGGACTCCTGGTTGGTGGCGGCGGCCTTGCTGCCCGTCACCGAACGCCTGAAGTTCCTTGTCGCCCTGCGCCCGGGGATCATTTCGCCCACCGTGGCCGCGCGCCAGGCGGCGACCCTGGACCGGTTATCCAACGGCCGTGCGCTGTTCAACCTGGTCACGGGCGGTGATCCGGATGAGTTGGCGGCCGATGGCCTGCACCTGTCCCACGCCGAGCGCTACGAAGCCGCAGTCGAGTTCACGCGCATCTGGCGGCGGGTGCTGGAAGGCGAAAGCGTTGACTACGACGGCCAGCACATCCAGGTCAAAGGCGCCAAATTGCTCTACCCGCCGATCCAGCAACCGCGTCCGCCGCTGTACTTTGGCGGCTCCTCAGAGGCCGCGCAGGACCTGGCCGCCGAGCAGGTCGAGTTGTACCTGACCTGGGGCGAGCCGCCGGCCGCCGTGGCCGAGAAGATCGCCCAGGTACGCGCAAAGGCCGCTGCCCAGGGCCGTGAAGTGCGTTTCGGCATCCGCCTGCACGTCATCGTGCGGGAAACCACTAACGAGGCCTGGGCCGCCGCCGAGCGTCTGATCAAGCATGTCGACCAGGACACCATCGACCGCGCCCAGGCCTCGCTGGCGCGCTTCGACTCGGTCGGCCAGCAGCGCATGGCGGCCCTGCACGGCGGCAGTAAGGACAACCTGGAAGTGTCGCCCAACCTGTGGGCGGGGGTCGGTCTGGTGCGTGGCGGCGCCGGCACCGCGCTGGTCGGTGACGGTGCCACCGTGGCGGCGCGGGTCAAGGAGTACGCCGATCTGGGCATCGACACCTTTATCTTCTCCGGCTACCCGCACTTGGAAGAGGCGTACCGGGTCGCCGAGCTGCTCTTCCCGCACCTGGACATCGCGCAGCCGGAGCGCCCCGTGGGCCAAGGGTATGTCAGCCCGTTCGGCGAGATGATCGCCAGCAATATCCTGCCTAAAGCAACGGCTGCGAGTTGAACATCTGCCAAGAAACCTGGGTATTGGAGGTAAAGGTATGCAGACATTTTCTTGCAACACACTGGCCTTGCGTCTGGCCCCATGGGCGTTGCCTGTGGCGCTGTTGGCGCTCTGGCAGGGCGCCGTGGTGAGTGGGCTGTTGTCCACCCGCATCCTGCCTGCGCCCAGTGCCGTGCTCGAGGCGGGCGCGGCGCTGCTCGCCAGCGGCGAGATCTGGACCCACCTGGGGGCCAGTGGCTGGCGCGCATTACTGGGCTTTGTCATCGGTGGTGGCCTGGGTTTGCTGCTGGGCTTCATTACCGGCCTGTCGACCTGGGGCGAGCGCCTGCTGGACAGCTCGGTGCAGATGATCCGCAACGTGCCGCACCTGGCGCTGATCCCGCTGGTGATCCTCTGGTTCGGCATCGACGAGAGCGCCAAGATTTTCCTGGTCGCCCTCGGCACGCTGTTCCCCATTTACCTGAATACCTACCACGGCATCCGTAACGTCGATCCGGCGTTGGTGGAGATGGCGCGCAGCTACGGATTGTCCGGTTGGGCGCTGTTCTGGCAGGTGATCCTGCCCGGTGCGTTGCCCTCGATCCTGGTCGGCGTGCGCTTCGCCCTGGGCTTCATGTGGCTGACGCTGATCGTGGCCGAGACCATTTCAGCCAATGCCGGTATCGGCTATCTGGCGATGAATGCCCGCGAATTCCTGCAAACCGACGTGGTGGTGCTGGCCATCCTGCTCTATGCCGTGCTCGGCAAGCTGGCCGACGTGGCCGCCCGCGGGCTGGAGCGTGTCTGGCTACGCTGGCATCCGGCGTATCAAACCAAGGCAGGTGGGCAATGAGCGCGTTGCACAGCATCAAGCAAGGTCTGCCGCTGAGTATCGCGGGCATCGGCAAGGCATTCGGTTCGCGCGAGGTGCTCAAGGGCATAGATCTGCAGATTCCGGCCGGCCAGTTCGTGGCGGTGGCCGGTCGCAGCGGCTGTGGCAAAAGCACGCTGTTGCGTCTGCTGGCCGGGCTGGATCAGCCCGACGCGGGGCAGTTGCGGGCCGGCGTCACGCCGTTGGCCGACGTTGCCGAACATACCCGGCTGATGTTCCAGGATTCGCGCCTGCTGCCGTGGAAGCGGGTCATAGATAACGTTGGTCTGGGGTTGACCGGCCAGTGGCAGTTGCGCGCCGTGCGGGCACTGGAAGCTGTAGGGCTGGCTGACCGCGCACAGGAGTGGCCGGCGGCCTTGTCCGGCGGCCAGAAACAACGCGTGGCGCTCGCGCGGGCGCTGATCCATCAGCCCCGGCTGTTATTGCTAGACGAGCCGCTCGGTGCGCTGGATGCGCTGACCCGCATCGACATGCAGCACCTGATCGAACGCCTTTGGCAGCAGCATGGCTTCACCGTGTTGCTGGTGACTCACGACGTCAGCGAGGCGGTCGCCATTGCCGATCGCGTGATTCTAATCGAAGACGGCCAGGTGGGACTCGACCTCGCTGTGAACCTGCCGCGCCCGCGCAGCCGTGGCTCGGTGCGGCTGGCCGCCCTTGAAGCCCAGGTGCTGGACCGCGTACTGCAGCGTACCGCGCAGGGCGAAGAACCCGAACCCGTTTCACCCCTGCCCACGCACCTGCGTTGGGCGCTTTAACCCTAACCGCTTAGGAGAGACACGCCATGACTATCAAAGCCATTAACGTCCGCAATCAGTTCAAGGGCGCCATCAAGGAAATCATCATCGGCGACGTGCTGTCGGAGATCGATGTGCAGACCGCTGCCGGAACCGTCACCTCGGTGATCACAACTCGCTCGGTACGCGAGCTGGACCTGAAAGTGGGCAGCGAAGTGATCGCCTTCGTGAAATCCACCGAGGTGTCGATCGCCAAGCTGTAAGGAGTGGGCTCGGTTTGGCCATGTATCACGCAGGGCAAGCGTCGCTGTTCAGCTTCGTCCTGCGTGGCTGTCTGTACCTAGCGACTCTGCTGCAAGTTATACACAACCTTGGGCAACGGTCGGGGACGCCAATCGAGCAACTCGGCCGGCGCCGGACGGCCGAACCAGTAGCCCTGGCCGAGACCGCAGCCGTGACGGCGCAGGAAAATCGCCTGCTCCGGCGTTTCGATACCCTCGGCGACCACCGCCAGGCCCAGGCTGTGGGCGAGGGCGATGACCGCACGCGTGATGGCGGCGTCATCGTCATCCTCGGGCAGGCCGGCGACGAAGCCTTGGTCGATCTTCAATTTGTGCACCGGCAGATTTTTCAGGCGCAGCAGCGAGGAATAGCCCGTGCCGAAATCGTCGATCGACAGGCGCACACCGAGGCTGCACAGGCGGTGCAGAAGGCTCTGCGCATTATCGGGATTGTCCATGACCGCGCTTTCGGTGACTTCCAGTTCCAGATAGCGCGGCTGCAGGCCGGTTTCCTCGAGTACGTCCTTTACGTACTGATCCAGTTCGCCGCGGCTGAACAGTCGGCTGGACACGTTCACCGCGATGAAATCCAGGTGGATGCCTGCGTGCTGCCAGGCGCGCATCTGCCGGCATGCATGGGCCAGTACCCAGGCGTCGATGGCAGCGATCAGCCCGCTTTCTTCAGCCACCGGGATGAACACATTGGGTGGCACCAGGCCCAGGCCAGGATGCTGCCAGCGCACCAGCGATTCGACCCCGAGCACCCGGCCGCTGGCCAGATCGATGATCGGCTGGTAATGCAGGCGCAGTTCATCCAGCTCCAGTGCCTGTCGCAGGGCGGCGCCCAGCTCCACGCGCTGGCGTGCCTGCAAGGTCAGTTCCTGGGTGTAGAAGGCATAGGTTTGCCGTCCGCTGTGCTTGGCCTTGAACAAAGCTGAATCCGCATTGCGGATGATCTGGTCAAGCTGCGTGCCATCGTCAGGGAACAGGCTGATGCCGATGCTGGCGTTGACGAACAGCTCGCTGCCGGCGAGACGGATCGGGTCGCGCAGGGCGCCCAGTGCCGCTTCGGCCAGGCTGGCCGCGCGCTTGGCCTGGTTGCCGTCCTCACACATCAGGGCAAACTCATCACCGCCCAGACGGGCAACGGTAAGCCCTTTGCCGATGCTCTTGAGTCGGTCCGCCACGCTCTTGATGACCTCATCACCCACGCTGTGGCCAAGGCTTTCATTGATGTCCTTGAAGAAGTCGATATCGAGGAACAGCACGCAACCGCCACCTTGGCGATGCTTGTAGCGTTCCAGGGCATGCTGGACACGTTCGTTGAACAGCAAACGGTTGGGCAGACCGGTCAGCGGGTCGTGGTGGGCCAGGTAATCAAGCTCCTGCTGGGACTGCTTGATGGCGGTGACATCGGAAAAGATCGCCACGTAGTGGGTGAGCATGCCCAATTCATTACGCACGGCGCAGATGCGTTGCCATTGGGGAAAAATCTCCCCGTTCTTGCGCCGGTTCCAGATCTCCCCGCTCCACAGGTCAGCTTTCTGTAGCTGGTCCCAGACGACCTCGTAAAAGCTGCGGTCATGCCGGCCCGATTTGAACATCTGCGGTGTTTGGCCGAGCACTTCGGCCGCGCTGTAGCCGGTGATCCGCTCAAAGGCCGGATTGACATGCACGATGCGGTTTTTGGTATTGCTGATCAGTACGCCTTCCAGCGTCTGATCGAACACCACGGCGGCCTGGCGCAAGCGATTCTCCTGCTTGCGGCGAATACGCAACTGATTGTCCAGGCGGTTGAGTTGCAGGCGCAGCAAGCCGTACAGCAACAGGCTGCTGAAGGCGACAAAGGTCAGGCTTCGGAGGGTTTTCCACTGCGCCAGGCGCTCGGTCTGGCCCAGCCATTCCAGGAGCAGATGGTCGCTGAGCAGTACCCAGATTGTGGCGCATACGGCATACAACAACGCCAGACACCGGGCATTATGAGAGGCTTTCATGTGAATGCAAACGACCATCATGAAGAGTGCGCGGAGTATATCGACAGGCGCATGGCCGAGGCTACGACCAAAGGATAGGGGGAGTCTGGATAGGGGGCGAAGCCGCGCGGATAACGACAGCCAGCGGCTCAAGATCGAGGGACCTGGCCGCGAAGAAGCCGGACAGACTCCCCGATTAGGCCCTTGAAGTCCAGCGTTACTTTAACTCGGTCGTGAAAATTTGCCCTTCCGCAATCTCTGCTTTTTGTGGACTTCAAAACTCATTACATTTCTGTCATAAAGGTTCGCAGAGCTTAAGTCGGGATAGACCGGTTCGTATGAAAATTACCGTGTAGCGGTTTCGCTAAGCGGGACACAGGTGTCGCCAGAGTCGCGCCGAGGGGGGTCTTGGGCTGGTCTGGCAGAAGCGAAACGAGGAGGTCGGACAGTCGGACAACTGCCTATCGCCTCGAACTAAAAAAATAACTGGAGTGAAACATGAAAAAAACTGCCGTGGCCGTAGCCGTAGCCGTCAGCGCCCTGGGCATGAGCCAGTTCGCTGCTGCTGATTTCGTCAAAGATAGCAAGCTGAGCCTGGATCTGCGTAATTACTACTTTAACCAAGAAACCGATGGTGGTGCCGAGGGCGGCCAGTGGGGCCAGGCCTTCATGCTCAACTACAAGTCCGGCTTCACCGAGGGTGCGGTGGGCGTCGGTGTCGATCTGTTTGGTGCAGCTGCTTACAAGCTGGCTGACCATGGTGATCAGCAGACTGGCATGCTGTTTGAACAGTACAGCGCAGATGAGTCTGCAGAGCGCCTCAACAAGGCCGGCGCCACGCTGAAGGCTCGTGCAGGTAAGACCACTGCCTATGCCGGTGCCCTGCGTCCCAACACTCCGGTGCTGGTTGCCAACGATGCCCGCATGCTGCCGCAACTGTTCGAAGGCGTAATGGTAACTAACCAGGACGTCGCCGGCCTGACCGTCACCGCTGCCCATATAACCAAGGCCTCGATGCGTGACGAAGATGTCTGGACCGATGCAACCGATCTCTTCGGTGGCGAGTTCTCCCTGGCAGGCGTCGATTACAAGATCGTCGACGGTCTGACCGCTCAGTACTACTTCGGTCAGCTGCACAACACCTACAAGCAGCACTTTGCGGGCTTGAAGTACGCCGCCAACCTGGGTGTTGGCAAGCTGGGCGCTGATCTGCGCTACTTCGATACGTCGGAAGATGGCGATGGTCTGGGCCGCGCTAATCCTCGCAACGACAACCAGCTGTGGAGCGCCCTGGTTAACTACTCGGTTGCCGGCCACACCTTCGGCCTGGGTTACCAGGACCTGTCCGGCGAGACCGGTTTCGGGCAGATGAGCAACACCAACTACACCATGTCCGAGCGCATGATCGGCGCGGGCCTGATGACTCGTCCGGATGAAACCGTCATGCTGGCCAGCTACGGTTTTGACTTCGGTACCGTCGGCATCAAAGGGCTGAGCGCGACCGTTATTCACCAGAAGGGTGACTACGATCTCGGCGCTGCCAAGGATCGTTCCGAGAAGGAAACTGACGTGATCATCGGTTACGTCGTTCCGGAAGGCCAGTTGAAGGGCTTGGGTGTGCGCTTGATGCACGGCATGTACAGCGGCGATGATAATGCCGACATCGACCAGACCCGCTTCATCGTGAACTACAGCATCCCGCTGATGTAATCACGGTTCTGCTGTAACCGAACCCCTGTCACCTTCGGGCGACAGGGGTTTTTTGTTTTCTGCCGGTAGCTCCGGCAACGCCGGAGCTACCGGTCTTTTGGTCGCACCCCTAGCCCGGTCTTTCTCTGTCCACCTTGACCTGCATCAATATGGCCGTTTGCCATGCTGGCATCTTTAAACTATCTGATACGTAGTAGTAGGAGCAGCACATGTTCAAACCCTTGTTGTTGGCCCTTGGCCTGAGTATGGGGACCGGCGCCTGGGCGGCGCTGCCCGGCAATGAACCAATCCAGCCGATCGAGCCGGCCAAGATCACCAACCCGGCCAAGGTCGAATTGGGCAAGCAGCTGTGGTTCGATCCGCGCCTGTCCAAGTCGGGCTTCATCTCCTGCAACTCGTGCCACAACCTGTCCATGGGCGGCAGCGACAACCTGCCGTCTTCCATTGGCCATAACTGGCAGGAAGGCCCGATCAACTCGCCGACCGTACTGAACTCCAGCCTGAACCTGGCACAGTTCTGGGATGGCCGCGCGGCTGACCTGAAAGAGCAGGCCGGCGGCCCCATCGCCAACCCAATGGAAATGGGCTTCACCCACACCCTGGCGGTCGACGTGCTGGAGTCCATTCCGCAGTACCAGGCCTCCTTCAAAAAGGTCTATGGCAAGAACAAGATTGACATCGATCAGGTAACCGACGCCATCGCCGCCTTCGAGGAGACGCTGGTCACCCCGAACTCGCGCTTCGACAAGTGGCTCAAGGGCGACAAGAACGCGCTGAACAAGACTGAACTGGCCGGTTACCAGCTGTTCAAGGACGTGGGTTGCACCGCCTGCCACAACGGTTCGGCAGTGGGTGGCAACTCCTTCCAGAAAATGGGTCTGGTCGAGGCCTATGCCACCACTAACCCGGCCGAAGGTGTCGCCGGCCTGACCGGTAACGATGCCGACCGCATGAAGTTCAAGGTGCCGACCCTGCGCAACGTCGAACTGACCTACCCCTACTTCCACGACGGTGCCTACTGGAAGCTGGAAGAAGCCGTGGACGTGATGGCGCGCCTGCAGCTGGGCCGCAAGCTGGAGACCCAGCAGGTCGATCAGATCGTCGCCTTCCTGAAAACCCTGACAGGCGATCAGCCAAGCTTCGCGCTGCCGATCTTGCCGCCGTCCACCAACAAAACCCCGCTGCCGCAGCCGTTCGGCAACTAATGGCAGCCTGAGGCGCAACCCGCCCCAAGGCAAAGCCCCGAGACCGCAAGGCTCGGGGCTTTTTTGTCCCTGACCCGGTGCTTGGCAGGATGGCGTTGAGCGAAGCGAAACCCATCGTGCAATGTTGGAATTACCCGATGGGTATCGGTGCGGAACAAGGCGTCCGGCTCCGGTAGTGCGCAGCGCCTCTACCCACCTACGCGTTATCCCGAGCGGGACGATACTGCAGCGCCTCGGCCAGGTGCTGGCGGTCGAGGGCATCGAGCCCGGCAAGGTCGGCCAGGGTGCGCGCCACTTTGAGGATGCGATGGGCGGCGCGCAGCGACAGGCCGAGGCGTTCGCAGGCCTGCTCCAGCCAGTGGCGATCATCATCCTGCAGGGCACAATGCTCACGCAGTCCGTTCAGGTCGAGAAAGGCATTGGCGCAGCCCTGGCGATCCAGTTGGCGCTGACGTGCCTGGGCCACCCGAGCGGCTGCTGCTGCACTGTTTTCGTGGGTTACAGGCGGGGCATTCAGCACCGTGGCTTCGCGGGCCACGGTGAGGTGCAAGTCGATACGGTCGAGCAAGGGCCCGGACAGTTTGTTGCGGTAGCGCTGGATCTGCTCCGGCCCGCATCGGCAGCGCCCGCCAGGGTCTCCGAGATAACCGCACGGGCAGGGGTTCATGGCGGCGACCAGTTGAAAACGAGCTGGAAAGCGCACCTTGTCGCTGGCGCGGGCGATAACAATTTCGCCGCTCTCCATGGGTTCGCGCAGGACCTCCAGCACCTTGCGATCAAACTCCGGTAATTCATCGAGAAACAGCACGCCCTGGTGGGCCAGGGTAATTTCCCCTGGCCGCGGCCTACTGCCACCGCCCACCAGGGCCGGCCCGGATGCACTGTGATGGGGATGACGGAAGGGCCGTTGCGGCCAGGCATCCAGCGGTGCATGGCTGGCCACTGAATGGATCGCCGCCACTTCCAGGGCTTCCTGTTCGTTCAGAGGTGGCAGCAGGCCCGGCAGTCGGCTGGCCAACAGGGTCTTGCCGGTGCCAGGAGGGCCAGTAAAAAGCAGATTGTGCGAGCCCGCGGCGGCAATCAGCAAGGCACGCTTGGCGGCCGCCTGACCTTGCACATCGGCCAGGTCCGGATACGGGCGGATTTCCAGCAGCAGCCCCTGGGCCTGATAGGGTTCCAGGGGCGCCTGGCCATTGAGGTGGCCGACCAGTTGTAACAGATGCTCGACAGCGTAAACACGCAGCCCGGAGGCCAGGCTGGCTTCTTCCGCATTGGCCAGCGGGACGATCAGGGTGCGTCCCGCTGCACGGGCGGCGAGGGCGGCGGGCAACACGCCCTGCACTGTGCGCACAGCCCCGGACAAGGCCAGTTCGCCCAGGCACTCGCAGTCGTCGAGGGAGTCGACAGGTACCTGGCCGCTGGCAGCCAGAATACCCAGGGCAATGGCCAAATCGAAGCGCCCGCCATCCTTGGGCAAATCCGCCGGTGCCAACGACAGGGTGATGCGTCGCGCCGGGAAATCGAAGCCAGAGGTGAGCAAGGCGCTGCGCACACGGTCCTTGCTTTCCTTGACGCTGGTTTCCGGCAGGCCGACCAGGGTCAGCGAGGGTAGGCCATTGGCCAGGTGCGCCTCTACGGTAACCGCCGGGGCTTCGACGCCCACCAGAGCGCGGCTGTGAACGAGGGCCAGGGACATGCATCACTCCTTGATGACGAATCCTTGCTGAAACGGTGGCCCGCTACGCCGAGCGAGGCGCTGCACTGCAGGCAACGCTCTGCCGCAGTCGCGGCCAGAGCGCTTCGAGTAGAGGGGAGCGGCGAATGCTATTCGGCCTTATCGCCCGCCAGCTGTTCTTCCAGCTCGGCCACCTTGGCTTCCAGTGCTTCCAGGCGTGCGCGGGTGCGGGCGAGTACGACCATCTGACTGTCGAACTCTTCACGGCTGACCAGATCGAGTTTGCTGAAGGCGCTTTGCAGGAGCATTTTCAACTGCGATTCCAGCTCCTCATGAGGCAGCGAGGTCTCGCCGCTGAACAAGCGCGACGCTTGATTGCTGAGGGTTTCGAACAGGGCTTTGGGCGGCAGCATAGAGTCATTCCAAATGGACGTCGGCGCGCAGTTTAGCACGGGGCTTTTAGCCGGTACTGATGCAGCCCCGGCGCAGGCGCTACCCAAGCGTCTTGACCACTCGGCTGCGGCCTTGGTGGGGCTTGCCTTCAAAGGGCTGCACGATTTGAGCGCAATGGTGCACATGACCGTGCACCATTGCGGTGCTCCGCCTTCTCTGCGTTACGCACTTCATCGCCCGTATTTCGCATAAGAGCTAATTAAATCAACAGTTTATAAAGTTGGCAGGCTTTCTGCTTTAGCCCTAGTGGATGCTCTCACCGAAGAACGACCACTAACGCTGCGCAGCTCACCGATGCAGCCTGGTCAGAAGATGTAGCGGCCGGGTCTAGAGCCATCGAGTCATTACAAAAGCACGGCACTGAGCTTAGACTTGTCAGCGGGTTCGTACTTCTGGGGCAAGTCCACCTAAACGGGAGAAGTTTCATGAAACTAGTCACTGCCATCATCAAGCCGTTCAAACTGGACGACGTCCGCGAGTCGTTGTCCGAAATCGGTGTCCAGGGCATCACCGTCACCGAGGTTAAGGGCTTCGGACGGCAGAAGGGACACACCGAGCTGTACCGCGGCGCCGAATACGTCGTCGACTTCCTGCCGAAGGTGAAGATCGAAGTGGCCATCGACGATGCCCAGCTCGACCGCGTCATCGAGGCCATCAGCAAGGCCGCCAATACCGGCAAGATCGGCGACGGCAAGATCTTCGTCGTCAATCTGGAGCAGGCCATCCGCATCCGTACCGGCGAAACCGATACCGACGCGATCTAAGCAAGCCCTCCGAACCCACCCCGCCCCAGGAGTAACACACAATGACTCTGCGAAAAATCGCAGGGCTAGGCGCCCTGTTGTCTGTAATAACCCCTTCCATGGCGCTGGCCCAAGAGGCCACGCTCGATTCCGGCGACACGGCGTGGATGCTTACCTCCACCGCGCTGGTCCTGTTCATGACCATCCCTGGCCTGGCGCTGTTCTACGCGGGCATGGTACGTGCCAAAAACGTCCTGTCGGTGATGATGCAGTGCTTTGCCATCACCGGCCTGATGAGCATTCTTTGGTTCGCCTACGGTTACAGCCTGGCGTTCAGCACCACTGGCATGGAGGCTGGGGTGATCAACTTCAACTCCTTCGTGGGCAGCCTGGACAATGCCTTCCTGGCTAACCTGACCAAGGACAGCCTGGTCGGCGCCTTCCCGGAAAGCGTGTTCATCACCTTCCAGATGACCTTCGCGATCATCACCCCGGCGCTGATCGTCGGTGCCTTCGCCGAGCGGATGAAATTCTCCGCCATGCTGGTCTTCATGGCCGTGTGGTTCACCCTGGTCTATGCGCCCATGGCGCACATGGTCTGGGGCGGTGACGGTGCCTTGCTGTGGGACGCCGGCGTGCTGGACTTCGCTGGCGGCACCGTGGTGCACATCAATGCCGGTATCGCCGGCCTGGTCGCCTGCCTGGTGCTCGGCAAGCGCAAGGGCTTTCCAACCACGCCGATGGCACCGCACAACCTGGGTTACACCCTGATGGGCGCGGCCATGCTGTGGATCGGCTGGTTCGGCTTCAACGCCGGCTC
>CAYPFO010000043.1:0-29911 GCA_964410065.1 uncultured Pseudomonas sp.
AGTTCAGCGTCCAGTTGAAGGACGGGCTGTTGTTGTACACCAGCTTGGCGTTCGGGATGACGTCGCGGATGCGGTCAACCATGGCCTTGATCTGGCCCACGTGCGGCTTCTCGGTTTCGATCCACAGCAGGTCTGCGCCGTTTTGCAGCGAGGTGATGCAGTCGAGTACGCAGCGATCTTCACCGGTGCCAGCACGGAACTGGAACAGGTTGGACGGCAGGCGCTTGGGACGCAGCAGCTTGCCACCACGGTTAAGGATAACGTCGCCATTGCCCAGTTCGGCAGGGGTGACTTCTTCGCAGTCCAGGAACGAGTTGTACAAGTCACCCAGGTCGCCCGGTTCTTTGGTCACGGCGATTTGCTTGGTCAGGCCAGCACCCAGAGAGTCGGTACGAGCGACGATCACGCCGTTGTCGATACCCAGCTCCAGGAATGCATAGCGGACGGCAGCGATCTTGGCGAGGAAGTCGGCGTGGGGCACGGTAACCTTGCCGTCCTGGTGGCCGCACTGCTTCTCATCGGACACCTGGTTCTCGATCTGGATGCAGCAAGCACCGGCTTCGATCATTTTCTTAGCCAGCAGGTAGGTGGCTTCCGGGTTGCCAAAACCGGCGTCGATGTCGGCAATGATCGGTACGATGTGGGTTTCGTAGTTGTCGATCTGGTTCTGGATGTCGGCAGCCTTGGCCTTGTCGCCGGCTTCGCGGGCTTCGTCCAGGGCAGTGAACAGTAGATCCAATTCGCGGGAATCAGCTTGGCGCAAGAAGGTGTACAGCTCTTCGATCAGGCCGGAGACGGCTGTTTTCTCGTGCATGGACTGGTCGGGCAGCGGGCCGAAGTCGGAACGCAGCGCGGCAACCATCCAGCCGGACAGGTACAGATACTTCTTGTTGGTGGTCTTCAGGTGCTTCTTGATGGAGATCAGTTTCTGCTGACCGATGAAGCCGTGCCAGCAACCCAGCGACTGGGTGTAAACGGAAGAGTCGGCGTCGTACTCGGCCATGTCCTTGCGCATGATGTCGGCGGTGTACTGTGCGATTTCCAGACCGGTCTTGAAACGGTTCTGAGCGCGCATACGGGCGACCGATTCCGGGTTGATGGCGCTCCAGCTGTTGCCGTACTGCTCTTTCAGGGCGGCGATAGCCTTGATGTCGTTCTGATAAGCGGACATGGTCAATCCTTTCAAACAAGATATTGATTTGATTACGTACCGACTTTCCCGACTGACAAACCTATCTGTTGAAGGCGTTTGTTGCGGGTGCTGCCGCTGGAGCGCAGAGATGGCGACTGGGGGAGGTAGACAAGAGGGATGAAACGAACAACCAAGATCCCGATGTTTCTGCTCGGCACGCACAGGCTTCGCTTGGGTCTTGCGCTGAATCAATCGCTTCCCCGTCCCTGAGGACGACCTCGTTCCAGTCGCAACCTCGTCGATCGCCCGGTAAGGCTGAATCGGCACTGAACGGCTCGGCTGGTTGGCTTGAGCGCGCTCAGGAGGCCCTGTTTAGAGCCTCTGGTTAGCGGGAGCGGGGGCATCATGCTATGGAATACGGGCTTCGTCAAATGTTTTGTAGTGTTTTTTTTGCGGCACTACATAATTTGTTCGCAGGCGGCAGGCAAGTGATTTATGGAAGCACATCGACCTTTACGCGCAAGATGAAGTCGTCTGGCGAGCCGGTTGAATGGCGCACAACACTGCCACCATGCTGGACTCTGTTGGACTCGGCTGAGCTGCCAATCAAAATCCACTCGCCCAGCTGTCCGCTGACTCGAGTGTCTGCTTGGCGAGTAGTGATGCTCTCACGGAAACTTTGGTCCCGACTGTCATGCTGGCTGCTGAGCGCAAGGTGCACGGTGTCACCGTTGAGTCTGGCGGTAACATACAGTCCACGGGCCAGTTCGCGGTGCTGGGTATCGGCATACAGCTCCCCGTAAGGGCCGCTGGAATAGGTGGTGACCGGTATGCTTTGGCCCGTTTGGATAAAGGCGGGGTGGCCCTCGCTGGCATGGATTTGCCGCACGCCCGCGTTACGGGTCGTGTTGTGGTTGATGATCCGCAGCGGGGCTCGGGAATGATCTGGACTGTTGACCGTGTACGTGCCGCTCTCGTGGGTGGAGACGCTGATCAGCAGGCGGCGCGCAGGGGCGTCCAACTGTTCGACAAGTTCGCGCAGCTCACGCATTTTTTCCGGTGTGCTGGTGACGATGAGTTGATTACCGTAGGCGCTAACGTTGCCTTCCCCGTTCAGTACGGCTTGTACTGCCGGAAGCAGGTCCTCGGCAAGACGGTGCTTGAGAGGTAGCAGCTCCGAGGCGGCCTGAGCAGACAGGCTGGCGCACAGGAACAGGGCGGAAAACAGAGTGCGCAGATTCATCGTGGGGCGTCCTTTTTCGCGAATGCCCCTCAGCATACTGCGCGAGCGCAGCCAGGGACAAAGCGAACCTAAGGAGTCCGTGGTACTGACGATGGAAACCGCGGGCGGGAAGCCCCCGCCGGGCAACGTCTGCTGTGCCTGGCGGGATGCTGGCCTGCGACTTATTGGCTCTGACGAACCATGTCGACATGGGGGATGCCGGCTTCGAGAAACTCGTCGCTGACAACGGTGAACCCCAGTCGCTCATAGAACGCAGTGGCGTGCACCTGGGCAGTAAGAAACTGTCGCTGCAAGCCGCGTTGCTCAGCTTCGGCAATTACGGCTCTCATCAGCTCGGCGCCTATGTTCAGGCCGCGCCAATCCTTGAGCACTGCAACCCGACCGATGTGCCCGTCGGTGAGTAGGCGTGCGGTGCCGATCGGGTAATCGCCTTCGCAGGCAAGGAAGTGTACGGCGCCCGCATCTTCCGCATCCCACTCCAGTTCTGGGGGTACGGCTTGCTCGGTGATGAATACCGCTTCGCGGATGCGCTGCAAGTCAGCGTTATCCCGTTGCCAGTCGGCAAGACGTATGTGGATATTATTCATGGGCGAATTCCAGGCTTCCCTGTTTGATCAGTTCGCAGAGCAGGTCGCGCCCCTCTTCATCACTCAGCCACGGGGTAAGGTTATCCGCGTGCAGTGCATCCGCTGAGCAGACCAGCTTGAGCAGGTCGCGCAGGTGGGCGGGCAGCAGGCGGCTCTGGCCGCTGGCGAACAACAACAGGCCTACGTCGATTTCACTCCAGGCCAGCCGAGCGCTGGGGTTGCGAATCAGGACTGCGCCGTCTTCCAGGTCTGCGAGCAGGTCCTCACTGTTGGTTTCCGGGCCTGCGACGCGTTCAGGGTAGCGCGGCTCGGTCATGAACTGGCCGAACCAGGTCAGCAGCAGGCGCTCATCGCTCATGTGTTCGGACAGCAGATTTTTCAGTCGAACCAGGGCGTCGCTCTGGATCTGGTAGGGGTCGTCCTGTGGTTCCAGATCGGCATCGCTGTAGCGCTCTTCGTCCGGAATGAACTGGGCGAGAAAGTCGGTGAAGTGAGTCAGCACTTCGCTAGCGCTTGGTGCGCGAAAGCCTACTGAGTAGGTCATGCATTCATCTTCGGCGGTGCCGAAATGCGCCAAGCGCGGGGGCAGGTAGAGCATGTCGCCAGGTTCGAGTACCCAGTCCTCGGTGCCTTCGAATTCGGCCAGAATCTTCAGGTCTGCGTGATCCAGCAAGGGCGTTTCACTGTCGCACATCTGGCCAATGCGCCAGCGGCGCTTGCCATGCCCTTGCAGTAGAAAGACGTCGTAGTTGTCGTAATGCGGGCCGACGCCGCCACCTGGGGCGGCGTAGCTGATCATCACGTCATCAATGCGCCAGTTGGGGAGAAAACGAAACTGTTCGAGCAGTTCGGCGACTTCCGGAACGAACTGGTCGACCGACTGTACCAGCAGGGTCCAATCGCGCTCCGGCAGGTTCTGGTAGGTGTCTTCGGCGAACGGGCCGCGTCGCAGTTCCCAAGGATGCTCGCCGTGCTCAAGAACGAGGCGCGACTCGATCTCTTCTTCCAGCGACAGGCCCGCCAGTTCGTCCGGCGAGATCGGGTTTTCAAAGTCGGGAATGGCCTGGCGAATCAGCAGGGGTTTTTTCTGCCAGTAATCGCGCAGAAATTCGCGCACGCTCATGCCGCCCAGAAGTTGAAGTGGTGTATTAGAAGTCATGGCTAAGACCTTGCTCTTTCGTAAGAGCTAAAAATAAAAACGCCCGGCTGAGCCGGGCGTGGGAGTCATTTCGGCATTCAGATGCGTTTGGCCTGTGCCACGGCGTTGCCGATGTAGGCGGCCGGGGTCAGCTTGCTCAGTTCAGCCTTGGCTTCGGCAGGGATGTCGAGGCCGTCGATAAAAACCTTCAGCGCTTGCGGGCTGATGCCCTTGCCGCGCGTCAGTTCCTTGAGTTTTTCGTAGGCGTTTTCCACGGCATAGCGGCGCATCACGGTTTGCACGGGCTCGGCCAGTACTTCCCAGCAGGCGTCCAGGTCTTCAGCGATGCGCTGAGTGTTCAACTCCAGCTTGCTGATGCCCTTGAGGCTGGCCTCGTAGGCAATGACGCTGTGGGCGAAGCCAACGCCCAGGTTGCGCAGCACGGTGGAGTCGGTCAGGTCGCGTTGCCAGCGGGAAATCGGCAGCTTGCTGGCCAGGTGCTGGAGCACCGCATTAGCAATTCCCAGGTTGCCTTCCGAGTTCTCGAAGTCGATCGGGTTGACCTTGTGCGGCATGGTCGAGGAACCGATTTCGCCGGCAATGGTGCGCTGCTTGAAGTAGCCGAGGGAAATGTAGCCCCAGATATCGCGATCGAAATCGATCAGGATGGTGTTGAACCGCGCGATAGCATCGAACAGCTCGGCAATGTAGTCGTGCGGCTCGATCTGCGTGGTGTAGGGGTTCCAGCTCAGGCCGAGATCGTTCTCGATGAACTCGCGGGCATTGGCTTCCCAGTCGATGTCTGGGTAAGCGCTGAGGTGGGCGTTGTAGTTACCAACGGCGCCATTGATCTTGCCCAGCAGCGGCACGGCTGCAACCTGGGCGATCTGGCGCTCCAGGCGATAGACCACGTTGGCCAGTTCCTTGCCCAGGGTGGTGGGCGATGCCGGCTGGCCATGGGTGCGCGACAGCATCGGCACGTCGGCGAACTGTACGGCCAGTGCGCGAATAGCCTCGGTCAGCTGGCGCATCAGCGGCAGCATCACGTTATCGCGGCCTTCACGCAGCATCAGTGCGTGGGACAGGTTGTTGATGTCCTCGCTGGTGCAGGCGAAGTGGATGAACTCGCTGACAGCGGCCAGCTCGGGGAGCTGCTTGGCTTGTTCCTTGAGCAGGTACTCCACGGCTTTTACGTCGTGGTTGGTCGTGCGTTCGAACTCCTTGACGCGCTCGGCATGTTCGATCTGGAAGTTTTCAGCCAGTTGGTCGAGCAGCGCGTTGGCGGCGGCGGAGAAGGGTGCGATTTCCGGAATGCCAGTATGAGCGGCCAGACGCTGCAGCCAGCGTACTTCGACCAGAACACGGCTTTTGATCAGGCCATATTCACTGAAAATGGGGCGCAGGGCGCTGGTTTTGCCGGCATAGCGGCCATCGACGGGGGAGACCGCAGTGAGCGAAGAAAGCTGCATGGTGTTCTCGGGAAGTCGGGGGCGGAAAAAGGGCGCATATGATACCTGAAAGCACGGGGGATTGGCGGGCAGGTATCAGGCGCAGTTCGTGTAAAGGTAGTGCGGGGCTGAAAAACTAGGTTTCAGTACCGCGCAGCAGGGGGTAAAGCTCGTTGAGCAACTTGCGACGACTGAAGACCAGTTGCCAGCGATGACCGCCCAACTGTCGCCACAGGCGCGCCGAGCGAATGCCAGCGAACAGCAGGGTGCGGATCTTTGCCGCGTTGCTGCTCTGCTGCAGGAAGCGAGTGTCGCCCTGTACCTGGATACGCTGGCGAAAGGTGCTCAGCGTGTCCTGATACAGCGCGCCAAACGAAGCGATGACATTGTCGTGGCTGATGCCGAAGTGCTGCACTTGTTGATCGATCTGCGCTAGGCGGCTGCCAATGATGTCCTGCAAGTCCCCGCGTTTATCCAGTTGCCGCTCCAGCGCAAGCATGGCCAGGGTATAGCGCAAGGGGTCGCGTTGCAGGTTGGTGGGCGAACGCTCCAGGGTACTGGCCAGGGCGCGGTATCCGTCGCGCAAGTACAGATCGTCACCCCCGTACACCGCCAAGGTGTTTTCCGGGTTGCGCACCAGCAGGCTGCCGACCATGCAGGCAAGTGCGGGCTCGCTGCTTTGTCCGGTACGTGCAATGCGGTCGACCTGAATGGCGGCATTGAAGACCGCGCTCAGAGCGACCAGCTGCTCTTGTAGTGGCGTCATGCCGATACTCCATCTCGCGAATGCCAGGGTTCGGCGCTCTCGATCACGCCGCCGCCGAGGCAGACTTCACCGTCGTAAAACACCACGGACTGGCCTGGTGTCACAGCGCGTTGCGGTTCGTCGAATGCGACGCGATAGCCCTTGTCGGTGGCGTGCAGGACGCAGGGCTGGTCGCTCTGGCGGTAGCGCACCTTGGCGGTGAGGCGTTTCGGCGCGCTAAGGTGGATCGGGTTGACCCAGTAGATGTCCGAGGCGAGCAGAGCGCGCGAGAACAGCCAGGGGTGATCATTGCCCTGGCCGACAATCAACACGTTGCGCGACAGATCCTTTTCCAGCACGTACCAGGGCTCATCGCCGGCATCCTTGAGTCCGCCGATGCCCAGGCCCTGGCGCTGGCCGATGGTGTGGTACATCAGGCCGTGATGACGGCCAATGATCTCGCCTTCGGTCGTTTCGATATTGCCGGGCTGGGCAGGGAGGTACTGCTTGAGAAAATCGCTGAAGCGGCGTTCGCCGATAAAGCAGATGCCGGTAGAGTCCTTCTTCTTTGCCGTAACCAGTCCGTACATTTCGGCGATGGCGCGCACCTGGGGCTTTTCCAGCTCGCCCACGGGGAACAGCGTCTTGGCAATTTGTTCACCGCCTACGGCATGCAGGAAGTAGCTCTGGTCCTTGTTCGGGTCCAGGCCTTTGAGCAGCTCGCTACGCCCCTCGATGTCGCGACGACGTACATAGTGGCCGGTGGCGATCAGCTCGGCACCTAGCGTAAGGGCGTAGTCGAGGAAGGCTTTGAACTTGATTTCACGGTTACACAGAATGTCGGGATTTGGCGTGCGGCCCGCCTTGTATTCTTCCAGGAAGTGCTCGAACACATTGTCCCAATATTCCGCGGCAAAATTGGCGGTGTGCAGCTTGATGCCGAGCTTGTCGCACACGGCCTGGGCGTCGGCCAGGTCTTCGCGGGCGGTGCAGTATTCCGTGCCGTCGTCTTCTTCCCAGTTCTTCATGAACAGGCCTTCGACCTGGTAACCCTGCTCCAGCAGCAGCAAGGCAGATACGGAAGAGTCCACACCGCCGGACATGCCGACGATGACGCGAGTAAGAGTTGGATTGGGCATGGGACCGAAATAGTGACAGCGGAAAGCGGCAATTCTACCAGATAAGAACCGTTGCAAACGCCGTATGGGCATGCGAGGGGTTTAGCGAATCAGACCAAGCGAAAAGTGCTCGCCGCCCAGGTAGTCGTCGATGCAGTGCAACACCAGCTCGCTGCGCCAGCGCGCGCGCTCGGCCAGCAGTTCATCGCGGGTCAGCCAGCGGGGGCCGATGATGCCGTTGTCCAGCGGGCTATCAGGCAAGTGGCGCACGGGGCGGGCGCTGAAGCAGACGCGCTGATAGGTGATGCCGTTGCTAGGTGCGGTATAGAGGTAGATGCCTGTCACTGCGGTCAGCTCGACCTCCCAGCCGGTTTCTTCCAGGGTTTCGCGTACTGCGGCCTGGAGCAGGGTTTCGTTGGCTTCGAGATGCCCGGCGGGCTGGTTGAGGACAGCCCGGCCGCCGGCCATTTCCTCGACCAAGAGGAAGCGTCCCTGGTCTTCGACAATGGTGGCGACGGTAATGTGGGGTTGCCAGTCCATATGCAGTGTCTCTTGTGTTGGGTGTGGTTGGAACAGGAAGCAGAACCCCCGGCAGGCCGGGGGTTCTGGAGTGTCGCCGAAACTGCGCGCTAAACCTTAGATCAGTGCGTCGATCACCGCATTGAAGGTATTGCTCGGGCGCATGACCTTGCTGGTCAGTTCCGGGTTGGCGCAGTAGTAACCGCCGATTTCGGCAGGCTTGCCCTGGGCCTGGTTCAGCTCGGCAACGATGGTCGCTTCCTGCTCGGCCAGAGTCTTGGCCACGGGGGCGAAGTGAGCGGCCAGCTCGGCATCCTCAGTCTGCGCTGCCAGGGCCTGGGCCCAGTACAGCGCCAAGTAGAAGTGGCTGCCGCGGTTGTCGATCTCGCCGACCTTGCGCGACGGCGATTTGCCGTTGTCCAGCAGTTTGCCGGTAGCTTCGTCCAGGGCTTTGCCCAGCAGCTTGGCCTTGTTGTTTTCGGTCTTGATGCCGGTTTCTTCCAGGGAGACGGCCAGGGCCAGGAATTCACCCAGGGAGTCCCAGCGCAGGTGGTTCTCTTCCACCAGTTGCTGTACGTGTTTCGGTGCCGAGCCGCCGGCGCCGGTTTCATACATGCCGCCGCCGGCCATCAGCGGGACGATCGAGAGCATCTTGGCCGAGGTGCCCAGCTCCATGATCGGGAACAGGTCGGTCAGGTAGTCGCGCAGTACGTTGCCGGTCACCGAGATGGTGTCCAGGCCGCGGATCAGACGCTCCATGCTCACGCGAATGGCTTCGTTGTAGTCCATGCAGCGGATGTCCAGACCGGTCAGATCGTAGTCCTTGAGGTACAGGTCGACCTTCTTCTGCAGTTCGCGGTCGTGGGCGCGTTCCTGATCCAGCCAGAAGATGGCTGGGGTGTTGGACTGGCGAGCGCGGTTGACGCCCAGCTTGACCCAGTCACGGATCGGGGCGTCCTTGGTCTGGCAGGCGCGCCAGATGTCACCGGCTTCGACTTCGTGCTGGATCATCACGGTGCCGTCTTCCAGGGTCACGCGCATGATGCCGTCGGCAGTCATCTCGAAGGTCTTGTCGTGGGAGCCATATTCCTCGGCCTTCTGCGCCATCAGACCAACGTTGGAGACCGAGCCCATGGTGGTGGGGTCAAAGGCGCCGTTGGTCTTGCAGAAGTTGATCATCTCTTGGTAGATGCGGGCGTAGGTGCTTTCCGGCATCACCGCCTTGGTGTCTTTCTGCTTGCCGTCGCGGCCCCACATCTGGCCGGAGGTGCGGATCATTGCCGGCATCGAGGCATCAACGATCACATCGCTCGGGATGTGCAGGTTGGTGATGCCCTTGACCGAATCGACCATGGCCATTTCGGGGCGGTGGGCGTAAGTCTCGTGGATGTCATGCAGGATTTCTTCCTGCTGGGCGGAGGGCAGCGACTTGATCTTGTCGTAGACGCTGGACAGGCCGTTGTTCGGGTTGACACCGATTTCCTCGAACAGCTTGCCGTGCTTCTCGAACACGTCCTTGTAGTAGACGGTCACCGCGTGGCCGAAGACGATCGGGTGGGAGACCTTCATCATGGTCGCCTTGACGTGCAAGGACCACATGACGCCGGTTTCCTTGCAGTCCTGCAAGGTTTGCTCGAAGAAGGCGCGCAGCTTGTTGCAGCTCATGAACATGCCGTCAAGGATTTCGCCTTGCTGCAGGGGCAGCTCCTTCTTCACTTCGACCTGGCCGTTCTTGCCGACGAACTCGATGCGGACCTTGCCGGCCTTGTCCATGGTGAAGGACTGTTCGCTGGAGAAGAAGTCACCGCCGCGCATGTAGTCTGCGTGAGACTGGGAGGCCATGCTCCACTTGCCCATCGAGTGCGGGTGTTTACGGGCATAGGCCTTGACTGCGGCGGGGGCGCGGCGGTCGGAGTTGCCTTCACGCAGAACAGGGTTTACTGCACTGCCCAGTACCTTGCTGTAGCGAGCGCGGATCTCGTGGTCGGCGTCGCTTTGCGGGTCTTCAGGGAAGTCGGGAATCTGGTAGCCCTGGGCTTGGAGCTCGGCGATCGCGCCCTTGAGCTGGGGGATCGAGGCGCTGATGTTGGGCAGCTTGATGATGTTGGCTTCCGGCGAGGTGGCCAGTTGTGCCAAGTAAGCAAGATCATCCTGAATCTGGCCGTCGAGTTTGTCTGCAAAGGCGGCCAGGATACGGGCGCCCAGAGAGATATCGCGGGTTTCGACGTCTATGTCTGCGGAGGAAGCGAAGGCTTTTACGATGGGGAGAAGCGAGTGAGTGGCGAGGGCGGGGGCTTCGTCGGTGAAGGTGTAGGTAATCTTCGAGCGATTGGACATCAGAGTTGGACTCTCTCTTGCGGTGCGGGCACGGATCTCGAGGCGCGCCGGATAAGGCGCTTCGATTCAATGGTGGATTGAAGCGAAGTCGAGATGTCGCCCGGTGATGTTGGTGGCACCAGTAGCCTGTAGCACAGTCGAACCATGGTGGCGGCTCAGCCGGTTCAGGGCCCGTTTTCCGAAGGAGGCTAACAGGCCCTGATGACAGTTATGTCACGGCGGCGGAGTATACCATTGGTCCTCCGTGCCTGAAGAGTGCCCTTATACCTTCGCCTAACGATGGAGAGGTTTTTTTGTCCAGCCCAATTGGGTACGCTCGGGCAGTTGCAACCCGGTTCAACAATCACACGGAGTCCAGCATGGGATACCAAAAGATCCAGGTGCCTGCTAACGGTGACAAAATCACCGTTAATGCCGACATGTCGCTTACTGTACCGAACAACCCGATCATCCCCTTCATCGAGGGCGATGGCATTGGTGTTGATATCAGTCCGGTCATGATCAAGGTAGTGGATGCAGCCGTCGAGAAAGCCTATGGCGGCGAGCGCAAGATTGCATGGATGGAAGTTTACGCCGGCGAAAAAGCCACCACCGTTTATGATCAGGATACCTGGCTGCCCAAGGAAACCCTGGACGCCGTGCGCGACTTCGTGGTTTCCATCAAGGGCCCATTGACCACCCCCGTTGGCGGCGGCATTCGCTCGCTGAACGTTGCCCTGCGTCAGGAATTGGATCTCTACGTATGCCAGCGCCCGGTACGCTGGTTCGAGGGCGTGCCCAGTCCGGTGAAGAAACCCGGCGATGTGGACATGATCATCTTCCGCGAAAACTCGGAAGATATTTATGCGGGGGTCGAGTGGAAAGCCGGCAGTCCGGAAGCAGAAAAGGTCATCAAGTTCCTCACTGAGGAAATGGGTGTCACCAAGATTCGCTTCACCGAAAACTGCGGCATCGGCATCAAGCCGGTTTCCCTGGAGGGCACCAAGCGCCTGGTGCGCAAGGCTCTGCAATACGCCGTAGCAAATGATCGCAGCTCGCTGACCATCGTTCACAAAGGCAACATCATGAAGTTCACCGAAGGTGCCTTCAAGGAGTGGGCCTACGAAGTGGCGCGTGATGAGTTTGGCGCCGAGCTGCTGGATGGCGGCCCATGGATGCACTTCAAGAACCCCAATACGGGCAAGACCATTGTGGTCAAGGATGCGATCGCTGATGCGATGCTGCAACAGATTCTGCTGCGTCCGGCTGAATATGACGTGATTGCCACCCTGAACCTGAACGGCGACTACCTGTCCGATGCGCTGGCTGCTGAAGTAGGCGGTATCGGTATCGCCCCGGGGGCCAACCTTTCCGACAACATCGCCATGTTCGAGGCTACTCATGGCACCGCGCCGAAGTATGCGGGTCAGGACAAGGTAAACCCGGGCTCGCTGATTCTCTCGGCAGAGATGATGCTGCGCCACATGGGTTGGCTTGAGGCTGCGGACCTGATCATCAAGGGCACCAACGGTGCTATTGCTGCGAAGACGGTCACCTATGACTTCGAACGTTTGATGGACGACGCCACGTTGCTATCCTGCTCCGAGTTCGGCGACGCCCTCATCGCTCACATGTAGGCCGAGCGATGGTGATAAAAAGCCGGCCCAAAAGGCCGGTTTTTTATTGGCGTGACACTCGAAGCCTCAGGCGTCTTCGGTATGTGCGCTCAGGGTTGGGCTGGGAGTGACAATTTCAACGGCAGCCGAGCGGATATTCACGGCATGAAGACCCTTGGGGCCTTGCACAATGTCGAAGTTGACGGGTTGACCTGCTTTGAGGGTCTTGTAGCCGTCCATCTGAATGACCGAGTAATGGGCGAACAGGTCCTCATCTCGGCCGTCTGCGACGATGAAACCGTAGCCCTTGGCGTTGTTGAACCACTTGACCTTACCGCTAAGCATGCTGATATCCCTCTGCATAGGACTCCATCACTGGAGTATCATCGACTTCAATTCCATGTGAGGCCGAACTGCCGTGGCATGGAACCCCGGATACCCGAAAGTGGGTATTCCTTGTTTGTATCACCGATTTCCTGATAGTCAAGGGAACCCAATGGCTGGCTGCGAAGCGAGTCAAATCTCTTCGACCCAATGATGAAGCACTGTCACAGCATGCATTTACGCAATCAGATTCGACTAACATTCAATCAGGATCGCCCCGCTTCCCATGAGGGTGATTCGGACCTGCTCGTGCAGGAGGCCAAGCCGAAGCTGGAGGCTCCTCCGCTGTATAAGGTCATCATGTTTAATGACGACTACACACCCATGGATTTTGTCGTTGAGGTACTTGAGGGTTTTTTTGCACTGAACCGGGAGCTGGCCACTCAGGTCATGCTCAGGGTTCACACGGAGGGGCGTGCGGTGTGCGGGGTCTATGCTCGTGATATCGCCGAAACCAAGGCGGAGCAAGTCAATCAATACGCCAGGGAGTGCCAGCATCCGCTACTCTGTGAAATCGAGAAGGACGGCTGAAACGGCCGCTTGGGATGAGGTGAAGCCATGTTAAATCGAGAGCTCGAAGTCACCCTCAATCTGGCTTTCAAGGAAGCACGCGCCAAGCGCCATGAGTTCATGACGGTTGAGCATTTGCTGCTTGCATTGTTGGATAATGAGGCTGCCGCCACGGTGCTGCGTGCGTGTGGCGCCAACCTCGATAAACTTCGCCATGATCTGCACGAGTTTATCGATTCCACTACGCCACTGATTCCGCAGCATGATCAGGAGCGTGAAACACAGCCGACGCTGGGTTTTCAGCGCGTGTTGCAGCGGGCTGTATTTCACGTACAAAGCTCCGGCAAGCGTGAAGTCACCGGGGCCAACGTGCTCGTCGCCATCTTCAGTGAGCAGGAAAGTCAGGCGGTGTTCCTGCTCAAGCAACAGACGGTTGCCCGCATCGATGTGGTCAATTACATCGCCCATGGCATCTCCAAAGTGCCGGGGCATGCCTCCCATGTCGATAATGATCAGGATTTGTCGGACGAGGAGGGTGGTGAGCCGGCTGCTGCCAGCAGTCCGCTAGATGCCTATGCCAGTAATCTGAATGAACTCGCCCGCCAAGGGCGGATCGATCCGCTGGTGGGGCGCGAGCAGGAAGTTGAGCGGGTCGCGCAGATTCTCGCACGGCGTCGCAAGAACAACCCCTTGCTGGTGGGTGAGGCGGGTGTCGGCAAAACAGCCATTGCCGAAGGTTTGGCCAAGCGCATCGTCGACGGTCAGGTGCCTGAGCTGCTTTCGCAAAGTGTGGTGTATTCCCTGGATCTGGGGGCACTGCTGGCGGGCACCAAGTATCGCGGCGATTTTGAAAAACGCTTCAAGGCACTGCTCAACGAGCTGCGCAAGCGTCCCCATGCGATTCTGTTCATTGATGAAATCCATACCATCATCGGTGCCGGAGCGGCTTCTGGCGGCGTGATGGATGCCTCCAACCTACTCAAGCCGCTGCTCTCTTCAGGTGAGATTCGTTGCGTTGGCTCGACGACGTTCCAGGAGTTTCGCGGCATCTTTGAAAAGGACCGAGCCTTGGCTCGGCGTTTTCAGAAGGTCGATGTGGGCGAGCCGTCGGTGGAGGATACGATCGGTATCCTGCGCGGCCTGAAGGGCCGTTTCGAGCAGCATCACCAGATCGAGTACAGCGATGAGGCGTTGCGCGCGGCGGCTGAGCTGGCGTCCCGCTACATCAATGACCGGCATATGCCTGACAAGGCAATCGATGTGATCGATGAGGCGGGCGCTTATCAGCGTCTGCAGCCGGAGGACAAGCGCGTCAAGCGCATCGAAGTGGCGCAGGTGGAGGATATCGTCGCCAAGATCGCGCGCATTCCTCCCAAGCACGTCTCCACTTCCGATAAGGAGCTGCTGCGCAACCTTGAGAGGGATCTCAAGCTCACCGTGTTTGGTCAGGACGAAGCCATCGATTCCCTGGCGACGGCAATCAAGCTTTCCCGTGCAGGGCTCAAGGCGCCGGACAAACCGGTGGGTTCGTTCCTGTTTGCCGGGCCTACCGGTGTCGGCAAGACCGAGGCGGCCCGTCAGTTGGCGCGGTCGTTGGGTATCGAGTTGGTGCGTTTCGATATGTCCGAATACATGGAGCGGCATACCGTGTCGCGCTTGATCGGGGCGCCGCCCGGCTACGTAGGTTTCGATCAGGGCGGTTTGCTGACCGAGGCAATTACCAAGCAGCCCCATTGCGTGCTGCTGCTCGATGAAATCGAGAAGGCCCACCCGGAAGTCTTCAACCTGTTGTTGCAGGTAATGGACCACGGCACGCTGACGGATAACAACGGGCGCAAGGCGGATTTCCGCAACGTGATTGTGATCATGACGACCAATGCCGGGGCAGAAACCGCGGCGCGGGCGTCAATCGGCTTTACGCTGCAGGATCACTCCTCCGATGCCATGGAAGTCATCAAGAAGAGCTTCACGCCGGAGTTCCGCAACCGCCTGGACACGATTATCCAGTTCGGTCGATTGAGCCACGAAGTGATCAAGAGCATTGTCGACAAGTTCCTCACCGAGCTTCAAGCGCAGCTGGAGGACAAGCGCGTGCAACTGGATGTCAGCAACGCAGCGCGCGGCTGGCTGGCTGAGCACGGCTACGATGCCCAGATGGGCGCTCGACCCATGGCGCGGCTGATCCAGGAAAAGATCAAGCGACCCTTGGCGGAAGCCATTCTGTTTGGGGAGTTGGCCGAGCACGGTGGGATCGTGCACGTCGACCTTGAGGCTGGAGAGCTGACCTTCGACTTCGAGACGGCAATCGAGACGGCTTGATGGCTCGGAAATAAAAAACGCCCGGCTAGTCCGGGCGTTTTTTTGTCTTTTCTGTGTTTTGACTAAATTTCAGGCAAACGAAAACGCCCGGCATAAGCCGGGCAATTTTTGTCTGTTACGGTCTGTCAGCGGGCGCGGTAGGTGATGCGTCCCTTGCTCAGGTCGTAAGGTGTCAGCTCGATACGAACCTTGTCACCGGTCAGGATGCGGATGTAATTCTTACGCATTTTGCCCGAAATATGCGCGGTAACGACGTGCCCATTTTCCAACTCCACGCGGAACATGGTGTTGGGCAGGGTGTCGACGACAGTGCCTTCCATTTCGAAGCTGTCTTCTTTCGACATGCAATAGTGCCCTCGGTGTTCTATGAATAGCCGGACCCCATTGGGGACCCAGCAAAAGCGGCGTGCATTGTGCCCGAAAATGACCCGTTACGCCAAGGCCTTCAGGTCAGACTGACCCAGCGTTGATTGATCAGCAGTTCAAGTGGACGATATTCGGTCTTGTAATTCATCTTTCTGCAGTTTTTGATCCAGTAGCCGAGGTAGAGATCGGCAAGGCCCAGGCGGGCGGCTTCATCGATCTGCCAGAGAATGGCGAAGCGACCCAGGCTGCGGCGCTCTTCGTCGGGATCGTAAAAGGTGTAGACCGCTGAAAGCCCATTGGGTAGGACATCGGTAACCGCGATGGCGACAAGGCGATCACCCAGGCGAAACTCGTAAAAACGAGCAAAGGAAAGGTTGCGCACCAGGAATGTCTGGAACTGCTCGCGGCTTGGCGGATACATGTCGCCATCCGCATGGCGCTGCTCGATGTAGCGGGCGTAAAGCGCGTAATACTCTTCGGTGAAATGAGGGCGTGCCGTGCGGACGCGCAAGTCGGCATTGCGTTTGAAGATGCGGCGTTGTTGACGGTTGGGTGTGAAGCGTTCGGCGTTTATCCGTGCTGGCATACAGGCATTGCAGTGCTGACAGTGCGGCCGATAGAGGTGATCGCCGCTACGGCGAAAGCCCAGTTCCGAGAGTTCGGCATAAACCTGTGCATCCATCGGCTGGCTGGGATCAAGAAACAGCGTGGTCGCTTGCTCGCCTGGCAGGTAGCTGCATGGGTGGGGCTGGGTGGCATAGAATTTCAGGCGAGCCAGCTCGGTCATGGAACGAACCTCGTTGAACCAGAGGGACAGTGTATGCCAGGCCAATTGGCATCGCTCGCCTGATCCAGATGGCGGTGCAGGTAGGTGGCGAAAACGTCGCGGCTGACAGAGCGGGCGCCAAAGCTGTGCAGATGTTGGGTCGGCATTTGGCAATCGATGAGTACGAAGCCCCACTCTCTGAGCTGTCGAACCAAGGCTACAAACCCTACCTTTGATGCGTTATCAGCATGGCTGAACATCGACTCACCAAAGAATAGCTGTCCCATGGCCAGCCCATAGAGACCTCCGACCAGCTGGCCTTCCTGCCAGACCTCGACGGAGTGGGCAATACCGCGCTGATGCAGTGTTGCATAGGCGTGCTGCATGGGGTGGGTGATCCAGGTGCCGTCGGTGTCACGGCGGGGCCCTGCGCAGCCGGCCATGACTTCACTGAAGGCTTGGTCGAAGGTAACTCGGTAGCGCTGCTGGCGCAGGCACTTGGTCAGGCTGCGCGAAACATGCAATTCATCCGGGAACAGTACTGTGCGCGGGTCGGGCGACCACCACAAGAGCGGCTGGCCCTCCTGATACCAGGGGAAGCAGCCGTGACGGTAAGCCTGGATCAGGCGTTCCGGGCTCAAGTCGCCACCCGCCGCCAGCAGACCGTTTGGCTCGTGCAGGGCGCGATTCAATGGTGGGAAATCGTACGAGTTGCGATCAAGCCAGGTCAGCATGGTCAGCGCAGGGCGGCCGCTCACGGCCGCCTTCCAGGTCAGATGTCATCAAGGAATTTTTCGGCATCCAGCGCAGCCATGCAGCCGGCGCCAGCTGACGTAATGGCTTGGCGATAAACATGGTCGGCCACGTCGCCGGCGGCGAACACACCCGGGACATTGGTGGCGGTTGCGTTGCCCTCACTGCCGCCCTGAATGATCAAATAGCCGTCACGCATTTCCAATTGGCCTTGGAAGAGGTCGGTGTTGGGCTTGTGACCAATGGCAATGAACACACCTGCCAGGTCCAGCGACTTCTCGAGGCCACTCTGGGTGTCCTTGAGGCGCACGCCGGTCACACCGCTGGTGTCGCCAAGCACTTCTTCGAGCGTATGGTTCCAGTGCAGGCGTATGTTGCCGTTGGTGGCTTTGTCCTGCAGTTTGTCCTGCAGGATCTTCTCTGCACGCAGTTTGTCGCGGCGATGGATCAGGTGCACTTCTTTGGCGATGTTGGACAGATACAGCGCTTCTTCAACAGCGGTATTCCCCCCGCCCACGACAGCAACCACTTGGTTGCGGTAGAAGAAGCCGTCGCAGGTAGCGCAGGCGGACACACCCTTGCCGGCGAACGCCTCTTCGGAGGGTAGGCCCAGATATTGGGCGGACGCGCCAGTGGCAATGATCAGAGCGTCGCAGGTGTAGGTGCCGCTGTCGCCCTTGAGAACGAAGGGGCGCTGTTGCAACTCGGCGGTGTGAATGTGGTCGTAGACGATCTCGGTAGCAAAGCGCTCGGCGTGCTTCTGCATCCGCTCCATCAGCGCAGGGCCGGTGAGGCCTTCGACGTCGCCTGGCCAGTTATCCACCTCGGTGGTTGTGGTCAGTTGCCCGCCCGGTTGAATGCCGGTGATCACCAAGGGCTTGAGGTTGGCGCGGGCTGCATAGACGGCGGCGGTGTAGCCTGCCGGGCCGGAGCCCAGAACGATCAGGCGCGAATGCTTGACTTCACTCATAAATAACCCTCATAAGCCTTTGTCTCTAAAGAGAATGCATGGTCCAATTGGTCGGCATGCAAAGTACTGCCGTTAATCCTACACCGAAGCAGGGTCGGAGCGGGAGCGCGCGCCGCGCGTGATGGCAACTGGCCTGCGTGGCAGGGAGCAGTCAAAGCCGTACAATGGCGACAATGTCTCGCATGCATCCCCTAGCAGGAACTTACGTGTTTTGAAGAATTCCACCTCTCGCAGCGTTCAGACTCCCGAGTGGCGCCAACAGTTGCCGATCCGCCTCAAGGAAGGCGCGTTGATCGCCTTGGGTGTCCTGTGTCTGTACCTGTCCATGGCGCTGCTCACCTATGATTCGGCCGATCCCGCATGGGATCACAGCGTGCAGGTCGAACGCATCAGCAATGCCGGTGGCAGCTTGGGCGCCTGGCTGTCCAGTGTGCTGTTCGTGGCCTTGGGTTACTTTGCGTATCTGTTTCCGGTCTTGCTGGCCGTGAAAACCTGGCGGGTGTTCTGCGCTCGCCATCAACCCTGGCATTGGAGCGGCTGGCTGTTTTCCTGGCGTGCGATTGGCTTGGTATTTTTTGTGCTGTCCGGCGCTGCCCTGGCCTATATCCATTTCGAATCTGCGCCTGGCTTGCCGGCTTCAGCCGGCGGTGCGCTGGGTGAAAGCCTAGGACAGCTGGCCATCGGATTTTTGAATGTTCAGGGCAGCACCTTGCTGTTTTTGGCGCTGTTTCTGTTCGGTTTTACCGTGTTTACCGACCTTTCCTGGTTCAGGGTCCTCGACGTGACCGGCAAGATCACACTGGATCTGCTGGAGCTGATTCAGGGCAGTCTCAGCAATTGGTGGAACTCCCGCCAGCAAGCGCGTCCGGCCAAGGTGCGCTTGGAGCGGGATTATGATTCGGATCTGCAACTGGACGAGCCGGTGTTTACCGAGCCGCCGCGTAGGTCGATCCGCAAGGAGCCGGTCATTGCGGCTGCTGCCCCGGCTACGAGGCCGTCCAAGCCGGCTGCAGCCAAGGTGGTCGATGCACCTGAGAAACGCATGGTGCCAATCCTTGCGCCGCCACCCCCTTTGCCCAAGCTCGATGATTCTGCCGAGCAGGCACCCCGTAAACCGACCTCCGGCTTCGTTGACAGCGCCCTGGAAGGCACCCTGCCACCGATCTCGCTACTCGATCCGGCACAAAAAAAACCGCAGAGCTTTTCCGAGGAGTCGCTGGCCGACATGTCGCGCCTGCTGGAAATCAAACTCAAGGAATTTGGCGTCGAAGTGGCGGTGGAAGGTGTTTATCCCGGCCCGGTGATTACCCGCTTCGAGATCCAGCCGGCGCCAGGGGTCAAGGTCAGCCGTATTTCCAATCTGGCCAAGGATCTGGCGCGCTCTTTGGCGGTCATCAGTGTGCGTGTGGTGGAAGTTATTCCGGGCAAGACCACTGTAGGCATCGAGATTCCCAACGAAGACCGTCAGATCGTGTATTTCTCCGAAGTGCTCGAGTCCAGCGAATACGAAGAAGCCAAGTCGCCCGTCACGCTGGCCCTGGGTCATGACATCGGCGGGCGCCCGGTATTTGCCGATCTGGCGAAGATGCCCCACCTGCTGGTGGCGGGCACGACGGGCTCCGGTAAGTCGGTCGGCGTTAACGCGATGATCCTGTCGATCCTGTTCAAGTCGACGCCGGAGGATGCGCGACTGATCATGATCGACCCGAAAATGCTTGAGCTGTCGATCTACGAGGGCATTCCGCACCTGCTGTGCCCGGTGGTGACCGACATGAAGGAAGCGGCCAACGCCCTGCGCTGGAGCGTTGCCGAGATGGAGCGCCGCTATAAGCTGATGGCGGCTATGGGCGTGCGCAACCTGGCGGGCTTCAACCGCAAGATCAAAGATGCAGAAGAGGCCGGCACCCCGCTCACCGATCCGCTTTACCGCCGCGAAAGCATGGACGACGAAGCACCGCTGCTGAAAAAACTGCCAACCATCGTGGTGGTGGTGGACGAGTTCGCCGACATGATGATGATCGTCGGCAAGAAGGTCGAAGAGCTGATTGCGCGCATTGCACAGAAAGCACGTGCGGCAGGTATTCATTTGATTCTCGCCACGCAGCGGCCTTCCGTGGACGTGATTACCGGCTTGATCAAGGCTAATATTCCGACCCGCATGGCGTTCCAGGTTTCCAGCAAGATCGACTCGCGCACCATCCTCGACCAGGGCGGCGCCGAGCAGTTGCTCGGCCATGGCGACATGCTTTACCTGCCACCGGGTACTGGCCTACCCATTCGTGTGCATGGCGCCTTTGTTTCGGATGAAGAAGTGCATCGCCTGGTCGACGCCTGGAAGCTGCGCGGTGCGCCGGATTACGTCGAGGAAATCCTTGCGGGCGCTGATGAAGGCGGTGGCTCTGGTTTTGACGGCGGTAGCGGCGACAGCGAAGGGAGTGAGGCCGATCCGCTCTATGATGAGGCCGTCCGTTTTGTCACCGAAACCCGACGCGCCTCGATTTCCTCGGTGCAGCGCAAGCTGAAGATTGGCTACAACCGTGCCGCGCGGATGATCGAGGCGATGGAAATGGCCGGTGTGGTGACCCCCATGAATACCAATGGCTCCCGCGAAGTGATCGCGCCGGCGCCGATGCGCGACTGATGACGAGGATTCCGATGGCCATGATTCGTATGTTCTTGCTGGCGCTGTTGAGTGTTGCACTGGTTCCGCTGCAGGCCAGCGCTGCCGACAGTGCGGCCGTGAAGCGACTCACCGAGTTGCTTAATCAGGCGCAGACGCTCACCGGGCGGTTTTCCCAGCTGACACTGGACGGCTCAGGCGTCAATTTGCAGGAGTCCACTGGCGAGATGGCTTTGAAACGCCCCGGGCAGTTCCGCTGGCACACCGACGCACCGATGGAGCAATTGTTGGTCTCCGATGGCAAGCAGGTCTGGCTGTATGACCCGGATCTTGAGCAGGTCACCATACAGCAGCTCGATCAGCGCCTGACTCATACTCCGGCGCTGTTGCTGTCTGGTGATGTGTCGAAAATCAGCGAAAATTTTGACATCAGCCATCAAGAAACCAGTGGTGTGGTCGATTTCGTCCTCAAACCCAAGTCCCGGGACACGTTGTTCGACAACTTGCGCCTGTCGTTTCGCAATGGCGTGATCAATGACATGCAGCTGATCGACAGCGTCGGCCAGCGCACCAATATCCTGTTTTCCGGGGTGAAGATGAACGCGCCGCTGGACGCTTCGATGTTCCGTTTCGTGCCGCCTGCCGGCACAGATATCATCCAGGATTGACCGAGGTATTATCGCTGCCATGGATCTGTTCCGCAGTATTCCGATTGCTCAGCCATTGGCCGCTCGCTTGCGCGCGGCCAATCTGGACGAGTACGTCGGTCAGGAGCATCTGCTGGCGCGTGGCAAACCACTCCGCGAGGCCTTGGAGCAGGGTGCGCTGCATTCGATGATCTTCTGGGGGCCGCCAGGCGTCGGCAAGACGACTCTGGCACGGCTGCTGGCCAAGGTTTCCGATGCTCACTTCGAGACGATTTCCGCAGTGCTTTCCGGGGTCAAGGAAATTCGCCAGGCGGTGGAAATCGCCCAGCAGCACGCCGCTCAATATGGCAAGCGCACCATCCTGTTTGTGGATGAAGTGCACCGCTTCAACAAGAGCCAACAAGATGCTTTCCTGCCCTATGTGGAAGACGGCACGCTGATCTTTATTGGGGCGACCACGGAAAACCCTTCGTTTGAGCTGAACAATGCGCTGCTTTCTCGGGCGCGTGTGTATGTGCTGAAAAGCCTCGACGAAGCGGCCCTGCGCAAACTGGTGCAGCGCGCTCTGAACGAGGAAAAAGGACTGGGTGCGCGTCATCTTGCCCTGCCTGAAGAAAGTTTTCGAATTCTCCTGGCTGCCGCCGATGGCGATGGACGCCGGTTGCTCAACCTGCTGGAAAACGCCGCAGACCTGGTCGAGGACGGCGAAGCAATTGCCGCAGAAACCTTGCAGAACCTGCTTGGCGACAGCCAGCGTCGCTTCGACAAGGGTGGCGAGGCGTTCTACGACCAAATTTCGGCGCTGCACAAATCGGTGCGTGGCTCCAGCCCGGACGGTGCGTTGTACTGGTTTGCGCGCATGCTCGATGGCGGTTGCGATCCGCTGTACATCGCCCGCCGAGTGGTGCGCATGGCTAGCGAAGAGATTGGCAATGCCGACCCGCGTGCGCTGACCCTGTGCCTGAACGCCTGGGATGTGCAAGAGCGCCTGGGCAGCCCGGAAGGCGAATTGGCGGTGGCTCAGGCCATTGTCTATCTGGCCTGCGCGCCCAAGAGCAATGCGGTGTACATGGGTTTCAAGGCGGCGATGCGCGAGGCTGGCGAGCACGGCTCATTGGAAGTGCCGCTGCACCTGCGTAATGCGCCCACCAAGCTGATGAAGCAGCTCGGCTACGGTGAAGAATATCGCTACGCCCACGATGAGCCGGAAGCCTATGCCGCTGGTGAAGACTATTTTCCCGAGGCCCTGGAACCGCGCCGTTATTACCAGCCGGCGCCGCGTGGCCTGGAGCTAAAGATTCGGGACAAGCTCGAACACCTGGCCGAGCTGGACCGCAACAGTCCGCGCCGACGGAGGCGCGAATGATCGGTATGGTTCTCGCCGTGGCGGGTGGCGGTGCACTGGGTTGTCTGTTGCGCTTTGGCAGCTCGAACTGGATCTCGTCCCATTGGCCCCAACATTTTTACCTGGCCACCCTGGCGGTGAACATTGCCGGCTGCCTGCTGATCGGTTATCTCTACGGCCTGTTTTTGCAGCGCCCGGAATGGCCCCTCGAGCTGCGCGCCGGATTGATTGTCGGATTTCTCGGCGGTCTGACCACTTTTTCATCTTTTTCCCTGGATACCTTGCGCCTGCTCGAAAGCGGCCAGTTGACCACCGCCTTCGGCTATGCCGCAGCCAGCGTGATGGTCTGCTTGCTGGCGACCTGGGCAGGCCTGGCTTTGAACAAATTCTGACTGACGAGAACTGACATGCTCGATTCGAAACTGGTACGTACTCAGCTGCAGGACGTCGCCGCCCGTTTGGCGACCCGTGGCTATCAACTGGATGTGGCGCGTATCGAAGCGCTGGAAGCGCAGCGCAAGACCGTGCAAACCCGCACCGAGCAGCTGCAGGCCGAGCGCAACAGCCGCTCCAAGTCGATTGGCCAGGCCAAGGCGCGTGGCGAAGACATCGCCCCGCTGTTGGCTGAAGTCGATCAGATGGGTAGCGACCTGGAAAGCGGCAAGCGCGAGCTGGATGGTATTCAAGCCGAACTGGATGCCATTCTGCTGACCATTCCTAACTTGCCGCACGAATCGGTACCGGTGGGCGAGGATGAAGAGGGTAACGTCGAAGTCTCCCGCTGGGGCACGCCCCGCAGCTTCGAGTTCGAGGTCAAGGACCATGTGGCGCTGGGTGAAAACCTCGGCTGGCTGGATTTCGAAACCGCCGCCAAGCTGTCCGGCGCCCGCTTTGCCCTGATGCGCGGACCGATTGCTCGCCTGCACCGCGCCCTTGCGCAGTTCATGATCAACCTGCACACCGCCGAGCACGGCTACGAAGAGGCTTACACCCCGTACCTGGTGCAAGCCCCGGCATTGCAGGGCACCGGTCAGTTGCCGAAGTTCGAGGAGGATCTGTTCAAGATACAGCGTGAGGATCAGGCCGATCTGTATCTGATCCCGACCGCCGAAGTGTCGCTGACCAACATCGTTGCCGGTGAGATTCTCGATGCCAAGCAACTGCCACTTAAGTTCGTTGCCCATACGCCATGCTTCCGCAGTGAAGCCGGTGCTTCCGGTCGCGACACCCGCGGAATGATCCGCCAGCATCAGTTCGACAAGGTCGAGATGGTGCAGATCGTCGAGCCGGAAAAATCCTTCGAAGCGCTGGAAAGCCTGACCGGAAATGCCGAGCGCGTGCTGCAATTACTGGAATTGCCGTACCGCAAGCTGGCGCTGTGCACGGGCGACATGGGTTTTGGCGCGGTGAAGACCTACGACCTGGAAGTCTGGATTCCCAGCCAGGACAAGTACCGCGAGATTTCTTCCTGTTCCAACTGTGGCGATTTCCAGGCGCGCCGCATGCAGGCGCGCTATCGCAATCCGGCCACCGGCAAACCGGAGCTGGTGCACACCCTGAACGGCTCCGGCCTTGCGGTGGGTCGTACCCTGGTTGCGGTGCTGGAGAACTATCAGCAGGCCGATGGCTCCATCAGTGTGCCGGAGGTGCTCAAGCCGTATATGGGCGGGATCGAACGCATCGGATAGGGCTCGGCTAGGGTGAGGCACGCTTATCGTCCAGAAAGAGCCGTCTCGCTGGCGGATAAGCGAAGGCCGGGATCATGGATAACACTGAATCCTTGATTTTCGACAAGGGGCATCAGGTCGCTAATCGGCTGTGATGCCCCTATCTTTTTCTCAGTGTCCGTACGGGATTCGTTCATGGATTACCTTCCCCTCTTTCACAAGCTGCAAGACCGCCGCGTTCTCGTGGTGGGTGGTGGCGAGGTCGCATTGCGCAAGGCGCGCCTGCTGGCCGATGCCGGCGCAAATCTGCGCGTCGTCGCGCCCGACGTGCTCGACGAGTTGCGCGAACTCGCCGGGCAGGAGGGCAGCGAGGTGGACGTGCGCGGCTATCAGTCGAGCGATCTGGAGGGCGTCGTGCTTGTGATTGCCGCCACTGATGACGAACCGCTCAATGCGCAGATCTCCGAGCAGGCCCAGGCGCGTAGCATCCCCGTCAATGTGGTGGATGCGCCGGCCTTGTGCTCGGTCATCTTCCCCGCGATTGTCGACCGTTCACCCTTGATCGTTGCGGTCTCCAGCGGCGGTGATGCGCCTGTGCTGGCACGCTTGATCCGCGCGCGGATCGAGACCTGGATTCCCTCAGCCTACGGCCAGCTGGCTGGGCTGGCAAAGAAGTTTCGTACTCGAGTCAAAACCTTGCTGCCGGATGTTCAGCAACGCCGCGTTTTCTGGGAGGAAACCTTTCAGGGCCAGATTGCCGAAAGCCTGTTCGCCGGCAAGCCGGCGGAAGCCGAGCGACTGCTGGAGGAAAAGATTGCCGGCGGAAAACCCAAGGCGCTGGGCGAGGTGTATCTGGTCGGCGCCGGCCCAGGCGATCCTGACCTGCTGACCTTCCGGGCGCTGCGTCTGATGCAGCAGGCCGATGTTGTGCTTTACGACCGCTTGGTAGCCCCAGCGATCATCGAGTTGTGCCGACGAGATGCCGACCGTATTTACGTTGGCAAGCAGCGTTCGGATCACGCCGTGCCGCAGGAGCAGATCAATCGTCGCCTGGTTGAGCTGGCCAAGGCCGGCAAGCGGGTGCTGCGCCTGAAGGGCGGTGACCCGTTCATCTTCGGGCGCGGTGGTGAAGAAATCGAAGAACTGGCGGCGGAAGGCATACCTTTCCAGGTGGTGCCAGGGATTACCGCCGCCTCGGGCTGTGCGGCCTATGCTGGCATTCCGCTGACCCATCGCGATCACGCGCAGTCCGTGCGCTTTGTCACCGGACACCTGAAAGATGGCAGCTGCGATTTGCCCTGGACTGATCTGGTCGCGCCGGGGCAAACCTTGGTGTTTTACATGGGCCTGGTCGGCTTGCCGGTGATCTGCGAACAACTGATTCGCCATGGTCGGGGCGCGAGCACTCCCGCTGCCCTGATCCAGCAGGGCACGACCAGCAATCAGCGGGTATTTACCGGTACCCTGGCCGATCTCCCGCAGCTGGTTGCCAAGCAGCATGTGCAGGCGCCGACACTGGTGATTGTCGGTGAAGTAGTCACCCTGCGCGACAAGCTGGCCTGGTTTGAAGGGGCAGGGGAGTAGGCTAACCTAGCGCGGCGTAGCCGACGATAGCGTCAGCGTCGGTTACTCCACGGGTAAGACGGCGAGCCGCTCGGCCGCCGTTCAGCAGGCGAGGCCGTCCTATGAGATTGCTCTCGTCGGACGGCCTTTGTGAGTCAGCTCCGCTGCCAGATGCCTTTACCCCGTAAACGATCCCGATCATGGGCAGCCAGCAGGTTCTGCGCAGGGCCCTTTGGAATGACCCCAGTCGGGTTGATTGTCGCGTGACTGGCGTAGTAATGCCCCTTGATATGGGTGAAATCCACCGTTTCGGCGATGCCCGGCCACTGGTACAGCTCACGCAGCCAGTTGGCTAGCTGTGGGTAGTCCGTAATGCGCCGTAGGTTGCACTTGAAATGCCCGTGATAGACCGGATCAAAACGGATCAGCGTGGTGAACAGGCGCCAATCGGCCTCCGTCAGGTATTCACCGGCCAGGTAGCGATGCTCGGCGAGGTGCTGGTCCAGCCAGTCCAATTCGCCAAACACTTCGTCGAACGCTTCTTCGTAGGCCGCCTGCGTAGTGGCGAAGCCGGCACGATAGACGCCGTTGTTGACGCGGGGATAGATGCGCTCGTTGAGCTCATCGATCGTGGCCCGCAGGGGCTCGGGATAAAAATCCAGCCGTGAGCCGGTCAGGCCGTCAAACGCGCTGTTGAACATGCGGATGATTTCCGCCGATTCGTTGCTGACGATGCGCTGGCGGTGCTTGTCCCACAGCAGCGGTACAGTGACGCGGCCGGTGTAGTGTGGGTCTTCGGCGGTGTAGCGCTGATGCAAAAAGCTGAGGCCACCCAGGGCATCCCCGGTGGAGCCGTATTGTGGATCGAAGGTCCAGCCATGGTCGCGCATCAGCCAGCTGACCACTGACACATCGATCAAACTGTCCAGTCCTTTGAGCGTGCGCAGAATCAGCGTGCGATGGGCCCAGGGGCAAGCCAGACTGACGTACAGGTGATAGCGCCCGGCTTCGGCGGCAAATCCACTGTCACCGCTTGGACCTACACTGCCATCAGCAGTAATCCAATGACGCCGCTGCGCTTGTTCACGCTGAAAACGACCGTCTTTGGCGGTGTCGTACCACTGGTCGTGCCAGCGTCCTTCGATAAGCAAACCCATGAATTCACCTCAGAATCTAGTGGATCAGGCTGGAGAGCCTCTTTGTCTGGGGTGAAGTCTAGCGATCCTTGAGCAGTGGAAAGACGCAAAGCTCGGGTTGTTCCTATCGGTCAGTTCGATGTATTGCGTGCTGCCCAATACTGGCGAGCCAGGGCTAAGGCTCCTTCATGGGTGTGTCCAAGGCCGCGAAGACCCAACGCCATGGTGGCGATTACTGCCAGTTCTCCATAACTGTCAGTGGCTTGGTTGTGCCAGACCGCCAACAAGTGGGCAGGCTCCAAGGCATCCGGTTTGACGTGTCGGCGCTCAGCCAGGGCTGGCCACTCTTCATCCCAGTTTTCACCGTTCTGGGTACCGTACAGATGCGAGAAAACATCCGGATTGACTTCAATCTCCCCACCGTCGCCCTTGATCACGATGGCATGGTCGCCCAGCAGTTGGCTGGCTGAACGGTGGATCTCCTGATAGCCGGGGTGAAAAATACTCTGCAGCCCGCAACGCGCGCCAAGCGGGTTGAGGATGCGTGCCAGGGAATGAATGGGCGAGCGGAGACCCAGGGTATTGCGCAGCTCGATCATGGCTTGCAGGCGCGGCATCCAGGCATTCAGCGGAATAAAAGCGGGCTGCTTTTGTTGCAGTACGGTCGCCACTTCGTCCCAGTTTTGACAAAGGGGAATATCCAGCGTTTCCAATAATTGTTCGGTATACAGGCGGCCTGCGGTATGGGCGCCACCGCCGTGCATCAGGATGCGCACGCCATTGGCTGCCAGACATTTCACCGCCAGCAGGTACCAGGGCAAGTGACGCTTCTTGCCGGCATAGCTGGGCCAATCCAAGTCCACGGCGATTTTGGGCGCCTTGACTCGCTCACGCACGGCTTCGGCAAAGCCGGCCATTTCCTCGGCGCTTTCCTCTTTGTAACGCAGCAGCATGAGGAACGCTCCCAGTTGGGTGTCCTTGGTGCGCCCATCCAGCAGCATGCCCATGGCCTCGTGAGCTTCGGCGCGCGTCAGGCCACGCGCGCCGCGCTTGCCCTTGCCGAGGATGCGAATGAACTGGGCAAAGGGATGTTCAACAGCAGTCAGATTGGTCATATGCAATTGGTCGGTTTCGGCAGGCCGGCCAGCTTGGCGGCGAGTTTGGCGGGAGTGCCCTTGAAGAGGCGATTCAGGTGCAGGCTGTTGCCCTTTTCCGGACCGAGCTTAAGGGCCGCGTATTTGATCAAGGGACGAGTGGCCGGCGAGAGCTGGAATTCGGCGTAAAAGTCGCGCAGCAAATAAAGCACTTCCCAGTGCTCGGCGCTTAAATCAACCTCTTCGCGTTCGGCCAGAGCGGCGGCGACTGCTTCCGACCAGTCCAGGCGTTCAACAAGATAACCGTCCTGATCCAGAGGCAGGCGACGACTCTCGACTAACAGTTCGTTCATAGCCAGCTGTTGACCTTGTCGAAACGAATACTGAGCGCGACGAAGGCGGGGTAATCCACCAGCGTGACGCGTGCCGGCGTGCTGATGTTGCGTGCCTGCATGTCTTCCTCCAAAGCAAAGAGCTCAATGCCCACCGGCAACTGCTGCAGTTTTTCAAGAGGAGCGCTGCCGGCCTGCAAGGCGTGGCAAGCGTCGCCTGTGAACAGCACGGCATCCTGAGCGCTGAGCAGGCGCAGGGCGCTGTCCAGTACGCTGGAGTAGGGCGATTGGGCAAGCAAATGCAAAGTGGCCATTAAAGGGTAATCACCAGGTCATATCGATCAACGAGGGCAGCGAGTGCGGCAGTGTCCAGCGCCTGGGCGGGCAGGGCGAGACGGTCGGCAGCCAGGCCCCGCCGAGTCAGGCTTTCGCCACAGACATACAGGTCATCCACACCAAACAAAGGCAAGGCTTGCAGATTGGCGCCCAGGTCCTTTTGCTGCAGCACCGCTGGGTTCTGTTGAATTGCCAGCTGGAATACGCCGTCATCCAGGAACAGCATGCCGATGGGCAAGTCGAAGGCGCCCCCGGCCAGGGCAATATCCAGTGTCTCGCGGGCGCAGAGGCCACTCCAAGGGCTGTGGCGATTAATCAATAGCATTGATTTGGCCATATCAGTCGCCTCCAAAGCAGATCAGCCGATCGGCCTGCTGGGCCGCTTCGTGCAATTGGCCAAGCCCTGACAGTTCCCAGGGGGCTTCCAGACTCACCGCCTGGCGACCATAGCGCTGTGCTTCTTCTGCGTTGAGCACGCCTCGGCGCAGGGCTGCGGCGATGCACACCACGGCGTCCAGGTTGTGCTGTATCACGAAGGCGCGCCATTGGGCGGCAATGTCCAATTCATCCTGCGGTGTGACCACCGCCTGTGAGGCGCTGTAAACGCCCTCACGATAAAAAAACAGGCGGACAATTTCATGCCCCTCGGCTAGCACCGCCTCGGCAAAACGCAGGGCGCGCCGCGCCGAAGGTGCATGAGGGGCTGAGAAGAGGGCGATGGCGAATTTCATAAACAGGCTCGAAGCAGAGAAGCGAGGTGCTTGCATGATACCCCGCGAGTATCACCCGCCTAAAACGAAAAAGCCCGCAGGTGCGGGCTTTTGGGTCAGCTGTTGATCCGGATCAGTCGTCGCTGCTCATGATGCCGAAGATTTGCAGCAGGCTGATGAACAGGTTGTAGATCGACACATACAGGCTGATGGTGGCCATGATGTAGTTGCGTTCACCGCCGTGGATGATATCGCTGGTCTGGTACAGAATCACCGCCGAGGAGAACAGCACGAAGCCGGCGCTGATCGCCAGTTGCAGACCGCTGATCTGGAAGAAGAAGCTGGCCAGCACGGCAGCGAGCAGGACGAAGAAACCGGCGGTGATGAAGCCACCCAGGAAGCTCATGTCCTTGCGGGTGGTCAGCACATAGGCGGACAGGCCCAGGAACACCACAGCAGTCATGGCGAAGGCCGAACTGATCACCTCGGCGCCGTTGGCCATGCCCAGGTAGCGGTTGAGGATCGGACCCA
>CAYPFO010000044.1:0-29387 GCA_964410065.1 uncultured Pseudomonas sp.
CCGAGTCGGTGATCGAGGCGTTCATGGGCCTCAAGCAGGACATCATGGTGCAGGAATACATCAAGGAAGCCGGCGGCGCCGACATCCGCTGCTTCGTGGTCGGCGACAAGGTGATCGCGGCCATGAAGCGCCAGGCCAAACCCGGCGAGTTTCGCTCCAACCTGCATCGCGGAGGCTCAGCCAGCCTGATCAAGATCACCCCCGAGGAGCGCATGACCGCCTTGCGCGCCGCCCGAGTCATGGGCCTGAATGTCGCCGGGGTGGACATCCTGCGCTCCAACCACGGCCCGCTGGTCATGGAAGTCAATTCCTCACCCGGCCTGGAAGGCATCGAAACCACCACCGGCAAGGATGTGGCCAGCCTGATCATCGAGTACCTGGAAAAGAATGCCGCCCATGGCCTGACGCGGACCCGCGGCAAGGGCTGAAACCCTTCCGCTCTGTCAGGCCGCGTCCCGCGGTAACAACAGTCCCAGCGGCAAACAGACCCGCGCTTCCAGACCGCCGCCCTCGCGGTTGCGCAACTCGACACTGCCGCCGTGCAAAGCAGCGATGCGCTTGACGATGGCCAGGCCCAGCCCGGTGCCGGTGCCACCCCGCGCCCGGTCGCCACGAATGAAGGGATTGAAGATTTCCTGCAACTCCGACTCCGCCAGCCCAGCGCCCCGGTCCAGCACGCTGAGCACCACATAAGGCGCGCTCTGATCGCCAGCCACGCTGGCGGCAACCTCGACCTCTCCACCTCCGTAACGCAGGGCGTTCTCGATCAGATTCACCAGCAGACGCTTGATCGAGATGCGCCGCAAGGGCATTGGCGGAACATCCTCGAGATGCAGAAATACCCGCTCGTGCTGCTGGTTGTACGGCACTGCCACATCCCGCACCAATGCCCCCAGGTCCAAGACCTCCACCGGCTCGTCGCGGCCATCACGGATAAACGCCAGGAACTGGTCGAGAATCGCATCCATGTCTTCGATGTCGCGGATCATGTCCTCGGTCAGCTCGGCATCGCTGGGCAACAGCTCCAGGGACAGGCGCAAGCGGGTCAGCGGCGTGCGCAGGTCATGGGACACCCCAGCCAGCATCAGCTCGCGCTCGCGGGCGGCCTGTTCGACGTCCTCGGCCATCTGGTTGAAGGCCCCGTATACCTCCGCCAGCTCGCTGGGGGTCTGGCTCACCGGCAGGCGCACGCTGCGCCCCAAGCCCAGTTGTCGGGCGGCAAACACCAGGCGGTTGAGCGGCGCATTCAGCATGCGCACGAAAATCCACGCCGCCGCGGTGGACAACAAACCAATGCCGAGGAACCAGCCGAGGACGCTCCAGATGCGCTGGCCGCGCAAGGGATAGGGGTACATCGGCACACGCAGCCAGTCATCGCCCAGGCTTGGCGCATACACCCACAACGCGGGGGAATTCAGCGCGCGCAGGCGCACCTCGGTCTGCGGCCCCAGTTCTTCCTGCATCTGCCGAGCGAAAATATCACTGTACGGCCAGTGATGTTCGCCCGTGGGCACCCGCGCGCGCGCCTCGACGCGCAGCCCGGCCGCCTGAGCAATGCGCGGGCGATCTTCCTCAGGCGCGGCCCAGTAGGCGCGCACGGTGAGTGCCGCGCCGTGGCTGTACTGACGATCGAAGAGCACGTCTTCGTTCATCATCAAATACACCAGGGTGAGAACCTTGGAGAACAGCACGACGATGAGCACCATCCACAGGGTGCGGGCGAAGAAGCTTTGCGGGAACCAGAAGGGGGTCTTCATTTAGCGACAAGCCCCAAGCCCCAAGCTGCAAGCCGGACAGGTACTACGTCAACTTGCAGCTTGAGGCTTGCAGCTTGAGGCTTGCTTTTCGCTGTCATTTGTTCCCGTCCGGCACGAACACATAACCCACACCCCACACCGTCTGGATATAGCGCGGCTTGGACGGGTCCGGCTCGATCAAGCGGCGCAGACGTGAAATCTGCACATCGATGGAGCGCTCCAAGGCGTCCCATTCGCGGCCTCGCGCCAGGTTCATCAGCTTGTCGCGGGTCAACGGCTCGCGGGCATGCTGGACCAGTGCCTTGAGCACGGCGAACTCGCCGGTGGTGAGCATTTGGACCTCGTCGCCCTTTTTCAGCTCGCGGGTAGCCAGGGACAGTTCATAGTCGCCAAAACTCACCGATTCGTCCTCGCTGCCCGGCGCACCCGGCACCAGGGGCGTCTGACGGCGCAGCACCGCCTTGATGCGCGCCAGCAGTTCGCGAGGATTGAACGGTTTGGCCAGGTAGTCGTCGGCGCCACCTTCCAGGCCCTGGATCCGGCTGCCCTCGTCGCCCTTGGCGGTGAGCATGATGATCGGCACCTGGTTGTTGCCCTCGCGCAGCCGGCGGCAAGCGGACAGGCCATCCTCGCCAGGCAGCATGAGGTCGAGCACCACCAGGTTGAATAATTCGCGGGCCAGCAGACGGTCCATTTGCTCGACGTTTTCCACGGTGCGCACCCGGTAGCCCTGCTCATCGAGGAAACGCTCGAGCAAACGCCGCAGGCGAGCATCGTCGTCGACCACCAGGATCTTTTCGCCTTCGCTGAGTGATGCACTGGTGTTCATGGAAGCTCCCTGAGTAATGATGCCGCGCATTATCGCGCAGCGCCCTTTTATACACTGCCAGGCATTGTTAGCAGATTTTTCGGCCGCTGCCGTGCACCAATCCGACCGCCACGCGTTGCCCGCGGTACGTGAAGCTTGCCGCTGGCCGCCTGGCGCTGCTTTAATCCCGCCCTTTCGCGCAGGCTCGGCCTGCATGGCTCGACTGACCCAGGTAACCACATGGACAGCATCAATTCCCGCATCGCCAACGAACTGGGCGTGCGCCCCCAGCAGGTGGCCGCCGCCGTGGCGCTGCTCGACGAAGGTTCCACCGTGCCTTTCATCGCCCGCTACCGCAAGGAAGTTACCGGCAGCCTCGACGATACCCAGCTGCGCACGCTGGAAGAACGCCTGCGCTATCTGCGCGAACTGGACGATCGCCGCGCGGCGATTCTGTCCAGCATTGAAGAGCAGGGCAAGCTAACGCCGGAACTGGCCCGCGAAATCAACCTGGCTGATACCAAGACGCGCCTGGAAGACCTCTACCTGCCCTATAAGCAGAAGCGCCGCACCAAGGGCCAGATCGCCCTGGAAGCCGGCCTTGGCGAACTGGCCGACGCGCTGTTCGGCGACCCGACGCTGAATCCCGAGAGCGAAGCCGAACGCTTCGCCGACGCGGAAAAAGGTTTTGCCGACGTCAAGGCCGTACTCGAGGGCGCCAAGTACATTCTCATGGAGCGCTTCGCCGAAGACGCCGACCTGCTCGCCAAGTTGCGCGGTTTCATGAAGGACAACGCCACGCTCAGCGCTCGCCTGGTGGCGGGCAAAGAAGCCGAAGGCGCCAAGTTCAGCGATTATTTCGAGCACGATGAAGTGCTCAAGAACACCCCCTCTCACCGCGCCCTGGCGATTTTCCGCGGTCGCAACGAAGGCGTGCTCAGCGTCAGCCTCAAGGTTGGCGACGAAGCGCCCGGCACCATGCACCCGGGCGAGGTGATGATCGGCGAGCGCTTCGGCATCGCCAACCAAGGCCGTGCCGCCGACAAGTGGCTGGGCGAAGTGGTGCGCTGGACCTGGAAGGTGAAGCTCTACACCCACCTGGAAACCGACCTGCTCGGCGAGTTGCGCGAAGCCGCCGAAGACGAGGCAATCAGTGTGTTCGCCCGCAACCTGCATGACTTGCTGCTCGCCGCGCCGGCCGGTCCGCGTGCCACCCTGGCCCTCGACCCGGGCCTGCGCACCGGCTGCAAGGTCGCCGTGGTGGATGCCACCGGCAAGGTGCTGGACACCGCCACCGTCTACCCCCACGCACCGCGCAATGACTGGGACGGCACCCTGGCGGTCCTGGCCAAGCTGTGCGCCCAGCACAACGTCGACCTGATTTCCATTGGCAACGGCACCGCCAGCCGCGAAACCGACAAGCTGGCCGGCGAGCTGATCAAAAAGCTGCCGAGCCTGAAACTCACCAAGGTGATGGTCAGCGAGGCTGGCGCTTCGGTGTATTCAGCCTCCGAACTGGCCGCCCGCGAATTTCCCGAGCTGGATGTGTCGCTGCGCGGCGCGGTGTCCATCGCCCGCCGCCTGCAGGACCCGCTGGCCGAGCTGGTGAAGATTGAGCCGAAAGCCATCGGCGTCGGCCAGTACCAGCACGACGTGTCGCAGCTGAAACTGGCGCGTTCGCTGGACGCTGTGGTGGAAGACTGCGTGAACGCCGTGGGCGTCGACGTGAACACCGCCTCGGCCGCGTTGCTGGCGCGCATTTCCGGCCTCAATTCGACCTTGGCCAACAATATCGTCCAGTACCGCGACGCCAATGGCGCTTTCACATCCCGTACCGAGCTGAAAAAAGTGCCACGCCTGGGCGACAAGACCTTCGAGCTGGCCGCCGGCTTCCTGCGCGTGATGAACGGCGACAACCCGCTGGATGCCTCGGCGGTGCACCCGGAAACCTACCCGCTGGTGACCCGCATCGCCGCCGACACGGGCCGCGATATCCGCACGCTGATCGGCGATTCGAGCTTCCTGAAGAAACTCGACCCGGCAACGTTCACTGACGAAACCTTTGGCCTGCCGACGGTGACCGACATTCTCAAGGAACTCGACAAACCTGGCCGCGACCCGCGTCCCGAGTTCAAGACCGCCGAATTCCAGGACGGCGTCGAGACGCTCAAGGACCTGGTACCGGGCATGGTGCTGGAAGGCGTGGTGACCAACGTGACCAACTTCGGCGCCTTCGTCGACATCGGCGTGCACCAGGACGGCCTGGTGCACATCAGCGCGCTGTCGGAAAAATTCGTCAAAGACCCCTATGAGGTGGTCAAGGCGGGCGACATCGTCAAGGTCAAGGTCATGGAAGTGGACATCCCGCGAGCGCGCGTCGGCCTGTCCATGCGCATGTCCGACACGCCGGGCGAGAAGGCAGAAGGCGCACGCAGTGGCGGCGGCAAGCCACGCGGTAACGCACCGCGCAGCGAACGTCACTCCAGCCAGGACAAACCGGCACCGGCCAACCCCGGCATGGCGGCGCTGTTCGCCAATGCCAAGAGCCTGAGGAAGTAAGTGTGAGCGTGCAAGACGAAGCCATCGGCAAAAGCAGCGCCTTCGGGCGCCTGCTCGGCCTGGAAATCATCAAAGCGGAAAAGGGCGAGGCGCTGCTGCGCCTGACCATGCACGACGGCCTGCGCAACCTGCATGGCAAGCTGCACGGCGGCGCGCTGTTCTCGCTGATCGACACGGCCATGGGCCAGGCCAGCCACAGCCTGTTCGACGGCGCGCCGGGCAGCGTGACGCTGGAGTGCAAGATCAACTACATCCGCCCCGTGTCCGACGGCGATATTCTCTGCCGCGCCTGGGTGGTGCATGCCGGGAGGCGCACCCAGGTGATCGAAGCGGAAGTGCACCAGGGCGAAAAACTGGTGGCCAAGGCGCAGTCAACATTTGCCTGCCTATAAAGCAGCCCCTCGCGTAACGCGGGAAGACTGTTGTTGATGCTGAACCAGGCGGACCACCGGGCCCGCCTGTTAGTCTGTAGCCCGCATCCCCCTTGTAGTCCGCGTTGTCCAACCCCATATTGGGGCGACTCACGCGCGTAGGAATCCTGAACTTGAGCGATCTTCTCAACCGCCGCCTGGCCTTGCTCGGCGAGCCCGACCACCTTCCACTGCTCACCCAGTCCTTGCACGGTATCGAGCGGGAAGGCCTGCGCGTCGACACCCGCGGGCACCTGGCACAAACCCCGCACCCGGCGGCCCTGGGCTCGGCGTTGACCCACGCGCAGATCACCACCGATTACTCCGAAGCCCTGCTGGAATTCATCACCGGCACCGCCAACGATCCCGCCGACACCCTGCAGGAACTGGAAACGATCCACCGCTTTACCAGCAGCCAGCTCGGCGATGAGCTGCTGTGGAGCCCGTCGATGCCCGGCCCGCTGCCGGACGACGAGGCGGACATCCCCATCGCCCGCTATGGCAGCTCCAATGTCGGCCAGCTCAAGTATGTGTACCGCAAGGGCCTGGCCGTGCGTTATGGCAAAACCATGCAGTGCATCGCCGGCATCCATTACAACTTCTCCCTGCCGGAAGCCCTGTGGCCGATGCTCAAGGCTGCCGAGGGCGACAGCCGCAGCAACCAGGATTATCAGTCGGCGCGTTATATCGGCCTGATCCGTAACTTCCGCCGCTACAGCTGGTTGCTGATGTACCTGTTTGGCGCCTCACCGGCCCTGGACGCCAGCTTCCTGCGCGGCCGCGACCATGAGTTGCAGCAGCTGGAGCCCGACACCCTGTACCTGCCGTGGGCCACCAGTCTGCGCATGAGCGACCTGGGCTACCAGAGCAATGCCCAGGCCAGCCTGACGCCCTGCTACAACGACCTGGCGAGCTACACCGAAAGCCTGCGCACGGCGGTGTCCACGCCCTACCCGGCCTATGAGGCCATTGGCACGAAACAGGACGGCGAGTGGCTGCAGCTGAACACCAACGTGCTGCAGATCGAAAACGAGTATTACTCGAACATCCGTCCCAAGCGCGTCACACGCAGCGGCGAACGCCCGGTGCAGGCGCTGCTGACCCGAGGCATCCAGTACATCGAAGTCCGCTGTCTGGACATCAACCCCTTCCTCGCACTGGGCATCGACCTGACCGAGGCGCGTTTCCTGGATACCTTCCTGCTCTATTGCGCACTGGAAGACAGCCCGCTGCTGGCCGATGGCGAATGCCAGCGCTGCACCAGCAACTTCCTGAAAACCGTCAAGGAAGGCCGTCGTCCGCAGCTGCACCTGCAACGCGGCGCGGAACAGGTACCGCTGACTCGCTGGGCCGCTGAACTGCTCGATGCCCTGGAACCCGTGGCTGCGCTGCTCGACCAGGCCCATGGCGAGCCGGTGCACCAGGCTGCCTTGCAGGCCCAACGCGCCAAGGTCGCCGATCCCGAACTGACGCCCTCCGCTCAGGTACTCGCTACGCTGCGCGAGCGTGGTGAGAGCTTCACCGCCTTCGCCCTGCGCCAGAGCCGCGAGCATGCCCGCCATTTCCGCGACCATCCGCTGGATGCCAGCGAACAGCAGCAGTTCGAAGCGCTGGCTCGCCGCTCGCTGGACGAACAGGCGCAGCTGGAGCGCGAAGACGACGGCGATTTTGACGCCTATGTCGCCGCCTACCAGGCCAGCCTGCTGAACCTGGCGGTCTGACAGCCGCAGGGCTCGCCGGGGATCGTGCAACGCGATTCACCCGGCGAGGCCTGATGTAATTTCCGATTGCACCCGCGACACCCGACCTACATGCAGCCCTTCCTGCAACTAGTCTTGTTCAGTATCTGTTCACGATCCGTATCGGCAGAGGACTGCGACATGGCGACCACCACCCTGGGTGTGAAGCTCGACGAAACCACCCGCGAGCGCCTGAAGAACGCCGCCCAGCAACTCGACCGCACCCCGCACTGGCTGATCAAGCAGGCGATCTACAGCTATCTGGAGCACTTGGAAAGCGGCGCACGGCCAAACGAATTGGCGAGCCACGCGAGCAGTTCCAACGGTGACGAGTCCGACGGCGAACGACTGGAAGAACCCGCCCATCAGCCGTTCCTCGAGTTTGCCGAAAGCATCCTGCCGCAGTCCGTGCAGCGCGCGGCGATCACCGCCGCCTACCGGCGTCCCGAGCCGGACGTCGTCCCCGTGCTGCTGGAACAGGCCCGCCTGCCGGCGGACACTGCGGCCGCGGCCAACACGCTGGCCTACCGCCTGACCGAAAACCTGCGCAACCAGAAGACCGCCATCGGCCGGGCCGGCCTGGTGCAGGGCCTGCTGCAGGAGTTTTCCCTGTCGTCCCAGGAAGGCGTGGCGCTGATGTGCCTGGCCGAAGCCCTGCTGCGCATTCCCGACACCGGCACCCGCGATGCGCTGATCCGCGACAAGATCAGCACCGGCAATTGGCAGCAGCACCTGGGGCAGAGCCCGTCGATGTTCGTCAACGCCGCCTCCTGGGGGTTGTTGTTCACCGGCCGGCTGGTGGCCACTCACAATGAAACCGGGCTGTCCAACTCCCTCAACCGGCTGATCGGCAAAGGCGGCGAGCCGCTGATCCGCAAAGGAGTGGACATGGCCATGCGCATGATGGGCGAGCAGTTCGTCACCGGCGAAACCATCGGCGAGGCACTGGCGAATGCCGCCAAACTGGAAGCCAAGGGCTTTCGCTATTCCTATGACATGCTCGGCGAGGCGGCACTGACCGAGGAGGACGCGCAGCGCTATTTGGTCTCCTACGAGCAAGCCATCCATGCCATCGGCAAGGCGTCCCACGGACGCGGCATCTACGAAGGACCTGGCATCTCCATCAAGCTCTCCGCGCTGCACCCACGCTACAGCCGTGCGCAGTACGAGCGCATGCTCGACGAGTTGTACCCGCGCCTGCTGAGCCTGACCCAACTGGCCCGCCAGTACGATATCGGCATCAACGTCGACGCCGAGGAAGCCGACCGCCTGGAAATCTCCCTCGACCTGCTCGAACGCCTGTGCCACGAACCCTCGCTCAAGGGCTGGAACGGCATCGGTTTCGTCATCCAGGCCTACCAGAAGCGCTGCCCCTATGTGGTTGACTACCTCATCGACCTGGCTCGACGCAGCGGCCACCGGCTGATGGTCCGCCTGGTCAAGGGCGCCTATTGGGACAGCGAAATCAAGCGCGCCCAACTCGACGGCCTGGAAGGTTACCCGGTGTTTACCCGCAAGCTGTACACCGACCTGTCCTATATCGCCTGCGCACGCAAGCTGTTGGCGGTGCCGGACGCCGTCTTTCCCCAGTTCGCCACCCACAACGCGCAAACCTTGGCCACCGTCTACCAATTGGCCGGACAGAATTACTACCCCGGCCAATATGAGTTCCAGTGCCTGCACGGCATGGGCGAGCCGCTTTATGAGCAGGTGGTCGGCAAAACCGCCGACGGCAAGCTGAATCGCCCGTGCCGCATCTACGCGCCGGTCGGCACCCACGAAACGCTGCTTGCCTACCTGGTGCGTCGCTTGCTGGAGAACGGCGCCAACACGTCGTTCGTCAACCGCATCGCCGACCACTCCATCTCGATCCAGGAACTGGTGGAAGACCCAGTCGCCAGCGCCGAGACCATCGCCCACTCTGAAGGCACCCTGGGCCTGCCTCACCCCCGCATTCCCCTGCCGCAAGAACTGTACGGCGAGACACGCGTAAATTCCCAGGGCATCGACCTGAGTAACGAGCACCGCCTCGGCTCACTGTCCAGCGCCCTGCTGGCCGCCAGTCATATCAGCTGGCAGGCGCGACCGCTGCTGGGCTGCCCGGTCGAGGAAAGCGTCAGCGAAGCGGTTATCAACCCGGCAGAGCACCACGACCAGGTCGGCCGGGTGCAGAACGCCACGCTGCGTGACGTGGACAACGCCCTGCAAGCCTCATTGCAGGCTGCGCCGCTCTGGCAGTCCACGCCACCGGCCGAGCGCGCCACCGTACTGGAGCACGCCGCCGACCTGCTCGAAGGCGAAATCCAGTCCCTGATGGGCTTGCTAGTACGCGAGGCCGGCAAGACCTTTGCCAATGCCATTGGCGAAGTGCGCGAAGCCGCCGATTTTTTGCGCTACTACGCCTCCCAGGCACGCGCCGACTTCAGCAACGACACCCATCACCCTCTGGGTCCGGTGGTGTGTATCAGCCCCTGGAACTTCCCCCTGGCGATCTTCACCGGCCAGATCGCCGCAGCCCTGGCCGCCGGCAATACCGTATTGGCCAAGCCGGCTGAACAAACCCCGCTGATCGCAGCCCAGGCAGTGCGCATCCTGCTTGAGGCCGGCGTGCCGGCAGGCGTGCTGCAACTGCTGCCAGGCAGTGGTGAGGAGATCGGCGATGCGCTGGTGCGCGATGAGCGCGTCAAGGGCGTGATCTTCACCGGCTCCACCGACGTCGCCCGGATGATTGCCGGCAACCTGGCCGGCCGCCTCGACGCCCAGGGCCGACCGGTGCCGCTGATCGCCGAAACCGGCGGACAGAACGCGATGATCGTCGACTCCTCGGCCTTGGTCGAACAGGTGGTCAACGACGTGGTGATTTCCGCCTTCGACAGCGCCGGGCAGCGCTGCTCGGCGCTGCGCGTACTCTGCGTGCAGGAAGATGTCGCCGAACGCGTGCTGACCATGTTGCGCGGCGCCATGGCCGAATACCGCCTGGGCAATCCCGACAACCTCAGCGTGGACATCGGCCCCGTGATCGACGACGAGGCCAGGAGCAATCTCGAACGGCACATTCAGGCGATGCGTGACAAAGGCCATCCTGTCTATCAGGTCGCGCGTCTGCCCGGTGAAAGCCTGCAGCGCGGCACCTTTTTGCTGCCGACCCTGATCGAGCTGGACAGTCTCGCCGAGCTCGAGCATGAAGTGTTCGGCCCGGTCCTGCACGTGCTGCGCTACCGGCGTGAGGAGCTGGATAAACTCATCGACCAAATCAACGCCAGCGGCTACGGCCTGACCTTTGGCGTGCACACGCGCATCGACGAGACCATCGCCCAGGTGGTCGACCAGGCCCAGGCCGGCAACCTGTACGTCAACCGCAACATGGTCGGCGCCGTGGTCGGCGTGCAGCCGTTCGGTGGCGAAGGCCTGTCCGGCACCGGGCCGAAAGCGGGCGGGCCGCTGTATCTGTACCGTCTGCTGTCCAGTCGGCCAGAGGATGCCGTAAGCCGAACCTTGCAACGCCTGGATGCACGCACACCGGCCGATACCGAGCTCCGCGACCTGTGGCAGGCCGAACAGGGCCAGCCCCTGACGCTACTGCAGGCCTGGGCGCGGCAAAACCAGCACACCGAACTGGCCGAACTCACCGAACGCTTTGCCGCAGCTTCGCAAAGCGGCTTGAGCCGCGTGCTGCCCGGCCCGACCGGCGAACGCAACAGCTACCTGCTGCTGCCGCGTGAACAGGTGCTGTGCCTGACCGACGGCGACACCGACCGCCTCACCCAACTGGCCGCCGTGCTGGCGGTCGGCGGGCGCGCCCTGTGGCCGGATAGCGAAGCCAGCCGCCAGCTGCGTACCCGCCTGCCGCAGCCGGTGCAGGCCCGCATTCAGCTGGTTGCCGACTGGATGACCCAAGGAGTGGAGTTCGATGCCGTGCTGCACCACGGCGATGCCGATCAATTGCGCGCGGTCTGCCAGCAGGTCGCCAGGCGACCGGGGCCGCTGATCGGCGTCGTGGGCCTGCATCCGGGAGAAACTGCGGTGCCCCTGGAGCGCCTGCTGATCGAGCGCTCGCTGAGCGTCAACACCGCTGCCGCCGGAGGCAACGCCAGCCTGATGACCATCGGCTGAGGGTGGAAAGAAACCCGACACCCCATAGTGCGGCCTCGCCCGTGGCATGGGTGTCGGGATCGAAACACGCAGTCATCGGGCAGCCCGCGCCATGTGCATGGAGCCTCCGCCGGCGGGGTGCTCGTGATACACCGTGCCAACAACCGACCCGCCTGCGGCGAGCGACGCCGCCCTACAACAGCCGGGACACAACACTGCTCGCCAACCCCGGTACCCCGTAGGGCGGCCTCGCCCGCTGCACGGTGTTGGGATCGAACACGCAGTCATCGGGCAGCCCGCCATCTGCACGGAGCCTCCGCCGGCGGGGTGCTCGTGATACACCGTGCAACCAGCCAACCAGCCTGCGGCGAGCGACGCCGCCCTACAACAGCCGGGACACAACACTGCTCGCCAACCCCGGTACCCCGTAGGGCGGCCTCGCCCGCTGCACGGTGTTGGGATCGAACACGCAGTCATCGGGCAGCCCGCCATCTGCACGGAGCCTCCGCCGGCGGGGTGCTCGTGATACACCGTGCAACCAGCCGACCAGCCTGCGGCGAGCGATGCCGCCCTACAACATCGCGTTTTTCCGGTCCACCGCTACGCGCGGCGCACCGTGGCCAGTAGCCCGGCGGCCGCTATAAACAAGGCACCGAAGCTGCGATTGAGGATGCGCTGCTGGCGCGGCGAGCGCAGCAGGCGCAACACCTTGGCTGCCAGCCCGGTGTAACCGGCCATCACCACCAGGTCAACGACGATCATGGTTGCGCCCATGGCCAGGTATTGCATCAACTGTGGCTGGCGGGGATCAAGGAACTGAGGCAGCACAGCCAGAATGAAGACAATCGCCTTGGGGTTGCTGGCATTCACCAGAAAACCGCGCAGCACCAGAGTCAACGGCCGCCCCAACGGACGCGTCGTGGTACCGCTTGCATAGTCGGTAGGCGGGGCTTGCCACTGCTTCCAGCCCAGGTACACCAGGTAGGCGACGCCAAACCACTTGATCAGGCCGAAGGCCAGCTCCGACGTGGCCAACACTGCGCCCAGCCCGGCCGCAACGATGCCGATTTGCGCGGCCAATGCCAACTGCAGCCCCAGAGCATTCCAGTAACCCCGCCAGAATCCGTAATGCAGGCCGCTGGACATTGAGGCAATGGCCCCGGCGCCGGGCGACAGGCTGATCACCCAGCAGGCGATGAAGAAAGCGAACCAGGTGTCCAGACTCATGGGCGGCTCCGGTAGAGAGGGAAGGCGTGAAGTTTACGCCTGCACAACGCAGCGCGGCCAAGGCTTCAGTCCGCCAACCCGTAAACCGGATCGTCAGGTGAAGCCTTGGCCGCGAGGGATGGGCAGCTAGAGGGGCGTACGCGCACCCCCCATAACACCCTTTAGTCCGGCAGGTTTTTACCCAGCTTGAGCGGATCCTTCAGCGTGCGTTTCATCGCCTTGCGCATGCGAATGTTCAGCGCCTCGACGCCCAGCGAGAAAGCCATGGCGAAGTACACGTAGCCCTTAGGTACATGCGCGTCGAACGCCTCGGCGATCAACAGGGTGCCGACCACGATGAGGAACGACAGGGCAAGGATTTTCAGCGACGGGTGCTTCTCGATGAAGTCGCTGATGGTGCCCGCGGCGAGCATCATGACCAGCACGGCGATAACGATGGCGGCGACCATCACCGGCACATGTTCCACCATGCCGACGGCGGTGATCACCGAGTCCAGCGAGAAGATGATATCGATCACTGCAATCTGCAGAATCACGCCCATGAAGCCGGCCTTGGCTACCCCGCCCGCTGTGGTTTCCTCCTCGACTTCACCCTCGACGCTGTGCCAGATCTCCAGGGTGCTCTTGAACAACAGGAACAGGCCACCGAAGAACAGGATCAAGTCACGCCCGGAGACGCCCATCTCGAACACCGTGAACAAGTCGGCGGTCAGGCGCATCACCCAGGCAATCGACAACAGCAACAGAATGCGCGTACCCATGGCCAGCGCCAGACCGAAGAAGCGTCCCTTGGCCTGCTGCTCTTTGGGCAGACGGGCGACCAAGATCGAAATGAAGATGATGTTGTCGATGCCGAGTACGATTTCCAGCGCGGTCAGGGTTAAAAAGGCGACCCAGATTTCCGGGTTGGTGAGCCATTCCATACGATCAAATCTCGTTTTTGCTGAGTGAAGGGAGCTCTGCGCCACGCCAGCGACGCATCACTTTCTGAAAGAACAGGGTGTTGGGTATCTGTACCAGGGCGCCGTCACTCTCTTCGGAAAGGTCTTCAAGAGTGGTATAGAGCATGTTGATCGAGACAACACGTCCTTTGACCCCCGGCTTATCGGCAGCGTCCAGCAGCTCCAGGCGATCGCCCAGACGAAAGGGGCCGACAATGAAGATCAGCAGCGCACAAAACAGGTTGGACAGCACGCTCCAGGCGGCGAAAAACGCCACGGCGGCCACTGCCGCAAAGCCGGTAATCGCGGTCCAGAGCACGGTGGCGGAAACGCCCAGGCGCTCCAGCACCATGAGAATCGCGCTGCCCATGATCAGCCAGGTGAGCACGCCACGCAGCGGAATCAGCACTTCCATCGGCAAGCGATAGCGCTCGCCAATGCGCCAGATGAAGCGGCGCAACAGGCGTTGCACCAGCCAGGCCAGAAACAGAATCAGCAGAATTTGCAGGCCGGGTACCAGAATGCCAAACCATTCCTGTGCCCACAGCGGCAACCATTGTTTCATTCAACGTTCTCCAGTTCCTGCTGCAACTTCTCCAGCAGTTCGAGCTTTTCCAGCCAGTGTTCTTCCAATTGCGCTTCGCGTCCCTTGAGCGTCGTCTGCTCGGCGAGCAGTTGCTTGAGCTCATCCTTGCGCGAGCCGTCGTACAGACCGCCATCACCGAGACGGGTTTCCAGCGCGGCGAGTTTTTCCTGCACCTCGACGAGCTGCTTCTCAAACTTTTCGGCATCGCGCTTGTGCGGGGCCAGTTGCTGGCGCAGCGCGGCAGCGGCCTGGCGCTGGGCGCGCTTGTCGGTCTTGTCGCCACTGGAAGGCGCCGCTGCAGGGGCCTGGCGGATGCGGTAATCGATCAGCCAACGCGCATAGTCGTCGAGGTCGCCATCGAAGGCCTGCACGCGGCCATCGGCAACCAGCAGGAACTCATCGGTGGTGCTCTTGAGCAGGTGCCGGTCGTGGGAGACCACCAGCACGGCGCCCTCAAAATCCTGCAAGGCCAGGGTCAGCGCCAGGCGCATGTCCAGGTCCAGGTGGTTGGTCGGCTCGTCGAGCAGCAACAGGTTCGGCTTGCCCCAGGCGATCAGCGCCAGGGCCAGACGCGCTTTTTCACCACCGGAAAAATTCAGCACCGGCTCATCGCAGCGGTTACCGCGAAAATCGAAGCCACCCAGGAAATCACGCAACACCTGTTCACGCTCACCGTCGGCGATGCGTTGCAGGTGCAGCAGCGGACTGGCTTTGGGGTCGAGGGCATCCAGCTGATGCTGGGCGAAATACCCGATGGACAGGTTCTCGCCGCGCTGCAAACGGCCGCCCAAGGCTTGCAGCTCGTCAGCCAGCGTCTTGACCAGGGTCGACTTGCCGGCGCCGTTGGGGCCGAGCAGGCCGATCCGGCTGCCGGGCACCAGCTGCAGCTTGACCTTGTCGAGCACGGTCTTGTCGCCGTAGCCGAGGCGCCCTTCGGCCAGATCAAGTAGCGGGCTGGATACCTTATTGGCTTCGCGAAAACGAAAGCTGAACGGCGAATCAATATGCGCCGCCGCCAGCACTTCCAGCTTTTCCAGCGCCTTGATGCGGCTTTGCGCCTGGCGGGCCTTGCTGGCCTTGGCCTTGAAGCGACGGATGAAGTCTTCCATGTGCGCGCGCTGCGCTTGCTGCTTTTCGTACGCCTGTTGCTGCTGGGCCAGGCGTTCGGCACGGGCACGCTCAAACGCCGAGTAGCCGCCGCGATACAGCGTCAGCGTCTGCTGGTCGAGGTGGGCGATGTGATCGACCACCGCATCGAGAAAGTCGCGGTCGTGGGAAATCAGTAGCAGCGTGCCCGGATAGCTTTTCAGCCAGCCTTCCAGCCAGAGGATCGCATCAAGATCCAGGTGGTTGGTCGGCTCGTCGAGCAGCAGCAGGTCAGACGGGCACATCAGCGCCTGAGCCAGGTTCAGGCGCATCCGCCAGCCACCGGAGAAATCACCCACCGGCAGGTCCATCTGTTCATTGGCAAAGCCCAACCCGGCCAGCAGCTTGCGCGCGCGGGCATCGGCGCTGTAACCGTCGGCGTTGTCCAGTTCCGTGTGCAACCGCCCCAGCGCACTGCCATCGTGGGCCGCCTCGGCGCGGGCCAGCTCAGCCTGGATGCGACGCAGGTTGGCATCACCGTCGAGCACGTAGTCCACAGCCAGACGTTCCAGGGTATCGACCTCCTGACGCATGTGGGCAATGCGCCAGTCGGCAGGCAACTGGCACTCGCCGGCGTCCGGGCTGAGCTCGCCACGCAACAGGGCGAACAGGCTGGATTTACCGGCGCCGTTGGCGCCGATCAGCCCGGCCTTCTGGCCGGGATGCAGGGTCAGTTCGGCGCCTTCGAGCAGGCGCTGCGGGCCTCGCTGCAAGGTAAGGGTCTGGAGTCGGATCATCGGCGGGAGTCACACTCTATCGACATCGTTGGGGCTAGCGGCGATAGTCCGTAGGGGACGCGGCAGGCTGTAAACAACATTGCCCGTCTCTCGCCGAGCAGTGTTTTGAACGGTTTTTGGCTGCATCGAACGCACGGAATCACTAGCCTGTATGCGGCCGCGCAGTCTATCAGTTTCATGAAAAAACAGCGCAAGGAGCTTGTGTTGACCGACCTGTGGGATTTCGCATTGCGCCTCTATGCCCAACCAGACGTGGAGCGCGCGTGCCTGCGCTTGCAGGCCGGCGGTGCGGATGTCTGCCTGCTGCTCTGCGCCGCCTGGCTGGACGAGCGCCGCGTGGCCTGCGAAGCGGCACGCGTGCAGCAACTCCGTGACGAAGCCGCTCCCTGGCAGCAGTCGGTAACCGCTCCGTTGCGTCATTTGCGCCAACAGTGGAAACCCGCCGCCCAGGGCGATACCCAGCTTGCCGACCTGCGCGAGCAGCTCAAGCGCCTGGAGCTGCAAGCCGAGCAGATCCTGCTGCAGCGTCTGGAGGATATTTCGAAAGCCTGGCCGTCGACGGTCAACGTGCCGAGCATGGCCTGGCTGCAGGCTGTGGGAGGTGAGACGGCCGACCCAGCGGCGCTGGCCATCCTGCATCAGGCCGCCGCATCTCGGGAGCCTGCGCCGCACGACCGGCGCCCGTAGGAACCGGTCCGACGGGAGCGTTATGCTTCGGGGACGGGCGCGGCCGGAGCGGTTGCCGCCTTGCGTGCAACCGGCTTGCGAGGCGCGGCAGCTTTAGCTGCAGGCTTGCGTGCAGCGGCAGGTTTTGCGGGAGTGGAGCTTTTCGCTGTTGCAGACGTGGCGGCAGCGGCGGTGCTTTTGGCCTTGGCGGTCGCACTGACCGGTTTGCGCGCCGTCGCGCTACGCGCGCGTGGCGCAGCAGCACTGGGCTTGGCCGTCGCGGCAGCTTCCCGTTTTGCCACGACTTGAGCGGCCGCCTCTTTCACCTTGCCAATGCCCTGGGCGAGCTTGAGGCTTTCCTGGGCATCCGCTTGCAGTTGCGCAAGATAGGCACGGGTTTCGGTTTGCCGCTCCTGGAGGGAATCGAACAGTTCCTCCAGTTCCTCGACACGTTTACGCGCTCTGGTCTGCGCCTTGGCTTTGCCGTTGGCAGCCGCGTCTTCCAATTTAAGCCGCGTATCGTGCAGCTTTTCCTGCGCCTTGCCACGCTGCTTTTCCAGCTTGGCGAGCATTTTTTCGGCTTCGATCTGAGCCTGGGCGCACGCGGTTTCCAAATGCTCGAGCAAGCTGCTCGAGAGTTGCTGCAACAGGTGCAGCGGGGTGTGGACAGTATTCTTCTTGCGGGCGGCCATGGTGCTCTCCTGCGTAGGCGTTGGTCATACTAGCCGGCGGTCAAGCCCCTCGCCATGGCGAGATTGCCGCAGACAAACCGGTTCCGCGCGGGCATGACGAGCCGCCCATTCACCGGTTAGCGTGTTGAATATTGCCTATTAGCTACCAAGCTGGTCGGCCGTCTGGCGATGGGCGTTGTGCAACACCTCGATCATGCAGTCTTCCAGCTCGAACCGCTCGTGAAGCAATTGCCCCAGATGCTGCAGCTCATGAGCCAACGCCGGATCTTGGGCGCAACGTCCTTTCGGGCAGCGGTCATTGAAGGCCACCGCCTGTTCCGTGATGGCTTCAATGCGGGGATAAATCTGCTTGGCCAGTTCCAAGCCACGCTGGTCGTTGAAATCACACGCCTGTCGCAACAACTGTTCGTAGACTTCAAAATGGCCGGTGGAAACGTAGTCGAGCAAGTGCTGGCAAAAGGTTTGTAAATCCTCGGGACGCCGCTGCGCATCGTCTTCTTGCGCATGCAGGTCATCGAACACCTTGATCAGCTCATGGCGAGCCTGCAGCCAGCGATCAATCAGTTGGTGAACTCCACCCCAGCGCTCCTGGGCGTTTCGGCAGCTTTCTAACATGATGACTCTCGCTTCCTTTGGTCTGTGACTTCGCGCCGCGCCCACATGACGAGATGACTCGCCGCGCATGCGCATCGCTCAAGAGGCAGACACCGGATAAAGCATGTTCCGCCGACGTCTACGGGCCAATGTAGGCGTTTGGCGCGCAGCGTTTCAACCGGGAGACAGAGAAATCTTCATACACTCGTTTGAGGCTGACCGCCCAAAAACCCTGCCCTTAATCGATAAAGGCCGGGTTTTGGCAACGCATGGGCCAGTCAGCTGCGGCGCAGCAGCTGATACAGGGCAAACAGCAGCATGCCGACGAAGGCCAGCAGGCTCCACTCCGGAATGCTCATGCCGAACAGGGTCCAACTGATCTTGGCGCAGTCGGCAGTGCCGTGCAGGAGCAGGCGCAAGGTCTCCTGGAACGGCAGGGCTTCGAGCATGTAATCCAGGCTGGGCAAGCACGCCGGCAGCTCATCGGCCGGCACGCCCTGCAGCCAGATCTGCCGACCGGCGATGGCGGCACCACCGGCGGCACTCAGCAATGCCAGTACGGCATAAATGCGCCGGCCCAGCAGCGCCGGCCCGTGCACGGCTGCCAGCAAGCAGACCAGGCCGAAGACGATGACGGCGACTCGCTGCACGATGCACAGCGGGCAGGGCTCGAGCCCGACCACATGCTCCAGATACAGCGCCCCCCCCATGATCAGCAGGCTGGCAATGAAGGCAAGAAGAAACATCAGACGCGGACTGGCCTGGGTCATGGGGGCACCGGAAAACAGGAAAGGCGCTACGGTAGTGGAAAGCGCCAAGATGTTTCAAGGCGTACTCGCCACTTCGCCTCTCAAAATGCCGCGCAGCGAGCGCCAGGCCCGCCGCACGGAGGCTCAGCGCGGCGCAGGCAAGGGCGGACGCGAATTGAGCAGGCCCAGCCCTTCCTGGAATAGCTGGTTGCTGCGCTCGGTTTCTCCCAGGCGCGTCAACAGGCGGGCCAGTTCGGCACAGGTTTGCGGATCGCGGGCAAAGCCCAGGCTGGCCTCGTAGTAATCCCGCGCCTTGCCCCACAACTGATGGTGCAGGCTCATGCGAGCCAGGGCGCGCAACAGGACGGGGTCCTCGGCATGCTCGCTCAACCAGGCCTCGGCGCCCTGCAGCTGGCGCCCTGTATCAGCGCCACGCAGCTGCCCATAAAGCTCCACCAGGCGCGGGTCATAGCGCTTCTTCAACGCGGCGCGCAGTGTTTCCTCGGCCTGGGCCTCGGCGCCCAATTGGCGCAACTGCTCGGCATATACGAACAGGAGCTCGGGGTCATTACGGTGCGCATGGCCCACCTGTTGCCAGGTGTCGTGCAGCGGTTGCAGTGCACCGCCTTGCTCGCGCCCTCGCTGGCCGGCGTCCAACAACGCAGCACTCCAGGCCTGGCGCTCGATATCTCTGAGTTCGCTCTCTGCCAGCACCTTCTGCTTGCGCAGCTCGGGCAACAGGCCGACCACGGCCGCACTGTCGCCGCGCTGACGTTGCAGGTCGAGCAAGCGACGCAAGACTTCCGGGTGATGGGGGTGGCGCTCAAGCATGATGCTCAGGGTCTCGTGCGCACCCTGCACATTACCGCGCGCTTGCTGCAGCTCCGCGTGGGTCAGGGCCACCGCCAGTTCTGCGCGCGGCTGGCGGGCCAGGGCACGCTCAAGCAGGTTGTCGCTGCCTTCATAGTCCCCCAGCTGGTGGGCCGCACGGGCCGCGCCCAGGTAGTACATCAAGGGCTGCGGGTCCTGCTCGGCAGCCAGGCGCAAATGCTTGAGTGCAGGGCTCCAGCGACCCTCGGCAAGCTCCAGGAAACCCAATTCGCTGGCCTTGCGACCCCGCCGGCTGCGGTGTCGACGTGACCACGGATTGGCCAGTGCACTGGAAACGCCCAGTACACGCAACAGTACGCGAAGCAGATACAGCACCAGCCAGAGCACCAGCAATAGAGCCAGGAACACCCACAGGCTGGACTCGTAACGAAAGCCTTCATACGCAATGAGCACATAGCCGCTGCCCCGAGCGATGCCCAGCCCGACCACACTGGCTGCCACCACCAGTAACGCTATCAGCAGCACGCCGCGGATCATGGCGTGGCCTCCTGCCCGGCCTCGCCATTACGCGGCGTCTGACGTTGCTGAACATAGGCCTGCAGGCTGAGCAGTGCGGGGCGCAGTTCCGGCGTTTCAACTTCCACTGACTGCTCGGCCAGTGTCTCGATGCGTTGGCGCAGGCGCTGCACCGTCGGGTTGCCGGCATCGAAATAGTCTTTGAGCACTTCGTCAGCCTGACGCAGCGCGCCCGTATAGACGGGCGCCTGGGCATTCAACGCGCCCCACTGCGCCTGCTCCAGGGCAAGTGTCAGCGCCAGCCGTACCTGGGCCAGGCTCTGACCGGCGAGCAGCGGGCGAATGTTCTGGTCGGCATTCACATCGATGCGCACGAATTTCGACAGGTTGTTCCACCAGCGCTGCCAGACGGGCTGGGCCGCTTCCGTCGCTGCCGCGCCCGGCGCATCATCCGGCCGAAACTCTGGAGCCAGACGCGTCAATCGTTCGGCTTGCTCGCGCAAGGCCGCCAGTTGTAGAAACAGGCCGTTGCGGTCCGGCTGCGGCAACGCGCGCAGAGCTTCCAGCGCCTTGATCAATTCGCCGCGCGCCGCAAAGGCCAGCGGATCGTCCTGAGCGCGCAAGATATCGTCGGCGCCTTGCACCAACGCCGTGGCACTGGCCACATCCTGCAGCGCCGAAAGACGCAGCATGGCCAGGCGCAGCAAGTGTTCGGCTTCGGCCAAGCGCCAGTCTTCGCGGCTGGCGCCCAGCACCTGGTTCAGGCTCCTGGCCAGTTGTTGCTGATCGCCCTGCACGCTCATCAGCAACTGACGCTGCTCATCCAATTGGGCGGCGCTGGGCAGTTCACCCAGTCGTGTCTGCAGGCGCTGTTCAGCCTGGGCGAGGCGTTGTTCGCTGCCTTCCTGACTGCGCTGCCACTGTGCCTGCTGCTGTTGCCAGTCAGCCTGCTGGCGAGTGTGCTGCTGACCATGCTGATGCAGCTGCCAGGCACTCCAGCCGCCTGCACCGACCGCCACCAGGGCGACCAGAAGGGCGAGGCCAGCCAGACCCGCACCGGAACGGCTACGGGCCGGTGGCGATGGCGGTGTCACAGGGGTCTCGGGAGCTGGCAGGGAAGGGCTTTGCGCGTCGGTTTCGCTCACGTATCCATCCTTTGCTTCAGGGGGCGGGCTGGTACAGCGCCGCCAGCAAGGCCGAGGCGCTGGCGCCACGGCAATCCACTACGATCTGGGCGCCGGCCCCACGGGCGATTTCAGCCACCCGCGGACTGGGCACGAACAAGGTTAGACGAGCCAGTTCCGGCCAGTCATCACCGGCCAATTGCAGCAGGTGTTCGAACCCTTGCCCGCTGCTGACCACGAGTGCGTTGAGTGCTTGGTCCAACACCCGCTGGCGCAGCGTGCCGGGCAGGTACTCAGGCAGATGCCGGCGGTACAGTGGCAAAAAATCCACCTCGACGCCTTGGCCGCGCAGCCGCTCGGCAAAGAAATCTCGGCCGTCTTCGCCGCGCAGGATCAATACCTTGGGGTTGGGCACAGCCAGGGCCGAGGCCAGTTGCGGCAGCGCCAGCAAGGCCTCGCTGTCATCGCCCGTTTCCGGCCAGGCGACCGGCAAGCCATAGTCGGCAAGAATGCCGCCGGTGGCGGCACCGACGCTGAACCAGTGCTGGTTGATCGGCGGCTGCGGCCAATACTGATCGACACGCTCCAGCCCCAGGCGCGCTGCCGGCTTGCTGACCACCACGACTGCGCAATAACGGTCCAGGTTGAGCAGCAGGCTGCGCTGTTCGGGCGTTTCTTCCAGCGGCTCGATTTCCAGCAGTGGCAGGCTGCTGCTGAAAATCCCCTGCGCCGCGAGCGTCGCGGAGAGGGCTGTGCATTCCTCGGCGGGCCGGGTCAGCAGCAAACGCCACGCACTCACGGATGGCCGGCCTCGCCGTAGACCGCCTGAAGAATCTCAGCGGCGCCTTGCTCCAGCAGCGCTTCGGCAATCTGCACGCCCAGGCGCTCAGCCTCGCCGGTGGCGGCACGGCCCTCGGCGCGCAGCAGGCGACCGCCATCGGGCTGCCCCACCAGGCCGCGCAGCCACAACTGATCACCTTCCAGTTCGGCGTAGCAGGCGATCGGCACCTGGCAGCCACCGTTGAGGTGCTTGTTCAGCGCTCGCTCGGCGATGACCCGCCAGGCAGTCGGCTGATGGTGCAGCACGGTCAGCAATTGATGGATTTCCGGGTCGTCGGTGCGGCATTCGATGCCCACCGCACCCTGGCCACCGGCCGGCAGGCTGTCGGTGACTTCGATGCGCGCAGCAATGCGCGATTCAAAACCCAGGCGGATCAACCCGGCAGCGGCCAGGATGATCGCGTCGTAATCGCCGGCATCCAGTTTGGCCAGCCGGGTATTGACGTTGCCGCGCAGGAAATGGATTTTCAGATCCGGACGGCGCGCCAGCAATTGCGCCTGACGGCGCAGGCTGGAGGTGCCGACCACACTGCCGGCCGGCAGCGCATCGAGATTGGCGTAGGTATTGGATACAAAGGCGTCGCGCGGGTCTTCGCGTTCGCAGATGCAGTACAGGCCCAGCCCCTCGGGAAAATCCATGGGCACGTCCTTCATCGAATGCACGGCGATGTCGGCCTGGTTTTCCAGCAGGGCGGTTTCCAGTTCCTTGACGAACAGACCCTTGCCGCCGATTTTGGCCAGCGGCGCATCAAGCAATTTGTCGCCACGGCTGACCATGGGCACCAGACTGACCTTCAGACCCGGATGGGCCGCTTCCAGGCGTGCCTTGACGTATTCGGCCTGCCACAGGGCCAGGGCACTCTTGCGGGTGGCAATGCGGATTTCGCGAGACATGGGTAATTCCAGAGTTGAACTGGCGGCGATGATAGCAGGCTCGGGCCGTGAGCTGGATTGCCGGGGATCAAGGCGCCGCGTGCGGCGACAATCAAGCACCTGACACGCAGGGCGCTAGGCGAGCGCCCGCACGCTGCTGATTGTCTTTGACGTCTCGACGGGCTCGCCCGAAATTACATGTCGCTACTTCATCACACCGACCGCACTAACCAAACGCCGCTTGCAGCGTGAAGCGGCTGCTAAAGCCCCTGCATCAACTTGCGTACCCCGGCCACGTGCCGGCGGCTTACAGTCAGCGCCTCCCCGTCCAGGCCACGCAGATACAACTGGAAATGCCCAAGCGGCGTCCTCTGCAAGCGCTCGATCCGCTCGCGCGCCACCAGCGCATTGCGGTGAATGCGCACAAAGCGCTCGCCAAACTCTTCTTCGAGTGCCTTTAGCGGCTCGTCGAGCAGCACCTCGCCGCCTTCGTGGCGCAAGGTCACGTATTTGTGGTCCGCAATGAAATACACCACCTGCTCCAGGGGAATCAGATCGATGCCGCGGCGGGTGCGGGCGCTGATATGGCTGCGTGGCTCGGCATCAGGTCCGCCACTTGGCCGCGTCAACGCGGCCAACTGCACACGGTTGGGCCGCTGGGCCTTTTGCAGCGCATCGGCCAGCGCCTCCAGGCGTACCGGCTTGACTACATAGCCCACCGCGCTGACCTGGAAGGCATCCAGGGCGAATTCGTCATGGGCCGTGCAGAAGATCACGGCCGGTGGCGACTCCCGTTCGCACAGCCTGGCCGCTACCTGCAGGCCATCCAGGCCAGGCATGCGGATATCGAGCAGGACCACGTCCGGCTTCAGGCTGTCGATCAGGGTCAACGCTTCCTCACCATTGCTGGCGGAAGGCTCCAGGGCCCGGTAGCCGTCCAGTTCACCAATCAGGCGGCTGAGGCGTTCGCGGGCCAGGGGTTCATCATCGACAATCAAGACATTCATTTTGCTCTGGCTTCCTGCGTGAGTCTCAACAAGGATAGCGTAGACAGGTGACATGCCGTCCGTTACGGCGTTCCACGGTCAGACTGGCATCAGAGCCAAAAAGTGCCGTTAGTCGTGCGGTTATGTTGCCCAACGCTTGTTGTGTCCCCCGTGTCGCAGGCGCCAAGCCCTCTTGGCATGGATTGCCGACCTGCAACTCAAACCACCCCCTGCGATAACGTGCATCTATCTGCACCAGCCCACCTTCGACCCGGGGCGCAACCCCATGGATCAGCGCATTTTCCAGCAGTGGTTGCAGCGTCAGATGGGGAATTTGCACGTGATCCGGCACCCCTTCCACATCCCACGCCACTTGCAAGCGATCCCCGAAGCGGTAATGCTCGATGGCCAGGTAACGGCGCGCCAATTCCAGCTCGTCCTTCCAAGCCACCAGCACACCGGGCTTTGCCAGGCTGGCGCGAAACAGATCGGCCAGATCCAGTACGGCCTGTTCGGCCTTGAACGGATCGCTGACCACCAAGCAGGCAATGCTGTTCAGGCTGTTGAACAGAAAGTGCGGACGAATGCGCGCCTGCAGCGATTCGATACGCGCTTGCAGTTCCGCCTGCTGCTGCCGACGCCACTGACTTTGCAGGTAAAAGTAGCGTAGCAGCAGTGCCGACATAATCAGGCTGATCAAGGCATGGCGCAGGTACAGACGCGCTTCAGGGCTGGGCGGTCCGCCCAGCTCGAAGTACTCGGTAACCCATGTGCAGCCCAGGGTCAGCGCCACTACGAGCAGACAGCACAACGGTCCCGCCAGTGCCGGGCGCAAACGGGCCAGCCAGGCGCGCAGGCGACACAGCACGGCAGCGGACAGCAGCACACACCACTGCACGAACAGCGAGGCCAGCGCCAAGCGCACCCAATCGAAACCGTGCAGCATCGGTTCGGCCAATACCAGCACCAGCACCAGCAGTTCGGCCAGCAACACCAGGGAAAGCAGCGCTTCGGGCTCGCACAGTTCGGGCACGAAGAAATCGTCCAGGGGCGCACGCGGCGCGCCGTTCAGCCAATGAGTTTGCATGTCGACAGTGTCGGCGCTGTGCGGCACGGCGGCAGCGATCTGGCGCACCGAAAGCAGGCGCCGCCACCACAAAGCGTGATGCGCACCACAGCGTTGCACGGCAGCGGCGACCGGCCCGACCCTGCTATCATTCGCGCACCTTTTTGTCCGCATGCCGGCCGCCCTGCGCGTCCCGCCTGCCTGTTGCGCACCAGCCGAGAGCATTCCCATGAGTGTCGAAAAAACCAACCAGTCCTGGGGCGGCCGCTTCAGCGAGCCCGTCGACGCCTTCGTCGCCCGTTTCACCGCCTCCGTCGACTTCGATAAGCGTCTGTACCGCCACGACATCATGGGCTCGATCGCCCATGCAACCATGCTCGAACAGGCGGGCGTGCTGAACGCCGAAGAGCGCGACGCGATCATCGCCGGGCTCAAGGACATCCAGGCCGAAATCGAAGCCGGCCAATTCGATTGGCGCGTCGACCTGGAAGACGTGCACATGAACATCGAAGCGCGCCTGACCGATCGCATCGGCATCACCGGTAAGAAACTGCACACCGGACGTAGCCGTAACGACCAGGTCGCCACCGACATTCGCCTGTGGCTGCGGGATGAGATCGACACCATTCTGGGCGAGATCACTCGCTTGCAGCAGGGTTTATTGGGCCTGGCCGAGGCCGAGGCCGACACCGTGATGCCCGGTTTCACCCACCTGCAAACCGCCCAGCCGGTCACCTTCGGCCACCACCTGCTGGCCTGGTTCGAAATGCTCAGCCGCGACTACGAGCGCCTGGTGGACTGCCGCAAGCGCACCAACCGCATGCCGCTGGGCTCGGCTGCCCTGGCTGGGACCACCTACCCGATCCAGCGCGAGATCACCTGCCAGCTGCTGGGTTTCGAAGCGATTTCCGGCAACTCGCTGGACGGCGTGTCGGACCGCGACTTCGCGATCGAATTCTGCGCCGCCGCCTCGCTGGCCATGATGCACCTGTCGCGCTTCTCCGAGGAACTGGTGCTGTGGACCAGCGCCCAGTTCAACTTCATCGAGCTGCCCGACCGCTTCTGCACCGGCTCCTCGATCATGCCGCAGAAGAAGAACCCCGACGTGCCGGAGCTGGTACGCGGCAAGTCCGGCCGGGTGTTCGGAGCCCTGACCGGCCTGCTGACCCTGATGAAAGGCCAGCCGCTGGCCTATAACAAGGACAACCAGGAAGACAAGGAGCCCCTGTTCGACGCTGCCGACACGCTGCGCGACAGCCTGCGCGCCTTCGCCGACATGGTGCCGGCCATCAAGCCCAGGCGCGAGATCATGCGCGAGGCGGCGCTACGCGGCTTCTCCACCGCCACCGACCTGGCTGACTACCTGGTACGCAAGGGCCTGCCGTTCCGCGACTGCCACGAGATCGTCGGCCATGCGGTGAAATACGGCGTCGACACCGGCAAGGACCTGGCCGAGATGAGCCTCGAGGAACTGCGTCAGTTCAGCGAGCAGATCACCGATGACGTGTTCGCCGTGCTGACCCTGGAAGGTTCGGTGAATGCCCGTGACCACATCGGCGGCACCGCGCCGGCGCAGGTGCGCGCGGCGGTCCAGCGAGGCAGGGACCTGCTCGCAGGCCGTTGAAAGGCGTAGGCGAGCAGGCACCAGCCTGCCCGCGTCACGGGAGAGAGCCCATGAGCGCGCGCAAGCCTCGCCTGCCCTTCGCCAATGCCTGGTTCTTTCCCGCCGCAGCGCTCTACGCTGCGGTCTTGCTTCCCTGGTCGGTACTGGCCCTGTTTGGCTTGCTGCCGACACCCGCCGGGTTGCTCAGCCCACTCGGGCATGCCCATGAAATGCTCTTCGGCTTCGCCCTGGCGGTAGTCGCCGGCTACCTGCTCGGCCCGCAGCCACTGCCGCTCATCCTGTCGCTGCTGGGTTGCTGGGCACTGGCGCGCCTCGGCTGGCTGTTCGGGCCAGGGGCCTGGTGGTCCGTATTAGCCGCCGCGCTGTTTGCCGGCGGCGTGGCCTGGAACGTGGTGCCGCGCTTTCTCGGTGCGGCAAAGAAATGGCGCAACCAGACCGTCGCCCCGGTGGTGGCCTCGCTCGCCCTGCTAAGCGCCATCGCCAGTCTGCCCTTGCCGGTGGAATTGACCCCGCGCCTGATGCACGAAGCCTTGCTACTACTCGCCATGCTGCTGTTTTTTATGGGCGGACGAATCATCGCCCCCGCAGTGGCGGGGCACCTGATGAGCCAGGGGTACACCTTGGCCGCACGGGTACAGCCGAAGCTGGAGGGTGCCGCCTTGATCCTGCTGGGCCTGGCCTTGCTGGGCAATCTGCTGCCCTGGACGCTGGCCCGCCTGGTGAGCGGCGCCTTGTTGCTGAGCGTAGGTCTGCTGGCTGGCGTGCGCCTGTTGCGCTGGCAGCCTTGGCGCTGCGCAGGGCGACCCGACTTGCTGGTGCTGCTGCTCGGCTACCTGTGGCTGAGCCTGGGCCTGCTGTTGTTCGGGTTGTCGCTGCTGACTTCCGCTCTGCCGCTGAGCGCCAGCCTGCACGGTTTGACCGTCGGCGCGCTGGGCACCCTGACGTTTGCGGTGATGGCCCGTACCCGGCTGATCTACCGTCTGCGTGACGCCAACGCGCGGCCCTGGATTCACCCTGTCGCCGGTCTGCTCAGTCTGGCGGCGCTGGCGCGCATCGTGCCACCACTGTTGCAGCTGAACCCTTTTCCCTGGTTACTACTCTCAGCGGCCTGTTGGTCGCTGGCCTTCCTGCTGCTGGCCGTGCTGCTCTGGCAGACGCGCGGGCGCTTTACCCACGAACCCTGAAGTTTTAATTACACGAGCCCACCATGAATCTGCATATCCGCCCCGCCAACGCCGATGATGCCGCACTGATCCTGCGCTTCATCACTGATCTGGCCATCTACGAAAAGGCCGAACACGAGGTTAAGACCGACGCCGCCGGTATCCACGCCAGCCTGTTCGCCGCAGACAGCAGCGCTCAGGCGCTGATCTGTGAACGCGACGGTCAGCCGATCGGTTACGCGGTGTATTTCTTCAACTATTCGACCTGGCTGGGCAAGAACGGCCTGTACCTGGAAGATTTGTATGTCGACCCTGCCCAGCGTGGCACCGGCGCGGGTAAGGCGCTGCTGCGCCACCTGGCGAAAATGGCTGTGGACAAGGGTTGCGGACGCTTCGAGTGGGCAGTGCTGGATTGGAACCAGCCGGCCATCGACTTCTACGAGTCGCTGGGCGCACGCCCGCAATCGGAATGGACCACCTACCGGCTGACCGGTCAGGCGTTGGAAGACTTGGCGGCAAGCTGAGCGAACTAGCCTGCTAAACATAAACGCCCCGGCTTCTGGCCGGGGCGTTTGCATTCAGACCTGTACAGGTCGCACAGGCTTGTTGCTGAGGTTTTCTTCCTTCATCTGCTCGATGGAATGCTTGCGACGTTCCTCCGCGCGACGGGTGAAGTACCACGCCGCGAAGGTGAACATCGACACTACCAACAGGATCAGGCTGGCCACCGCGTTGATCTCCGGCTTTACCCCCAGGCGCACGGCGGAAAAGATCTCCATCGGCAGCGTGGTCGACCCCGGGCCGGAAACGAAGCTGGCCAGCACCAGGTCGTCCAGCGACAGGGCAAAGGACAGCATGGCACCGGCAGCCAGCGAGGGCGCAATCATGGGCACGGTGATCAGGAAGAACACCTTCCACGGTCTGGCGCCCAGGTCCATGGCCGCCTCCTCGATGGACAGGTCCAGCTCGCGCAGGCGCGCCATCACCACAATTGCCACATAGGACGCGCAGAAGGTGGTGTGAGCGATCCAGATGGTCACGATGCCACGCTCCGCCGGCCAGCCGATCAACTGGGCCATGGCTACAAACAGCAACAGTAGCGACAGGCCGGTGATCACCTCGGGCATTACCAGCGGTGCGGTAACCAGGCCACCGAACAGCGTACGTCCCCGGAACCGCGGAATGCGGGTAAGCACGAACGCCGCCAGGGTACCGATGGCCACTGCGGCGATGGCGGTGTAACAGGCGATTTCCAACGAGCGCATGACCGCGCTCATCAGTTGACGGTTGTCGAGCAGGCCGACGTACCACTTCACCGACCAGCCACCCCACACCGTAACCAGTCGCGAGGCGTTGAACGAGTAAATCACCAGGATGATCATCGGCAAATAAATGAACAGCAGCCCAACCCAGAGGACGATGTTCGAGAAACTCCAGCGTCTCATGGCTTGCCCTCCATTTCCTTGGCTTGCTTCGAAATGGAAAGCCGGTTGAACAGAATGATCGATCCTGAGCGTGAGAGCGTCATGGCTTGCCCTCCAGTTCCTTGGCTTGGTTACGGTTGAACAAAATGATCGGCACCAACAGAATCGCCAGCATCACCACCGCCAGCGCCGAGGCCACCGGCCAGTCGCGGTTGTTGAAGAACTCCTGCCACAGCA
>CAYPFO010000045.1:0-28419 GCA_964410065.1 uncultured Pseudomonas sp.
GAGCGCGAGCGCATCTCCCTGGGCATCAAGCAGCTGGAAGACGATCCGTTCTCCAACTACGCCTCTACCCATGAGAAGGGCACCATCGTTCGTGGCATCGTGAAAGAAGTTGACGCCAAGGGCGCCATCATCGATCTGGGCAACGACATCGAGGCCACTCTGAAGGCTTCCGAAATCAGCCGCGACCGCGTTGAAGACGCCCGCAACGTGCTGAAGGAAGGCGAGGAAGTTGAAGCCAAGATCATCAGCATCGATCGCAAGTCCCGCGTGATCAGCCTGTCCATCAAGTCCAAAGACGTCGAAGACGAAAAGGACGCGATGAAAGAGCTGCGCACCAAGCAGGACGTTGAAAGCACCGGCCCGACCACCATTGGTGATCTGATCCGTGCTCAGATGGAAAACCAGAACTAAGTTCTGATTCCATCGAGAAAAAGGGCGACCTTCGGTCGCCCTTTTTTGTGGGCGCGTTTTAAGGTCTTTCCTCGTTTCGGCGTGCGCGAACGGGAACAGGCCCTAGCTAGCGATCATTCCCCCCAAACACCTCCTTGAAAAACGCCTGCATATCCGACCAGGAGCGCTCGTCGGCTTCTTTCTGGTAAGCCAGGTCCAGGCCTTGGGCTTGGTAGGCATCGGCATCGGGGTTGGAGAAGGCATGTTTGGCGCCGGGCAGGCTGACGAATCGGTAATCGGCGCCGGCCTGATCCATTTCCGCCTTGAAGGCTTTCACCTGCTCAGGACCGACCATGCTGTCCGCTTCACCATGCTCGACCAGGATGCGCGCGTTGACGCTGCCTGGCGTGGCCGGAACAGCGGGTGACAGGTTGCCATGGAAACTCACCACGCCTGCCAGCGGAACGCCCTGGCGTGCCATATCAAGTACGACTTTGCCCCCGAAGCAGTAACCGATGGCCGCCAGCCGGGAGGCGTCTGTTTGCGGTTGTTGCTTGAGCAGTTCCAGCCCTGCCAGGAAGCGTGCCTTGCTGGCTTGGGCATTCTTCGCAGCGGCCTGCATGAATGCCTGGGCATCGGCCGGATGGCTGGTGTTTTTCCCTTCACCGTACATGTCGATAGCCAAGGCGGTATATCCCAGGGCGGCAAGGTCGCGTGCGCGCCGCTTGGTGTAATCGTTCAGGCCCCACCATTCATGGACAACCAGCACGCCAGGGCGTGGGCCTTGGACGGCATCGTCATAGGCGTAATAAGCAAGCAGCTGGGTACCGTCGGCACTTTGGTAAGGGATTTCTCGAGTCTGGATATCTGCCTGGGCAAGGCTGCCGTAGAGGATGAGCAAGCTGGGAAGAAAAGGGCGCATGGCGAGGCGTTCCGAGTGAAAAAGGATGAAGCCTAAGCCTAGAAGACCTGCCCGGGCGCTGCTTGAACGTTCGCTGCCGGTAGGTCCCTCGGGGTGCTGCCCGAGCAAAAGCGCGGGTCACTTTCTACCGGCAGTCGGGGGGTGCAGAATGGTAGGCTGCGCGCGCCCGCGCCTGGGCCGTTTCGTGAGTGCGTCCAATGTCTTTCCCCGCTTCACCCGCCGCGTATATCACACGCGGTAGCGCTGATTATCGACGCGCAACCCTGGCCCTGTTCTGTGCCGGCTTTGCCACCTTTGCCCTGTTGTACTGCGTGCTGCCTTTGCTGGCTGAGCATTTCCAAGTGTCAGTCGCCAGCAGTAGCTTGGTGCTTTCCCTGGCCACGCTAAGTCTGGCGTTTGCCATGCTGGTCGCCGGCGCCCTGGCGGAAAGCTGGGGTCGCAAGCCGGTGATGGTGTCGGCTCTGGGAGTGGCCTGTTTGCTGGGCATCGCGTGCGGGTTTGTCGACTCCTGGAATCTGATGCTGGGGCTACGCACGCTGCTGGGCCTGGCACTGAGTGGTCTGCCGGCGTTGGCCATGGCCTATGTCGGCGAAGAGTTCGAGCCGGCATCGTTGCCGGCGGCGATGGGGTTGTATGTCGGTGGCACTGCGTTGGGTGGCTTGCTGGGCCGTTTGCTCGCCGGTTTGTTCAGCGATCTGGGCGGCTGGGATTTTGCCTTGGGTGCGATTGCCGGCCTCGGGGTGCTGTCGCTGGGGCTGTTTTGCTGGCTGCTGCCGCCTTCACGGCATTTCAAGGCGCAGCCCTTGTCGATGCGAAGCTTGCTGAAAAACTTCGCGCTGCACTTGGGCAATCGCCAACTGCGCGGGTTGTTCAGCATGGCCTTCCTGTTGATGGGCGGTTTTGTCGCGCTCTTCAATTACGTGGGGTTTCGCTTGGCCGCGCCGCCATTTGCCTTGTCCTCGATGGTCATCGGCTTGCTGTTCACTGTCTACCTGATCGGGATCTTCAGTGCCGGCTGGGGTGGCTATCTAGTGCCGCGTCTGGGCGCGGCCACCGTCATGCGAGGTGGCGTGGCGCTCATGCTGCTAGGTGTCGCACTGTGCGCCTCGCCTTGGTTGTTTGCCGCAGTGGTCGGTCTGGGGTTGGTGACCCTGGGATTTTTTGCGACCCATGCGGTGGCCAGCGGACAAGTCGGTCAGCACGCCCAAGGCGCTAAAGCCCAGGCGTCAGCCTTGTATCTGTGTGCCTATTACTTGGGCTCCAGCGTGGTGGGTTATGTCGGCGGCTGGGTTTGGGAGCAGGCAGGCTGGTTGCCCCTGCTGGCCCTGCTCGCGGGACTGTTCCTGTTGGCCGGCATGCAGGCGCATCGTCTGCGTCAGGCTTGAGGTGTCTCGCTGCCGCGAATGATGGGCTGCGGCTGGCCTTTGCCGGGCTTGAGCGGTGGCGGAGTGAGGCCCATGGACACATAGATGCGCGTGAAGGCCTCGATGCCGATATTCGCCGGACGTACCCACTCGGTACGGATGTACAGCAGCCCGCCCCCGACGGGAATCGGCGCGGTGGGTACCAGTACGGCGTGGTAGGCGCGGCCTTCGATCTCGATGGGCTCTGGGTTGGGTAGCAGCGCCAGCACGGCTACGCCGTCGCCACCAAAAAAACACCAAACCGGACTCATGGCACCGATGTCGGCGTCTTCTTTTTTATCCAACAAGCCGACGAAACGGTCAGTCAGGCTGTACAGCGTGCCCAAGAGCGGTATGCGTCTGAGAATGCCGTTCAGCAAACGGGAAAGCGGGCCTTTCAGCCCGAGCTGCACCGCCAGGCCCAAGGGAAAGATGGCCGCCATCAGCAGCAGGGTGCCGATCAGATAGGCCTGCACGGGGCTGTCCACGAATGGATGGCCAACGGTCGAGAAAAGCTGGCCAAGGGGCGTTGAAGGACCGGCAAAACGGTTCAGCAAGCTGACGATCCAGGTCAGCAGGAGCAGCGTCAAGGCCAGGGGCAACAAGGCCAGCAGCCCAGCCAGCCAGGTGGTGATGAGGGACTTGACGCTGCGTTTGAGAAACATGTCTGGAGCACTCTCGATGATCGGAGGGAAATGACGGCGCCATTCTGGCGGTTACTGGCAGCGGTGCAACTGTCGGTGTGTAACGAGGCTTAATGCTCCAGAGCGCGGTAGGCGCCGGGAGTCAGATCCGTCCATTTTTTAAAGGCACGGTGGAAGGCCGACGGTTCTGAAAAGCCAAGTTGTTCGGCAATGGTCTGGATCGTTAATTCAGCGCGACTCAACAGGTAAATCGCCCGGTCACGGCGCAAATTATCCTTCAGCTCCTGGAAACTGGTGCCTTCCTCTCGCAGGCGGCGGCGTAGGGTCTGCGGGCTGCAATGCAGTTGTCGCGCGACGCTGTCGAGGTCCGGCCAGTCCGTGCAATTGCGCCCCAGCAGGCGGCGAATCCGACTGGCCAGGCTGTGTCCGCCGACGGGGCGCGCGAGCAGGTCGGCAGGAGAATGTTTCAGGAAGTGCTTGAGGGCGCGCTCGTCCTGCAAAAGCGGCATGTCCAGGTAGCGGGCCTGGAAGCGCAAACCGGTCTGTTGCGCCGCAAAACGCCGCACGCCTGGAAACAGTAGATCGTACTCGGTCGCGTGGGCCGGCTGCGGATAGGCGAAGGAGGTTTCTTCCAGGCGGATGCGTTGGCCGATCAGCCAACTGCTCAAGCGATGCCAGATCACCAGCAGACTTTCGACCAGAAAGTGGTCCGGATCATGGGGTGAATCGGCGCTCAGACTCAGATAGGCCCATTCATCGTCGCGGCGTAGCTGCAACTGGGCGGCCCAGGGAAACAGTCGATAGAACACAATGCCGCGTTGCAGGGCTTTTTCCAGAGTGCGGCAGTGGATGATCGCGTGGCCCATCATGGCAAAAGTTCCACGCTTGCTGGGGTGCTCGCCGAGGCCGAGGTATTCGTCATCCAGCGTTTCCCACAACAATTGGATCAGCTGCACGAACTGCTCGGGTGCGACCCGCGCGCGCGGCTCGTCCACGATTGCCACCGGCAGGTTGGCCTGGCGCAGCAACTCATGACAATCGAGCCCAAGGCGTCCTGCGCCCCGCAAGGCGGCACGGACAAAATGGCTGGCAATGGTGCGCTCACGCATGGTTCGGCTCCTTGATCCCGGGGGCGATGGTAGTCAGGCCTTCGGTCAGGGACAAGCTGGCCGAGCGAATGGATCAAGCCGGCTGGCCGCCTGGGTCATTGAGCACGCTGTGACTGGCCCGTTAGGCTGGAACTCCATTCCCCTACGGAGAGGCACGATGAAAGGTCCCCTGGCATCGCTGAAAGTGCTGGATTTTTCCACCCTGCTACCGGGGCCGTTCGCCTCGCTGCTTTTGGCCGACATGGGCGCCGAGGTGCTGCGCGTCGAATCGCCCAGCCGGCCGGATCTGGTACGCCTGCTGCCGCCGCATGCGGACGGAAGTTCCGCCAGCCACGCCTGGCTGAACCGCAACAAGCGCAGCCTGGCCCTGGATCTCAAGCAGCCGGCGTCGCTGGAGATCGTCAAGCGCCTGGTCATGGACTACGACATCTTGCTCGAGCAATTCCGCCCCGGCGTGATGGACCGGCTGGGCCTGAGCTACGCCGCGCTCAAGGCGCTCAATCCCCGTCTGATCTATGTGTCGATCACCGGATACGGGCAAACCGGACCCTATCGCGACCGCGCCGGACATGACATTAATTATCTGGCCCTTAGCGGCCTGGCCAGTTACACCGGTCGCCGCGATTCGGGGCCTGTGCCGCTGGGCGCGCAGGTGGCGGATATCGCAGGTGGTTCGTTACATGGCGTGATCGGCCTGCTGGCGGCGGTGATCCAGCGTCAGCAGACGGGCGAAGGTCAGCAGGTGGACATTTCCATGACCGATTGCGCTTTCAGCCTGAATGCCATGAGCGGCGCGGGTTATCTGGCGGCAGGTGTCGAGCCGGGCATGGAAAATCAGGTACTCAATGGCGGCAGTTTTTACGATTACTACCGTACCCGTGACGATGGCTGGCTGTCGGTGGGCAGCCTGGAGCCTCAGTTTATGAACGTGTTCTGCCGGGCATTGGGCAGGCCGGAACTGGCGGGCCGCGGCTTGTCACCGAGCGAGGCGGCGCAGCAGGCGCTCAAGCAGGAAATCGCCAGGGAGATTGAAAAGCGCGACTTGGCGGAGTGGCAGGCCCTGTTCGCCGGCCTGGATGCCTGCGTGGAACCGGTCTTGCCGCTGGCCGAGGCTGTCACGCACCCGCAACTTCAGGCGCGGGGGATGATCATTGATGTTCCGCTCAGCGACTCAAAGACGCAGCGGCAGATGGCCTGTCCAATCAAATTTTCCGCTGGTCTGCCGGAGCCTCGACATGCGGGTGCCAAGCTCGGTGAACATACTGCCGATGTGCTGCGCGAGCTGGGCTATACGCAGGTGCAGATTGCCGAATTACAGAAGAGCAGGGCGCTGGGGTGAGATGCGTGATCGATGTGTAGCGGCGTGAAATAGCGCTTGGCGTGCTCTGGACACAATACTGGCTAATTGGTAGCGTGCTCGCCGGCCTGAGCAAGCCGTTTCAGGTTTTAACGCACAAGGAATGATGTACGAAGAAACAACTGTTGGTTATCGCCCTCGCCTCCGTTGCACTGGCCGGCTGCGCCCCTGCAAACATTTCGTCCGTCCAGTGGGATACCGGCATCGGTGCGAATGCACAAACGCGTTGCGCGGAAGTCGATATGCGCTCCAAGAAGGAGATGGACAAGGTGTTTGCTCAGTTTGACGGTTGGAAACTGGCTTATATGTCCGAATACACCACGGCTAACCGTTTTGGTACCTCGGGTGTGGCCTGCTTCGAGCGCGCTCGGTAAAGAGTATTCGCAGGGTTATCACGACATGTGTGATAACCCTTTTGCTTCCCTTTCACCTCGGAAGCCAGCCTCACCCTCGAGCTTTCGCTCTTATTCCACTTTCCGCTCCCCACTGAACACCAACGTCGACTTGCAGCGTCTGCACAGGTAACGACGCCCTTTGCCGACCAGGGTATGACGCTGGGCAGTAAAGGGAAACTCTCCGTCCGGGCACTGGCAGCGATACAGGTAGCGGGTACCGGGACGCCGCTGTACTTCATAGTGATGGCAGCGGTCCGCCGGCAGTTGGTAAACGCTGCGCATGATCGATTGCCACTCTTCGCCATGGGGTTTGATGCGCGGGCCGAACAGCTGATGGGCGACCAGATGGGCAACTTCATGGGCCACGGTCTGCTGGAGGAAATGTTCGCGATTGTCCCGGTACAACTGCGCGTTGAAACGCAGCAGGTTTTCCTGCAGATGCGCGACGCCGGCCTTCTGCCCGCGTAGGCGCAGACTCACCTGAGGGCGGCGAAAGGGGCGTTTGAAAAACGCCTCGGCCTGCTGGTAGCAGGCCTCGACGCGGGTATTAAGCTGTTCGGGCATGGCGCGCGGGTCTCCTGAGCGCGCCATTATAGGGAAAGAAGGTCAGTCGTTAGCGGATGTATTCCGGCCCGACACCCATTCCCCAGAGAATGACCGAGGTTGCCATCATGGCCACCAGCACGACCAGGCCGACTGCCAGTATTGAACTGGAAAACAAAAAGCCCTCATCGGGGTGAATGCCCATGAAGGTGGGCAGCCCCGCATACAGCAGGTAGACGGTGTAGCAGATGGCTGCGGTACCCACCAGCATGCCTAGCCATAGGCTGGGGTAGAGTGCGGCGAGTCCGCCGATAAACAGCGGTGTGGCGGTAAATGCGGCGAAACGGATGCATTGACTGCGGCTGGGGTTGGCGTGGTACGTGCGCGCCATCCAGTGGATGAAGTAACCCATGACCACCACACCCGCCAGCATGGCCAGATAGGACAACAGGGTGAGGGGCAGGGCGCTGCTTTCGGTAAGCCTCACCGCTGTGCCAGAACCCAGCTTCCAGCCGATCTGGGTGGTGCCAATGAAGGCGGAAACAGGGGGGATTGCGGCGAGAATCAAGGTCGGTACAAATTGTAGCGGGCCGCCTCGTTCAGTGCGGCGGATGGCTTGCCACTCTCGAGTGGGACGGGTGAATAACCCCCAGACGTGATTGCTCATAGCTACCACTCCTCTTGTTATCAGGCCATCCACTGCGGCCTTGACTGGGAGTATAGGCACGTCCGTTACGTTAAACGGCGCTGACTTAGAGCAAATCGGTCCATAGGTGTCAGTGGTAATAGCGTTGAAGAATCTCCATGGCGGTATTGATCGTCTGCAAGCGCTGCGTACTGCCGCCTCGATCCGGATGATGTTGGCTGACCAACTGGCGATAGCGCAGGCGGATGTCGGTTAGCTTTAACGCCTTGTTTTGATCCAGTTCGAACAGTTCCAGCGCCGCGCGTTTTTCATCGCCGCCCTGCATGCGGGTCCAGAAGCTGGAGAGCAGGCGCTCGACATCCCGTTCCGTGGTGTCGCGCAGATGGCTCATGTCCAGGTAGTAGTCGCGCAGTGCATCGCCTGTGCTGAGCGCCTGGCTGCCGGCCTGATAGGGCAGCAGTTGCACGCACAGCGGGCTGATCGACACGTGGCCTCGGGCCTCGGCCCATAATTGGTCGCGCAGGCGATACAGCGCATTGAACAGCAGAAAATGGGTGCGAAACAGCACCAGCGGATCTTTCAACGGCAGGTTGGGAATGTGCGTGCTGTGGCGCGCCTTGAGCGTCTGGATCAGCTGGTATTCGCTGCAGCCCTGGGGCGCTTCGCGCAGCAGAATATACAGGTGCTCGCAGAGGTCCTGCGTGGGGTCGAGGTCGGTCGTCATGGGCAGGCAGCCTAGCACAGGGAGCGCATGCGCAAGGTCGACAGACGGGCATGACCCAACGGGGCTGGGGCAACGCCGACTTTGCGCGTAAAATGCGCGGCTTCCAGAATTCGCCGGACTTTCAACGCACCATGGGCACTCTTTCGGTCAACCAGAACAAACTGCAGAAGCGTCTGCGCCGCCAGGCCGGTGAAGCGGTCACCGACTTCAACATGATCGAGGACGGCGACAAGGTGATGGTCTGCCTGTCCGGCGGCAAGGACAGCTACACCATGCTGGACGTCCTGCTGTACCTGCAAAAGGTCGCGCCGATCAAATTCGAGATTGTCGCGGTGAACATGGACCAGAAGCAGCCGGGTTTCCCAGAGCATGTGCTGCCCGAGTACCTCAAGGCGTTGGGTGTCGATTACCACATCATCGAGAAGGACACCTACTCGGTGGTCAAGGAAAAGATCCCGGAAGGCAAGACCACCTGTTCTCTGTGCTCGCGCCTGCGCCGCGGCACGCTGTACACCTATGCTGACGAGATCGGGGCGACCAAGATGGCCTTGGGTCACCACCGCGACGACATTCTGGAAACCTTCTTCCTGAATATGTTCTACGGCGGCACCCTCAAGGCGATGCCGCCCAAGCTGCTGTCCGACGACGGCCGCAACGTGGTGATCCGGCCGTTGGCCTATTGCAACGAGGCGGACATCGAAGCCTATTCGAAGATGAAGGAATTCCCGATCATTCCCTGCAACCTGTGCGGCTCGCAGGAAAACCTGCAACGCCAGGTGGTCAAGGGCATGCTCCAGGACTGGGAGCGTCAGTCGCCGGGGCGTACCGAAATCATGTTCCGCGCCCTGCAGAACGTGGTGCCTTCGCAGCTGGCCGACCGCAGCCTGTTCGACTTCAAGAGCTTGAAAATCGACGACAGCGCCACGCCGCGCTTTGTGGACGTGATGAGCCTGTAACGACTCGAAGCGGTCGCTGGGGCCTGGGCGGCCCGCAGCGAACGCTCGGGAATCACGATGCCGCGTGTGCCCGCGGCGTGATGAGCATCTTGGTCACCCGGCGATCCCGGACCTCCAGTACCGTCAGTTGCCAGTCGGCGTACTCGATTCGATCACCGATCAGCGGCAAGCGATCCAGCACGCTCATCGCCAGCCCCGAAAGGGTTTGGTAATCGTCCGTGGGTTTGGCGTTGAAACCCAGGCGGTCGCGTAGAACCAGCAGGTTCACGGCACCGCTTGCGTGGTATCCACCTTCTACGGCTTCGATATCCGGCCCCTCGATTTCGCTGGCATCGGGCAGCTCGCCCGCAATGGCTTCGAGGATATCTGTGAGCGTCAGCAGCCCTTCAAAATCGCCGAACTCGTTAACCACGAACGCCACATGGGTGGCCGCCTCGCGCATTTGCTCCAGCGCATTGAGTACCGACGAGCTGTCGGGCAGGTTGATGGGCGTACGCACCAGGCTTTCGATATCCGCTTGCTCGCCTTTGAGCAACTGCCTGAATAATTCCTTCTTGTGGATATAACCCAACGGCACGTCAGCGGCGTTGCCGCGGGACACCAGCAGGCGCGAGTGAGGTGAGTCCAGCATCGTTTGATGGATCTTCTCAAGCGGGTCGTCGAGGTTGATGCGGTCTACGTCCATGCGGTCGGTCATGACTTTCTGGATGGACTGATCAGCCAGGCCCAAAACGCCGCGGATCATGACGCGCTCGCGCCGGTCGAACGGCACGTCATCGCCTGACGCACCGCCGAGCATGTCGGCAATCTCTTCGCCGACTTCATCCATCTCAATCTTGCCGCCGAGCAGGCGCATCACCGCGTGGGCGGTTCGGTCACGTAGTCCGCGCTCGCCCTGCAGGCTGCGTTTGCGCCGCGAGCGGGCCAGCTGATTGAAGAATTCGATGGCAATCGAGAAGCCGATGGCGGCGTACAGGTAGCCTTTCGGAATGTGAAAGCCGAACCCTTCTGCCGTCAGACTGAAACCGATCATCATCAGGAAGCCCAGGCACAGCATGATGACGGTGGGACGGGCATTGACGAAGGCGGTCAGGGGCTTGCTGGCGACCATCATCAGGCCCATGGAGATCACCACCGCAATCATCATCACCGGCAGGTGCTCGACCATGCCCACAGCGGTGATGACCGCGTCCAGCGAGAACACCGCGTCCAGCACGATGATCTGCGCGACCACCGGCCAAAAGCGCGCATAGGCCTTGCTGCCGGAGGCTTGATGAGTGCGGCCTTCGAGCCGCTCATGCAGCTCCATCGTCGCCTTGAACAACAGGAAGATACCGCCGAACAGCATGATCAGGTCACGGCCGGAGAAGGCGTGGTCAAACACCGAAAACAGCGGCTGCGTCAGGGTGACCAGCCACGCGACGCTGGCCAGCAGCCCCAGGCGCATGATCATCGCCAGGCTCAAGCCGATCATGCGTGCACGGTCGCGCTGCTCGGGCGGCAATTTGTCCGCCAGAATCGCGATGAAAACCAGGTTATCGATGCCCAGGACGATTTCCAGGACGATCAGGGTCAATAGACCCAGCCAGGCGGTGGGATCAGCGATCCATTCCATTTAGTGCATGCTCTTGAAAAGAAGACGGGTACAGCCAAACGCACCGCGAACCGCTTGAGTTCGCCGCGAAAACGTCTGCCGATTGATCCGAGGTGCAGCGCAAAGGCTGCGAGGGGCTAAGCGCCGAAGGGCACTGCCGGGAGATTGAGCCGCTCTCAGCCGGCAAGGCGAGGGCGGTTTTCTACAGTCACTGTCCATATAGTCCGAAGTGGAAACGAAGGCCGCGAAGGGTAAAGGAATTCTAACGGCTGGTTTATGGGGTATTCGTTACAAGTTTTTGCATCTTCAACAAACACTGCCTGACCTAGTCCCGCTCAGGTGTGCCCTTTTCGATCTGTGGAGTTATGCGCGTCGCCATGACCTGGTCGATCCGGTAGCTGTCGACATCCATCACCTCGAAGGTGTAGCCGCCCCAGGTCACGCTGTCGGTACGCTTGGGCACTCGGCGCAGCATGGTCATCAGCAGGCCGGCGAGGGTTTCGTATTCGTCCTCGTGGGGGACGCTGTCGATCTCCAACGCACGGCGCACATCCTGGATGGGCGTGACGCCGTCGATCAGCCAGGAGTTGGCGTCACGGCGCACGATCTGTTCTTCGTACCAGGGCGAAACCATGTCGCCCATCACGATGCTCATCACGTCGTTGAGGCTGACCAGGCCGACCACCAGGCTGTATTCGTTGACGATCAAGGCAAAGGTTTCGCCGGCCTGGCGGAACTGCTTGAGCATTTCCGCGAGGGTCAGGCGATCGGGCACCACCAGGGGTTTGCGGATCAGGCTCGGATCGGTGAGAGCGATGGGCTGGTTGTTCACCACCCGCTTGAACAGGTCCTTGATGGTGACGTAACCGATGATGTGGTCGATGTCGCCATCACAGACCGGGTAGGACGAATGGGGTGCGTCACTGATCCGTGAGCGGATCAAGGTGTCAGGATCATCGTGGAGAAAGTAGGCAATGGCGTCGCGGTGCGTCATGGCACTGGGCAGCGTGCGGGTTTCCAATTCAAAGATGTTTTCGATGACCTGCTGCTCATGGCGATCGAGGGTGCCGGATTGGGCGCCGGCTTCGGTCATGGCCAGGATGTCGTCCGGAGTGACGCTGTCGTCGCGTTTGCGCGGCAGATTGCACAGGGCGATCAGGCCACTGACCAGCCAGGAATAAATCAACACAACGGGCTTTAGCAGCACGGTGAGGATCTGCATCGGGCCAATGACGCGCACGGCGAGCTGTTCGGGAATCGCCATGGCGACCTGTTTGGGAACCAGGTCGGTGATGACGATGAACAGCGAGGTGGTAAGGGTAAAGGACACCACGAAGGCCAGCGTGGCAGCCTGCTCGGCGGCCATGTGCGCAGTAAATAGTTGAGTAAACCGGGGGCTGAGAAAACCCTCGCCGACTATCCCGCCGAGGATGGCCAGGGCGTTCATGCCGATCTGCACCACAGTGAAATAGTGGCCGGGGTTGGCCTGGGTATGGATGACCCGCAGGGCGTTGGCACTGCCTTCGTCGGCCATCTGGCGCAGCTTGATCGGACGCGAGGCGGCCAGGGCAATTTCTGCCAGGGAGAAAAACGCGCTGAACAGTATCAGGGCGGACAGCAGGAGCAGGCTTTGGCTGAAGCTCATAAAGGTGCATAAGGGCAAGGAAAGGTGGCGGAGATTACCATGCGCCCGTAACGGCGAGTATTACGCACGGTAAGTCGAGCATGCGGCTGAGAATACTCTAGACCCGCCATCGCCCTTGGCACGCTGATCAACACGCCAGCGCATTGCACTTGCCACGCTGCCACGGCACCCTGTGCCACCCCTTGCACACCGACTTCTGAGCAGGCTTCCCATGCGCAACTACCAGTGGCTCCACGAATACTGTCTGAACCGTTTCGGCTCGGCGGCAGCGCTGGAGGCACGTTTGCCGGTCCCCAAGAGTCCCGAGGCGCTGCGTGCGATGGCGGATGACCGGTATTTGTCGCAGCTGGCCTTGCGGGTATTTCGCGCGGGGCTCAAGCACAGCCTGGTGGATGCCAAGTGGCCGGCCTTCGAAGAGGTGTTTTTCGGCTTCGACCCCAACAAGATCGTGCTGATGAGCGCGGAACATGTGGAGCGGCTGATGCAGGATGTGCGGTTGATTCGCCACTTTGGCAAGCTCAAGAGCGTGCCGCGCAATGCGCAGTTCGTTCTGGATGTGGTCCGGGAAAAAGGTAGCTTCGGCGCGCTGATCGCCGACTGGCCGGGGAGCGACGTCATCGGTTTGTGGAAGTACCTGGCCAAGCATGGCACCCAGATGGGTGGCTTGTCGGCGCCGCGTTTTTTACGCATGGTCGGCAAAGATACCTTCGTGCCCGCCGAGGATGTGGTCGCGGCGCTCAAGGCGCAGGAGATCATCGACAAGGCGCCCACGAGTCTTCGCGACCTGGCGTTGGTGCAGGCAGCCTTCAATCAGTGGCAGGCGGAAAGCGGCAGGCCGCTGTGCCAACTGTCGATGATGCTGGCATATACGGTGAACCACTGAAGGCCGCGTCACGAGGCTGCACTGCTGCGGGTCGTGACAGCGAAAAACACAGGGCTCGAACAACCCGTCGGGGGGATCAGCCTGGTTAAACAAGGGGCGCTTAGATGGCGCGCTCAATGCCGTTGGTCACTAAATGATCGATAGAATTTGAAAATCGATTTCTCGGTTGGCATAGTCTCGCCACTTTTTAACCGAGACGGCCGTGCCCATGCCCATACGCTTCGCACCTCTCGTGCCTTTGGCTCTCGTTGTATTACTGACAGGCTGTGCCTCTACCCCCTCGCAACGCCCTGAACCCGCAGCTCCGCCGCTGGAATCGTTAAGTGCTCAGATCGAACTGTTCGAGCAGCAGATCGAGGAGCATCTGGTGGAGCTTGAAAGCCAGCAACTGGAACAGTTGGCTCACAGCATTCTGCACCGTGGCCACCAGTTGCTAGGAACTCCTTATCGCTATGGTGGAATGTCCACCAAGACGGGGTTCGATTGCAGCGGCTTCATTGGCTATCTGTTCCATGAAGAAGCCGGCATCAAACTGCCGCGGACCACCCGCGAGATGGTTCAGCTGAACGCGCCCCGTGTGGCGCGGGGCGAGCTGCAACCGGGCGATATCATTTTCTTCAGCACCCGTGGACGCGGTGGCCGGGTCAACCATGCCGGTATCTATATCGGCGATCAGCAATTCATCCATTCCGCCAGTCGCCGCAGCGGCGTGCGCGTGGATCGTCTGGACCAGGGTTACTGGAGTACGCGCTACTTGCAGGCCAAGCGCGTGCTGACCTCGGACAGCGTGCCGACGCTCAATCTCGCGCAGCTGGCCGGCCAGGAGCAGACGGCGCGGCGTTGAGGACGCCGTGGGCGTAGGGCTTGCACCAGCGGAACGTACGCTGCACAGTGTTGGTGCTTTCACTTAACGGACGTCCGCCATGCCTGTCTTGGCTCGCATTGCCCTGCTCGTAGTGGTCAGCCTGCTTGGTGCCTGCTCCTCTCAGGCGCCGCACTCCGACATCGTTTATACCTCGCGCTCCGCGACTGCGGTCCCCAGCGATGTCCTGTTCCGCGCCATCGGTCTGGTCGGCACTCCGTACCGTTGGGGCGGAAACACGCCGTCCGGTGGTTTCGATTGCAGCGGTCTGATCGGTTTCGTGTACCGCGATGCCGCCGGTATCCAGTTGCCTCGCACCACGGCCCAGTTGAGCAATCTGCGTGCGCCCAGCATCAAGCGCCGCGCACTGCAGCCCGGCGATCTTGTGTTCTTTGCCACCGGCGGCGGTAGCAAGGTCAGCCATGCCGGCATTTATGTCGGCGAAGGACGCTTCGTGCATGCTCCCTCGTCGGGTGGCACGGTGCGTTTGGACAGCCTGTCCAGCCGTTATTGGGAAAAGACCTACCAGGGTGCCAAACGGATTTTCGACGAGGGGCAAGTGGCGCGTAATCGCTGATCTTTCGCCAACGCTCGCATCGTCTTATTAGGGTTGTAATCGAGAGGAAAGTGACAATTTGCCACTGCGGTTAACGTGCAGTCGATCACATCAAAACTCTATACTCGCGCCTGTTCTACAGGACGATACGCCTGTAGCGCGATGCGACCGCTAGGCCAGCCCTCGCAGGGGAGCGAGACACCCGGCTGGCAGCCAAGGAGAAGCACAACGGCTCGCGCCGTTGGCGCTAGCGGTCTATGCGAATCTGCCAAAAGAGAACAATAAAAAAGGAACCGCCAATGAATTTGTTTTGGTGGCAAGAGCCTTGTCAGGCTATCGATCACGTGGCGCTGCACAAGGCCACTCGGCGCCAACAACGCTCGCTCAAGCCTTCCGGCGGACTGGGCAAACTGGAACCGTTGCTGATTCGTCTGGCAGGCATGCAAGGCTGCGAAAAGCCCCGCCTTGATCAGATCTGCATGTCGGTGTTCATCGCCGACCACGGCGTGGCGGAGGTGGGGATATCGGCCGCACCCCAAGCGCTGACCGGGGTGCTGCTGCGCAGCGCGGTGGAAGGCGGGGCACTCAGTGTGCTGGCCCGCCAGCTGGATGCCTCGCTGGAGGTCATCGACCTGGGCACGGCCGGTCCGGTGGGCACCATCGACGGGGTGCGACATTTGCAGATCGGCGCCGGCACACTGAATTTTCTTCACGGTGATGCGATGACCCCGGCGCAATGCCTGATCGCCCTGGCATCCGGGCGCGAGAGTGCAAGTCGGGCGACGGGGCAGGATCTGTTTATCGGCGGCGGGCTGGGGGTGGGCAGTACTACGGCGGCCACCGCGTTGGCCTGCGCGTTGCTGGGCCAACCGGCGAAACTGTTGGTCGGCCCCGGCTGCGGGCTGGACGAAACGGGCGTACTCCACAAGCAGGCAGTGATCGATGCAGCGCTTGAGCGGCATGCGGTGGTGCGGGACAACCCGCTGGGCCTGTTGCAAAGCCTCGGTGGCTTCGAGATCGCCGCGTTGGTCGGCGCCTATCTGGAATGTGCTCAGCAGGGCGTGCCGGTGCTGGTGGACGGCTTCGTCAGCAGCGTCGCCGCGTTGCTGGCGGTGCGGCTGAACCCGCGCTGCCGGCACTGGTTGCTGTTTGCCCAGCTGAGTGCCGAGCCCGGACACCGCCGAGTACTGGAGGCCTTGCAGGCCGATCCGTTGTTGCAGCTCGATCTGAGTATGGGCGATGGCAGCGGCGCTGCCCTGGCAGTGCCTATGCTGCAGGCCGCCTGCCGATTGCATGCCGAAATGATCAGCCTGGAAGAGGCGTTGGGCCGCGCCCTGGCAGCGGAGGTGACCAGTCCGCCCGCTGCAGGAAAGGCGGGGCTTCGGGCTGTGCGGTAGGACTGAAACTGCCGCAAGGACGTCAGTGCGGGCATACTTGGCAGCATTCGTGCTCGACTGCGCTTTGGCGTCGCGTGTGCGTCCGAACCACAGCTGCATGACCGAGCGGTATATCGCCTCGGTCTACTGACCGATTCTATGTCCTTTTTATCTGCCGCCCGGTCCACGGGCGGTGGCCGAGTTGTTGCCTCCATGACAGACCACGCCTTTCCTTCCGAACAACGTACCGGCGTCTACCGCGCCATTGCCGAGCGCCGCGACATGCGCCACTTCGCCGGGGGGACGGTTGAGCCGGAACTGCTCGAACGTCTGCTGCGGGCTGCGCATCAGGCGCCCAGTGTCGGCCTGATGCAGCCTTGGCGGTTTATCCGCATTACTCGGCCGGAGTTACGCGAGGGGATTCAAGAGGTGGTCGAGGCCGAACGCCTGCGTACCGCGCAGGCGTTGGGCGAGCGGGGTAGCGAATTCATGCGTCTCAAGGTTGAAGGCGTGCGCGATTGTGCCGAACTGCTGGTGGTGGCGTTGATGGACGGTCGGGAACGGCACATTTTTGGCCGCCGCACCTTGCCGGAAATGGACCTGGCCTCACTGTCCTGCGCCATTCAGAACCTCTGGCTGGCGGCCCGTGCCGAAGGCCTGGGCATGGGCTGGGTGTCGTTGTTCGATCCCGCGGCGTTGGCCGAACTGCTGCACATGCCAGCCGGCAGCAAGCCGATGGCGGTGCTATGCCTTGGGCCGGTGCATGAGTTCTACACCGAACCGATGTTGGTGCAGGAAGGCTGGGCCCAGGCTCGTCCGCTGGAGGAGTTGGTATTCACTGACCGCTGGGGCGAGCACGAGTGAGCCCAGTGGCCCGCGAGGCGTTATTGCGCTGGGCGGGTGGATTACTATCGCGATCTTGAACCCCTGTACGAGGCGCGCCTGGGCACCGCCCGGCTGCGCGCATTGTGCGGCTTTGCACCCAAACAGCACCGAAGAATGAACCGAACGAGAAACCCGCATGCATGAACTGATCCTGGGCGGCGCCCGCTCCGGCAAGAGCCGGCTGGCCGAAAAACTGGCCAGTGAAAGCGCATTGGCGGTGACTTATATCGCCACCAGCCAGGCACTGGATGGCGAGATGAGCGCGCGCATTGCCCATCACCGCGAGCGGCGCCCGACTGCGTGGGGGTTGATCGAGGAACCGCTCGAACTGGCCCGCGTGCTGCGCGACAATGCCGCCCCCGAACGCTGCCTGCTGGTGGATTGCCTGACCTTGTGGCTGACCAATCTGCTCATGCTGGAGGACGATGCCCGTCTGGTCGCCGAGCGCGAGGCGCTGCTCGAAGCCCTGCCGCACTTGCCGGGGCACATAATTCTAGTCAGCAATGAAACCGGTCTCGGCGTCGTCCCCCTCGGCGAGCTGAGCCGCCGTTATGTTGATGAGGCGGGCTGGCTGCATCAGGCGCTGGCCGAGCGTTGCCAGCGTGTTGTTTTCACCGTCGCCGGATTGCCGATGGTACTCAAAGGAGAACCCCTGTGACTGATTTGCTCTGGTGGCAGCAACCTTGCCGCCCCCTTGATTCCGCCGCTGAAGCCGCCGCTCGCGCCCGTCAGGCACAACTGACCAAGCCGGCCGGCTCCCTTGGTCTGCTGGAAACCCTGGCCGTGCGCCTGGCCGCCCAGCAGGGGCGCGAGAAGCCGCAACTCGACAAGGTATGGATCGCTATTTTTGCTGGCGACCACGGTGTTGTCGCCGAAGGTGTGTCCGCCTACCCGCAAGCGGTCACGGTGCAGATGCTGCAAAACTTTCTGTCCGGTGGCGCCGCCATCAGCGTACTGGCCAAACAGCAGAACGCCCATCTGGAAGTGCATAACCTCGGCACTGTGGCGCCGGCCAATCTGCCGGGCGTGACCGAGCACGATGTGGCCGCAGGCACCGCCAATTTCACCCAGGGTCCGGCGATGACCGCCGCACAGTGCGACGCAGCCCTGGCTGTGGGCCGTGACGTGGCGGCCCGAGCGGCGGCCGAGGGCTGCCAGCTGTTAATCGGCGGCGAAATGGGCATTGGCAACACCACGGCGGCCAGCGCCCTGGCCTGCGCGCTGCTGGGTGTGCAGTTGGAACAGTTGGTGGGCGCCGGCACCGGTCTGGACAGCGAGGGCGTACGCCGCAAGCGTGACGCGATTCAGCGTGCCCTGACTCTGCATGCTGGCGAGCGCGACGCCTACGACTGGCTGCAACGCCTCGGCGGGCTGGAAATCGCTGCCCTGGCCGGCGCTTACCTGGGCTGCGCCCAGCAGGGCATCACCGTGTTGGTGGACGGCGTGATTTGCACCGCCGCCGCGCTGATCGCCGTGCGTCTGAATCCAGGTGTGGCCGACTGGCTGTTGTTTGCTCACAGTGGCGCCGAGCCGGGCCATGCACCGTTGCTGGCGGCGCTGGACGCCCAGCCGTTGCTGCAACTGGGCATGCGCCTGGGCGAAGGCAGCGGCGCCGGTGTGGCGCTACCGCTGCTACGCCTGGCCTGTGCTCTGCATGGAGAGATGGCGACCTTCGCCGAAGCGGCAGTGGCCGGAAAACTGGCATGAGCCTGTGTCTCGACCTGCTGCGCCACGGTGAAACCACCGCCGGCAGCGGTTTTTTCGGTAGCAGCGACGTGCCGCTCAGCGAGCGGGGCTGGCAGCAACTGCGCGCTGCGGTGGTGGGTGGCGACTGGGATGTGCTTGTCAGCTCGCCGCTGCAACGCTGCCGCGCTTTTGCCGAAGAAGTGGCGCAGCAAACCGGCTTGTCGCTGCAGATCGAGGCGGACATGCGCGAGCTGCATTTCGGTGCTTGGGAAGGGCGCAACGCGGCTCAGGTCATGCTCGAAGACGAGCACGCCCTGGGCGCCTTCTGGAACGATCCCTACGGCTTCACCCCGCCGGACGGCGAGCCGCTGCGCGATTTCGCCAACCGTGTGCTGGGCGCGGTTGAGCGCTTGCATGCCGAATTGGCCGGGCAGCGCGCCTTGCTGCTGACCCACGCCGGTGTGATGCGCCTGCTGCTGGCCCGCGCGCGCGGGCTGCCAGAGGCGCAGCTGTTACAGGTCGAGGTCGGTCATGGCGCGTTGCACCGGTTGTGGGTCGGCGCCGGGCGGGAGTTGCGCGAGGGCTGAGTACGCAGCTGTAGCGATACCGAGACGTAGGGTGGATCACGCTTCATCGATCCACCGGGTGGCGATCCACCGGGTGGCGATCCACCGGGTGGCGGTCCACCGAGCGGGGGCATGGTGGATGGAAAAAGCGTCATCCACCCTACGTGTCCGCAGCGAGACGATACTTATCGCTTGGCTGCTGACACCCCGCTGACCCACGGCTCCAGGCGTTTGCCAAACGAGAGTTCGATGGCGTAGCGCGCTCTGTCCTGGCTCTCAGCGTCGCTCGGTTCGGGCAAGCGGGAGCGCCAATTCCGGGCCAGGTTGATCCGATCCGCGCCACGCAGAAAGACGCTGCCGCGCAGACCATGCTCGGTGCTGTGCCAGGGGCGGACCAGGCCCTTGACGATGGTGTACTGCAGGCGGTTGGGGTAACGCTGGCGCAGTTCGTCCACGTCCAGACCGACATCGACCAGGTACAGGCGGCTGTCTGTTTCCAGTCTCCGCAGGTCCTCGCGCCATTCCTCGGCGCGCCGGCGCAAGCTGTTGTCCTCCGGCAGCACGGCCACTGCTTGCTCCGCTTCGGCCAGGCGCTGGCGCTGGTGTTCAAGGTGTAGCCGATAGGCCGGACCATCCAGTTCCAGCACCACCAGTACCTCGCGCTGCGCTTCGCGTGGGCAGCGCGGTCTGCAGGTTTCGGGCTCGGGCTGCACATAGCCCAATTGGCGCATCTGTGCTTCAGTCAGGCCATGACGAAAGGGCTCGTTTTCGGACAGCGGCGCGATGCGCCAGGCCAGATTCAGGGTGACAGCACTGTTTTCCGGTCGGTAACGCGGGTTGAGGCGCGGCAGTTCGCGCTCGCTCAGCAGCAGCCGGCTTTCCGCTTCGCCGCTGCGGTTGTAGGCGACGCCACCAAGGGCGATGAGGTTGATGGCGAGGGTCAATCCCAGGCCGGCCAGCAGGTAATGACGCGCTTCAGGCTTCATCGGGCAGGTTCTCCGCTGTGTCATGGGAGGCCCGCAGCCGGCGCAGGATCAACAGGATCAGTACCGCCACCAGGCTCAGCACCAGGAAGAACAGGTACTTGGGCATCACCTCCCACCACCAGTCGAACAGCTTGGTGTAGAGGAAGATGACGAAGAAGCACAGGCCGGTATTCACCACGTCCGAGAGGTCGCGACGGGTACCGAGCCAGATCGCCAGCGAGGCGACGATGAAGCCCAGGAGCTGATAGCCACCCTCGATCAACTCCGCCGACCAAGGCAGGCGGCTGCCGGTGCCCCAGTTGGACAGCAGCAGGATGGGCAGCAACAGGGCCAGCAAGCCGAAGATCCGGTAGATCGGTGCAAAGCTGGCGAAGCGGCCTTGAGCAAGGCGACGCGGTGCCAGCAATAGCAAGAGACCGGCAGGCAGGAAATGTTCGGGAAACTCGCCCAGGCTTAGCCAGTAGACCCCGCTCCAGGTGCCGACCCGGGCGGCGATGAACGCCAGCAGGCAGATCAGTCCGGCGCCCAGCAGCAGCCGGGCCTCGCAGGCGTAGGCCAGTAACAGGGCATAGGCGGCCCAGGCCAGCAAGGCGTTGTCACTCGGGGTGATGTTGAAGATCTGCCCGACCATCACCGTGTTAAGGATCAGGCAGGCCAGGGCGAGCAGGGCGGCCATCTTGCTGAAATAGCCGGACGCATCGCGCTGGCGTACGGCAAAGGTCAGCAACAGGCTGCCGACGGACGCGCCAAACAAAAGTCCGACCTGCAGGACGGTATCGAAATAGCCCCAGAACTGGTGGAACAGAAACAGCACGCTGGCCGCCAGGGCCAGTGCGCCGAGCAACGAGGCGATGCGCATGCCGAGCGACAATCGTTTTGCGTGGTGGTCCTGGTCGATGTCGAAGGCGCGCTGGTATTCCCCCAGCAGGCCGACGTAATGGGCATCAAGGTGCGCCTGCTGGGGCGCCGTCAGGCTCAGTGCCTGTTCCTGATCCAGGCGAACGAGTTCTCGGCGAAAGGCCTGAATGTCGTCGGCCCGTTGCTGGGCCTGCTCGCGGCTGAGGGGCATGGCGGTCCTTGGTGTGAGTGACATGGACTGACTGTAACCCAGCCTGTACCGGGCGACTGTGTATTGTGTAAGGTTCGGGACCCGCCGATATCAAGGACACCCTGTGAACATTCCGTTGCCCTTGCTGATTGCTTTGCAATTTCTCACCAACCTGCCGATCCGCCTGCCCGGCATGCCTCAGCCGGAGGAGCAGGGGCGCTCGCTGCTCTGGTATCCGTTGGTGGGGCTGCTGATCGGGCTGGTGCTGGTGTGCGGCAACTGGCTGCTCGACGGCAGCGCGAACCTGTTGGTGGCGGCAGTGCTGCTGACACTCTGGGTCGGCATGACCGGCGCCCTGCACCTGGACGGTCTGGCCGATACAGCCGATGCCTGGCTGGGCGGTTTCGGTGACCGTGAACGCACCCTGACAATCATGAAAGACCCGCGCAGCGGGCCGATTGCCGTGGTCGTCCTGGTGCTGCTGTTGTTGCTCAAGTTTGCCGCGCTCTGGGTGCTGCTGGGCGCTGACTCCGGGCTGGCGCTGTTGCTGGCGCCGCTGCTGGGACGGGCCGCGTTGCTGGCGCTCTTCCTGAATACGCCCTATGTGCGCCCCGGTGGGCTGGGTCAGGCATTGGCCGAGCATTTGCCCCATGATGCTGGGCAGAAAGTCCTGTTGGCCACCGCGTTGGGCATCCTGCTGCTGGGCGGCTGGAGTGGGTTGTTGGCGCTGCTGATCGCCGCGGCGGTGTTCTACCTGGTGCGCCGCAGCCTGATGAGTCGCCTCGGCGGCACCACCGGTGACACGGCCGGTGCGCTGCTGGAGTTAGTGGAGTGCGCGGTGCTGGTGGGGCTGGCGCTGTAAGTAGCGAGGGGGAGGTAAGGCTGGCTTCGTAAGTGGCCTTCCCGTTGCGAGGTGCTGGGATGGATCTGTGCAGTCACCCGGGCGGGGCAGCCCACCGTAGAGGGGAGGCGCGCTGTCTTTCGTAGGGGCGAATTCATTCGCCTTGCACATCACTCGTAAACTACGCAATGGGGGCGGCCAACACCATGGCATCCGTCGCATCTCCGTCGTGGCCGGAAGGCGTGGAGCCAGGCGAATGAATTCGCCCCTACACAGCGTTTACCTCTGGGCGTTGTGCGGCACGTTCATTTCATCCGTGACCTATCTCACTCAAAAGCAAAATGCTCTCCCGGCAGATCCATGATCGAGCCGATGGGCTTGAGCATGGCGCTGGCATGCCCTTTGGCGCGGGGCAGCAGCCGCTGAAAGTAGAAGTCGCTGGTGGCGATTTTGGCGCGGTAGAACTCGGGCGAGTCCTGGCCACCGGCGCGCAGCTTTTGCCGGGCGGTGCGCTCCTGCAGTAGCCAGGACCAGGCCAGGGCGACGTAGCCGGCGTACATCAAAAAGTCATGGCTGGCGGTGCTGACCAGATCGCGCTGCTTGCGCGCGCGCAATGCGATGCGCAGGGTCAGCAGGTTCCATTGGGCGCTGAGCCTGAGCAGGGTCAGCGCCTTGCCGCGCATCTGCGGTTCTTCCTTGAGCAGTGACCAGGCCAGCGTGTTCAGCTCGCGGGTGAAGTCGCGCACTGCCTTGCCCTGGGTCATCAGCAGCACCTTGCGGCCGAGCAGGTCGAGGGCCTGAATGCCGGTGGTGCCTTCATAGAGCGTGGCGATACGCGCATCGCGGGCGATCTGCTCCATGCCGTGTTCCTTGATATAGCCGTGGCCGCCAAACACCTGCATGCCCAGGTTGGCCGCTTCCAGTCCCAGTTCGGTGAGGCAGCCCTTGAGGATCGGGGTGAGGAAGCCGAGCTTGTCGTCCCAGTGTGCGTACTGAACCTGATCATTGACGAGCATGCCTTCGATCATCTTGTCGGCGTACTGAGTGGCCAGGTACACCAACATGCGACCGCCCTCGGCGATGGCTTTCTGGGTCAGCAACATGCGCCGCACATCGCCGTGGTGCATCAAGGTGTCGGCGATCTGTTGTGGCTCCTTGGTGCCGGACAGCGACCGCATCGAACGACGTTCACGGGCATAGGCCAGGGCGCCCTGGTAAGCCAGTTCGGCGGTGGCCACGCCCTGGATGGCGGTGCCGATGCGGGCGCTGTTCATGAAGGTGAACATGCATTCCAGGCCCTTGTGGGGAGGGCCGATCAGGTAGCCGGTGGCGGCGTCGAAGTTCATCACGCAGGTGGACGAGGCTTTGATGCCCATCTTCTTTTCCAGCGCGCCGCAGGTCACGCCGTTACGGGCACCGAGGCTACCGTCTGGGTTGGCAAGGAACTTGGGTACGATGAATAGCGAGATGCCGCGGGTGCCCTTGGGGGCGTCGGGCAGGCGGGCGAGGACGATGTGCACGATGTTCTCGGTGAGGTCGTGTTCGCCGCTGGAGATAAAAATCTTGGTGCCGGTCAGCGCATAGCTACCGTCGGCATTCACGTCGGCCCGGGTCTTCACCTGGCCCAGGTCGGTGCCGCATTGCGGCTCGGTCAGGCACATGGTACCGGCCCAGCGGCCTTCGGTAAGCGGGGGCAGGAAGGTGTTTTTTTGTTCCTCGTTGCCGTGCTGCATGATGGTGTTCATCGCACCCAGCGACAGCCCCGGGTACATGGCGAATGGCCAATTGGCGGTGCCGAGCATTTCCTGCTTGAGCGCGCCGAGGCTCATCGGCAGGCCCTGGCCGCCGTATTCCACAGGGTGGGAAAGCCCCTGCCAGCCACCTGCGATGTAGGCGTCATAGGCAGCTTTGAAGCCTGCGGGCGTGCGCACCTCGCCATCCTGCAGGTGACAGCCCTCCTCATCGCCACTGTGGTAGAGCGGCGCAATCACGTCCTCGCAAAGCTTGGCGCACTCATCGAGAATGGCATCCACGATATCCGGGGTGGCCTCGCCGCCGTTGATCAGGTGTTGATAGTGGCCGGGGAAATCCAGCACCTCGTTGAGCAGGAAACGGGTATCGCGCAGCGGCGCTTTGTAGGACGGCATGGTCGGGTCTCGGCAATGGAACGTGCGCGAGTTATACGGCGCAAGGGCGGGGGATGCCTTGGCACGGTTAACGAGGGCGATTGTCAGTTCGGACAACTGCACGGCAGAAGGCACTAGAATACGCGCTGCATCTTTTTTGGAGGTGGCCCGATGGAGGCTCTCGATCTACTGCTCAACCGTGTTTCGGTGCCGCGTCTATATGAGCCGGCACCGGACGCCGCGCAACGCGACCTGCTCTTTCGGGCCGCCTTGCGCGCGCCGGATCATGGCCAACTGCATCCTTGGCGTTTTCTGACCATCGAAGGCAAAGCACGGCAGCGACTCGGTGAGCTGTTCGTCCAGGCGGTCGCCGCAGGGCCCCAGGTCAAACCCGAGCAGCTCGACCGGGCACGCGCCTTGCCGCTGCGGGCGCCGTTACTGGTGGCGGTAATCGCCTCGCCCAAAGCCCACACGAAGATTCCCCTCAGTGAGCAGGTCCTCTCCGCCGGTTGCGCCGCTCACGGCATCATATTGGCTGCGCATGCGCTGGGGCTGGGTGCCATGTGGCGTTCGGGCGACTTGTCCCACGATCCCGTGGTCAAGGCCGGGCTGGGGCTGAGCAGCAGCGAGCAGATTGTCGGGTTTGTGTATCTGGGTAGCGTCGAAGGGGAACGACGCATCCCGTTGGAATTGAATCCTGAGGTGTTCGTGAGTGCTTGGCAGGGTTGAGCAGGGACCGGGCTTAATGGGTATCGCTGCGCTCAACGCCATCCTACGGACCGTATCCTACTTGTAGGCGTCTGCCTGCACTGGCGATGCTCTGGTTGGGTGAGCAAGCTTGCTTCTACTGAACGCACAAGGCCGATCCTGGCAGGGATCGGCCTTGTGCGTCAGGGCTGCTCAAGCGCTTACGCCGGCTGCACTTCCACCTGCGCCAGGGCGCGGTTGAGGGCGCTGAACAGGGCGCGGATGCTGGCGGTGGTCAGGTTGCCGTCGATGCCGATGCCGTGCAGCGAGCGACCGCCGTCCAAGCGCAATTCGATGTAGGCGGCGGCCTGGGCCTGGCTGCCGGCACCGATGGCATGTTCGGAGTAATCCATGACCTCGACGGACACCGGCAAGGCGGCGACCAGGGCTTCCAACGGGCCCTTGCCGGTGCCGCGCCATGCCTGAGCGTCACCGCTGTCGGTCACTTCCAGGTCGAGCACGCTGATGCCGTCCTCTTCCTGCAAGCGGTGGCGCTGCAGTGCGTAGGGTGCGGTGGCCTGCAGGTATTCGCGCTCGAGCAGGCTGTAGATCTGCTCGGCGGTCAGTTCCAGGCCGAGGCGATCGGTTTCCTTTTGCACCACCTGGCTGAATTCGATCTGCATGCGGCGTGGCAGGCTGATGCCGTATTCCTGCTCGAGCAGGAAGGTAATGCCGCCCTTGCCGGACTGGCTGTTGACGCGGATCACCGCCTCGTAGCTGCGACCGATGTCGGCCGGGTCGATCGGCAGGTAGGGCACTTCCCAGATACCGTCCGGGTCCTGCTGGGCGAAGCCCTTGCGGATCGCATCCTGGTGCGAGCCGGAGAAGGCGGTGTGCACCAGATCGCCGACATAGGGATGGCGCGGGTGAACCGGCAACTGGTTGCATTCCTCAACCACCTTGCGCACCGCGTCGATGTCGGAGAAATCCAGTTCGGGGTCGACGCCTTGGGTGTACATGTTGAGGGCGACGGTGACCAGGTCGACGTTGCCGGTGCGCTCGCCGTTGCCGAACAGGCAGCCTTCCACGCGGTCGGCGCCGGCCATCAGGCCCAGCTCGGTGGCGGCCACGCCGGTGCCGCGGTCGTTGTGGGTGTGCAGGCTGACCAGCACGCTGTCGCGCTTGTTGATGTGGCGGCAGAAGTACTCGATCTGGTCGGCGTAGATGTTCGGGGTCGCCGCCTCGATGGTGGCCGGCAGGTTGAGGATCAGCTTCTTCTCGGGGGTCGGCTGGAACACCTCGATCACCGCGTTGCACACCTCGACGGCGAACTCGGTTTCGGTGGAGCTGAACACTTCCGGCGAATACTCGAAGCGCCAGTCGGTTTCCGGGTTGGCTTCGGCCAGGCCCTTGATGATCTTGCCCGCCTCGATGGCGATCTGCTTGACGCCGGCCTTGTCCTGCTTGAAGACGATCTTGCGGAAGCTGGGCGCGGTGGCGTTGTAGTAGTGGACGATGGCCTTCTTGGCGCCCTTGAGGGACTCGAAGGTGCGCTCGATGAGGTCGTCGCGGGCCTGGGTGAGCACCTGGATGGTGGTGTCGTCCGGGATATGGCCGCCTTCGATCAGCGTGCGCACGAAGTCGAAATCAGTCTGCGAGGCGGACGGGAAGCCCACTTCAATTTCCTTGACGCCAACACTTACCAGGGTCTTGAAGAAGCGCAGCTTCTTCGCCCCATCCATCGGCTCGATCAGCGACTGGTTACCGTCGCGCAGGTCGGAGCTCAGCCAGATTGGCGCCTTGTCGATGACCTGGTTCGGCCAGGTGCGATCAGGGAGGTTGATCGGCGTAAAAGCGCGGTATTTCTGCGACGGATTCTTGAGCATGGTCATGGCGACGTTCCTGTTGCGGCAGCGAAGCTATGCCCTGAGATAAACAGTGGCATGGGCTTATTGGAAGATAATGTGCGCAACGCTAGTGGCTGCTTGGTGGTTCTGGCAAGCATTGTTTGAAAATTGGTGATTTAAGCCAAAAAAAGCAATTCAGAGCAATTATTCGCTGTTATAGAAGGGAAAGTGTCGTTTGGCTTGTTCAAGTACTTTGCGGCATCGCGCCGCAGGCGGATGAAGAAAGCGACGTGCGATTATGGGTCACCCTGGTAGGGCAATAGGCTTTGAAGGATTGGTTGTGAGCGCATTACGGCAGAGATCGGTAGGGATCTGGCTTGGCCTGTTCGCCATGCTGATGATCCATGCCGGGCCGTTGTACTCCGCGATCCAGGCTGCGCAATCAAATGCCCTGGTTGCCGGTGCGTTGCATGACGAGCTCGACCCACACGGGCATTCCAGCCATGCCGCGCCAGTGCAGACGCCATCGGCCGCCCACGGCCAGCATCACCAGGCTTCGCCCAATCAGCCGGCCTGGCTGGCCGCGCTGGAGATGTGCGGCTATTGCGAGCTGTTGACCCTCAATCCACCCCTCAGCCTGGCCGTGGATTTGGTGCTGCCCAAGCACCCGCCAACCTTCCTCCTGGCGTTGCCGGAACACCCGCACCCCCCGGCGCCGCGCCGCGGCAGCGGCCATCCGCGCGCGCCCCCGTTCTTGCACGCCTGATCGAGCAGTCGAGCCGCTGTGGCGGCTTGTCCGAATATTCTGTGTGAGACTTTTTTATGACTCGTAACTCCCGTTGCGTGGCGCCCGCGTGCGCGCCCGTTGCTTTCTCGTTTACAACGTCCCGCCTGCGCTGGCAGCTGGCCCATGGTGCCTTGCTGGTTTCGCTCAGTGCGGGTGGCCTGGCCACGGAGCACCAGCATGAGCTGGCACCCACGGTGATTACCGGCGTGGCGCCCGCCGCGTCACTGGTGGTCAGCACCGACCCGAAACTGCCCCGCCAGCCGGTGCCGGCCAGCGATGCCGGCGATTACCTGCAAACCATTCCCGGCTTCTCCGCCGTGCGAGGTGGCGGTTCCAACGCCGATCCGGTGTTTCGCGGCATGTTCGGTTCGCGCCTCAAGTTGCTGAGCAATGGCGGCGAAATGCTCGGCGCGTGCCCGAGCCGCATGGACTCGCCGAGTTCCTACATCACCCCCGAGAATTACGATCAGCTCACGGTGATCAAGGGACCGCAGAGCGTGCTTTGGGGGCCGGGCGCCTCGGCGGCGACCATTCTTTTCGAGCGTGATCCCGAGCGTTTCAGCGAACCGGGTGGGCGTGTCGATGCCAGCCTGTTGGTGGGGTCCGATGGTCGTTTCGACCGCAATATCGATGCCGCTGCGGGCAGTCAGGAAGGCTATGTGCGCCTGCTGGCCAACCGCTCCGAGGCGGACGATTACCAGGACGGCAGGGGCGATACCGTACATGGACAGTTCGATAAATGGAGCAGCGATCTGGTGCTTGGCTGGACGCCCAGCGCAGACACCCTGCTGGAGCTGACCGCCGGGGTTGGCGACGGTGAAGCCGCTTACGCTGGACGCGGCATGGATGGCAGTCAGTTCGAGCGAGAAAGCCTGGCGCTGCGTATCGAACAGGACAACCTCGGCGACGTGCTGCAGAAGGTCGAGGCGCGGGTGTATTACAACTACGCCGACCA
>CAYPFO010000046.1:0-28401 GCA_964410065.1 uncultured Pseudomonas sp.
TGTGGAACAGGAACTCGGTGTCGGCGTGTTCAAAGTTGTAGGTGGACATCTCCACCTCTTGCTGGTGGAACACGTCGCCGTAGGTGACCACGCCATCCGGGCCGTTGGTCCAGACCAGGTCGTACACGCTGTCCACGCCCTGGATGTACATGGCGATGCGCTCAAGGCCGTAGGTCAGCTCGCCGGTGACCGGATAGCATTCCAGGCCGCCCACTTGCTGGAAGTAGGTAAACTGGGTGACTTCCATGCCGTTCAGCCAGATTTCCCAGCCCAGGCCCCAGGCGCCAAGTGTGGGCGATTCCCAATTGTCCTCGACAAAGCGGATGTCATGCACCAGCGGGTCGATGCCGATGGCCTGCAGCGAGCCCAGGTACAGCTCCTGGAAATTCTCCGGGTTGGGCTTCAAGACCACCTGGAACTGGTAGTAGTGCTGCAGACGGTTGGGGTTCTCGCCATAACGACCGTCGGTGGGGCGCCGGGACGGTTGCACATAGGCAGCGTTCCAGGTTTCCGGGCCGATGGCGCGCAGGAAGGTTGCAGTGTGGAAGGTACCGGCACCCACTTCCATGTCGTAGGGCTGCAACACCACGCAACCCTGCTCGGCCCAGTACTTCTGCAGGGCCAGGATCAGGTCTTGGAAGGTGCGCACGGCGGGCGTAGTCTGGCTCACGAATTTTCACCTGTGCTGATGCGTGGAAAGCGCTTGGTAACCGGGTAGAACAAGCCGGCTCGACAGCGCTTCGTCGACGTGTAAAACGCGGGAGTATACCCCAATCCGGGATGCTTAGAATCGAGGGAAAGCCTTATGCCACGCTGCTTTTGGTGCACCGACGATCCGCTGTACATGCGTTATCACGATGAAGAATGGGGCGTGCCTGAATACGATGCGGGCGTGCTGTTCGAAATGCTGGTACTGGATGGCTTTCAGGCCGGCTTGTCGTGGCTCACCGTGCTGAGAAAGCGCGCGCACTACCGTCGGGTCCTGCACGGTTTCGATCCTGCCCGGCTGGCGCAGCTCAGTGATGAGGAGATCGAACAGCTGATGCAGGATCCGGGCATCATCCGCAACCGTGCGAAGCTGCGTGCCGCGCGGCAGAATGCCCAGGCGTGGCTGCGCCTGGAGGACCCAGTGGGCTTTCTCTGGTCGTTTGTCGGCGGGGGTCCAAAGATCAATCAGTTCACGACACGCGAACAGGTGCCGGCGATTACTCCTGAGGCGGAGGCGATGAGTCGCGCATTAAAAAAAGCGGGTTTCAGTTTCGTCGGCCCCACCATCTGTTACGCCTTCATGCAGGCGGCCGGTATGGTCATGGACCACACCCAGGAGTGCGATCGTTTCGCTGTACTGGGCATTCCCGCGCTAGCAGGCCGACCGGTCTGAGAACGGCAGGTTGCACAGCAGATTTGCGTACGCTCGCTACATGAAAGGGAGTGGTGCTGGTTACAATGCCGGCCTTGCGAATATCGGGAGTAGCGAGTGGAAACCTTCAAAGGCGCCCTGGTGGTGGGCTTTCTCAAGCTGTTTGCCCGGCTGCCGTGGCGCGCCGTGCAGGCTGCGGGCACAGGCATGGGCTGGTTGATGTGGAAGGTGCCGAACCGCTCGCGCGATGTGGCGCGGACCAACCTGGCGCACTGCTTTCCGGAGCTTGATGACGCAGCCCGTGAGCAACTGCTGGGGCGGACCCTGAAAAACATCGGCAAGACGTTCACCGAAAGTGCCTGCGCCTGGATCTGGCCAGTGGACAAAACCCTGGCCAGGGTACGAGAAGTCGAAGGGCTGGATGTGCTGCAAAAGGCTTTGGCTTCCGGCAAGGGGGTGGTGGGTATCACCAGCCACCTGGGCAATTGGGAAGTGCTCAACCATTATTATGGCTCCCAGTGCCAACCGATCGTCTTTTATCGGCCGCCCAAACTGGATGCGGTGCATGAGCTGCTGAAAAAGCAGCGCACGCTGATGGGCAATCGCGTGGCTCCCTCCACCAAGGAAGGCATTCTCAGCATCATCAAGGAAGTGCGCCGTGGCGGGGCGGTGGGCATACCCGCCGATCCAGAGCCGAGCCGCAGCAGTGGCTTGTTTGCGCCGTTCTTTGCCACCCAGGCGCTGACCAGTAAATTCGTGCCCGGCATGCTCGCGGGTCACAAGGCGGTGGGGGTGTTTCTACATGCCGTACGCCTGGAGGACGGATCGGGGTTCAAGGTGATCCTCGAAGCCGCGCCCGAGGCCATGTACAGCAAAGACCCGCAAACTGCGGTGACGGCGTTGAGCGCAATGGTGGAAAAGTACGTGCGTACCTATCCGGACCAGTACATGTGGAGCATGAAGCGCTTCAAGCAGCGGCCGGAGGGGGAACCCCGTTGGTACTGACCGACAATCGGCGGCGGCATCCACGCACGCCGCTCAACTGGCAGATCTGTGTCTGGCATGAAAGCTTCGGTGAGTTGTGCGGGCAAACCCGCGATTTTTCCGACGGCGGGGTGTACATCCAGCTGGTCGAGCTGACGCACTTGCCGCTGGGCACCCGTTTGATTGGCCAAATACAGGGCCTGCCCAACGGAGCGCCACGCGTGGAGATGGAAATCCGCTGGGCCGATGCGCGCGGAGTCGGCCTGCGCTTCGTGGTTTAGCTACCCGCCTTGTCTTCGGCTGTGCCTGGGTCAAGTCGCCCTGGGCGTGCCAGGCAGCCTACGACAGGCTGCCCCCCACCACCTGACGAAAACCGCTAGAATGCCGGCCGCGACCCGCCAGGGCGCATAAGTAAATGGGTTCCCTCGCCCCCATCACTAAAAAGGACATTCAGATGCCGTTATTGACCGCATCGGCGCAGCGCATGACGCTGGCTGGTCTTATCGCCTTCCATATTCTCATCATCATCGCCAGCAACTACCTGGTGCAGCTGCCGATCAGCCTGTTCGGCTGGCACACCACCTGGGGCGCGTTCAGTTTTCCGTTCATCTTCCTGGCCACCGACCTGACCGTGCGCCTGCTTGGCAAGGCACCGGCCCGCCAGGTGATCGCGCGGGTCATGCTGCCGGCACTGCTTGCCTCATACATTGTCTCGGTGCTGTTTCAGGAAGCGGTGTTCCGCGGGGCTGGCGCGCTGTTGGAATTCAACAGCTTCGTGCTGCGCATTTCCCTGGCCAGTTTCGTGGCCTACGTGCTGGGGCAGATTCTTGATATTCAGGTTTTCGACCGGCTGCGCAAGAAGCGCCAATGGTGGATTGCCCCCTCGGCGGCGATGATCGTCGGCAACCTGTTGGATACCTTCGCGTTTTTCTCGGTGGCCTTCTGGCAGAGCAGCAATGCCTTCATGGCCGCCAACTGGGTGGAAATCGCCTTGGTGGACTACGTGATCAAGCTGGCAATCAGCCTGATGATGTTCGTGCCGCTCTACGGCATGCTGCTCAACAGCATCGTGCGCCTGCTGCCCAAGCGCGCCGCGCTGGTGGAAGGCGCTGGGCCTTTGTAGGGTGGATCGCGCTTTATCGATCCACCGGGTGGCGATCCACCGGATGGCGGTGCACCGAGCAGGGCCATGGTGGATGTAAAAAACGACATCCACCCTACGGCTGGTTGCCGGCAGCTATTCCCGCGCCGACTTGTCGAGCTTTTTCAGAAACACCGTCATCTCCTTTTCCGCCTGCTTGTCGCCGTGGGCCTGCGCGGCGCTCAGGCCCTGTTGCCAGGCGGCGCGGGCCCCGTCCGGATCATCGGCGGCCTGCAGTGCTTTGCCGAGCAGCTTCCAGGCGGCGGAATATTTCGGGTCCTGTTCCACGCAGCGACGCAAATGTTCGGCAGCCCGCACCGGCTCACCTGCATCCAGATAACCCTTGCCCAGTCCAAAACGCAGCAGTGAATTGTCGATGCCCTTGGCAAGCATGTTTTCCAGCGAGGTGAGCATGTAAGCATCCTATGGCGGGGGGTCAGCAGAGGCTTACCTTAGCGCGTTCAGGGCCGGATTGACCGTGTCGCAGTCACTTCATGTGTGCCCGGGCGTGTCGGCAAATTCGTTTAGCAGGTAGTTTTCAACGGCCTGTTAGAAGAACGTCAGCCCAGCCTGGAACAGACGTTCCACGTCGCGAATCTGGCGCTTGTCGACCAGAAAGAGGATCACATGGTCACCGGACTCGATCACTGTGTCATCGTGGGCGATCAGCACTTCCTCGTCCCGAATCACCGCGCCGATGGTGGTACCCGGCGGGAGGGCAATCTCGCAGATCTTGCGGCCGATGACCTTGCTCGACTTGGCGTCGCCGTGGGCGATGGCCTCGATGGCTTCGGCGGCGCCTCGGCGCAGTGAATGGACACTGACAATATCGCCCCGCCGTACGTGGGTGAGCAGCGTGCCGATGGTGGCCAGCTGGGGGCTGATGGCGATATCAATCTCACCGCCCTGCACCAGGTCGACGTAGGCCGGGTTGTTGATCAGCGTCATCACCTTGCGCGCACCCAGGCGCTTGGCCAGCAGCGAGGACATGATGTTGGCCTCGTCATCGTTGGTCAGGGCCAGGAAGATATCCGCATCGTTGATGTTTTCTTCCAACAGCAGGTCGCGGTTCGAGGCGCTGCCCTGCAGCACGATGGTGCTGTCCAGCACCTCGGACAGATAACGGCAGCGCGCCGGGTTCATCTCGATGATCTTTACCTGGTAACGGCTTTCGATGGCCTCGGCCAGGCGCTCGCCGATATGCCCGCCGCCGGCGATCACCACTTTCTTGTAGCTGTGCTCCAGGCGGCGCAACTCGCTCATCACCGCGCGGATATTGGCCTTGGCGGCAATGAAGAACACCTCGTCATCCGCTTCGATGATCGTGTCGCCGCGCGGCAGGATGGCTCGGTTGCGGCGGAAGATGGCCGCCACCCGGGTCTCCACGTTAGGCATGTGCTGGCGGATCTGCTTGAGCTGCTGGCCCACCAGCGGGCCGCCGTAATAGGCGCGAATCGCCACCAGTTGGGCCTTTCCCTCGGCGAAGTCGATGACCTGCAAGGCGCCAGGATGCTCGATCAGGCGCTTGATGTAGTTGGTCACCACCTGTTCCGGGCTGATCAGCACGTCGACCGGGATGCCCTCGTTGCTGAACAGGCCAGCGCGGGTCAGGTAGGCCGCTTCGCGTACGCGGGCGATCTTGGTCGGGGTGTGGAACAGGCTGTAGGCCACCTGGCAGGCAATCATGTTGGTTTCGTCGCTGTTGGTGACGGCGACCAGCATGTCGGCATCGTCGGCGCCGGCTTGGCGCAGCACGGTGGGAAACGAGCCCCGGCCCTGAATCGTACGGATATCCAGGCGGTCGCTCAGCTCGCGCAGGCGGTCGCCATCGGTGTCGACCACGGTAATGTCGTTGGCCTCGCTGGCCAAATGCTCGGCCAGCGTACCGCCCACCTGACCGGCACCCAGAATGATGATTTTCATCCGTTCACTTCCTTGCCGATTCTCAGCACGCAGCGATCTTGATCAGTTTGGCGTAATAGAACCCATCATGGCCGTCTTCCTGTGGCAGCAACTGGCGGCCATGGGGCTGTTTCAGACCGAACGGGCCGCCAATGGCCAGTTCGCGCGCCCCGGGCGTACGGGCCAGGAAGGCAGCGATGTTAGCGCTGTTTTCTTCCGGCAGCACCGAGCAGGTGGCGTACAGCAGCACGCCGCCCACCTCCAGGGTCGGCCACAGTGCATCGAGCAGTTCGCCCTGCAGCTGCGCCAGGGCGCCGATGTCTTCGGCCTGGCGGGTCAGCTTGATATCTGGGTGACGACGGATCACGCCCGTGGCCGAGCAAGGGGCATCCAGCAAAATGCGCTGGAACGGCTGTCCGTCCCACCAGGCGGCGGTGTCGCGACCGTCGGCCGCGATCAGCGTGGCCTGCAGCTGCAGGCGCTCAAGGTTTTCCCGCACGCGCACCAGGCGTTGCGGCTCCAGGTCCAGGGCCACCACTTCCTTCAGACCGGCTTCGGCTTCCAGCAGGTGGCAGGTCTTGCCGCCCGGCGCGGCGCAGGCATCCAGGACGCGCTGCCCCGGGGCCAGTTCCAGCAAGTCGGCGGCCAATTGGGCGGCTTCGTCCTGCACGCTGACGCGCCCTTCGGCAAAACCCGGCAAGAGGGTGACATCGCAGGGCTGCAGCAGGCGAATGCCATCACGGCTGAATACGCAGGCTTCACCGGGAAAGCCGGCGGCCTGCAGGTCGGCCAAGTAGGCGTCGCGGCTGCCATGCCGGCGATTGACGCGTAGCAGCAAGGGCGGGTGGGCATTATTGGCAGTGCAAATGGTTTCCCACTGTTCCGGCCAGTCCGCCTTCAGGCGCTTTTGCAGCCAGCGCGGATGGGCAGTGCGGCTCACCGGGTCGCGCTCCAGTTTGGCGAACAGTGCCTCGCCCTCGCGCTGGGCGCGGCGCAGCACGGCATTGAGCAACCCCTTGAGCGAGGATTTTTTCAGCTGATCGACGCAGCCGACCGTCTCGCCGATCGCCGCGTGGGCGGGGATGCGCGTGTAGAACAGCTGATACAGGCCGACCAGCAACAGGGCTTCGACGTCGCGGTCGGCCGGCTTGAAGGGTTTTTGCAGCAGTTTTTCCGCCAGCAAGGCCAGGCGCGGTTGCCAGCGGGCGGTACCAAAGGCCAGGTCTTGGGTCAGTGCGCGGTCGCGGGCCTCCACTTTGTCGAGCAGCGGCGGCAGGCTGCCGCCCAGTGAGGCTTTGCCATTGAGCACGGCGGCCAGGGCGCGGGCGGCGGCCAGGCGCGGGTTCATTGGCCCAGTACCTGGCCGACGGCGAACTGCTCGCGGCGGCTGTTGTACAGATCGCTGAAGGCCAACGGCTTGCCGCCCGGCAGTTGCAGACGAGTGAGCAACAGTGTGCCCTGAGCGCAGGCCACGGTCAGGCCCTCCTTGCTGGCGGCGAGAATCTCGCCGGGCACGCCCTGCCCTTCGCCCAGACGGGCGCCGTGCACCTTGAGCGTCACCTCACCCAGGGTGCTGTGGCAGACCGGCCAGGGATGCAGCGCGCGAATCTGTCGCTCCAGTTCCACCGCCGGGCGCTGCCAGTCGAGGCGGGCCTCGTCCTTGTTCAGCTTGTGGGCGTAGCAGGCCAGGGCATCGTCCTGTATTTCGCCGTGCAAGGTGCCGGCATCCAGACCGTCCACGGCGGCAACGATGGCACGCGCGCCCAGCTCGGCCAGGCGGTCGTGCAAACTGCCGCCAGTGTCTTCGGCCGTGATCGGCGTGCTGACCTTGAGCAGCATCGGGCCGGTGTCCAGGCCGGCTTCCATCTGCATCACGGTCACGCCGCTTTCGGCATCACCGGCTTCCACGGCGCGCTGGATCGGCGCCGCGCCGCGCCAGCGCGGCAACAGAGACGCGTGGCTGTTGATGCAGCCCAGACGCGGGATATCCAGCACCGTCTGAGGCAGGATCAGCCCATAGGCGACCACCACCATCAGGTCGGAGTTGAGTGCCGCCAGTTCCGCCTGAGCCGCGGGATCACGCAGGGTCTGCGGCTGGTAGACCGCAATGCCGTGGGCCTCGGCGAGTTGCTTGACCGGGCTGGGCATCAGTTTTTGGCCGCGTCCGGCGGGGCGATCCGGCTGGGTATAGACCGCGACGATCTGATGATCGGTATTCAGCAGGGCCTGCAAATGCTGGGCGGCGAATTCCGGAGTACCGGCGAAGACGATGCGCATGGCGTGACTCACTGATAAAAGCGGCTGAAAAGAAAAAGGCTTGCCGTGGCAAGCCTTTGAAGAAGTGGATCAAGCCTGCTGGCGGTGCTGCTTTTCCAGCTTCTTTTTGATCCGGTCGCGCTTTAGCTGCGACAGGTAATCGACGAACAGTTTGCCGTTGAGGTGATCGCACTCGTGCTGGATGCACACGGCGAGCAGTCCCTCGGCGATCAGCTCATAGGGCTGGCCGTCGCGGTCTAGGGCCTTGATCTTGACCTTTTGCGGACGGTCGACGTTTTCGTAGAAACCAGGCACCGACAGGCAACCTTCCTGGTACTGGTCCATCTCGTCGGTCAGGGTTTCGAACTCGGGGTTGATGAACACGCGCGGTTCGGACTTGTCTTCGGACAGGTCCATCACCACCACGCGCTTGTGCACATTCACCTGGGTCGCCGCCAGGCCGATGCCCGGTGCGTCGTACATGGTCTCGAACATATCGTCGACCAATTGGCGAATGCCGTCGTCGACCACGTCCACCGGCTTGGCGATGGTGCGCAGGCGCGGATCGGGAAACTCGAGGATGTTGAGAATGGCCATAAGCGTTTGTGAAGCACGTATGCAATTGAGAAAAAGGCCGCTGCTAAGATGCCAGCCAGCATTGCAAAACGCCTTCAACCCACGGCTTTCAAGGGATTGCCGGGTGCTGAAGGGGCTTTTGCGCGAAGACACATGATAAAGGGATTCGCCGCATGAGGAAATCACTACTCGCCCTGTTGCTGTTGACTGCGGGCGGCTTGGCCTACGCAGGCGTACCGCTCAGGGACAATCATCCAGAGCGTTACACCGTGGTCAAGGGCGACAGCCTCTGGGATATCTCCGCCAAATTTCTCAGTAAACCGTGGAAGTGGCCGCAGATCTGGCACGTCAACCCGCAGGTGGAAAACCCGCACCTGATCTACCCGGGGGATGTGCTGAGCCTGGTCTACATCGACGGCCAGCCGCGCCTGGTGCTGGATCGTGGCGCCAGCCGTGGCACCATCAAACTGTCGCCCAAGGTACGCAGCACGCCGATGGCCGAGGCGATTCCGGCGATCCCGCTGGGGGCGATCAACAGCTTCCTGCTGTCTAACCGTATCGTCGACAGCGCTGAGGATTTCGAGACCGCACCGTATGTCGTGGCCGGTAACGCCGAGCGAGTGATCAGCGGCAAGGATGACCGGGTCTATGCGCGCGGCCAGTTCCCCAACGATGAGCCGGTCTATGGCATCTTCCGCCAGGGCCGGGTGTACGTTGACCCGGAAACCAAGGAGTTTCTGGGCATCAACGCCGATGACATCGGCACCGGCGAGCGGATCGCCGAGGAAGGCGACATCACCACTCTGATGCTCAGCCGCTCGACCCAGGAGATTCGTCTCGGCGACCGCCTGTTTTCCACCGAGCATCGCACTCTCAATTCGAGTTTCATGCCCAGTGAGCCGGCCAACGAGATTCGCGGCATCATTCTTGATGTACCGCGCGGCGTGACGCAGATCGGCCAGTTCGATGTGGTGACCCTCAACAAGGGCGCGCGCGACGGCCTCGTGGAGGGCAACGTGCTGGCGGTGTACAAGACCGGTGAAACCGTGCGCGACCGCATCACCGGTGAGCGGGTAAAAATTCCCGACGAGCGCGCAGGCCTGTTGATGGTGTTCCGCACTTACGAAAAGCTCAGTTACGGCCTGGTACTGGTTGCCACGCGTCAACTGGCGGTGATGGACAAGGTGCGTAATCCCTGACGTTCGCCTGAACGGTTGTTCCTGAATGCCGCTCACCCGTGATGGGGAGCGGCATTTTTTATGCTGCTCAAGCGGAAAAGGCTGTTGGGTGTGCACGGGCTATGCTGATTCGTCCCTTTACGATCAAGGACGATCGCCATGTCGCTGCCCTCGCCCGCCGAACTTGAAGCCCGTTTGCGTCTGCATGCCTTGCCAGAGCTGGGCCCGCGCCGGTTTCGACGCTTGTTGCAGGCGTTCGCCAATGCCGGTGCCGCGTTCAGTGCGCCGGCCAGTGCCTGGCGGTCGCTGGGGTTGCCGGCGGTGTGTGCTGATGCGCGGCGCAGCCCGGAAGTCCGCGAGCGTGCTCGCGCCGCCCAGGCTTGGCTGGAGCAGCCCGGCCAGCACGTGCTGATGTGGGACGACCCACGCTATCCGGCCCTGTTGGCCGAGCTGCATGATGCCCCGCCGTTGCTGTTCGTGGCCGGGGATGCCGGACTGCTGGAGCAGCCCCAAGTTGCCGTGGTCGGCAGCCGCCGTGCTTCGCGCCCCGGCCTGGACAGCGCCGAAGCGTTCGCCCGCAGCCTGGCCGGCGGTGGTTTCGTGATTACCAGCGGCCTGGCCCTGGGAATCGACGGCGCCGCCCACCGGGCGGCTCTGGATGTGGGCGGACGCACCGTGGCGGTGCTGGGCACCGGCCTGCAACGTGTGTATCCCGCCAGTCACCGCCAACTGGCGGCACGCATCGCCGATGAGGGCAGTGCGCTGGTGTCCGAGTTTCCCCTGGATACACCGCCCCAAGCGGGCAATTTCCCTCGGCGCAACAGACTGATCAGTGGTTTATCGCTGGGCGTGCTGGTTATTGAGGCGAGCCCGTCCAGTGGATCGTTGATTACCGCCCGGCTGGCAGCCGAACAGGGCCGCGAGGTGTATGCGATTCCGGGCTCCATTCATCATCCCGGCGCACGCGGATGCCATCAGCTGATCCGCGAGGGGGCGACCCTGGTGGAAAGCGTCGAGGATATTCTGCAGGGATTGCGCGGCTGGCAGAACCTGGCGCCCTTGCCTGAAGCGCCCGTTGTGCCCGTTTCGTCTAGCGCGCCGGCTGCCAGCAACGCTGAGCACCCCTTGCTGGAATTGCTACTGGCCGCACCGTACAGCAGCGAAGCCCTGGCCGATGCCAGCGGCTGGCCGTTGCCCCAGGTGTTGGCGGCGCTCACCGACCTTGAGCTGAGTGGCCGGGTAGCCTGCGCGGCGGGGGTGTGGAGCGGTCGGGCGGGTTAACACAGAATCGACCGCTGGCTACGCCGCATCGCGGAAAAGCCTGCGCCTGCAGTACACTGCGCGCGGCTCAAAACACGATGAAGGTTGCAATGAACAGCAGTTGGCGGGTGCGACACATGGCGGGCGTGGTTAGAGCTGGCGGGGTAATCGCCTATCCGACCGAAGCGGTCTGGGGGCTGGGCTGCGACCCGTGGAACGAAGCGGCGGTGTTGCGTCTGCTGGACTTGAAATCCCGCCCAATGCGCAAGGGTCTGATCCTCGTGGCAAGCAGTGCCGCGCAGTTCGATTTTCTGCTGCACGACCTGCCGGCGGACTGGCTCAAGCCTCTGTCCAGCACCTGGCCGGGGCCGAATACCTGGCTGGTGCCGCACCAGAACCGGCTTGCCGAGTGGATCACCGGCGAGCATGACAGTGTGGCGTTGCGGGTCAGCGATCATCCGTTGATCGCTGAGCTCTGTGCGTTGACCGGACCGCTGGTGTCCACCTCGGCCAACCCGGCCGGTCGGCCTTCGGCCCGCTCACGGCTGCGTGTCGAACAGTATTTCCACGGCCGCCTGGACGGCGTACTGGGCGGCAGCCTGGGTGGGCGGCGTAACCCCAGCCTGATCCGCGACCTGGCCACGGGCAAGGTCATTCGCCCGTCCTGACCTGCATAAACCGCCTTGGTCCCGTCGGTGGATGGCGCGCCCTCCGTGCCGACGGGGGTGGCTTTCTTCAGGGCAACAGAATCGTCGAACCCACCGTCTCTCCAGCGGCCAGGGCGGTCTGCGCCTGAGCCGCGTCCTTGAGCGCATAGCGCTGGCTGATGTCCACGTGCAGCTGGCCGCTGGAAATCATGGCGAACAGCTCATCGGCCATCGCCTGCAGGCGTTGCGCGGTGGTGGCGTAGCCGGCGAGGATCGGACGGGTGACATACAGCGAGCCTTTTTGCGCGAGGATGCCGAGGTTCACGTCGGTGACCGCGCCCGAGGCATTGCCGAAGCTGACCAGCAGGCCGCGCGGCGCCACGCAGTCCAGAGAGATATCCCAAGTGGATTTGCCCACCGAGTCATACACCACCGGGCATTTCGCGCCGTTGGTCAGTTCCAGCACTCGAGCGCGAATATCCTCGTGGCTACGGTCGATGGTTGCCCAGGCGCCCAGCGCCTTGGCCCGTTCGGCTTTTTCCGCCGAGCCCACCACACCGATCAGCTTGGCGCCCAGGGCCTTGGCCCACTGGCAGGCCAGCGAGCCCACGCCACCGGCAGCGGCGTGGAACAGAATTGTTTCGCCCGGCTGCACGACATGGGTCTGGCGCAGCAGGTACTGCACGGTCAGCCCCTTGAGCATCACCGCGGCGGCTTGTTCGTAAGAGATGTTGTCGGGCAGCTTGACCAGTTTGTCGGCGGGCAGCACATGCAGTTCGCCATAGGCGCCCAGCGGGCCCGTGGCATAGGCGACGCGGTCACCGATTTGCAAACCGGTCACGTCGCGGCCCAGGGCCTCGACTTCGCCTGCGCCCTCGGTGCCCAGGCTCGACGGTAGCGAGGCCGGTGCGTACAACCCGCTGCGAAAATAGGTGTCGATGAAATTCAGGCCGATGGCGTGGTTACGCACGCGTACCTCAAGCGGGCCCGGCTCGGCCGGTGTGTAGTCGCGATACTCGAGCACTTCGGGACCACCGTGAGTGCTGAACTGGATGCGCTTGGCCATGAATCTCTCCGTGAGATGAGTGAGCGAACGATGCCTATCCAAGCGTCCCAGCGACGCGGCGTCAACTGCGGAGGTGCCGGGCCCGGTGTATGCTTAGCGCTTTTCCGTCCATCGCCCTCGGCGCGACGCGCTACAAGGTAGTTTTTCATGAGTGACCAAACCGAGGCCGTCAAAGCCTATCTGCTTGATCTGCAGGACCGCATCTGCGCCGCGCTGGAAGGCGAAGACGGCCGTGCCCGCTTCGTTGAAGATGCCTGGGAACGCCCGGGCGGCGGCGGTGGCCGCACGCGGGTGATTGGCGAGGGGGCACTGATCGAGAAAGGCGGGGTGAATTTCTCCCACGTGTATGGCGATAACCTGCCGCCCTCGGCCAGCGCCCATCGACCGGAGCTGGCCGGGCGCGGGTTCCAGGCCATGGGCGTGTCGCTGGTCATCCATCCGGAAAACCCGCACGTGCCGACGTCCCACGCCAACGTGCGCTTGTTCAGCGCCGAGAAAGAAGGCGCCGAGCCCGTGTGGTGGTTTGGTGGCGGCTTCGACCTGACGCCCTATTACGCCTACGAAGAAGACTGCGTGCACTGGCACCAGGTGGCCCGCGATGCCTGTGCGCCCTTTGGGGCGGACGTGTATCCGCGCTTCAAGGCCTGGTGCGACCGCTACTTCTATATCAAGCACCGCAGCGAGCCGCGTGGTATCGGCGGCCTGTTCTTCGATGACTTCAATGAATGGGACTTCGACACCAGTTTCGCCTTCATGCGAGCCATTGGCGATGCCTACCTGGCGGCTTACTTGCCGATCGTAGAACGCCGCAAGAACACCCCGTTTACCGAGGCGCAGCGTGAGTTTCAGGCGTTCCGTCGCGGCCGCTATGTGGAATTCAACCTGGTCTGGGACCGTGGCACCTTGTTCGGCCTGCAATCGGGCGGGCGTACCGAGTCGATCCTCATGTCCCTGCCACCGCAGGTGCGCTGGGGCTATGACTGGAAGCCCGAGCCGGGCAGCGAAGAAGCGCGCCTGACCGAGTATTTCCTGCAGGATCGCGACTGGCTGGCGAACGCCTGAGTGAACGGGTAGCGACCTCAGGACTGTTACCCCATACGTCCAAAAAAAACGAGGAATTTCATGGACCGCTACGGCGTATTCGGCAATCCCATTGGCCACAGCAAGTCGCCGCTGATTCACCGGCTGTTTGCGGAACAGACGGGCGAGCAGCTGCGTTACGAGGCGCTGCTGGCGCCGCTGGATGATTTTGCTGGTTTTGCCCGTGAGTTTTTTTGCGAAGGGCACGGCGCCAATGTCACCGTGCCGTTCAAGGAAGAGGCGTATCGCCTGGCCGATACCCTCAGTGTGCGGGCGCGTCGTGCCGGGGCCGTGAATACCCTGAAAAAAACCGCCGACGGCGGTTTGCTGGGCGACAACACCGACGGCGCTGGCCTGGTCCGGGACCTGAAAAGCCAAGGATTCCCGCTGCGCGCAAAGCGCATTCTGATTCTCGGTGCCGGTGGGGCCGTGCGGGGCATTCTCGAACCGTTTCTGGCCGAACAGCCGGCGCAATTGCTGATTGCTAACCGTACCCCGGCCAAGGCCACGCAATTGGCCCAAGCCTTTGCCGATCTGGGCCCGGTCAGTGCCTGCGGCTTCGATTGGCAGGGCGAACCGCTGGACCTGATTATCAACGGCACCTCAGCCAGCCTGGCGGGCGATGTCCCGCCGATTGGCGCGGCATTGATCCGCCCCGGCCACACGCTGTGTTACGACATGATGTATGGCGCCCTGCCGACGGCGTTCAACCGTTGGGCCGCCGAGCAGGGCGCGCTGACCCGCGATGGTCTGGGGATGTTGGTCGAGCAGGCTGCCGAGGCGTTCTTCGTCTGGCGTGGGGTGCGTCCGGAAACGACTTCCGTGATGGCCGAACTGCGCCGCCAGCTGGGCGCCTGACGTCGGCTGCTTGATGCCGGCAGGCTGCGCGACGCGCAGCCTGCGGTATTAATCTCACGAACGTCGGTACATCCACAGGCACCCAATCACCGCACACACCCCCAGCACCAGCGCAGCACTGCTGACGGGATGCTCGCGGACACATTCGCGGGCCAGGCGACTGGCTTCGCGCGTGCTTTTGCTCAAGTCGCCGTAACGCTCGTTCAGGTGATGGTCGTGCCACATGGATTCGGCACGACGACGTAAGGTATCGAAACCTTTGCGCGTGCCGTGCAGGCTGTCGTGCCGAAGATCATCCAAGGCTTGTTGCAAGCGTTGAATCTCCTCAAGGACGTCTTCGCGGCTTTGCGCCGTATGTGAACCGAAACGGGCCATGACAAAAATCTCCCAGTGCTGAATGTGCAGGGAGTTGGACCCTTGCCGTACCGGGAGGTGCGATAGGGTTTCGGTCAATTCTGACGGGCACCGACCAGCGTTCCGCTAGCGAGACACAAACGCCTCGCAAGGTAATCGTCCACGCCCAGCAGGTCGTTGTCTCGGCGCTTCTGCCGAACGGCAGGCGCAAAAGGCGCCGATTCCCATACACTGTATAAAAACACAGTGCATGGAGTTTGTATGACTTTCTCCCCACCGCAGCGTGGTCGCGGCACTGCCAGCAACCCCGCCAACCGCTTTGCGCCGACCCGTACCGAGGCCTTTGATGACGGCTGGATCCAAGAGGTGCCAGACAGTCGCGCCACTGAAGTGCGCAGTGAAACCGCCAAGACGGTGATCACCCGTAATCAGTCGCCGGACGTAGGCTTCGACCGTTCGGTGAATCCTTATCGCGGCTGCGAGCATGGCTGTATCTACTGTTTCGCGCGCCCCAGTCATGCCTATTGGGATCTGTCACCCGGCATCGATTTCGAGACTCGGCTGATCGCCAAGAGCAATCTGGGCGATGTGCTGGAGCAGCAACTCAGCAAACCGGGCTACGTGCCGCAGCCCATCGCCCTGGGCGTAAACACCGATGCCTACCAGCCGATCGAGCGCCAGCAACAGCTGACGCGCCGGGCGTTGGAAATCCTGCTGCGCTATCGGCATCCGGTGCATATCATTACCAAAAGCTCGCTGATTCTGCGCGACCTGGACCTGCTCACGCAGCTGGCCGAACAGCGTCTGGTCAGTGTGTCAGTCAGCCTGACCACGCTGGATGACGAGCTGAAGCGCATCATGGAGCCGCGTGCGGCCTCACCCTCGGCGCGCCTGCGCTGTCTGCGGGTGTTAAGTGAGCAGGGAGTGCCGGTCAACGTAATGTGCGCGCCGATGATTCCGATGATCAACGATGCGGAGCTGGAGAGCCTCTTGCAGGCCGCACGTGATGCCGGCGCACAAACCGCAGGCTATGTTCTGCTGCGCCTGCCGCTGGAGATAGCCGGATTGTTCGAGGAATGGCTGGCCACGCATTTTCCTGAGCGTGCCGAGCACGTGATGAGTCTGATTCGGCAATGTCGCGGCGGTCAGAATTATGACAGCCGCTTCGGCGCGCGCATGCGCGGCGAGGGCCCCTTTGCCGAGCTGCTGGCCCAGCGTTTCCGGATCGCCTGCAAGCGCCTGGGGCTGGATCGACGCGACGCATCGCCAGGGCTGGATTGCAGTCGTTTCGCGCCGCCCGGCGGCCAGTTGCCGTTGTGGTGAGCCGCAACCGGGCTATGCCAATCAGCCGGCAGTAGCTCCGCCGCCAAGCTGCAGGCCGACCCCCAATTGCCGACTCAAACAGGGCCAATTCTGCCAGGCCTCCTGCAACTGTTCGCCTTCCAGATGCGCACGGCAGGCGATTTGCTCGGCAGCACTGAGTCGCGAGGGATCGAGCAGGCCATCAACACTGTCAAATACCGCCTGATCCAAGGCGTTTGCAAACGGCTCGCCAATCAATTGGTGGGCGATCAGGTTGGCAGTGGTATTGTCCAATGGAATCAGCGGGCGGCCCAGTTGGGCGAGGTAACGATCATTGACCTCCTCAATCAGACGCTGGGCCAGATAGGCATCATCAAGCAGGGCGGCAAGTCCGGCCTCCGCATGCACCGGAGCCTGAAAAAATTGCACGGCGACTCGCAGTAGCGGTTCGATGTGAGCTTCCAGGCCGGTTTCCTGGGCTACCGTGGCGGCGGCTTCGAGCAACTCGGGAACTTGTTCGATATAGGCGCTGATAAAATGCAGCAGAGTGTGCGGCGTATTTCCGTCCGGGAGCTGGATGGCCGGATGCAAGCTTGCCAGACGCGTGCTAAGCAGGTTCGCGAGCAACCCGCTGCGGTGCTCCTCCTGCAGAGCCAGACGAATGGTTTCGCGGATGGGGGACAGGTCCATGACTACTCCTGATGAGCATTGCAATGATTACCTTAGCCGATGCGACTTTCCTGTGAATTCGCTTGGGTAAGGGATTGCCGGTCTTGGCCAGCCGGCATAAATTGCTCCCCCAGAAACGATGTGACTTGAGTGAGCTGCAGACTGTCGTCATGCAATGAATATTTTCCGACAAAATCACTGGAGGCAGCACGATGCCGTATAAGCACAAGGCCATCCCCATTCAGGTGCGGACGGCCAGTGAAAATGCGGACGAGGCATTGCACAGTATCGTCGACGGTTTCAAACGCTTTCGTAATGAAGTGTTTCCCGCGCAAGAAGAACTGTTCAAAAGTCTGGCCACCGCCCAAAACCCACGGGCCATGTTCATTACGTGCGCTGATTCACGTATCGTTCCGGAGCTGATCACGCAAAGCTCCCCTGGCGACCTGTTCGTCTGCCGCAACGTCGGCAACGTGGTTCCGGCGTATGGGCAGATGATGGGCGGCGTGTCGACCGCCATTGAATACGCGGTGCTAGCTCTCCACGTTCAGCACATCATCATCTGCGGCCATTCCGATTGCGGTGCGATGAAGGCGGTGCTCGACCCGGTGGCCCTGGCCAGCATGCCGACGGTTCAGGCCTGGCTGCGCCATTCGGAAGTGGCCCTGCGGGTGGTCGAGGAGAATTGCGGCTGCGGCCATCACGATGTGCTGGAGATCCTCACCGAGGAAAACGTTGTCGCTCAGCTCGATCACCTGCGCACCCACCCTTCGGTGGCGGCACGGTTGGCAAGCGGTCAGCTGTTCATTCACGGTTGGGTCTACGACATTGAAAGCAGCAAAATCATCGCGTATGACGCTGAACAGGGCCGGTTTCTGCCCCTGGATGGCGATATCGTCCCCATGGCCACCCCCCGCCAGCGCTATTTCCGTAGCTGACGCTTTGGCGGTTTGCACCGCAGCCTGACTCTTCTTTTGCGCGGGTTCTCCGTCGCGTTGTGGCGCCCTCTGCAGGGCGCTGCAGACCTTCTCCACAGCGATCTCCGGCCATTTCAGCGGCGTCATTGCCAGGCGAGGGTCGCTGTCTATACTTCGATTCGAACGACGTTACCTGATAGGAACCGACAGCACCTTGCGTGCCGGTTTCGGCAGTTGAAGCGTGCAGTCTCGATTGTCGTTTCCTGGCAGCCCGGTGTTTCGGCGGGATAACAAGAACGATAGGGGAACCCGCAATGTTGCGACATCCACGACTCGGGATGGGTCTGCTGCTGTGTTCGCTATTCAGCCAGGCGCAGGCTGCATGGGACGTCAACATGTCACGGGGCGTTACCGACGTCAGCCGCTCGGTATTCAACCTGCACATGACCATCTTCTGGATCTGCGTGGTCATCGGTGTGTTGGTCTTCGCCGTGATGATCTGGTCGATGATCATCCACCGCCGTTCCACGGGCCAGAAGCCGGCAAATTTCCACGAGAACACCCGGATCGAAGTGCTCTGGACAGTGATTCCACTGCTGATCCTGATCGCCATGGCGGTGCCGGCCACCCGCACGCTGATCCATATCTATGATCCCAGCGAATCCGATGTGGATATCCAGGTCACCGGCTATCAATGGAAATGGCACTACAAGTATCTGGGCCAGGACGTTGAATATTTCAGCAACATGACCACCCCGCGCGAGCAGATCAACAACCAGGCGCCCAAGGGCGAGCACTACCTGCTGGAGGTGGACAATCCGCTGGTGGTGCCCGTCGGCGCCAAGGTGCGTTTTTTGATCACCTCGGCCGATGTGATCCACTCTTGGTGGGTGCCGGCCCTGGCGGTGAAAAAAGACGCCATCCCCGGCTTCGTCAACGAATCCTGGACGCGCATCGAAGAGCCTGGCTTCTACCGTGGCCAGTGCACGGAGCTGTGCGGCAAGGACCATGGCTTCATGCCGGTGGTGGTGGAGGCGAAAAGTCCTGAGGACTACGCCACTTGGATGGCCGAGCGCAAAGCCGAAGCGGCCCAGCTCAAAGAGCTGACCAGCAAGGAGTGGACGCGTGAGGAGCTGGTGGAGCGAGGCGGCAAGGTGTATCAAACCTATTGCTCGGCCTGCCACCAGGCGGGTGGCGAAGGTCTGCCACCGATGTTCCCGGCGCTCAAGGGCTCGCCGATCACCATCGGCCCGATGGAAGCCCACCTCAATATCGTTTTCAACGGCAAACCGGGCACGGCCATGGCGGCATTCGGCAGGCAGCTGTCGGAAGTGGATATCGCCGCGGTGGTGACTTACGAACGCAACGCCCTGGGCAACAGCGTCGGCGACATGCTGACGCCGCAGGACGTGCTCGCCCTCAAACAGGCCCAGGAGTAAGGACATGAATGCAGTGATCGATCAGGGTCATGTCGGGCATGACCTGCACCATGGCCCGGCCAAGGGCCTGATGCGCTGGGTGTTGACCACCAACCACAAGGACATCGGCACGATGTACCTGTGGTTCAGCTTCGGGGCCTTTCTGCTCGGTGGCACCTTCGCCATGGTGATCCGCGCCGAGCTGTTCCAGCCCGGTTTGCAGATTGTGCAGCCGGAATTCTTCAATCAGATGACCACCATGCATGGCCTGGTGATGGTCTTCGGCGCGGTGATGCCGGCCTTCGTCGGCCTGGCCAACTGGATGATCCCCTTGATGATCGGCGCGCCGGACATGGCCCTGCCGCGCATGAATAACTTCAGTTTCTGGTTGCTGCCGGCGGCCTTTACCCTGCTGGTCAGCACGCTGTTCATGGAGGGTGGTGGGCCGAACTTCGGTTGGACCTTCTATGCACCCCTGTCGACCACCTATGCGCCGGAAAGCGTGACCTTCTTCATCTTCGCCATCCACCTGATGGGCTTCAGCTCGATCATGGGCGCGATCAACGTGATCGCCACCGTGCTCAACCTGCGGGCGCCGGGCATGACGTTGATGAAAATGCCGCTGTTCGTGTGGACCTGGCTGATCACCGCCTTCCTGCTGATCGGCGTGATGCCGGTACTGGCGGGCGTGGTGACCATGATGCTGATGGATATCCACTTCAGCACCAGCTTCTTCAGCGCGGCAGGTGGCGGCGACCCGGTGCTGTTCCAGCATGTGTTCTGGTTTTTCGGTCATCCTGAGGTGTACATCATGATCCTGCCGGCCTTCGGCGCGGTCAGCTCAATCATTCCGGCCTTCGCCCGCAAGCCGCTGTTCGGCTACACCTCGATGGTCTATGCCACCGGCGCCATCGCTTTCCTGTCGTTCCTGGTCTGGGCGCACCACATGTTTACCGTCGGCATTCCGCTGACCGGCGAGCTGTTCTTCATGTATGCCACCCTGCTGATCGCGGTGCCCACCGGCGTCAAGGTATTCAATTGGGCGAGCACCATGTGGCAAGGGTCGATGACTTTCGAGGCGCCTATGTTGTTCGCCGTGGCCTTCGTCATCCTGTTCACCATCGGTGGTTTTTCCGGACTGATGCTGGCCATCGCGCCAGCGGATTTCCAGTACCACGATACCTATTTCGTGGTGGCCCACTTCCACTATGTACTGGTGCCGGGCGCGATCTTCGGCATCTTCGCTTCGGCGTATTACTGGCTGCCCAAATGGACGGGGCACATGTATGACGAAACCTTGGCGAAGCTGCATTTCTGGATGAGTTTTATCGGCATGAACCTGGCGTTCTTCCCGATGCACTTCGTGGGCCTTGCCGGTATGCCCAGGCGAATTCCGGACTACAACATGATGTTCGCCAACTTCAACATGGTGTCTTCGGTGGGCGCCTTCATGTTCGGCGCCACGCAGTTGCTGTTCCTGTTCATCGTCATCAAGTGCATTCGCGGCGGCAAGCCCGCTGCGGCCAAGCCCTGGGATGGCGCCGAAGGGCTGGAGTGGACGGTGCCGTCGCCGGCGCCCTACCACACCTTTCAAACGCCACCGGAAGTGAAATGACACGCAGGGAGCCGCGCCATGAGCCGATCCATCAGTACGCCCCGCCTGGTCAGTCGCCTGCTCATTCTGGCAGTGGTGATGTTCGCCTTCGGTTTCGCTCTGGTGCCCATCTATGACGTGATGTGCAAGGCCTTTGGCATCAATGGCAAAACAGCCGGTGCCTACCAGGGCTCGCAGTCCATCGACGAGTCGCGCGAGGTGCGCGTGCAGTTCCTCGCCACCAATGCTGCCGGCATGACCTGGGAGTTCCAGCCGCTGACCGAAGAGATCCGCGTGCATCCCGGCGCCAGCCAGGAAATTCTCTTTATTGCCCACAACACCACGGACCGGCCGATGACTGCCCAGGCGGTGCCCAGCGTAGCGCCTTCCCGAGCGGCGGCGTATTTCCACAAGACCGAATGCTTCTGCTTCACCCAGCAAGTGTTGCAACCCGGCGAGCGTATCGAGATGCCTGTGCGCTTCATCGTCGATCGCGACCTGCCACGCGATGTGTATCACCTCACACTCGGCTACACGCTGTTCGACATCACCGCTCGCCAGCCAGTCGCGGCCCGCCACGACGGTTAAGGAGAATAAAAAGATGGCAACTCACGAGCCGTATTTCGTTCCTTCGCAAAGCAAATGGCCGTTCATTGCCAGTCTCGGCATGTTGATCACCGTGTTTGGGCTGGGCAGCTGGTTCAACGATCTGTCCGCGCAGCGGGAGAGTTCCAACGGTCCGCTGATCTTCTTCATCGGCACGCTGTTTCTGGCCTACATGCTGTTCGGCTGGTTCGGCAACGTCATCAAGGAAAGCCGCGGCGGGCTGTATAGCGCGCAGATGGATCGCTCATTTCGCTGGGGCATGACCTGGTTCATTTTTTCCGAGGTGATGTTCTTCCTCGCGTTCTTCGGTGCGCTGTTCTATGTGCGTTACTGGGCCGGCCCCTGGCTTGGCGGCGAAGGCGACAAGGGCGTCAGCAATATGCTCTGGCCGGACTTCAGTTACTCCTGGCCGCTGTTGGCCAACCCCGATTCCAAACTGTTCCCGCCGCCCACGGAAGTCATCAGCGCCTGGTCGCTGCCCTTAGTCAACACCGTCCTGCTGGTCAGCTCCAGCTTCACCCTAACCTTTGCCCATCATGCATTGAAGAACAGCAACCGCACCTTGCTGAAAGCCTGGCTCGCCTTGACCGTGCTGCTCGGTATCGCCTTCCTGATCCTGCAGGCCGAGGAATATGTGCATGCCTATCAGGAGCTGGGGCTGACCCTGGGCTCGGGCATCTATGGCGCCACCTTCTTCATGCTCACCGGTTTTCACGGTGCCCACGTCACCCTGGGCACCATCATCCTGATTGTCATGCTGGTACGGGTGCTACGCGGGCATTTCACACCCGAGCAGCATTTCGGCTTCGAGGCAGCAACCTGGTATTGGCACTTCGTCGATGTGGTGTGGATCGCGTTGTACATTTTTGTCTACGTGCTCTGACATGACGTAGTGGACAGCACCGGCCTGAAGCCCGGGGTTTACCAGGTGACATGGGGCTGTAGGTGCCCAGAGTAGAACGCCCAAGCAATCAGCGACACGGTGAGTGCGGCCAGGCCGACCCGGACATATAACGCATACATCATCCGACGCCCGTGGCCCTGGTCCTTGACCATGAAGAACAGGGCGCTGAACAGGCTTATCAAAATGGCCAGCAACAACAGGAGAATCGCCGCCTTGAGCATTGCGGGACTCCGGGGGAGACGTATGAAGTTGCAGTATAGCCAGTCACTCGGTGCGTCTGGTTGGCGGCTGACACAGCATTTCAGGCCCGGCTGGCTGCCTAGCCTGTGCGTAGTGCTCATGCTTCCGCTGCTGGTCGGTCTGGGCTGCTGGCAACTGTCGCGGGCGGAAGAAAAGCGCATCCTGCTGGCCAGCCAGGAGGCTCGCCGCCACGCCCCACCGATGCGGCTCGATGCACTGAATCCGGCCAATCCTCCGGCCTTTCAACGCGTCCAACTGCACGGCCGCTTCGAGGCTGCGCACAGCGTGTTACTGGACAGCCGTGTGCATCAAGGCCAGGTAGGCGTTGAACTGCTACAACCCTTTCTCGACCAGACCAGCGAACGCTGGGTGCTGGTCAATCGTGGCTGGCTGCCCTGGCCGGATCGCCGCGTACCTCCGCGCTTTACCACCCCTTCCGAGACGCTGGAGTTGCTGGCCTGGGTGTATGTATCGCCGGGTCAACCGTTTGTGCTTGCTGGCCAGCGGAGCACATCCTGGCCGCGCCTGACCAATCGAATCGAGCTCGACGCTTTCTGGCGAGAATTGGGCCGTGACGGCCTGCCTGTTGAGCTGCGCCTCGACCCAGGGCCCGCCGCGCTGGCGGTCGACTGGCCGATTGTCAGCATGGGGCCGGAAAAACACCTTGGCTATGCGGTGCAGTGGTTCGCCCTGGCGGCGGCCCTCTGCGCTCTGTTCATCTATTTCGGAATCCACCAGGCACGGGAGGTACGCGATGCAGCCAGCCGTCAACATGAGTGAAACCCCACCGGTGCGCCGCGGACGACTGCCATTGATCCTGATGCTGGTGATGGTGATCGGGCCGATGGTGCTGGCCACGGCCATGTATCAGTGGCGCTTCTGGGTGCCGCAGGAGCGCTCCTACCACGGTGTGCTCATCGGCAATGGCCAGAGTCGAGCCGATCTGGGCATTGAGGGTGTGGCCGATGTGGGGTGGCAACTGCTGGTCACCGCACCCGATGACTGTCACGGCGAATGTCGCCAACTCGTCTACCTGGCCCGTCAACTGAACATCGGCCTGGGCCGCGAGGCCGGTCGCGCCAGCCATGCGCTGGCCACTGCACGGCCGTTGGATGCCGATTACGCAGGGCAGTTGCGGCGGGAATACCCGCAACTGGCTATCCACCGCCTGAACCTCCAACGCTACGCACAAAGCGTGACCCCGGCGCAGGAGGCGCAGCTATGGATCGTCGATCCGCTCGGCAATCTGGTCTTGCGTTACGCCAGCGGCACGCCAGGCAAGGCGATCCTTGAAGACTTGCGTCTGCTGCTCAAATTGTCGCGGATCGGCTAAAGGAGCTCAGGATGCACAAGCCTGGATATTGGCTAAGTCTGTTCGCCTTCGCGTTGGCGGTGGTGGTGGTCTTGCTGGGCGCCTATACCCGCCTGACCCATGCCGGCCTCGGCTGTCCCGACTGGCCAGGCTGCTACGGCTTTCTCGGCGTGCCGATGAGCGAGCAGGCCCAGGCGCTGGCCGCAGCACGGTTTCCCGAGGCCCCCCTGGAAGTGCACAAGGGCTGGAACGAAATGGTCCATCGCTACTTTGCCGGAGCCTTGGGACTGGTGATTCTGGCACTGGCCGTCCAAGCCCTGCGTCGGCGCAAGGAGGCCGGGCAGCCGCTCGGCTTGCCGCTGTTATTGCTGGGTGTAGTAATCACCCAGGCGCTGTTTGGCATGTGGACGGTCACCCTGCAACTCTGGCCGCAAGTGGTCACCGCGCACCTGCTGGGTGGTTTTGCCACTTTGGCGCTGCTGTTTCTGCTCTGTGTGCGCCTGTCTGGGTACGGCGCACCGGTGTCGTCGATCCCGAGACGCTTGCGCCAGTTGGCTGGAGTGGCCCTCTTGCTGGCCGTCGGGCAGATCGCGCTGGGCGGCTGGGTCAGTTCCAACTACGCGGCGGTGGCCTGCCCTGAGTTGCCCACCTGTCAGGGTGTCTGGTGGCCAGACATGGATTTCGCCAACGGCTTTCACCTCACCCAGCACATTGGTCCCAATTACCTGGGCGGCCTGCTGTATGGCGATGCGCGCACCGCTATCCACATGAGCCATCGCCTTGGAGCCTTGACCCTGAGTCTGGTGGTGATGCTGCTGGCCTGGCAGTTGTGGCGCCAGGCGCGGGACGGGTTGGCCGCCCTGCTGGTGCTGGCGCTGGGGATACAGATCGGCCTGGGCGTGGCCAACGTATTGCTGCACCTGCCTTTAGCGGTAGCGGTGGCGCATAACGGCGGCGGCGCGGCGTTGTTGCTGGTGCTGGTGCTGATCAATGAGCGGCTGCGCAGTCCGCTGGCCGAACGCGGGGCGGGGCCACTGGACGTCTGGGGACAACCCCTTGTGGATAACACTTGAGCAGAAGGAGCCTTGTCATGGCCAGCGTCCTGAGCCAAACCCACGCACGGGCCACGTGGCGTGATTATCTGGAACTGACCAAGCCCAAGGTCGTGGTGCTGATGCTGATCACCTCCCTGGTCGGCATGTTTCTGGCGACTCGTGCGGGAGTGCCCTGGACGGTGCTGCTGTTCGGCAACCTGGGCATCGCGTTGTGCGCTGGCGCGGCGGCGACGGTGAATCACGTCGTCGACCGACGCATTGATGCGCTGATGGCGCGCACCCACCAGCGGCCGGTAACCACGGGCCGGGTGTCACCGGCCGCCGCGCTGGGCTTTGCCTTGTTGCTCGCCCTGCTCGGCCAGGCGCTGCTACTGGTCTTCACCAACCCGCTGACCGCCTGGCTGACGCTCGCTTCGCTGCTCGGTTATGCGGTGCTCTACACCGGCTTTCTCAAGCGCGCCACGCCACAGAACATCGTCATCGGCGGGCTGGCCGGTGCGGCGCCGCCGCTGCTTGGCTGGGTGGCGGTCAGTGGCCATGTGAGCGCCGAAGCGCTGCTGCTGGTGTTGATCATCTTCGCCTGGACGCCGCCGCACTTCTGGGCGCTGGCCATTCACCGCAAGGCCGAATACGCCAAGGCGGACATTCCTATGCTGCCGGTGACCCATGGTGAGCACTACACCAAGGTGCATATCCTGCTCTACACGCTGATCCTGCTGGCGGTCAGTCTGCTGCCATTTGCCATTCATATGAGCGGACCGCTGTACCTGGTTTGCGCGCTGCTGCTTGGCGGGCGCTTCCTGTTCTGGGCCTGGGCGTTGTACCGTGACAGCCGACCCCACGCGGCGATCAACACGTTCAAGTACTCGATCGCCTACCTGTTTCTGCTGTTCATCGCGCTTTTGCTCGATCATTACCTGAAGTTGAATGTATGACCCGAATCCATACCACCGTTTTTCTCCTCGTTGCAGTGATTGCCGTGGTGATCGGCCTGACCGTCTCCAAAGCGCTGAACCGCCAGGAGCAGGTCAACCCTGCTCAGATGCTGGATGCCGGCATCATCCTGTTGCCACAAAGCCGGCCGATGCCGGATGTGCGGCTGGTCGACCAGAACGGCACCGCCCAGCCGGTTGATCAGTTGCGGGGCGGCTGGACCGTGCTGTTCTTTGGTTACACCTTTTGCCCGGACATCTGCCCAACCACCCTGGCCGAGCTGCGCCAGCTCAAGGGCATGCTGCCGGAGGAGTCCCGGGAGCGCCTGCAGGTGGTGCTGGTCAGCGTCGACCCCGCCCGCGACACGCCGGAGCAGCTCAAGCAGTACCTGAGCTTTTTCGATGCCGAGTTCCGCGGCCTGACCGGCGAGCTGGCGGATATCCAGAAATTGTCCAACAGCGTGGGCATCCCGTTCATTCCCGGCGACGAGAGCAAACCGGACTACACGGTGGATCACAGCGCCAACCTGGCCCTGCTCGGCCCGGACGGCCGCCAGCGTGGCTTTATCCGCGCGCCGCTGAACACTGCCAAGCTGGCCGCCCAGTTGCCGACGCTGTTGGCGGGCGAGGGCTAAAGGCCAGCCTGCGTAGGGTGGACAACGTTTTTCATTGTCCACCATGGCCCGCTCGGTGGATCGCCACCCGGTGGTCCGCCACCCGGTGGATCGATGAAGCGCGATCCACCCTACGAAAAGCGATGCTCATGTCAGCACCGAAGGACGGAACTACCGCAGGCGCTTCTGTCGTTTACCGCAAAGCCGTCACCCCGCGCCAACCCCAACCTCGCGATTGCCGGCGGGTCGGCCTGTAGGGTGGAAAACGTTTTTCATTTCCACCATGGCCCCGCTCGGTGAGCCGCCCCCAGGTGAACCTCCATTCGGTGGATCGATGAAGCGCGATCCACCCTACAACAGTCTTCCCTACGCAAACGGCTCTGTGATCGGCTGCGAACCGCCCGGCCCGGCTACGGTCACAATCCCCACAACGGTTCGCCAAACGGCCTCGTGGGGAAGCCAGGATGCCCTTGCTCAAACTGCTGCACCTCGCCGCCTTGCTGTGCTGGTGCGGCGCCCTGCTCTATCTGCCGGCGCTGATTGCCGCCGGGACGCGTCATAGCGATGCGCTGTTCTATCGTGATCACGCCCACTTGACGCGCTGGGTGTTCACGCTCGTTGCCACGCCAGCGGCGCTGCTGGCCATTGGCTCGGGCACGGTCCTGTTTCTACGCGATGGCACCCTGGCGGGCTGGTTGATACTCAAGCTCACTGTGGTCGCCGCGCTGGTGCTCTGTCATGCCGTGTGCGGCGTGCTGGTGCTGCGTATCGAGCGTGAGCCAGAGCGCCGTGTTGCCTATGAGTGTGTGACATTGGGCGGCCTGGCCACCCTGTTGATCGGCCTGACGTTGTGGCTGGTCCTGGCCAAGCCCCTGTGACCGGAGGATCGAACATGGCTGCTGATCGCGGACTATTCGGTCTGCACGCCCACGGCATGTTCATAGACCAGGCGCCCGCCCAAAAAGGCCGCCAGGCCAATGAGCCCGGCAGTCAGCACGGACAGGTACAGTGCCCACAGCACCACGGCGTCGCTCAACAGAGTCTCGTAGCGCAGCAGCCAGTTCAGCGAGGCCAGCGACAGCATCATCACGGCGAGGATGGCATGGCACCAGGCGGTGATCTTGCGGCGAATCTCCGCCACTGTGAGCAGATCGATCAATCCGGCCAGGCTGGCGACCCAGCCGCCGAACGCGCCGACGCCGGCCAGCCAGACTCCGGCGCGCCACCAAAACGGATCACTGGTCAACCAGAACGCCAGGTCCACCGGCACCAAACCGAGCAAGGCGGCCACCGGAAAGTGGATCAGCATCGGATGCAGCGGGTGCTGGCCGATGGCGGCATTGCTGGTAATGGGCTCGCGTTCATTGGGCACCGTTGCTTCCCCTGGCTGGCTCGTCCGATTGGTCGTGTTCAGCAATGGACCACATTGGCGCTGGCAGTTCCCAGCCTGGCAGGTTGTCGGGGGGCGCAGTCGACCCTCGATCCGGTCGGTCCCATGGCCCGCGAAGTGGCGCTGGTCTGGTGGGTCATGTGTGTGTTTTCGCTGCTGGTGTTGGTGGTGGTCAGCGGCCTGTGGCTCTACGCCCTGTACCGGGCGCCACGCGCGGTCGGTCCTGAGCGGGAAAAGCGCTTGCAGCAGCGCTGGCTGATCGGCGGCGGCCTGTTACTGCCGACGATCAGCGTCGTGCTGCTGCTGTTTTACGGGCTCTCTGCCGGACGCGGCCTGCTGCCGCCGCTGCCTGTTCTCGGTGGCGAGCAGCCGCTGCGCATCGAGGTGACCGGCCATCAATGGTGGTGGGAGGTGCGCTACCCCGACAGCAACGTGATCACCGCCAATCAGCTGATTCTGCCAGTCGGTCGGCCGGTGGATATTCAGGTCGGCAGCGCCGATGTGATTCATGCGTTCTGGGTGCCGAAACTGGGCGGCAAACTGGACATGATGCCCGGCCGTCGTCAGGTGCTGCGCCTGCAGGCGGACGAGGCCGGGGTGTTTCGCGGGCAATGCACAGAATTTTGCGGCACCCAGCATGCGCACATGATTCTGCATGTCGAGGCTCAGATGCCTGAAGCCTTTGCCGCCTGGATCGCCGCACGGGCCGAGCGCGTGGTTGCTCAGCCTGCGCCGGGCGCGGCCGGCGAGGTTTTCGCCAGCCGCTGCGCCCTGTGTCACCGCGTG
>CAYPFO010000047.1:0-28055 GCA_964410065.1 uncultured Pseudomonas sp.
GACCCGGTCAAGGCGGTGTACGGTATCACTGACTTCTCCGAGGCGATCCGCAACCTGATCATGACCACGCTGCGCTCCATCGTCGGCGAGATGGAGCTGGACGAGGCGCTGTCGTCTCGTGACCGGATCAAGGCGCGTCTGCGCGAAAGCATTGCCGACGAAGCGGTGGACTGGGGCCTGACGGTCAAGTCGGTGGAAATTCAGGACATCAAGCCGTCGGAATCCATGCAGCGTGCCATGGAGCTGCAGGCGGCCGCCGAACGTGAGCGAAAAGCCGCGGTCACCAAGGCCGAGGGCGCCAAACAGGCGGCGATTCTGGAAGCCGAAGCGCGTCTGGAATCAGCCAAACGCGACGCCGATGCACAGGTGATGCTGGCCGAAGCCTCGGCCGAGGCGATCCGCCGCGTGAGCAGCGCGATTGGCAATGAAAGCGGGCCGATGATGTACCTGCTCGGCGAAAAGTACATCGCCTCGCTGGAGAAACTCAGTCAGAGCAACAACGCCAAGACCGTGCTGTTGCCCGCCGATATTCAGGAAACCCTGCGCGGCGTGGTCGGCAAGCTGGGCGCGCGTGCCTGACGTTTTCGCTTAGCCACAACGCGGGGCCGCTGTTTCTCCCGCTTCGGCGTCGAGGGGTTCCTCGCAGCCCGTGCCGCCGTCGCGGCGCGGGCGGATGAACACGGCGCCGAGGTGGTAGAGCGCCAGGCCAAAGGCGATCAGCCAGGCCAGGCCGCTGGCGGCCAGCAATGCCATGTAGGGCCAATCGGGCAGGCTGGCGGCCAGGCGCAGCAGTGCGCCGACTATCAGTAGCGCGGCGCTGAACGGTACCCAGCGACGCGGATCGAGCTCCTCGCCACTGTGGGTGCGACCGGCAACATTGATCACCGCGAACACCGACAGGCCCAGTCCGCCGATGGTCAGCAGGTGACGTCCGGCGCTCAGCGGCAGCGCCTGCCAGAGCAGCGACGCACCAAGCGCTGCGTAGCCCAGGGCCATCAGCCAATAGACCAGATACAGCGTCAGCGCCCAGCGATTGAATAACGCGCGGCCGACGTGCCAATCATTGAGGATGTTGAACAGCGCGGCGGCGCAGGCCAGTGCCAGCCAGCCACCGACCTGGGCGCCGGGCAGGAAGAACTCGGCCAGGGTGTACAGGATGATGCAGAAGATCGCCAGGTTGCGCCGGGGCGGCAGCGCGCGGTAGACGATGACCTCGTCTTGCGGACGCTGGCGCTGGTGTTCCTCCAGTGCGTCGTTGACGATGCGCATGGAGATGCGGCTCAGGGCGATCAACACCAAGGCGAGCATGGCGCCGATGCCGGCGTGCAGCCAGCGCATCGGGTAGAGCCCCTGCAACAGATCTGCATAGAACCCCAGGCCGGTCACGGCGAAGCTCAACAGGCCCGTGGCGAAGGCCCATTGGCGATTGTTCGGGTCAGCGAATAGTCGGCGGGCCAGCAGCAGCGGCAGGGCCAGCACCAAGCCGACATTGCACACCGCCGCCGGCCAGGGGCCGAGCACGCCGCTCAGCCAGAAACTGGCGCGGGCCAGTAACCAGAGCACCAGCAACCAGAAGAACAGGCCCCGGCCGACCGCTGAAGTGCGGGTGAATTCCGGTACGGCAGTGAGCACGAAACCGGCCACTGCGGCCAGGCCGAAACCGAACAGCAGCTCATGCGCATGCCAGACCAGCGGCCCACCTGCCACGCTCGGCAGTGGCCAGAGTCCGGCGAGAAAACCCAACCACAGGCCCAGCAACAGGACGGCGCTGGCCAGGGTAGCTATGAAGAACGGGCGAAAGGCGCAGAGCAGCCAAGGCGCACCTTGCCAGCGCTGGGGTACGGCGAGGGTCAGCATCGGCTTGGGCTCCGTTTGGGCGATTCATCGAGACTTTCGGTCAGCACGCTGAGCGGCCTTTCCGTGCTGGCCGGCGCTGGGGTACGCGGCGTCGGCAGACCGAAGCTGCTGCGCACCAGTGGCTGTTGCAGCAGCTCGGCGGTGGTCTGGTAAACCCAGGCGTCATCCCGCACGGCGCGTGGCTGGTCGAGGGCGAAGCGCCCGACGATACGGCCCGGCTCGGCAGCCATCAGCAGGATGCGATCAGACAGGCGCACGGCCTCCATCAGGTCATGGGTAATCATCAGCACGGCGATGCCGCGCTCGGCCTGCAGGTTTTGCAGCAGGTCATAAAGTTCGCTCTTCAGGCCAATATCCAGCGCCGAGAACGGCTCGTCGAGCAGCAGCAGATCGGGTTCGGGCAGCAGGGCGCGGGCCAGCGCCACACGGCTTTGCATGCCGCCGGAGAGCTGGCGGGGAAATTTGTCCAGGTCGTCACGGATCAGGCCCAGGCGCTCGGCCAGCCCGACGGCCTGTGCTTCGCGTTGCGCACGCGCCACGCCACGCGCCTTGAGGCTCAGGGCGATATTGTCCAGTGCGGTTTTCCACGGCAGCAGGCGCGGCTGCTGGAACAGCGTGGCGGGGTTGCTGAAGCCATTGGCAATATCGCCTTCCTGCAGGTCGAGCAGACCGTTGCACAGGTGCAGCAGAGTGGTCTTGCCACAGCCGGACGGGCCGACCAGGGCGCACACTTCGCCGGCCTCAAGGTTGAAGGAAACATCCGCCAGCACCTGCGTGCGCACAAAGCTGTGATCCAGATGGCTGACGGCAAGTCGGGGCGTATTCATTGGGGGTTCTCGCGCCAGCGCTCGACTTCACGCTTGAGCGGCTCCAGCAGCAGGTATTCGAGGGCCAGCAGCAAGCCGACCACGGCGCTGATCCAGGCCAGGGTGCCGGCGCTGTCCAGGTGCGAACGGGTAATCGCCAGGGCGGCGCCCACGCCGTCCTGACTGGCCAGCAGCTCAGCCATGATGACGATCTTCCAGGACATGCCCAGCGCCGCGATCCACGCCGGGAACAGATAGGAAAAGACGTGGGGCAGGTACACATCGAGCAGCATCATGCGCGGCGGCAAATGCAGCGTGCGCGCCATCTCGCGCAGCTGGCCATCCAGGGTGCGGGTGCCCTGCAGGGCGCCGATGAACACCACCGGGAAGGCGGCGACGAACACGGTGAATACCGGCGTGCCGTCGCTGGCGCCGAACCAGAGCATGGCCAGCACCAGCCAGGCGATCGGCGGCATGCCGAGCAGGACGGTGACCAGCGGGCGCGACATCATCGAGGCAGTCATGGACACCCCGGCGGCCAGACCCAGGCCGCTGCCGATCAGCAATGCCAGCAGCAGGCCGCTCAGGGCGCGGCGACCGGTAATTGCCAGCTCCTGCAGTGCGCTGCCGTCGGCCCAGAAACGCCCCAGGGAGGCGAAAGTCTCCAGGGGTTGGGCGAGCACCAGCGAGCCGTAATGTTCGGCCGTCAGTTGCCAGGCTGCGAACAGCAGCAGCAGGCTGGCGAGAGCGCCCCAGCCGCTCCACAGGTAGGCCGGCCAGTCGTACAGCAGGCTACGCAGCAGTTTCATGGGCGCGCGTCCGTATCCAGATAAAAGTCCTCATTCGGCAACTTGCCGCCGATCAGCGCAGGATTCTTGGCCAGCAATTGCTCGAGGAAGAACTCCACCTCGCCACGCGCCTCGTCTGCCGGCACCGCCTGCATCTGGCTGACTGCCACCGCATCGGCGACCGCCGCGGGCAGTAGGGCCGGCAGGTACTTGACCACCAGTTGGCCACAGGCCTCGGCATTGGCCTGGCACCAGTCCAGCGATTCGGTATAGGCGGCGGCGACGCGGCGGGCGAGTTCGGGATTGTTACGTGACTCGCCGACCAGGGCGATGCCGGCCTGGGCAATGCGCGGCGCGCGCTGGAAGCTGACGCCCCAGGCCTGCTGGATATCCAGGCTGCGGTGCAGTTCGGGAGCGACTACGCTGAGCGGGAAGGAGCCACTCTTGCGCAGCGACATGGACACCGCCGGCTCGGCCAGCAGCGCATGATCGACGCGGCGCATCAGCAACAGCTGCATGGCGTCCATCGGGCTGGCGACATAGCGCAGCTTCAGATCCTGGCGAACATTCAGGCCGGCGCGCTCGGCGAGCAGACCGAACAGCACGTCGGGCATATCGCCGCGAAACGGCATGGCGATTTCCTTGCCGCGGAAATCTTCGATGCGCGTCAGTCCCGGCTCGCGGGACACCATCCACAGCAGGCCCCAGGTGGAGACATTCAGCAGACGTACCTGGGCGCCCCGGTTGTACAGATTGGCGGCGACATTGACCGGCATGGCGAGGACGTCGGCCTGGCCGTTGAGGGCCATCAGGCGCAGCTGATCCGGGTCGCGCCAGCTGACGAATTCGACCGTGTCGGCCAGATCGGCAAGCGCGCCGGACTCGACCATGTGGATCAGCGGGTTGGATACCGCCGACATCGGCCCGGAAAGCAGCAGCCGGGACGGTTTTTCCGCCAGCACCGGCCCGCCGATCAGCAGCAGGGCGGCGCACAGCAGGTGGAGGATGGTCTTCATCAGAAACTCCCGCTCAGGGCCAGCACGGCGCCGCGACCCGGAGCGGCCAGCTCCTGGCCACTGCTGCCGTCGGCAAGGTGTTCATGGTAACGCTTGTCCAGCAGGTTATTCAGGCGAAGGTCAACGCGCGCGCTATCCAGTACGCCGAGGTTGCCGAAGCCATAGCCCAGGCGGGCATCCACCAGCGCGTAGCCGGGCGTGGCGTCTTCGCTGCCGCCGGAGAACTGGCGAGCGATACGGTCCTGTTCGGCCACGGCGCGCACGCCGGTGTGCCAGGACAGGCCGCGCTCGGCCGGTTGGCCGATGCCCAGGCGCAGTTCGTGGGCCGGCATCTGGTACAGCGGTTCGTCGTACTGCTGGTTTTCGCCGCGCAGCCAGGTGAAGCCGGCATCCAGCATGAAGGCGCCCAACGGCAGGTCGAGGTTGCCTTCCAGGCCGTAAATCGCCACTTCGTCGACGTTCTCGGTGCGCTTGACCGGTAGGCCCTGCTGCATCTGGCCCGTGATCACCCGGCCGGCGATGTAGTCGTCAATGCGGGTATGGAACGCCGCCACCTGGTAGCCGAGGCGGCCGTCGCGGCCCTTGAGGCCGATTTCCAGGCTGGTGGAACGCTCCGGGTCCAGCTGCGGATTGCCGGTGTGGTAGTAGCCGTCGCCGCGGGCGGCGTCTTCGAAACGCTCGCGCATGTCCGGTGAGCGATAGGCCTGGCCGAGGTTGGCGTAGGCGTTGAGGGCGGCGGTCAGCGGCTGCACCACGCCCAGCGACCAAGAAAGGTTGTTATCGCTGCTCTTCAGGCCGGTGGTCTGCGCGGCGGGACCGCTGCCTTTCTGGGCGGCGTCGCCTTCGACCCGGTCGTAGCGCAGGCCGGCGGTGAACTGAGTCTGGCCGAGGCTGAATTCATCCTGCACAAACAGGCCGGCGGAGGTCATCTCGCCGTCTTCGAACGGGTTGTTGAGCATGCGCACCCCGGTGGGCGACATATAGCGCTCGGGGTCGGCGGTCATTTGCCAACCCTCGGCGCCCAGCGTCAGCTGGTGGTTGTCGCCCAGCGGCGTGAGCCAGGCGCTGCGCAGGCCGTGGGTGACGAAGCTGACATCGTTCTCCACATAGTTGCGCTGCTGGTGCGAGGAGTAGGCGCGAATCTGACGGAACACGTCCTGGCGGTAGATCTCGCTGGACAGGGTGCCGGCGCCGAGCGGGGCGTCCAGCCCGAGGGTGTAGAGTTCGCGGCTCTGTTCCGGCGAGTGCAGGGTGATCTCGCCCAGCAGCGGCGCCTGGGCCGGCGGGGCGGACTTGCGCGAGGAGGGATACCAAACGTCGCGGTCGTCATGACGTTGAGCGTTAAAGCGCAGCACGTAGTCGTCGGCGATCTTCTGCTGGTATTTGAGCAACAGGCTGTTGGAGCGGTAGCCGGTATTTTTCTCGTCACCGTTGGGGCTTTCGTAGTCGCCGACGTCACTGCCGGCGGCCCCCGCCAGCAGGCCATGGTTCGGCCCGGAATCATTGAGCAATAGTGCGCCGCTCAAGGCGTTGTCCACCGTCCCGGCACTGAGACCGAACCTGCCGCCCTGCCGGTGCTGCTCGCTAAAGCGTGCTTCGGGGGTCAGAACGTTGACCACGCCGCCCATGGCGCCGCTGCCGTAGAGCACCGAACTCGGTCCCTTGACCACTTCGACCCGCTCCACCAGGCCTAGGTCGGTAAACGAGGCCAGGGCACCTTGCGGCTGTGCGGAATTGACCCGCACGCCGTCGACCAGCACCACCACGCTTTCTTTCTTCAGGCCGCGCAGGACCGGATTCTGCCCCCAGGCGCCGTCGCTCTGTACCGCCAGGCCGGGCTCGCCGCGCAGCAGGCTGCCGAGCGGCTCGCTGCTGGCCGGCTGCGGTTGCAGCACTTCAATGGCTTGCGGGGTGTCGAGACTGTCGCTGGCATAACCGCGGGCGGTGACCACGGTGGTGCCAAGGGTGAGCGACTCGGCGACGGCTGGCAGGCTGATCAGGCCCAGGCAGGCCAGCACCAGGCGCGAAGGTGGGAACATCATGAAAAGGCGGCTCCTAGGCAGAGGTCGTTGGCAGACCTGTATGGGAACCGATGTTAGTTAATCGCTAATCATTCTCGTTTGATCGGAATCAAGTTCGCCAGAATTCCACTGCGTGCGCAGCGTGGCGACGCCGTGATCAGGGATAACCGAGAACGGCCTTGAGCTGTTCAAGGTGGGCGGTGATCCAGCTTGGGTCGATGGGCCCCCAGTCGCGGATGACATAGTGCCCGGCATTGTTGCGCTCGCCTTCCTGCTGGACGAACTCGCAGTCGATGTCCAGCTCGGTGAGGGCTTCCAGGGTGTCCTGGGCGGTGCGCCGGGGCATGCCGGTGGCCGTCATAAGTGCCGGCACGTTGCTGGCGGTGCCACTGTCGATCAGCCAGGCCACGTACAGGCGGCGGTAGAAACTGGTTTTGGTCTTGCTGGCTTGCATGGGGGCTCCGTGTCCGGTGCTAGGGAGGGTGAAAAATGTGGCTTGGCGGTGGACAAAAACAGCGTTGTCCACCCTACGCAGAGCCCGCCTCCGTGTTGACGTTATCGTAGGGGCGGGCAGCGTTTTTCCCGTCCACCGAGGCCGCATAAACGTGCTGCTCAGCCCAGTAACAAGGCGTCATCGCTGAGTTTTTCGCCGCGCACCTTCTCGAACATCGCCAACAGATCTGGCACGTCCATGGCACGGCGCTCGTCGCCGGATACATCGAGTACCACCTGGCCCTGGTGCAGCATCACCGTGCGGTCGCCGACATCCAGCGCCTGGCGCATGCTGTGGGTGACCATCATGGTGGTCAGCTGGTTTTCCGCGACGATGCGCGCGGTGAGTTGCAGGACGAAATCCGCAGTGCGCGGGTCGAGGGCAGCGGTGTGTTCGTCGAGCAGCAGTATGCGCGACGGTTGCAGGGCGGCCATCAACAGGCTGACCGCCTGGCGTTGGCCGCCGGAGAGTAGGCCGATGCGGTCAGACAGGCGATTTTCCAGGCCCAGGCCAAGGGTCGCCAGGCGCTCGCGAAAACCGTCGCGCATCGACGATTTAACCGCCCGGGCAAGGCCGCGACGCTGGCCGCGCAGTTGCGCCAGGGCGAGGTTTTCCTCGATGGTCAGGTCCTCGCAGGTACCCGCCATGGGGTCCTGGAACACCCGCGCGACACGGTTGGCGCGCTCCCACACCGGCATGCGCGTGACATCCAGTTCATCGATGCAGATTTGTCCACCGTCCACCGGCTGATCACCGGAGATGGCGTTGAGGAAGGTGGATTTACCGGCGCCGTTGGAGCCGATCACGGTGACGAACTGACCGGTCGGAATCTCCAGCGACAGGCCACGTAGCGCGCGGGTCTCAATGGGGGTGCCGGGGTTGAAGGTAAGGGTCAGGTTGTTGGCGCTGAGCATCTTCAGACTCCCTTGCGACGGGTCAGGCGTTTTTTCAACAGCGGGATCACCAGGGCGACGGTGACCAGCACGGCGGTGATCAGGTTCAGATCCTGGGCCTGCAGGCCGATGAAGTCGCTGTTCAGCGCCAGGGCGATGAAGAAGCGGTAGACGATGGCGCCAAGTATCACCGCCAGGGTGGTGAGGATCAGCCGTCGCGACGGCAGGATGCTTTCGCCGACAATCACCGCGGCCAGGCCTATGACGATGGTGCCGATGCCCATGGAGATATCGGCGCCGCCCTGGGTCTGGGCAAACAGCGAGCCGGCCAGTGCCACCAGCGCGTTGGAAATGGCCATGCCGAGAATCACCATGGCGCCGGTGTTGACGCCCTGGGCGCGGGCCATGCGCGGGTTGGAGCCGGTGGCGCGGATCGCCAGGCCCTGGCGGGTAGCGAAGTAGCCGTCCAGTACCAGTTTGGCGGCGATCACGATCAGCACCAGCAGTGCCGGGCGGGCGATGTAATCAATCAGCCATTCGGGCTGGAGCAGGGTGAACAGGGTCGGCTCAGTGATCAGCGGGATATTCGGCCGGCCCATGATGCGCAGGTTGATAGAGTAGAGGGCGATCATCATCAAGATGCTGGCCAGCAGATCCATGATCTTCAGGTGCACGTTAAGCACGGCGGTCATCACCCCGGCCAGGGCTCCGGCGGCGGTGGCGATCAGGGTGGCGCTGAAGGGGTCCATGCCGTTGGCGATGAGCACGGCGCAGACGGCGCCGCCCAGCGGAAAGCTGCCGTCAACGGTGAGGTCGGGAAAGCGCAGCAGGCGAAAGGAAATGAACACCCCAAGGGCCACGAGGCTGAAGATCAGGCCGATCTCCAGGGCGCCGAACAAGGAAAACAGGGACATGGATAAACCAATCGAATAAGGGAACGCTGCGGACGCCAGGGAGCTTCCGCAGGCGGACGGGTTACTGGATGACTTCGGCGGCGGCGTCGAGCAGCGCCTGGGACAGGGTCACGCCTTGTTTCTGCGCGGCGGCCTGATTGACGAACAGCTGCAGGTTCTGACTGGTCTCGGGGGTGATGTCGCCGGGCTTCTCGCCTTCGAGGATACGCACCACGATGCGGCCGGTTTGCACGCCGAGGTCGCGGTAATTGACGCCCAGGGCGGCGATGGCGCCGCGCTTGACGCTGTCGGTGTCCGAGGCGATCAGCGGAATGCGCGCATCGTTGCCGACCTTGACCAGCGACTCGTAGGCCGAGACCACGTTGTTGTCGGTGCTGGTATAGATCGCATCGACCTTGCCGACCAGGCTGCGGGCGGCCGAGCCGACATCCACCGAGCGCGGCGCGGCGGCTTCGACCAGGGTCATGCCGAGGCTGGGCAGCAGGGCTTTGAGTTGCTTGACCACCACCACGGAGTTGGCTTCGCCGGGGTTATAAACCATGCCGATGCGGGTGGCGTCAGGGACGATCTGCTTGACCAGCTCCATTTGCTTGTCGAGGGCCAGCAGGTCGGACACGCCGGTGACGTTGGTACCGGAGGCTTCCCAGCTTTTCACCAGTTGCGCCTCGACCGGATCGGTAACGGCGGAGAATGCCAGCGGAACTCGCTTGCTGCCGGCCACCACGGCCTGGGCGGAGGGCGTACCGATGGCGACGATGACGTCCGGTTGATCGCCGATGAACTTGCGGGCGATCTGCGCAGCGGTGCCGGTGTTGCCCTGGGCGCTCTGGTACTGCCACTTCAGGTTTTTACCGCTTTCGTATCCGGCCTGGGCCAGGGCATCGCGCACCCCGTCACGCACCGCGTCGAGTGCGGGGTGTTCGACGATGGCGGTAACCGCCACGGATTTCTGCTCGGCGGCGACGCTGGTCAAGGGGGCGGCCATGGTCAGGGTCAGGGCAGCGAGAGGCAGCCATTTCTTCCTGGCGAACTGCAGCATCGGTAATCTCCTAAGGGCGACGAGTGTTGTTCTTGTTGTGCCTGCCTGGCATCAAAAGGCCAAGCATCGCATCGTTTGTGTGGCAGGTCAGCAGTTTATGTGGCTGGTTAAGACCCGGCTAGACAGGTCCACGCCGACGGGCACACAAACTGGCGATGTGCTGATCCGGCTCAGCTTATCGGGTTATTTCTGTGCATTGCCGAGGCGCTCCCGGGTGTCCAGCCAGCGCAGCATGCCCTGCGCCGCCGCGCGGCCCGTGGCGAAGCAGGCGGTGAGCAGGTAGCCGCCAGTCGGCGCTTCCCAGTCGAGCATCTCGCCGGCACAGAACACGCCGGGCAACTGGCGCAGCATCAGGTTGTCATCCAGTGCGGCGAAGGGCACGCCGCCGGCACTGCTGATGGCTTCGTCCAGAGGACGTGTGCGCACCAGCCGGATCGGCAGGGCTTTGATGGCGCTTGCCAGTATGGCCGGATCGGCGAATGCGTCCGGGTTGGCCAACTCGCGCAGCAACGCAGCCTTGACCCCGTCCAGGCGCAGCTGGCGGTGCAGGTGCTTGGCCATGGACTGGCTGCCGCGCGGCTTGGCCAGGGCACTGGCGATTTTTTCTGCCGACTGGGCGGGGAGCAGGTCGAGTTGTACGGCGGCTTCACCTTCTTGCTCGATCCGCTGGCGGATGTCGGCGGACAGGGCGTAGACCAGGCTGCCTTCTATCCCCGTGGCGGTGACGACGAATTCGCCCATGCGGGGGGCTTGGCCGGGCAGTGTCAGCGTCACGTTTTTCAGCGGCGCGCCGGCGAATTTGTCGCGCAGTAGGGCGCTCCAGGTGTTCACCTCGAAACCGCAGTTGCTGGGTTTGAGCGGGGCGATGGCAACACCCTGTTGCTGCAACAAAGGCACCCAGGCACCGTCCGAGCCAAGGCGCGCCCAGCTGCCGCCGCCAAGAGCCAGCACGACCGCGCGGGATTCGCGGCGTTGTTCGCCGGTCGCTGTGGCGATGCGCAACCGGCCGGCCTCATCCCAGCCCAGCCAGCGACTGCGGGTGTGCAGGACCACGTTTGCCGCGCGCAGGCGCTTGAGCCAGGCGCGCAGCAGCGGCGCGGCCTTCATGTCGGAGGGGAATACGCGGCCCGAGCTGCCGACAAAGGTGTTGATACCCAGGCCGTGAATCCAGGCGCGCAGGGTGTCGGCGTCGAAGGCTTCTATCGCAGGCTGCAATGCCTGCTGCGCTTCGCGATAGCGGGACAGGAACGCTGGCTGCGGCTCCGAGTGGGTGATGTTCATGCCGCCAACACCGGCCAGCAGAAACTTGCGGCCCAGCGAGGGCATGGCGTCGAACAGTTCGACGGGCAGGCCGGCCTGGCTGAGGACTTCGGCGGCCATCAGACCGGCGGGACCGCCGCCAATGACCACGACGGGAGAGAGCACGTGCGACATGTGAGAGCGAGCCGGTGAAAAACCGGCATTTTAGCCGCAGGGGGAGCCGTTGTGTGTGTTCACTGGCTCGCGGATGGCTACCCACCGGTTAACCGTCCAGTGAGACAGCCTGATTCATATCAGCAGCCCCCCTTTTCCCGGGCTCAGCGCACGGGCATAGCAGTACAGGAAGAGGGTGCGGATCAACTCCTTGAGCACAGCGGGTTCGCTGGAGTTGAGCACGGCGGGATCGAGTTCGCCTTGCTCGAGCAATTCTTCCAGGTCGCTGGCATCGAAGCGGGCGCACACGGCGCCGGTCTGACGATCAAGAATGTGCAGGTAGGGTTGGGGACGGTCCAGCCAAGCGTCGATCAGATAGGTCATGTCTCTTACTCCAGTTGAAGAGTTTTATGAGAATAATTCCTATTAGCTTCTTGGCAAGCATTAATTGGCTTTTTGCGTTGGCTGCGGATCTGGAGTGTTGTCACCTCGCTGTCATCCGCGCTGGTTAGCGTCGGTGCATCAATTCAAGGAGCGCCGCCATGCATGCTGAACACCCCACTGATCTTGAACACCTGGCCGGGCTGACGCGCCGCCGCTTTATCGGCGCGGGTGCGCTGGCCGGCGCCGCGCTGTTTCTGGGTGGCATGCCCTTCGCGCGCACGGCGCTGGCCGAAAACCTGATGCCCGGCAGCAGTGCGTTGCTTGGTTTCGGCTCCATTGCCGCGTCCACTGAGGACGACATCAGTCTGCCGCCGGGCTACGTCGGCAAAGTGCTGATCAGCTGGGGGCAGCCGCTCAGCGCCCAAGGGCCGGCGTTTCGCCACGACGGTAGCAATACGGCCGAAGAACAGGCGTTGCAGTTCGGCGACAACAATGACGGCATGAGCTTCTTCCCATTCGCCGACGATGCCGACCGTGCGTTGATGGCGATCAACAACGAGTACGTCAATTACCGCTACTTGCTGGCCCACGGCGGTGACCTGCCGTTGTCGGCGGAAGAGGTACGCAAGGCTCAGGCGGCAGAAGGCGTGACGGTGATCGAAGTGCGGCGCAGCGGAGGTCAATGGCAGCTTGTTCAGGATTCGCCCTACAACCGGCGCATCCATGCCAACACGCCGATTGCTCTCAGCGGTCCGGCGGCCGGCCATGCCCTGCTGCGAACGGTTGCCGACCTCGACGGTCGCCGCGTGCTCGGTACGTTCCAGAATTGCGCTAACGGTCAGACGCCCTGGGGCACTTACCTGACGTGCGAAGAAAACTTCACCGATGTGTTCGGCAGCAGTGATCCGGCGTTGGTGCTAAGCGCCGAACAACAGCGCTACAGCGTCAGCCATGCCGGTGCCGACAACGACTGGCACAAGTTCGATGCGCGCTTCGACCTGGCCAAAAACCCCAACGAACTGAATCGTCATGGCTGGATCGTCGAAATCGATCCCTTCGACTCGCAGTCGACGCCGGTCAAACGCACCGCGCTGGGGCGTTTCAAGCACGAGAACGCGGCGCTGACCATCACCCGCGATGGCCGTGTTGTGGTGTACATGGGCGACGACGAGCGTGGCGAGTTCATCTACAAGTTCATCAGCCGCGATCGTCTGGATCGCGACAACCCCAAGGCCAACCGTGACCTGCTCGATCACGGCACGCTCTATGTGGCGCAGTTTGATGAGGGCGACGGCACTCCGGATAACCCCAGGGGGCGCGGCCGATGGCGGGCACTGGTGCATGACGAAAACGGCCTGACCGCCGCGAACGGCTTTGCCGATCAGGCCGAGGTGCTGATTCATGCTCGCGCGGCGGCCAGCCAGTTGAGCGCCACGCGGATGGACCGGCCGGAATGGATTACTGTCAGCCCGCAGGATGGTCAGGTGTATTGCACCCTGACCAACAACAGCAAGCGCGGTGACGACGGCCAGCCGGTGGGCGGCCCGAATCCGCGTGCCAACAACCTGTATGGACAGATCCTGCGCTGGCGCGAAGCCGCTGACGATGCCGCCGCGAACACGTTCGAGTGGGATCTATTCATCATCGCCGGCAACCCGGTGGTGCATGCTGGTACGGCCAATGCCGGCTCGCCCAACATCAATGCCGAAAATATGTTCAATAGCCCGGATGGGGTGTGCTTCGACGGAGGCGGCCGGCTCTGGGTGCAGACCGATGGCAAGTACAGCAACAGCGGCGACTATGCCGGTATGGGCAACAACCAGATGCTTTGCGCTGACCCCACGACCGGTGAAATCCGCCGTTTCTTGGTGGGCCCGGTGGGTTGTGAAGTCACCGGTGTGGCCTTTGCGCCGGATTACCGGGCGATGTTCGTCGGTATCCAGCATCCGGGCGAGGCGGGCGGCTCGACTTTTCCGGACCGTAAGGCCGGTGGCCGGCCCCGTTCGTCGGTGGTGGTAATCAGCCGCGAGGATGGCGGGGTGATCGGCGCATGAGCATGTTTTCGCTCAATGCATCCAGAAGTTGGGATGCTGCTCGGTGGTTTCGTTGCGAGGAGTGTTGACGCTGGTTTTTTTGAACAGAGTGACGAGCTTTTTCATGGGTTGATCCCTTGGGTTGGCTGCTGTGGAATGAGCGCAGCTTCCAACAAACCTAGCGGGATAAACATTTGATAAGAACTATCGAGGTGATTGAGCGCCATGGCTTGGCTGGCATGGCGCTGGCGAGGTACTGGCTGGGTGCAGGCTGCTATCGGACAGCCTACCGTTAGTCAGTGCGGTGTTTAGAACGTGCGCGCAACCGAGGCGCGACTCAGCTCGATAAGCGCGTCGCGGTATTCAGAATCAGGCAGGACATCCAGGCAGGCGATGGCGCGTTCGGCGTAGTCGCGGGCCAGTTGCGCGGTGTATTCCAGTGCCCCGGAGGCCTCAACGGCTGCGCGGATGCGTTCCAGATCTTCGATACCGCCTTTCTGAATGGCCTGGCGCACCAGGGCGGCCTGCTCGGCGGTGCCTTCGCGCATGGTGTAGATCAACGGCAGGGTCGGCTTGCCTTCGGCCAGGTCGTCGCCGACGTTCTTGCCCAGCGTGTCCGCGTCGCCCTTGTAATCCAGCAAGTCGTCGACCAGTTGGAAGGCAATGCCCAGCGCATCGCCGAATTGGCGTAGCGCTTCGCAGTGCTCGGCTGGCGCTTCGGCCAGGGCAGCCGCGCTATGGGTGGAGGCTTCAAAGAGCATCGCCGTCTTGCCGCGGATCACTTCCATATAGATTTCTTCACTGGTGCTGGCGTCGCGAATCTTCGAGAGCTGCAGCACTTCGCCTTCGGCGATCACCCGGGTGGCCTGGGAAATGATGCGCATCACCGGCATCGAGGCCAGTTCGACCATCATTTCGAAGGAGCGGGCATACAGGAAGTCGCCCACCAGCACGCTCGGCGCGTTGCCCCAGCGTGCATTGGCCGTGGAACGGCCGCGGCGCATGTCGGATTTGTCCACGACATCGTCATGCAGCAGGGTCGAGGTGTGCAGGAATTCAATGATGGCGGCCAGCAGGCGCAGGTTGTCGTCGGAATAGCCGACCGCTTTGCCACCGAGCAGAACCAGCAAGGGGCGCAGGCGCTTGCCGCCGGCGGAGATGATGTAGTCGCCGATCTTTTCTACCAGGGGGACGTGCGAGGTGAGTCGCTTGCGAATAATCTCGTCAACGGCGGTAAAATCGTCCGCCACCACGCGGTAAAAAGCTTGGGATTGCACGGCGTCTATCACTCCTCGGGAATGCGCGGCATGCTATGGGGCGGGTATGGCACTGTCAAGGCGAGACACCGTGGCGCTTGCGCGGCCTGGGTGGCTTGCGTACAATCGCGCACCCTGAACTTTACTGGGCATTTCCCTGCCTTACGCAATTGCTTGGGCGACACTTCGACCCCGAGCAGCCATGCCAGCCACTTCTTCCTTTTATAAAGCGCTGGGTGAGCAGGATTAACGGAGATATTTCCATGTACGCTGTAATCGTTACCGGTGGCAAGCAATACAAAGTCGCCCAAGGTGAATTCCTCAAGATCGAGAAGCTGGAAGTCGCCGCTGGCGAATCCATCACGTTCGATCGCGTTCTGCTGGTCGGCAATGGCGACGACGTAAAAATCGGCGCTCCAGTTGTTGACGGCGCCAAGGTCGTTGCTGAGGTGGTTTCCCAAGGTCGTCACGACAAAGTGACCATCATCAAGTTCCGCCGCCGCAAGCACCACATGAAGCGTCAGGGCCACCGTCAGTGGTTCACTGAAATCAAGATCACTGGCATCCAGGCCTGATCCCTTTAGGAGGATTTGACTCATGGCACACAAAAAAGCTGGCGGTTCTACCCGCAACGGTCGCGACTCAGAAAGTAAACGCCTTGGCGTGAAACTGTACGGCGGCCAGGTCATCAAGGCCGGCAACATCATCGTGCGTCAGCGCGGCACCCAGTTCCACGCCGGTTTCGGCGTTGGCATGGGCAAGGACCACACCCTGTTCGCGAAAGTGGACGGCGTGGTCAAGTTCGAAGTCAAGGGTGCCTTCGGTCGTCGCTACGTGAGCGTTGTCGCCGCCTAAGCGCGACACTGCTGAAAAAGCCCTGTCCATGCGACGGGGCTTTTTTGTTTCTGTATCCTAGGCACATTATTGCAGCCCAGGCTGATTCTCTTGTTTCAACTGCCCGCCCCAGGGCGGGAGGCGTTCATGAAATTCGTCGATGAAGTATCGATTTCTGTAAAAGCCGGTGACGGCGGTAATGGCATGATGAGCTTTCGTCGCGAAAAGTTCATCGAGAAGGGCGGTCCCAACGGCGGTGACGGTGGTGACGGCGGCTCCGTTTACATCGAGGCGGTGGATAACTTCAACACCCTGGTGGACTACCGCTACACCCGTCGTTTCAATGCCCAGAATGGCGCCAAGGGAGGCAGCACCGACTGCACTGGCGCCAAGGGCGAAGACCTGATCCTGCCAGTGCCGATTGGCACCACGGTGATCGATGCCGGAACCCAGGAGATCATCGGCGATCTGGTCAAGGCCGGGCAGCGCCTGCTGGTCGCCCAGGGTGGCTGGCACGGGCTGGGCAACACACGCTTCAAGTCCAGTACCAACCGTGCGCCACGACAGACTACGCCGGGCAAGCCGGGCGAAGCACGCGACCTCAAGCTGGAATTGAAGGTGCTGGCCGACGTCGGTCTGCTGGGCTTGCCTAATGCGGGCAAGAGCACGTTCATTCGCTCGGTATCCGCGGCCAAGCCGAAAGTGGCCGATTATCCCTTTACGACCTTGATCCCGAACCTGGGTGTGGTCAGCATCGCTCGCTACAAGAGCTTCGTGGTGGCCGACATTCCTGGGCTGATCGAGGGCGCGGCCGAAGGTGCTGGCCTGGGTATCCGCTTCCTCAAGCACCTGGCGCGTACCCGCTTGCTGTTGCATTTGGTGGATATGGCGCCGCTGGATGAAAGCGATCCGGCCGATGCGGCGGAAGTCATTCTCAATGAGTTGGGAAAATTCAGCCCGAGCTTGCTGGAGCGCGACCGTTGGCTGGTGCTGAACAAGGCCGACCAGATGCTTGAAGAGGATCGCGAGGAGTGCAAGCGCCGCATAATCGAGCGCCTGGACTGGAAGGGGCCGGTCTATGTCATCTCCGCGATGGAGCGTGAAGGCACCGAGGAGCTCAGCCAGGACATCATGCGTTACCTGGATGAGCGTGCCCTGCGCATTGCCGAGGAGCCAGCCTATGGCGAGGCGCTCGCGGAATTGGATCAGCGCATCGAAGACGAGGCGCGGGCCCGCTTGCAGGAGCTGGATGACCAGCGTGCCTTGCGTCGCGCCGGTCTACGCAGTGTCGATGATGTCGGTGATGACGATTTCGATGATTACGAGGACGATGAAGACGGTCCGGAAATCATTTACGTCAGGGAATGACCTTTGCCACGGCGCCGCTTTTCAGCGGCGTCGTGCTGAGTGATGCAGCGAATTACAACAAGACGTGCGCCTGCGGGGCGCTTCTCGGCTCAGGGCTGGATGACTATGCGGAACAAGGTGACGGGCGCGCGGCGCTGGGTGGTGAAAATTGGTAGCGCCTTACTGACCGCCGATGGCAAGGGGTTGGACCGTGCCGCCATGGATGTCTGGGTGGCGCAGATGGTCGCGCTGCGCGAGGCGGGTGTGGAACTGGTGTTGGTGTCCTCCGGCGCCGTGGCGGCGGGTATGGATCGCCTGGGCTGGCAGGAGCGTCCCAAGGCCATGCATGAGCTGCAGGCTGCCGCCGCCATTGGGCAGATGCGTCTGGTGCGGGCCTGGGAAAGCAGCTTTGCCGAGCATGGTCTGCAAACGGCGCAGGTGCTGGTCACTCATGACGACCTTTCGGACCGCAAGCGTTACCTGAATGCCCGCAGCACCTTGCGCACTCTGGTGGATCTGGGTGTGGTGCCGGTGATCAATGAAAACGACACTGTAGTCACCGACGAGATCCGTTTCGGTGACAACGACACCCTGGCAGCGCTGGTGGCCAACCTGGTGGAGGCTGATCTGCTGGTGATCCTCACCGATCGCGACGGCATGTTCGATGCCGATCCGCGTAACAACCCTGATGCGAAGTTGATCTACGAAGCCCGTGCCGACGATTCGGCGCTGGACGCCGTGGCCGGCGGCAGTGCGGGCGCACTGGGGCGCGGTGGTATGCAGACCAAACTGCGTGCGGCGCGTCTGGCGGCTCGTTCTGGTGCCTATACGGTGATCATTGGCGGACGCATCGAGCGCGTGCTGGATCGGCTGAAGGCGGGCGAGCGCCTGGGCACGTTGCTGTCGCCTGAGCAAAGTCGTCGCGCCGCTCGCAAGCAATGGCTGGCTGGGCATCTGCAGATGCGCGGCACGCTGGTGCTGGATGCCGGGGCGGTGAAGGCCCTGCGCGAAGGTCGCAGGAGTCTGTTGCCGGTCGGTGTGAAAGCGGTGGCTGGCAGTTTCCGTCGCGGCGAGATGGTGGTGTGTGTGTCTCCCGACGGTGAAGAGGTTGCGCGCGGGCTGGCCAACTACAGTGCGGTCGAGACGCAGAAGATTTGCGGTCATCCTACCGTCGATATTGAGAAACTGCTGGGCTATGTCGACGGTCCGGAATTGGTCCACCGTGACAACATGATTGTGCTCTGAGGGATCTGCCCATGCGCATGCGTGCATTGTTTCTGCTCATGCTGGTCGCGCCTTTGGCGCTGGCCGAAGAGATTGGTGAAGTCTCCACGGTGTTCAAGTGGTTCGGCCCTAATGACCGGATTGTGGTCGAGGCGTTCGACGACCCCAAGGTGGAGGGCGTGACCTGCTACCTGTCGCGGGCCAAGACCGGTGGCGTCAGCGGTGGGTTGGGGCTGGCGGAAGATCGCGCCGAGGCCTCCATCGCTTGCCGGCAGGTGGGCGAGATCCGCTTCAAGGGTGAACTCAAGGATGGCGAAGAAGTGTTCAAGGAACGCACGTCCCTAGTGTTCAAGACCATGCAGGTGGTGCGGTTCCTCGACAAGAAGCGCAACACACTGGTGTACCTGGTCTACAGCGACCGGATCATCGAGGGCAGCCCGCAGAACGCGGTGACGGCAATTCCGATCAGGGCCTGGTAAAGCGGTTGCCGATGTCCGCTGCGTAGGGCGGCGTCGCTCGCGACAGGCGGGTGGGCTGGATGCTGGAGTTCGGCGAGCACCCCGCCAGCGGAGTATCTCTATGCGGCGGGCTGCCCGGATGGCGGCGCATTTCCATCCCGCCATCTCGCAGCGGGCGAGGCCGCCCTACGAATTGCATTCCGTGCCTGGCGCCAGGTGCCTATCTGATTTGCCGCGGCGCCACTTTTCGCAGGCAACAAAAAACCGGCCAATGGCCGGTTTTTTGTGGAACGCATCACTTAGGCGGCGGGTTGAGCCAGTGCCTTGATGTGACCGTTCAGGCGGCTCTTGTGACGAGCGGCCTTGTTCTTGTGGATGATGCCCTTGTCGGCCATACGGTCGATCACCGGCACGGCAGCCACATAAGCGGTCTTGGCCTTGTCCAGGTCCTTGGCGTCGATAGCCTTGACCACGTTCTTGATGTAGGTACGAACCATGGAACGCAGGCTGGCATTGTGGCTGCGACGCTTCTCAGCCTGGCGGGCGCGTTTCTTGGCGGAAGGGCTGTTGGCCACCGTCGAACTCCTCGAAAACTGGGGGATGCAAATAAATAAGGCCGCGAATGATGCCGTCGGGTTGGCTGCTTGTCAAGCACACCCACGGCAGCGGCCGATGGGAGGACGGGTGTCAAAAGCGATGCAGGGAAGTTATCCCAAGGCCCGGGTTTGCCGCTAAACTCGGCGGCTTTCCAACCTATGGGCCAAGGCCGGCACGATAACAGGCCGCTGGCCGCTTGTGCAGTCCGGATCGCAATTTTTCATGAATCTACTCAAATCCCTGGCAGCGGTCAGTTCGATCACCATGATCTCCCGCGTGCTGGGTTTTGTGCGCGACACCATCATTGCGCGCATCTTTGGTGCCGGGGTGGCCTCCGATGCCTTTTTCGTGGCCTTCAAGCTGCCCAACCTGCTGCGCCGTATATTCGCCGAGGGGGCCTTTTCCCAAGCCTTCGTGCCGATTCTCGCCGAGTACAAGCAGCAGCAGGGCGAGGAGGCGGCGCGCACCTTCGTAGCCTACGTCTCGGGGATGCTCACTCTGGTGTTGGCGGTGGTCAGCTTGCTGGGTGTGCTGGCGGCGCCTTGGATCGTCTGGGTCACCGCGCCGGGGTTTGCCGACGAGGCTGAGCGCTTTGAGCTGACCACCGACCTGTTACGGATCACCTTTCCCTACATCCTGCTGATTTCCCTGTCGTCGCTGGCCGGGGCGATCCTCAATACCTGGAACCGTTTTGCCGTGCCGGCCTTCGTGCCGGCGCTGCTCAACCTGTGCATGATCGGTTTCGCCCTGTTTCTGACCCCGTATTTCGATCCGCCGATCATGGTGCTGGGGTGGGCGGTGTTGGCGGGTGGTCTGGCGCAGTTGCTCTATCAACTGCCGCACCTGAAGAAGATCGGCATGCTCGTACTGCCGCGGCTGAACCTGCGTGACAGCGGTGTGTGGCGGGTAATGAAACTGATGGGGCCGGCGATTCTCGGCGTCTCCGTGGCGCAGATATCGCTGATCATCAACACCGTTTTCGCCTCTTTTCTGGTGGCCGGCTCGGTGTCCTGGATGTATTACGCCGACCGCCTGATGGAGCTGCCGTCAGGGGTGCTGGGTGTGGCGCTGGGGACGATTTTGCTGCCTTCGCTGTCGAAAAGCGTTGCCAGCCAGAATCCCGAAGAATATTCGCGCCTGCTGGATTGGGGATTGCGGCTGTGCTTCCTGCTGGTGCTGCCCTGCGCGCTGGCGCTGGCGTTGCTGGCCGAGCCGCTCACTGTGTCGTTGTTCCAGTACGGCCAGTTCAGCGCCCACGATGCGCAGATGACCCAGCGGGCCTTGATGGCGTATTCGGTCGGCTTGCTGGGGCTGATCCTGATCAAGGTGCTGGCCCCCGGTTTCTATGCCCGGCAGAACATCAGAACGCCGGTGCGCATCGCCATGTTTACCTTGGCCATGACCCAGGTGATGAACGTGCTGTTCGTGTTCGTCATCCCGCTGGCCCACGCCGGCCTGGCCCTGGCCATTGGCCTGGCGGCCTGCCTGAATGCCGGCTTGCTGTACTGGCGGCTGCGTGTCCACGATCTGTTCCAGCCGCAGCCCGGCTGGGGGCGCTTCCTGGCCAAACTGGTGGTGGCGGTGCTGGCCATGGTTGCTGTGCTGCTCGGCGTGATGCAGGTCATGCCGGCCTGGGATCAGGGTGGCATGCTGTTGCGCTTCGCCCGCTTGGGTGTATTGGTGGGCGCTGGGGTGATTGCCTATTTCGGTATATTGGCCGTGCTGGGCTTTCGCGTGCGGGACTTCGCACGCCGGGCGATTTAACCGCGCAGGCTGTAGTTACAGAGGCAGGCAGGCCGCCTTGCTGTCAGGTGTCGTTTGACGCGTGCGCCTTGCCGCAATCCCGTGGCCTACCCGGCATCCGCCGCTGTGCGTATAATCGGCCACTTTTCAATCAAGACGTCCGCTATGCAGCTGGTTCGAGGCCTACACAATCTGCGGCCCCAGCATCGGGGCTGTGTCGCCACTATTGGCAATTTCGACGGTGTGCACCGTGGCCATCAGGCAATCCTGAAACGGCTGCGCGAGCGCGCGGCTGAGCTGTGCCTGCCCAGCTGCGTGGTGATCTTCGAACCGCAGCCGCGCGAGTTCTTCACCCCTGACAAGGCGCCGGCACGCCTGGCGCGCTTGCGTGACAAGCTTGAACTGCTGACTGCTGAAGGTGTGGACCGGGTGCTGTGCCTGGCGTTCAACCGGCGCCTGCGTGAGCTGAGTGCCAGCGATTTCGTCCAGCAGGTGCTGGTCGACGGGCTTGGCGTCAAGCACCTGGAAGTGGGCGACGATTTTCGCTTCGGCTGCGACCGCGCCGGCGACTTTGCCTTCTTGCAGCGGGCGGGCCAGCGCGATGGTTTCAGCGTTGAGTCCGCCGAGACCATCGAGCTGGATGGCGAACGCATCAGCAGTACCCGCGTGCGCGAAGCGCTGGCCAGCGGCGATTTCGCCTTGGCCGAACGGCTGCTGGGCCGGCCATACAGCATTGCCGGGCGCGTGATGCATGGCCAGAAGCTCGGTCGCCAGCTGGGCGCGCCGACCGCCAATGTGCAGCTCAAGCGCAGCCGCATACCGCTGCAGGGCGTGTACCTGGTCAGTGCGCTGATCCAGGAGCAGCGCGTGCCAGGGGTGGCCAACATCGGCATGCGCCCCACTGTGCAGGGCGATGGCCGCGCCCATCTGGAAGTCCATCTGCTCGATTACGCTGGCGATCTGTATGGCCAGCGCATCAGCGTGGCCTTTCACCATAAGTTGCGCGAGGAGCTGCGTTTTTCCTCGCTGGAAGATTTGAAAACGGCGATCGACGCCGATATCGCCGCCGCCCGTGCCTATTGGCTGGGTCAACCGCATCCCTAACGAGCCTGAATGACGATGACCGACTACAAAGCGACCCTGAACCTGCCGGAAACGGCGTTTCCGATGAAGGCCGGCCTGCCGCAGCGCGAGCCGGAAACCCTGGCACGCTGGCAGAGCATGGACCTTTACCAGAAGTTGCGCGAGCAGGGTAAAGGGCGTCCTCAGTTCATTCTTCATGACGGCCCGCCGTATGCCAACGGCAGCATTCACATCGGCCATGCGGTGAACAAGGTCATCAAGGACATGATCGTGCGCTCGCGCACCCTGGCCGGCTTCGACGCGCCGTACGTGCCGGGCTGGGACTGCCACGGCCTGCCGATCGAGCACAAGGTCGAGACCACCTTCGGCAAGAACCAGCCGGCCGACCAGACCCGCGAGCGGTGCCGCGATTACGCCGCCCAGCAGATCGAAGGGCAGAAGGCCGACTTCGTACGCCTCGGCGTGCTGGGTGACTGGGGCAACCCGTACAAGACCATGGAATTTTCCAACGAGGCCGGCGAAATCCGCGCGCTGGCGAAAATGGTCGAAGGCGGTTTCGTGTTCAAGGGCCTCAAGCCGGTGAACTGGTGCTTCGATTGCGGCTCGGCGCTGGCCGAGGCGGAAGTCGAATACCAGGACAAGAAGTCCGACGCCATCGACGTTGCCTTTGCCGTTGAAGATGCCGACCAACTGGCTGCTGCCTTTGGTCAGGCCCACCTGGCCAAACCGGCCAGCATCGTCATCTGGACCACCACGCCCTGGACCATTCCGGCCAACCAGGCGCTCAACGTACATCCTGACTTCATCTATGCACTGGTCGACACCGGCGAGAAGCTGCTGGTACTGGCTGAAGAGCTGGTCGAGTCGAGCCTGCAACGCTATGGCCTGCAGGGCGAAATCATTGCCCGTTGCGAAGGCCGCGCGCTGGAAAACATCCGCTTCCGTCACCCGTTCTACGAGCGTTTCTCGCCGGTCTACCTGGCCGAGTACGTGGAGACCGGCGCCGGTACCGGCATCGTTCACTCGTCCCCAGCCTATGGTGAGGACGACTTCCGCACCTGCAAGCACTACGGCATGGAGAACGACGACATTCTCAGTCCGGTGCAGAGCAACGGCGTCTACGTTGCGGACCTGCCGTTCTTCGGCGGCCAGTTCATCTGGAAGGCCAACCCGGCCATCGTCGAGAAGCTGCGTGAAGTCGGTGCGCTGCTCAAACATGAGAGCATCAGCCACAGCTACATGCACTGCTGGCGCCACAAGACGCCGCTGATCTATCGCGCTACCGCGCAGTGGTTCGTCGGTATGGACAAGGTTGTGGCTGACGGTAGCTCCCTGCGCGCCCGCGCCCTGGACGCCATCGAAAACACCCAGTTCGTCCCGGCCTGGGGCCAGGCCCGCTTGCATGGCATGATCGCCGGCCGCCCGGATTGGTGCATCTCGCGCCAGCGCAACTGGGGCGTACCGATTCCATTCTTCCTGCACAAGGAAAGCGGCGAGTTGCATCCGCGCACCGTCGAGTTGATGGAACAAGTCGCCCAGCGCGTCGAGCAGCAAGGTATCGAAGCCTGGTTCAAACTGGACGCCGCCGAGCTGCTCGGTGACGAAGCCGCGCAGTACGAGAAGATCAACGACACCCTCGACGTGTGGTTCGACTCCGGTACCACGCACTGGCATGTGATGCGCGGTTCGCACCCCATGGGCCACGAAGAAGGCCCACGCGCCGACCTGTACCTGGAAGGTTCCGACCAGCACCGTGGCTGGTTCCACTCGTCCTTGCTGACCGCCTGCGCTATTGATGGCCACGCGCCGTACCGTGGTCTGCTGACCCACGGCTTCGTGGTCGACGAAAACGGCCGCAAGATGTCCAAGTCAATGGGCAACGTGGTGGCCCCGCAGGAGGTCAACGACAGCCTGGGCGCCGACATCCTGCGCCTGTGGGTATCGTCGACCGACTATTCCGGCGAGATGGCCGTCTCCAAGGTCATCCTGCAGCGCACCGCCGATGCCTACCGACGCATCCGTAACACCACGCGCTTCCTGCTTTCCAACCTGAACGGCTTCGACCCGGCCAAGGACCTGCTGCCGGTTGAGCAGATGCTCGACCTCGATCGCTGGGCACTGGACGCCGCGGCGCGCCTGCAAACCGAAATCATTGAAGCCTACGACGAGTACCGCTTCTGGAACGTCTACCACAAGGTGCACAACTTCTGCGTGCAGGAGCTGGGCGGCTTCTACCTGGACATCATCAAGGACCGCCAGTACACCACCCAGGCCAACAGCGTCGCCCGCCGTTCCTGCCAGACCGCGCTGTTCCACATCGCCGAGGCGCTGGTGCGCTGGATCGCGCCGATCCTGGCCTTCACCGCCGACGAGATCTGGCAGTACCTGCCGGGCGAGCGCAACGAGTCGGTGATGCTCAACACCTGGTACGACCAACTGCCGTTGCTGCCGGAAGGCTTTGCCCTGGACCGTGCCTACTGGGAGCAGATCCAGGCGGTCAAAGGCGCGGTCAACAAGGAACTGGAAGGCATGCGCGCGGCCAAGGCCATCGGCGGCAGTCTGCAGGCCGAAGTGATCCTGTATGGTGAGGAGGCCCTGCAAGCGGCGCTGAGCAAACTGGGCAATGAACTGCGCTTCGCCCTGATCACCTCTACGGCTTCGCTGGCGCCGCTGGCGGACGCCCCGGCCGATGCGGTGGCCACCGACGTGCCGGGCCTGAAATTGAAGATCGTCAAGTCCGCCCACGCCAAGTGCGCACGCTGCTGGCACCACCGCGAGGACATCGGCCATCATGCCGCGCATCCGGAGCTGTGCGACCGCTGTGTGGAAAACATCGAAGGCGCCGGAGAGACCCGACACTATGCATAAGCTGTCGATCCAGCCCCTCGGCTTCGGCCTGCCGCCTCTAGGCGTGCTCCAAGGGGGCAACCGATGACCGCGCGCTTCGGCAAGCTGACCTGGTTGTGGCTCAGTGCACTGGTGTTCGTCCTCGATCAGGCAACCAAGTACTACTTCGAGGGCAGCCTGAGCCTGTACCAGCAGATCGTGATCATTCCCGATTACTTCAGCTGGACCCTGGCGTACAACACCGGTGCCGCCTTCAGCTTCCTGGCCGGTGAGTCCGGCTGGCAGCGCTGGCTGTTCGCGCTGATCGCCATTGCGGTCAGCATCGTGCTGGTAATCTGGCTCAAGCGCCTAAAGCCCAACGAAACCTGGCTGGCGGTCGCGCTGGCCCTGGTGCTGGGCGGTGCGCTGGGCAACTTGCTGGACCGTATCCTGTTCGGCCATGTGATCGACTTCATCCTCGTTCACTGGCAGAACCGCTGGTATTTCCCAGCCTTCAACCTGGCCGACAGTGCCATTACCGTTGGCGCCATCATGCTGGCGCTGGACATGTTCAATTCCAAGCAGTCCGGAGACTCCCATGACTGACGTACGTATCGGCCCGGACAAGGAAGTCACCCTGCACTTCGCCATCAAGCTGGAAAGCGGCGACGTAGTGGACAGCACCTTCGACAAGCAGCCCGCTACCTTCAAATTCGGCGACGGTAACCTGTTGCCTGGTTTCGAGTTGGCCCTGCAAGGCCTCAAGGCCGGTGACAAGCGCAGTTTGCGCATTGAGCCGGAACACGGCTTCGGCCCGTCCAACCCGCAGAACCTGCAGGTGATGCCGCGCAGCCAGTTCGAAGGCATGGAGCTCGCCGAAGGCCTGATGGTGATCTTCCAGGATGCTGCCAAAGCCGAACTGCCCGGCGTGGTCAGCTCCTTCGATGATCAACAGGTGACCATTGATTTCAACCACCCGCTGGCCGGCAAGACGCTGACCTTCGACGTGGAAATACTTGACGTGAAGGCGGCCTGATATAGGTCGCAACCGCAGGACGAATAGTTCCACAGTAGACTTCACTTCTGGTTAAACCGCGTGCCGAGAGAGCCCATGCAAATCAAACTCGCCAACCCCCGAGGCTTCTGCGCCGGCGTCGATCGCGCCATCGAGATCGTCAACCGCGCCCTGGAAGTATTCGGTCCGCCCATTTATGTGCGCCATGAAGTCGTGCACAACAAGTTCGTGGTCGAGGACTTGCGCGCCCGCGGTGCGGTGTTTGTCGAAGAGCTGGATCAGGTGCCGGATGATTTCATTGTCATCTTCAGCGCCCACGGCGTGTCCAAGGCGGTCTGCCAGGAAGCCGAGCGGCGCGGTCTGAAGGTGTTTGACGCCACCTGCCCGCTGGTCACCAAGGTGCACATGGAAGTGGTGCGCTACAGCCGTGAAGGCCGTGAGTGCGTGCTGATCGGCCATGCCGGTCACCCGGAAGTCGAAGGCACCATGGGCCAGTACGACGACAGCAAGGGCGGCAGCATTTACCTGGTGGAAAACGAGGACGACGTGGCCAATTTGCAGGTGCGTAATCCTGACTCTTTGGCTTTCGTGACCCAGACCACGCTGTCGATGGACGACACCAGCAAGGTTATCGACGCCCTGCGCCAACGCTTTCCCAACGTCGGCGGGCCGCGCAAGGACGATATCTGTTACGCCACCCAGAACCGCCAGGACGCCGTCAAGCAACTGGCCGTGGAAAGCGATCTGGTGCTGGTGGTCGGCAGCCCGAACAGCTCCAACTCCAACCGCCTGCGCGAACTGGCCGAGCGCATCGGTACCCCGGCTTACCTGATCGACGGCGCCGAAGATCTGCAGCGTGAATGGTTCGACAGCGTCGCCAAAGTCGGCATCACTGCTGGCGCCTCCGCCCCGGAGGTCTTGGTGCGCGGGGTGATCGAGCAACTGCATGCCTGGGGCGCCACCGGCGCAGAAGAGCTGATCGGACGGCCGGAGAACATTACGTTTTCGATGCCTAAGGAGTTGCGGGTGAAGAATTTGTAATTAGCGTTTTGTGGTTATGAAAAAAAGAAGCCCGAGTTTAACCCGGGCTTCTTTTTTTAAGGGTGGTTCAACGCCAACAATCCTGAATGGTTTTGCCGCTCCCCGAGCGGCCTTTGGTGCCCAAGGCTGTCAGGGTCAGGTTGCCGCAGGCGGTATCTGAGAACTGCTGAGTGGCGGTCAGCGTATAACCGCCGTCGCCGTTGACTGCCCCGACATTGAGTGTGTATTTGCCTGTGCTCGAAGTGACGGTCGTACCGCTCGTTCTCGGCAATTGCAGCTTTCCAATATCCGCTGCAGTGGTGATGTAGCGGTTGTTTTGGGCGAAAAATCGCTCTTGGCGTGCAGCGGCCTCGCTAAGCAAGGCCTGCCCCTCGGTGCGGTTGCCGCGCTTTATGTGCTCGTCGTAGCTGGGGTAGGCAATGGCCGCAAGGATGCCGATGATCGCGACCACGATCATGACTTCGATTAGGGTAAAGCCGTTGTTCTTATTTTTCATCTCAGTTTCCTACTACACGCCAGGTTTGGCGTCCCAGGCTGGAAGGATCGGGAAAAATGGTTTCGCAATGCAGTCCGGTGCAGGCTTCATAGCGGTTATCCGGGGTCTGGGTGAGGGTGATGCCCCCTTCGCCGTCCTGTTTGATGGCAGTGACAATATTCCCCACGTTGTCGACGATATGCTTGAGATCAAAGGCGTGGAAGAGCGTTTTGCCGCCGGTATAGGGATTGATCGCATAGGTCCAATTGCTGGTGCCATCCGAGCAGGGGTCGTCGTTGGGTACCAAGGTCTGGAAAAAGACTGTCTGGCCGAGGGTTGTCATTTTTTCAACCAGCATCTCACCCTCAAGCTTATTACCAGCCTTAAGGTCAAGGTACCAGCCATAAGTGTTGATGGAGGTGACGCCATCGGTAGTAGTGGTCCAGACGATATTGTTATTACTGACAATCCGAGCAGGGTTGGTGCCGCCATCACTGTA
>CAYPFO010000048.1:0-27538 GCA_964410065.1 uncultured Pseudomonas sp.
CCGCGGCAAGCTGTTCCTCGAGCCGGGCCAGGACATCTACGAAGGCCAGCTGTGCGGTATCAATAGCCGTGACAACGACCTGACCATCAACCCCACCAAGGGCAAGAAACTCGACAACATGCGCGCCTCGGGCAAGGACGAAGTCATCGCCCTGGTGCCGCCGATCAAGTTCACCCTGGAACAGGCGCTGGAATTCATCGACGACGACGAGCTGGTGGAAGTGACGCCGAAGTCGATTCGCCTGCGCAAGAAGTACCTCAACGAAAACGACCGCAAGCGCTTCGAGCGCAGCAAGGTCTGATCGGCTGAGCTGAACTGAAAAGCCCCGCCCGGAGTGATCCGCGCGGGGCTTTTTTTTGTGGCTGGGGTTTGGTGGTGAGCTTCAGCCCGTCAGTGTTATGACGGCTATGCGAGTCTGGCTTAAGCGCACCGGTGGTCTTGTCGCCCGTAAACGGCACGTTGCATGACTTGTCGAGGTCTAGAGTCGTTGAGGGTGCTTTTACAACACCAACAATGACAGGAGTCCTCTATGGCTTTTCAACGCCACACCTTGGGCATCGCGCTGTTGTTTGCCGGTCTTCCCGCACTTTCTTCCGCCTCGCCTTATTCGCAGCTGGTGATTTTTGGCGATTCGCTCAGTGACAGTGGGCAGTTTCCTGATCTGGGCGGTGCGACCCAGGACGGGCTGCCCACCGGTGGGATACGGTTCACCAACCGCATTGGGCCTGACTATATCGACGGTCGTGACGAGCCGTATGCCGCGGTTGCCTCTCAGCGGCTGGCCGGGCGACTGGGCTTGCAGGCCTTGCCCTCGACGCCGGTGCTTCCCGAGGAGCTTACCGGTAACCCGGACGGTACCAACTATGCGGTGGGGGGCTATCGCACCGATGAAGTCCTTGCGTCGATCATCGAAGAAGATGGCTCGGTGGTCGAACGTGCAGGTATTACGCTGCAGAGCCGCGATGGCTACCTGATTGATGTACCGCAAGTGAGTGCTTCAACGCTGTTTTACGTCAATGGTGGCGGTAACGATATTCTTCAGGGGACCATCACCGATCAGACCAGTGCTGCTGCTTCAGCATCCAATCTGGTCGCGGGCGTAGCTGCGCTGCAGCAGGCTGGGGCGCGTTACATCATCGTTTCTGACCTGCCGGATGTGGGCTTGACGCCCGGGAGCCTGTATCGGGACGTGCGGGACTCGGCGTCGGCAGCCTCTGCGCTTTTCAATGCCGAACTGGACCGCCAATTGTTGGCGCTGGGCGGTAACGTCATTCGGCTCAATAACCGCGCACTGTTCAGTGAAATGATCGCCGACCCGGCGCGCTTTGGCTTCGATCCCAATGTTGCGCAAATGGATGTGTGCTTCAACGGTGATCAATGCCAGCCCGATCCGACCTGGGGCCAGGGCAATGTTTCGGCCGATCCGGACAAGTTGATTTTTTATGATGGCGTACACCCCACTGCGGCGGTGCAACAGATCAGCGCCGACTATGTGTATTCACTCCTGGCGGCCCCGTGGGAAATAGGCCTGCTGCCGGAAATGGCCCTGTCCGGGTTGAACACGCACCAACAGCACCTGCGCAGTGAATGGCAGGCCGACCGTGGCGATTGGCAGACGCGGGGCAACTGGCGCAGCTTTACGGCAGCCACCGGCCAGCGGCGGGATTTCGAGGAGCATCTGGCCGTGGCGCCCGGCGAAAGTGACACCCTGGGCGTGAACCTGGGCGCGACCTATCGGCTGAGCGAGCGCTGGCGCCTGGGCTTTGCCCTGGGTTTGCAGGAACAAAGCCTGGAGATGCACCACAGCCAGTCCGACTATGACCTGCGGGGATACTTGCTCAGCACCTTTGCGCAGTACCGGCAAAAGCGCCTGTGGGCCGATGCTGGCTTGACGGCGGGTCACTTGGATTACCACGATTTGCAACGGCGCTTCGACCTGGGTATCGCCGAGCGCATCGAACGAGGCGATACCGATGGCCAGCTTGCGGCCGCCACGCTGCGATTGGGCTACGCGCTGGGGCGTCGGGGCAGTTGGCAAATCAGTCCCTTTGTGAGCGCCGACTATGTGCGGGTGGAAATCGACGCGTATCGCGAGGACGGGGAAAACTCCACGGCGCTGCATTACGCCGAGCAGACCCGTGACAGCAAGCGGCTGGGCGTGGGTCTGGAAGCCAACCTGCAGCTGAGTCGCAGCATTCAGCTATTCGGTGAAGTGGCGCGCGAGCGTGAGTACGAAGATGAGCCGCAAACGCTGCGCATGGGGCTCAATTCAATGCCGGGTTTTGACTATGACCTGCAGACCCTCACGCCCTATCAGGATCAGACGCTAGCGACCCTGGGGCTAGGGCTGTCGTTGGGGCATACCGTGGCGGTTCGTGCGGCGTACCACTTGCGCGATGCAGAAGAGCGCCAGCATGGCGCGAGTCTGTCATTGAACTTGAGTTATTAAACCGTTAGCCGCCTGTATCAGCGGGCGGCTGCTTGGTGCTCGGAAGATGCGTCCCACAGCGTGCCGTCCTGCAAGGCTTGGGAAGGCACGTAACGGGGTTTTCCACCCAGCTCTTCCAGTTCCGTCAGGCCGGCTAACTGATTGACGATGCGGTAGCGCGTGCCGGCCTGCTTATCCTTCAAGGGATACAGGTTTTCGATGTGTTGGGCCAATTCGATAAGCGTGGTCATGTCGGTCGTCAATACAGGGCGGTGAAGGGTTAACAGCCATTTTTTACAGCAGCTTCGTTACAGTTTCACGACGCTAAGGGCGCACTCGTCGGGTGGAAAAAATGCCCGTATCGCGGGCGCGGAGATCTGACTGCTGAACCTTGCGGCGGTTCCCTCTTCAATCAGGTGGGTTTGTGCGGCTTAGCACCACCGAGCGGGGAGTGCCGAGTGCGTAGCCTCCGTAGATGGCGTTTCGTACAGCGAAACCCATCGAGCGAGGCTGATGGGAATCGGCGTACAAGCAACGTATTCGCTCATGGCTTCTGAGCAGCGCCTCGTCCCACGCTACTCAGGCCAGAGGCGAGGAAAACCTTTCCTACCTCCGCGCTTTCATCGCGGGGGTAGAACCGATGGTGCCCCGAGGCTTCTATTGTTAAGTCCACCTGCTGCTTCCGCGAGGCCCCGCGTGCAGACCCTGAAAATCGCTACCTTCAATATCAATGGCATTCGTTCACGCTTGCCGGCCCTGCTGCAATGGCTGGAGCGTGAACAGCCGGACGTGGTGTGCCTGCAGGAACTCAAGGCTGCGGATGTGGCTTTTCCCGTTCTGGATATCCAGGCAGCCGGCTATGGCGCCATCTGGCACGGCCAGGCGTCATGGAACGGCGTAGCCATCCTGGCCCGCGATGCGGAACCGTTGGAGATTCGTCGCGGCTTGCCGGGTGATCCCGACGATACCCACAGTCGCTACCTCGAAGCCGCAGTAAAAGGGATCATTGTCGCCAGCCTTTACCTGCCCAATGGCAACCCGCAGCCGGGGCCCAAGTTCGACTACAAGCTCGCCTGGTTCGAGCGGCTGATCCAGCATGCCGCCTCGCTGTATGCCAGCGGCCACCCGGTGGTGCTGGCCGGTGATTACAACGTGGTGCCCACCGACGAAGACATCTACAACCCGCGTTCCTGGCGCAAGGACGCCCTGCTGCAACCGGAAACCCGCGAGTGTTACCAACGCTTGCTGGCCCAGGGCTGGACCGATGCGCTGCGCACGCGCTTTCCAGAAGAACGCATTTATACGTTCTGGGATTACTTTCGCCAGCACTGGGAAAAAGATTCGGGCCTGCGCATCGACCACCTGTTGCTCAGCGCCGACCTGGCGCCAAGGCTGCAGGACGCCGGCGTCGATCGCTGGGTGCGCGATCAGCCCCGGGCCAGTGACCATGCGCCGACGTGGGTTGAATTGAAGGTGAGCGATTAAGCCGTGGATTGGTAGGTAGGTTGGACAACGTTTTTCATTGTCCACCGAGCGGCAGCTGGTGGATGTGAAAAGCGACATCCACCCGATACATTCCGCCAATCGTCAGCAAGCTGGCGCCTACAAAAGATGTTCGATCAGAGCGGGTAGTGGGCAGGGTAGGGCAGGCGGGCAACACCCGAATCCACCGCAGCCTTGGCCACGGCACCAGCAAGGGCGCCCAGTAGTCGCGCGTCCAGTGGCTTGGGCAGGATGTAGTCAGGGCCAAACTCCAGCCGGTCGATCTTGAACGCATCCAGCACTTCGACGGGCGTCGGCTCCTTGGCCAGTTGGCGCAGGGCCTCTACGGCGGCGATCTTCATCTCTTCGTTGATTCGCGCAGCACGCACATCCAGGGCGCCGCGGAAGATGAAGGGGAAGCCCAGTACGTTGTTCACCTGGTTCGGGTAATCGGAACGGCCGGTGGCCAGGATCAGGTCGTCGCGCAGGCTCATGGCCAGTTCCGGCTGGATTTCCGGATCAGGATTGGAGCAGGCAAAGACGATCGGCTTGGGCGCCATGGCCAGCAGTGCGTCTGCCGACAGCAGGTTGCCACCCGAAAGGCCGATGAACACGTCGGCGCCTTGCATGGCGTCCAGCAGGGTGCGGGCACCGCCGTCATTGACGAAGGCCTGCTTGTGGCTGGCAAGATCGCCACGGTCGGAGCGGATCACACCTTGGCGGTCGACCAGGTACAGGTTCTCGCGACGGGCGCCCAGGCTGAGCAGCAGGTTCATGCAGGCGATAGCCGCCGCGCCGGCGCCGAGGCAGACGATGCGCGCGTCAGAGAGCAGCTTGCCCTGGATTTCCAGCGCATTGAGCATGCCGGCGGCGGTGACGATGGCGGTACCGTGCTGGTCGTCGTGGAACACGGGAATATCGCACTGCTCGATCAGGATCTTCTCGATCTCAAAGCACTCGGGCGCCTTGATGTCTTCCAGATTGATGCCGCCGAAGGTGTCGGCGATGCGCGCAACCGTGTCGATGAACGCTTGTGGGCTTTCCGACTTGACCTGGATATCCACCGAATCGATGTTGGCAAAACGCTTGAACAGCAGAGCCTTGCCTTCCATGACCGGCTTGCTGGCCAACGGGCCCAGGTTGCCAAGGCCGAGGATGGCGCTGCCGTCGCTAATCACTGCCACCAGGTTGCCTTTGCCGGTGAAGCGGTAGGCATTTTCCGGGTTGGCGGCGATCGCGCGAACCGGCTCGGCCACGCCTGGGCTGTAGGCGAGGGCGAGATGGGCGGCGGTGTCGGCGGGTTTGCTCAGTGCGATGCTGATTTTGCCGGGGGTAGGGAATTCGTGATAGTCGAGGGCGGCCTGTTTGAAGTCAGTAGTCATCTGAAGCCTCTTGTTATGCAACAGCGCCGGCTAAACCGGCGCTGTGCTTAATCATTTTTTAGTTGAAGCGAGGTGTGTTCGATGCAGCTCAGTTGCTGGCGATCACCAAGGGGTCGGTAATGCCAATGACGTACACGGCAATCAACCCGATACCACCGGCCAGGATGAGGTAGTACAGGGTCGGCAGCATGGTCTTGCGCAGGGTGATGCCTTCGCGTCCCAGCAGACCTACGGTCGCCGAGGCCGCCACCACGTTGTGGATAGCGATCATGTTGCCGGCGGCCGCGCCGACGGATTGCAGCGCCACCATCAACGCACCGGACATGCCCAGCAGTTCTGCGGTGTTGAACTGGAACTGTGAAAGCATCAGGTTGGACACGGTGTTGGAACCGGCAATGAACGCGCCCAGGGCACCAACCGCCGGCGCAAAGAACGGATACACGCTGCCTACGCTGTCGGCCACCAGACGCGCCATGGCCACCGGCATGGAGATCAGGTCCGACGCATTGACCCCGGAGTTGATCAGGATGCGCACCATCGGGATGGTGAAGATCAACACGAAGCCCGCACCCAGCAGCGTTTTGCTGGACTCGCTCACGGCTGCAACCAGTTCACTGACACGCATGCGATGTATGAAGAAGGTCGACAGCGCAGCAATGCACAGCAGGCCGCCCGGCAGGTAGAGCAGTTCCAGAGTACCGGATACGCCCGTTTCGCCCATGATGTCCTTCCAGCCGAAGCTCAGCGACAGCAGCCAGCTCTTCAGCTCAGGAATGTTGCGCGTCAGCACCAGCAGCACTGCCAGCAGCACGTAGGGCGCCCATGCCATGGGTACGGAGATCGATTTTTTGCCGGTCATCTCGTCCAGCTTCATTTCGATCTTGCCCATCCACTCGGCTGGCCACTCGCTGGCCGGCGCGAAATCCCAGGTCTCCTTCGGGATAAGGAAGCCCGCCTTGGCGGCCGGTACCACAATGGCCAGGCCGACCAGGGCACCGATCATCGAGGGGAATTCCGGGCCGAGGAACACACCGGCAGCCGCGTAAGGAATCACAAAGGCAAAACCGGTGAAGATCGCGAACGGCGCGATGGCCAGGCCTTCGGTCCAGGAGCGGTTCTTGCCGAAGAAGCGAGTCATGATGCTGATCATGATCAGCGGCATGAGAATCCCGCACAGGGCATGAATAATCGCCACTCGCGAGAAGATCAGGTGGAAGAACACGTCCCAGCTGCTTCCCATCGCTACCAGTTGTTCACTGATACCGCTCTTGTCCAGGCCGGCACCCACGCCTACCAGGATGGGCGTACCCACAGCGCCGAAGGACACGGGCGTGGATTGCACCAGCATGCCGAGCACGACGGCGGCCATGGCGGGGAAGCCCAGCGCCACCATCAGCGGAGCGACCACGGCGGCCGGCGTACCGAAGCCGGATGCGCCTTCGATAAAGCAGCCGAACAGCCACGCGACGATCAGCGCCTGCACGCGACGGTCAGGGCTGATATTGGAGAAGCCGCGCCGAATCGCGCTGATCCCCCCCGAGTGCTTCAGCGTGTTGAGTAGCAGGATCGCGCCGAAGACGATCCAGAGAATCGCGGCGGTGAGGATCAGGCCTTGCAACGTTGAGGCAATGACCCGGTTGAGCGTCATGTCCCAGGCCAGCAGGCCGATCAACGCAGTGAGGACGAAAACCAGCGGCATTGCATACTTGGCGGGCCATCGAAAGCCGATCAGCAGCACACCCGCTAGCACCAGCGGCACGAAGGCCAGAATGGACAGTAGTGTTTGACTCATGCTTGGGTCCCTTTTTTTTCTTGTGAACCACTTTAGTAATGCCCGGATTTACCCGGCGCTTGGCATGACCCCGTCGTGTGGACGAAGCCTGGGCTGCAAGCCGGCAGATGCAAAGACCTGCAGCCCGATGCTTGAAAGCCCCAGGCAGCATGGGCTGTCTGGGGCTTGTAATCCTCGCGGCTGCGGAAGCGCACTGCGCTCCGCAGCCGTGCCTACTCCTGTGTTGCTCAGTTGGCCTGCTTGAAGCGGCGACGCCAGGCATGCAGCAACGGCTCGGTGTAACCCGCCGGTTGCTCACGCCCCTTGAACACCAGATCCGCAGCTGCCTGGAAGGCAATCGACTGCGTGTAGTCGGTGGACATGGGGCGATATAGCGGATCGCCATCATTCTGATGGTCTACCACTTTCGCCATGCGCTCAAGGGTTTCCTGAACCTGCTCGCGCGTCACCACGCCATGGTGCAGCCAGTTGGCGATGTGCTGGGCAGAAATGCGCAGGGTGGCGCGGTCTTCCATCAGGCCGACGTTGTGGATATCCGGCACCTTGGAGCAGCCAACGCCTTGCTCGACCCAGCGCACCACGTAGCCGAGGATGCCCTGGCAGTTGTTGTCCAACTCCTGCTGCTTCTCTTCCGCGCTCCAGTTGGCCTCGGCGACGACCGGAATGGTCAGCAGATCGTTGAGCAGCTGCTCACGCTCGGCGGCCAGGTCGACCTTCTCCAGCTCGGCCTGTACGGCCTGCACATTGACCTGGTGGTAGTGCAGCGCGTGCAGCGTGGCGCCGGTCGGCGACGGTACCCAGGCGGTGTTGGCGCCGGATTGCGGATGACCGATCTTCTGCTCGAGCATGGCCGCCATCAGGTCCGGCATGGCCCACATGCCCTTGCCGATCTGTGCCTTGCCCTTGAGGCCGCAGGCCAGGCCGACCAGCACGTTGTTGCGCTCGTAGGACTTGATCCACGGGGTGTTCTTGATGTCGCCCTTGCGCATCACCGGGCCGGCTTCCATGCAGGTGTGCATCTCGTCGCCGGTGCGGTCGAGGAAGCCGGTGTTGATGAAGGCCACGCGGTGCTTGGCGGCGCCGATGCAGGCCATGAGGTTGGCGCTGGTGCGGCGCTCCTCGTCCATGATGCCCATTTTCAGGGTATGGCGCGGCACGTCGATCAGGTCTTCAACGCGGCTGAACAGTTCGTCGGCGAAGGCGACTTCGACAGGGCCGTGCATCTTCGGTTTGACGATGTAGACGCTGCCGGTGCGCGAGTTGCCCTTGCGCGCCAGGTCGTGCTTGGCGATCAGGCTGGTGAACACGCCATCCATGATGCCTTCCGGGATTTCGCTGCCGTCTTCGAGCAGGATCGCCGGGTTGGTCATCAGGTGACCGACGTTACGCACGAACAGCAGCGAACGGCCGTGCAGGCTCAGGGTGCCGCCGTTTGGAGCGCTATACTCGCGGTCCGGGTTCAGGCGGCGCACGAAGCTGGTGTTGCCCTTGGCCACTTCCTCGCTGAGGGTGCCCTTGGCGATGCCCAGCCAGTTGCGGTAAGCCACCACCTTGTCGTCGGCATCGACGGCGGCGACCGAGTCTTCGCAGTCGAGAATGGTGGAGATCGCGGCTTCGATCAGCAGGTCCTTGACGCCAGCGGCGTCGGTCTGGCCGATCGGGCTGTTGGGATCGATCTGGATCTCGACGTGCAGGCCATTGTTCTTCAGCAGCACGGCCTTGGGCTCGAGCGCATCACCCTGGAAGCCGACGAACTTCTCCGGCTGGGCCAGTGCGGTGACGTTGCCGTTTTCCAGCGTGACCTTCAGCTGGCCATCCTGCACGCGGTAGTTGACCGCGTCGGCATGGCTGCCGGCGGCCAGCGGCGCAGCCTGGTCGAGGAAATTACGGGCGAAGGCGATGACCTTGGCGCCGCGGACTTCGTTGTAGCCCGGACCCTTCTGCGCACCGCCTTCTTCGCTGATGGCATCGGTGCCGTACAGGGCGTCGTAGAGCGAGCCCCAGCGGGCGTTGGCGGCGTTCAGCGCATAGCGCGCGTTCATGATCGGCACCACCAGCTGCGGACCGGCCTGGCTGGAGATCTCGATGTCGACGTTGGCGGTTTCGATCTTCACCTGCTCGGGCACCGGCAGCAGGTAGCCGATGGACTCGAGGAAGGCGCGGTAGGCCGGCATGTCGGTGATCGGACCGGGGTTGGCCTTGTGCCAGGTGTCCAGCTCGACCTGAATGCGGTCGCGTACGGCCAGCAGTTCACGGTTCTTCGGCGCCAGGTCATGGGCCAGGGCGTCCAGGCCCTGCCAGAAGGTGGCGGCGTCGAGGCCGGTACCCGGCAGGACTTCGTCTTCGATGAAACGCTGCAGCGTGGTCGCTACCTGCAGGCGACCCAGGGTTGCACGCTCAGTCATGTCTTGTTCTCCTTTTTAGTCTGGGCTGAAATCAGTTGAGGGCGGCGGCGCCGGCCTTGGCGACCTGGGCGTCTTGCGCGGCAGTGACGCCGGAAACGCCCACCGAGCCGATGACCTGACCGTCGACAATCACCGGCACGCCGCCTTCCAGCGAGCACACCACCGGCGCAGACAGGAAGGCGCTGCGGCCGTTGTTGACCATGTCTTCGTAGCCCTTGGTTTCGCGACGGCCCAGCGCTGCGCTGCGGGCCTTCTCAGTGGCGATGTAGGCGGCGATCGGCGCGCAGCCGTCCAGACGCTCAAGGCCCAGCAGGTGGCCGCCGTCATCGGCGACCGCGACGGTCACCGCCCAGCCATTGGCCTGCGCCTCGGCACGGGCGGCGGCGAGGATGGCGGTGACTTCGGTCTGGCCCAGTACGGCTTTGGTTTTCATAGTCTTTCCTTTTTTCGATTGCTGTTGACGGTCGCTGTCTTGCACTAGGAGCCCGCTTGCTGGGATTCGCCATGGCTCTGGCCCCGCTGATCGCCAGCACGCTGGCTCCTACAAAAAATCCGCGCATCTGCGCTTGTCGTTTAGCCCTCCAGCCTCAAGCGTTCGTTTCGGCTGTCATGGCATCGACTCCTCGACGATCTCGATCCAATGCTTGACCGGCGTGCGCCCGGCGCCGTCCAGGTGGGTCTGGCAGCCGATATTGGCGGTGACGATCACCTCCGGCTTGCCGCTCTCCAGGGCGTTGAGTTTGTTGTCGCGCAACTGCTTGGAAATCTCCGGCTGGGTCAGCGAATAACTGCCCGCCGAGCCACAGCACAGGTGCGCATCGGGCACTGCGGTGAGCTGGAAGCCCAGCCGCTTCAGCACGTCTTCGACCGCGCCGCCGAGTTTCTGTGCGTGTTGCAGGGTGCACGGGCAATGGAAGGCCATGCGCTTGGTTGATTTGACCCCAAGCTTTTCCAGCTCGGCGCCGCGCAGCACCTCGACCAGATCCTTGGCCAGTTCGCTGACCCGGGCAGCCTTGGCGGCGTAGGTCGGATCGTCCTTAAGCAGGTGGCCGTATTCCTTGATGAAGGCGCCACAGCCACTGGCGGTCTGCACGATGGCTTCAGCACCTGCCTCGATGGCCGGCCACCAGGCGTCGATATTGCGCCGGGCACGCTCAAGGCCGGCTTCCTGGGCGTTGAGGTGATAGTCCACCGCGCCGCAGCAGCCGGCTTCGCGGGCCGGCGTGACGCTGATGCCGAGACGGTCGAGCACGCGCGCAGTCGCAGCGTTGGTGTTCGGCGACAGGCTCGGCTGCACGCAGCCTTCGAGCATCAGCACGGTGCGGCTGTGGGTGATCTGCGGGCGCGGTTTGGCCGGGCGGATCTCGCGCGGCAAGTGTGCTTTCAGCGAGGCGGGCAGCAGCGGGCGTAGTGCATTGCCGGTCGTCAGCAGTGCCTTGAACAGGGCAGGGCGTGGCACCACGGTGCGCAGGCCACCGCGCAACAGGCGTTCGCTGGTGGTGCGCGGTACCTGGCGCTCGATGAAATCGCGGCCGATGTCCAGCAGGTTGTGGTACTGCACACCGGACGGGCAGGTGGTTTCGCAGTTGCGGCAGGTCAGGCAGCGGTCCAGGTGCAGCTGGGTGCTCTGGGTCACCGCACCGCCCTCGAGCATCTCCTTCATCAGGTAGATGCGACCGCGCGGGCCGTCCAGCTCGTCGCCGAGCAGTTGGTAGGTCGGGCAGGTGGCATTGCAGAAGCCACAATGCACGCAGGAACGCAGGATGCTTTCGGCTTCCTCGGCACGCGGCAGCTGCTTGGCCGCTTCGCTCAGATTCGTTTGCATAGCGTCATCAGACCTCGGAATACAGGTGGCCGGGATTGAAGATGCCCTGCGGATCAAGCGCCGCCTTGAGCTGGCGGTGATAGCGCAGCAGCAGCTTCGGCAGCGGCTGGAACGGGCTGTCAGTAACGCCCAAGGTGTAGCACTGGGCATGGCCACCGACTTCGCGGGCGATACCGCGGATCATCTCGGCATCGGCATCGCTCTTCAGCCAGCGCTGGGCGCCGGCCCAGTCCACCAGCTGCTCGCCGGGCAGCGCCAGCACCGGCGTGTTGGTGGGCAGCGACAGACGCCACAGCGGGCGCGCGTCGGCAAAGAACGCCAGGCGCTGTTCGCGCAGATCGTTCCAGTAGCCGGCATCCAGATCTTCACCGCCGATCCGTTCACGGGCCGCCTTGACCGAGCCCTCGCCACCTTCCAGGCGCAGGTACAGCGCCTGGCCGTCATGACTGGCCGCGCTGATGGGAATCGGCTGCTGGCCCCATTCGGCGAGCTTGAGCAGCGCGCGTTCCAGGTTCATTTCTACGCGCAGGCTGCTGCACAGGCGCGGCTTGGGCAACACCTTGAGCGAGACTTCGGTGAGCACGCCGAGGCAGCCGAAGCTGCCGGCCATCAAGCGTGACAGGTCGTAGCCAGCGACGTTTTTCATGACCTCGCCACCGAAGCGCAGGTGCTTGCCGTGGCCGGTGATGATGCGCGTGCCGAGCACGAAATCGCGTACCGAACCGCTCCACGGCCGGCGCGGGCCGGACAGGCCGGTGGCGATCATGCCGCCGACCGTGGCGCCCGGACCGTAATGCGGCGGCTCGCAGGGCAGCATCTGCCCGGCGGCGTCCAGCGCGGCTTCCAGCTCCGTCAGCGGCGTACCGGCCCGCACGCTGACCACCAGTTCGGTGGGGTCGTACGTGACAATGCCGCGATGAACGCGGGTGTCGAGCAGTTCGCCCTCGACCGGGCGACCAAGAAAGGCTTTGCTGTCGCTGCCCTGAATGCGCAGCGGCGTTTTGGCGTCCAGCGCCTGATTGACCTGATCCAGCAACTGTTCGCTGGCGTCGTGTGTGAGTACGGACATTAGAAACGCTCCAGTTCGGGGAAGGGCAACTGGCCGTTGTGGATATGCATGCGGCCGAACTCGGCGCAACGGTGCAGCGTCGGGATGTTCTTGCCGGGGTTGAGAAATCCGCTGGGGTCGAAGGCGGCCTTTACGGCGTGAAACAGGGTCAGCTCGTCGGCGTTGAACTGCGAGCACATCTGGTTGATCTTCTCGCGGCCCACACCGTGTTCACCGGTGATGCTGCCGCCGACCGCAACGCACAGTTCAAGGATCTTGCCGCCCAGGTCTTCGGCGCGCTCCAGCTCGCCCGGCTGGTTGGCATCGAACAGAATCAGCGGGTGCATGTTGCCGTCGCCGGCATGAAACACGTTGGCCACGCGCAGGCCGTAGTGCTCGGACAGGTCGGCGATGCCCTTGAGCACGCCCGGCAATTCGCGGCGCGGAATGGTGCCGTCCATGCAGTAGTAGTCCGGCGAAATGCGCCCAACCGCCGGGAAAGCGTTCTTGCGGCCGGCCCAGAAGCGTGCGCGCTCGTCTTCATTTTGCGCCAGCCTCACCTCGGTGGCGCCGGCCAGCTTGAGCACGTCGCTGACGCGTGTGCAGTCGTCGTGTACGTCGGCCTCGACGCCATCCAGCTCGCACAGCAGGATTGCCTCGGCATCCACCGGGTAGCCGGCGTGGATGAAATCTTCCGCAGCGCGGATCGACAGGTTGTCCATCATCTCCAGGCCACCGGGGATGATGCCCGCCGCAATAATATCGCCGACCGCGCGACCGGCTTTTTCAACCGAGTCGAAAGCCGCCAGCAGCACCTTGGCCACTTGTGGTTTGGGCAGCAGCTTGACGGTGACCTCGGTGATGATGCCGAGCATGCCTTCCGAGCCGGTGAACAGTGCCAGCAGGTCGAAGCCTGGCGAGTCCAGCGCGTCGGAGCCGAGCGTCATGTGCTCGCCCTCGACGGTGAGAATGTCCACCTTGAGCAGGTTGTGCACGGTCAGCCCGTACTTCAGGCAGTGGACGCCACCCGCGTTCTCGGCGACGTTGCCGCCGATGGAGCAGGCGATTTGCGAGGAGGGGTCCGGCGCGTAGTAAAGCTCGTAGGGTGCGGCGGCCTGGGAAATCGACAGGTTGCGCACGCCAGGCTGAACACGGGCGAAGCGACCGTCAGGGTCGACTTCGAGAATCTTGGTGAAGCGTGCCATCACCAGCAGGATGCCCTGCTCCAGCGGCAGCGCACCGCCGGACAATCCCGTGCCGGCGCCACGGGCGACCACGGGCACGCCACGTTCGTGGCAGATCTTCAGCAGGGTCTGGACCTGCTCGACGTGCTCGGGCAGCACCACGAGCATCGGCGTGGTGCGATAGGCTGACAGGCCATCGCACTCGTAGGGTTTGAGGTCTTCGGTGCGGTGGAGGATTTCCAGATCGGGCAGTCGCGATTGCAGCTCGGCCAGCAACGCGCACTTATCGATCTTGGGCAACGCACCATCGAGGCGTTCGTCGTAAAGAATGTTCATAGCGCTCACACGGTGGTGGTTTTTTATTTGTTCTCGGAGTCCGCGGGTTGGTTTCGTAGAGGTGCAACCGAGCGGGCTCGCTGAGCCATGCATCCTGAGAGTGGCCCAGGCCGCTTTTAGGAGTCCATGGGGGGCGCGACTGGTCCTACCAGTTTCTCGCCCTTTTACCGCTAAAAGCCCGGTAGCCCAGTATCCATGCGGGTACGGTTTCTGCTGTGGCCATATGCTTGTATGCTGGTCCTACCAGTTGGAGAGCTAAATCATGGAAAATACCAGGGGAAATCAGCAGGGCAAGAGCCGAATCGCCGATCAGGTGGCAGAGCGGATCGAGCGGCTGATCGTCGACGGGGTGCTTAAAGTCGGCCAGGCGCTGCCGTCCGAGCGGCGCCTGGTGGAAACCCTCGGCTGCTCACGCTCGGCGCTGCGCGAGGGCCTGCGCATCCTGCGCGGACGCGGCATCATCGATACCGAGCAGGGGCGCGGATCGTTCGTTGCCGAACTGAACCGGGGCAACGACGCGACACCGCTGATGAACCTGTTCAGCTCGCAGCCGCGTACCTTATTTGACCTTCTGGAAGTGCGCGCCTTGCTGGAAGGAGAGTCGGCACGGCTGGCGGCGCTGCGCGCTACCGACGTCGACCTGCTGCTGATCAAGCGCCGCTACGAGGAAATGCTCGCCGCCCACGACGAGCCGCACCCACTCGACCCCCGCGAGCACGCCCGGCGCGACCACGCCTTCCACCGCGCCATCAGCGAGGCCTCACACAACCAGGTGCTGGTGCTCACGTTGCAGTCGCTGAGCGAACTGATGCTGAGCACGGTGTTTGCGTCGGTGAACAACCTCTACCACCGCCCGCCGCAGAAACGACAGATTGACCGCCAGCACACCCGCCTGTACCACGCGGTCATCGAGCGCTTGCCCGAACAGGCCCAGCGCGCCGCCCGCGAACATATCAACAGCGTGCGCGACAACCTGCGCGAGATTGAGCAGGAAGAGCAGCGATTGGTGCGGTCGACGATAAGGTTGAAGGGGGGGGAGTGAAAATCAGCCAAGGCTGTGCAACAGGTCGATGGCAGTCGCTTCGCGTAGTTCACGCAAAGCCTGCTCTAGACGGTCGTCCGGGCTGATGGTGGCTGAGTTGGCTGGGGGGGCATCCGAATCCTGTCCATCGAGTGGGACGGCGCCTCGGGCTCTTGAGTTTTACATCGATAAAGCCAATGGCGAGCTGTTCGACTTTATCTGCAGCGAGGGGGTAGGGATGCTGCGCCGCATAAGTGATGCCGGCGTCGGTTAGCTCCCAATAGCCATGTTTGGCACTGCTATATAGGGCGGCGCGCTTGAGGCGGTCATGGGCCCAGCCTGCACGGTTTTTATACGTAGCCTGGCCGCTGGCAATTAACTTTTGGCGCTGTGCTTCCGGCAGGTTGAGCCCATCAGCAGCGGCTTCATGGGCGGCACGCGCTGTGCGCCTTCGGATGTGGTTGCCAGGTAGCGCAGAATTGGCTCGATGAACTGATCGTATCGGACGCGCATTTTCGGCTCCAGGCGCAGCGTTGCTGGCGAGGCTGCGTGTTTAAAGGCTCTGCATGGTTCGGCATTTGGGAAACGTCGAGCATCCCCAGAATTGCTGCCCCGCTTTCGCCCCGGATTTGACGGTGCGGATCAGTAAGGAGCTGCCGCATTTCGGGCATCGCCGCTCGGCTGTCGGGTCGCTGCGGCGTTTGAGGTTTTGCACATGCTCGCGGTGGGTGGCGAGTGTTGGCGCGCGGCGGCCGGTTTGCAGGGCCAGCAGGAGAGCGTCGACTTCAGCCTCGCTGAAGACCGGCTGCTGGAATGACTTGATGTAGCGGATAAAGCCGATGCCTTGGGTGACGTTGGCCGGCACTTCGGTTTTAAAGGTGCTGCCACCGACAAAGGTGATGACCGAGTGCAGGTGCTCCGGGTTAACGCCAAGGGTGGCTTCCAGCGCCTTGAGGTGCTTGTAGTTCTGGCGCAGCGGGTTCTGGAACTTGAACGTGCGCTTGTAGAGCTTCTGCGTCCACTGCGCCTGCTTCTCGCCACCGAAGATCCAGCCGCTCATGTTCTTCGTTTCCAGCATGAAGATGCCGTAGGGCGAGAGGAATACGTGGTCGATCTGGGTGGTGCCGTCGGGCGTGTTCAGGGTGACGTTGTGCAGGCGGCGGTAGGTTTGCTTATCCAGCTGCCAATGGGCGAACAGGCGCACCAGAAGTTCGCCGATGTAGCCCTTGGCCCAAGGCGACTTGAACACCGTGATAAGCAGCATCAGCGGAATTAACCAGCCGAGCATGTTCCATACGGGCGCGACGATAGGTGTGAAATCCATTTCTCAGCTTCCCTGTTTGATTGGGGATGAGCCGGATAGCCAGGCTACCCGGCTCATTGCTGGCTAACAGCTATTAGCAAGACTACCCGAATGTGTCTGGAAGGTGCAGTACTGCTAGCCAAGTCTGCATGGACGCTCCGAGCCTGCGTTTAGCGCGCGGCGCTTTGTTATGGCAATTATTTAGCGCGCAGACACAACAAAGCCGCGCAGTGCGCGGCTTTTGAAGGTGGTGGGCCCACACGGACTCGAACCGTGGACCAAAGGATTATGAGTTGCCTAGAAACGCTGCAAGCCCAGTGAAATCGTGCGTAGCTTAGCGCAGGTACAGTGAGCTGAAAGTAGCGTGGTTACTGGTGTTGAGCGTAATTTGGCGAAATGGGTAGAAGCTGGGCACTGTACCGCTGGTGTACTTTTCTAAGCAAACATCTTTGCCTCAGAGTGGGCATGCTTAATGCCTTACGCTTCAGGATATTTTTATTATTGTTGCCTCACGAACGGCATGGCGTAACCAAAATATTCATTTTGAGGAGAGCGGCTGACGTCCCATCGCCTGGCACCACCCGGCCGCTCCCGTTGATCAGCGTGGGTAAGAACCAGTCGCTTCTTGGCGCGAGATACCCCGACAAAATATGCGCAGCGGTTTTCAGCTTGCTCGGCCTGATTCTTAAAAAAGAAGATTTCGTTTTCGACGGCCATGATGATGACCGAATCGAACTCAAGGCCTTTACTCTTGTGAATGGTCAGGATGCGTACTGCCTGGTCATCTGAGAACCGTTCAAGGGCTTTAGGTAAATCTGGCTCCAGCTTCAGCAATTCCTCGATGCGCGCCTTGGTGCTTCGAACGACCTCGTTGAGTCGATCACGGGACTCATAGTCCGGCGAAAGCGCTACGAGGGTTTCGAGACTGATTTGCTTCAAGAAGGCTCGAACAAACTCCCACCAGCCAGAAAAAGGCTCCGCGACCAGATCGGCAATGGCCGCCTCTTTCCGTTGTTCCTTGATCAGTCGATCAAGATCCTTGCGTGCATTCGACTGAATGTCCTCATCCGCGAAAGGAACCAGTTGATTCATTAACCGAATCCAGGCTTTTGGCTCGCGCTGGCCGTAGAGGCAGGACAAATAGTCCACGATCAAGCGTGCGACAGGCTCGACCGTGATGTCCTGCATCTGCTGCTCATTGCGGAAAGGGATGCCGCGTGCCTCCAGTGCCGCCATGAGATGGTCGGCGTAAAGATCAAGCTGTTTGGAAATGAGAACCGCGATTTCCGCAGGAGGTAGCTGTTCGGTCTTTATCCAGCCATCAATCAAACCCGCCAAATACTCCGCTTCTTTACGGCTATCCTCGAAGCGCCAAGCGAATACCTCACCCTCATCGCCGGCAAGCTGTTCATCGGGCATGACAGACGTTGGGTCAAGCACCCGGATGATTTCGTTCTGCAGGCGCAGCAGGCGTGGCTTCGAACGAAAGTTGCGGTACATGTTGAGTGGCGTCGCAACAAAATCGGCCGAAAAGGTCTGGAAGATACCGTCCAAAGCCCCCGCCCAGCCCATGATCTTTTGCTTGGTATCGCCCACGGCGGTCAGGCGAATGCTGGAGCCTTGAAAGGCGAGCTTTAGCAGTTCGTACTGTAGATTGGTGCAGTCTTGGAATTCATCCAGAAAGACATCGCTGTAGGTCTGGCGGATGGCGTTACGTGCCATTTCTGATTTCTGCAGAATCTGGATGGCTAGCGGAACCAGGTCGGCAAACTCAATTAGGCTGCACGAGGGGCCTGGTTTTCGATCAGCGATCTTGTACCCAACATCCAGCGCATACTCACCCGTTAGCACTGGCCGGAAGCGGTCGATGATGCGCTTGGCGAAAGCGTGGAAGGTGTAGCTGTCAAATCGCGAGGCCAGCTCAGTACCACAGCGACGCTTTACACGCTCTTTCAGGTTGCTACTGGCGTCGACCTTGAACGAGATAGCCAGAATGCGTTTGGGATAGCGGCAGGTGCCTGTGCGCAGAAGGAAGTCTGCCCGCTGCGCAAGCATTTCGGTCTTCCCCGCACCAGGCCCCGCCGTTAGCGCCAAGCAGTGCACCTGCTCCTTTGCCGCACGCAGGGCGTTGGGTTCAAGTGTTAGTCCATCTGCGGGCTGCCATGCATCAACGGTTATCACTCAGGCAACTCCGCAAGTTTGGTGATCACGGCATCAGCCAAGCGTCCGAGAGATTCGGGCATGTTCGCGAGCAGGTCCACATCGCTGAGCTTGGCAAGAGCATCAATATGCGCTGCCGGTTTGCTGCCAAGCTTGAAGCTATGGTGATAAGTGCCAAACAGCTCCTGTTCGTGCTCGCTGTATTGACTTGCATCATGGTGACTTTTCCCGAGCACTGCTTTGATCGTTGACTCATCGGGCTTTTCTCTCGCTACGCCGTAGGCCTCCGGGTAGGCGAGCAGCATCGCGAAATCGAGGTCCATGGGATAGGAGAAGTACACATCTCGCGCTTCGAGCAGAGATCTGTAGTTTGCGTATGTTCGGACCTTGTCAGTTGCATCGTTCCACTTGGGAATGCCGTGGTCCGCGGGGAGTGTCTTGCCTGGTTCGTGCGCCGCCAACTGATCATTGACGTACTTGATTCGCCCCCAGCCGGCCTGATGGCGCGCGACATCCAGATCAAGCAACGTTAGATAGGGAATCTGCAGGGCAGAAAGTAATCGCCAGAAGTGATTAACGTGACGCCCACCCAAGGGCGCTATCGAGACTGCCGACTCGTCAACAGGAGCACCTTTGGCCTGAAGGAGCCGAGGAAGCACGATTTCTTCGCTGTCGCCCTCCCCTAGCACCACAAGGCGGGAAAAATAGACTTCCGGAAAGGCCTGCACGGCCTCACGCACAAACTTGTGTGCTTCGTCCGTGGTGTCGGGTAACTGGATATGGGTAACGCGCGATGTCCTTCCCTCAGTCAAGCGCAGATACCGGATCCGTTCGGGAGCAACACGCCGCAGCATCGACGGGGCATGAGTGGCAATTAACGCTTGCGCGTCGCCGTTGCCGGCCATCAAGTTCAGGGCATTAACGATTCGCCCGAGGTAATGGGGCGAAAGGCTGTTCTCCGGTTCTTCGACTGCGACCAGCGTAAAGACAGGTGGCCGCAACTTGTCGGCATCGAATGATGTGTCCTCTTCAGCCAGTACGGCGCGACCAATAGCCTGTGACGACAGCACGAGGGACAGGTAGAGCATGGATTTCTGGCCATCACTCAGGCGTGAGAAGTCCACCAACTGCTCATCGTGCCCGGGTGAAAAGGAAACCGACATATGCCTCAACAAGGCTTCAACCTCTGAGGCCACGAAGGTGATCTTCGGATCAGTAAAAAAACTGCCTTTATGCAAAGCGCCCCATGCTGCTCTCAAGCTTGTGCTGAATGCATTAATCGATGGGTTGGAAGCCAAACTGTCGCTAATTTGGTCGGTGAGATCCTTGATGGCATCGCGCTCCGCATCCCAGTTTACAGCGCGCAGCATGCGCCCTAGCAGCGCATTGGCACCGTAGGCGATGTGATCCGCTGGGTCACGGCGGGCAGGCAGATAGTGGACATGGATATGGTTACGCTCAGATCGGGGTACTTGCGCTGTGTTGAGCGGCGAACCATCTGCCTTAATGTCCAAGACATAAACCAAGGTCTCTTCTATGTCGCCATCCGGTCCCATGGTGGCACTGAGGCGAAAACGTACACGCGGAATGCCATCCGCCTCATCAAGCCGCATATGGCCAAAGTGAGGAGCAACGGTGCTGTTGTCTTTATCTTCCGCCAGCTCAGGGAAGAGGAAATCGGCTTCTATCCAGAGTTGACGCTCTTCAGGCACGTTCTCCTCATCGAAGGGGACGTGAAAGTCCGATCGCAGGATGCGGCGCAAGGATGGATCGAAAGCAAACAGGCGGCAAAGCGCCTGGAGCGCAGCTGTCTTGCCTGAACCGTTGGGGCCTATCAGGTAGGTAATCTCTTCCAGCCCAAGGGCGGTAGGCTGTACTCCAAAAGAACGGAAATTCGATAGGCGAATCGTTTGGAGTTTCATACAGCGTCCTCTGCCTCTCAAAGGCTTTGCATTGTCCGGCACTTGGGATAGGTCGAGCAGCCCCAGAACTGTTGTCCCGCTTTCGCACCAGATTTCACGGTACGGATCAGCAAGGCGCTGCCGCATTTCGGACAGTGCCGCTCGGCTGCCGAATCACCGCGGCGTTTCAGATTCTGCACATGCTCGCGGTGGGTGGTGAGAGTGGGAGCGCGGCGGCCGGTTTGCAGGGCGTGCAGCATGGCGTCGACTTCAGCCTCGCTAAATACCGGCTGCTGGAATGACTTGATATAGCGGATAAAGCCAATGCCCTGGGTCACGTTGGCCGGCACTTCTGTTTTGAAGGTGCTGTCGCCAACAAAGGTGATCACCGAGTGCAGGTGCTCGGGGTTAACGCCAAGGGTGGCTTCCAGCGCTTTAAGGTGTTTGTAGTTCTGCCGCAGCGGGTTCTGGAATTTGAAGGTGCGTTTGTAGAGCTTCTGCGTCCACTGCGCCTGCTTTTCACTGCCGAAGATCCAACCGCTCATGTTCTTCGTTTCCAGCACGAAGATGCCGTAGGGCGAGAGGAATACGTGGTCGATCTGCGTTGTGCCGTCTGGGGTGTTCAGCGTGACATTGTGTAGGCGGCGGTAGGTCTGCTTATCCAGCTGCCAATGGGAGAATAGCCGTACTAGGAGTTCGCCGATATGACCCTTGGCCCAAGGCGACTTGAGAAGACCGATCAGCAGTGCTGCTGGAATAAACCAGATCAGCATGCCCCAGACCTGCGCAATGACGGGGGTGAAGTCCATTTCCCAACCTTCAGTAATCCTGAGTTAACCGGATAGTACCGAAGTTTGGCGTAATGGCACGATAGTATTGCGGCACGTCTGGTGAGTTTCTTCGTCGCTGTGGGTTCAGCCTTGAGCACTGACTGCACGCTGTAGCTGGCACCGTTATTTATGAGGCGTCACGCGCCAAACTCGGCAGTGGCCTAGCCACTGCCGAGTGGCTCCCAGGCGTTGTAACTAGCTCAAGCTCGCTGCAGCTATCTACTGTAAGTCGTGCTTCTAGGCTCCCCCTGAGCAACGGTCAGCTCAAATATCCGGGTCTAGCAACTGTCCCTTTGTGAATTGTCCATTTTCAATCTGCAGCAACACTTGGTGCTCCCCTTGCTCGAACAGCATTCGGTGTAGTCGACGAGTATCGAGTGGGCCTGCGGTTAATATGTTGGTCAGCGAGTCCAAGCTCGTGGTGAATTGCTCACGCTGTGACTCCCCAAGGCTGAATACTCGTGAGTTGGTCAGTTCCATCTGGGAGCCATAGACCTTACGGCTCTCGGCCGCTTTGGCGCTGAGTTGGCTCAGGCCTTCAAGTACTTTGACTGCAGCGCTCCGGTAGAGCTCGCGTGGCTGCGCCATGTAGCGCAAAGCAGCACTTACAACCTGCAATTGAGTTACCTGCAGGTAGCCGCTGACCCAGTCGTTCATCCTGGAAAGGCTTTCCTGTAAAGCCATGCGGGATGCTTCTACGCCAAAGACCTTGCTGGCTTCCACATCTTCGGCGAGTTTCAATTCTTCCTTCATCTTCCGTTCGAAGAACTGCGCCAGTTCGATCATTTCCGCCTGCCGCATTTCCAGGGCAATCAGGGCCGCATCGGTGATGCCTTCCTGCGGGTAGTGATCCAGTAGGCTTTGCACGTATTCCAGCAGCCCTGCCAGTTTTTCCCAGCGTTGGTGCTCCAGTTCTTTTTGGACAGCATCCAACTGGCGCTTAATGGCGGTTAGCTTTTCGTTGATGTCGTGCAGGTGCTTCTGGCCTACCGCCGAGGAGAGGGCGTTCCATACTGCACCGCTGATCAGCACATTCTGCAATCCGTCCGGCATTGAAAGATGGGCTTGCTCGGCGATTCGCCCGCCTTTGGTGACGAAGGCTCTGACGCTACCATCGTTGCTAGCGCTTTTGGTGAGCGTGTCGAAGGGGATACTGCACACCACATAGTTTCCCTGGTGTAACTCGGCCAAGGCTGCGAGCCCTGGCACATTGGATAGCAGAGGGTTTAGTGCGCTGACCTGATCTGGCGACATCGACTGACCCGTTTTCGCAGTGGCTCGTTCGATGATGCGGATTTTCATCAGCGTGCTGTCGTTCTCACCGCGCAATACCAGGGCTGAGCTATCCACGTCCTCATCGGTCTGTGGTTGTGTCGAAGCGCACGCGGGCTGAGTGGATGAGTTGGCTTCTCTTAGCAGCCGTATCCACCCCATCTGTGCAACGAAAGGGACGGTCACGCGGTAGGCTTCCGCGACCGCACTGTTGAGAGTTAGGCCGGCTGTGGACGCCAGGCCGAGAGGGTTCAGCCTCACGCCTGCTGAGGCCACGGTGAACAAGGCAGCACTGTTTGCAGCCGAGAGACCGACAAGCTTGCCCGCTCCGGCTAAAGGCAGTGCGTCTTTCAACTTGAATAAGCCTGAAAGCACCTTGACGCTGGTACTCCGCTCGAACCGCTCCTTCGGAGGTAGTTCGCGCCAATTTTCCCCGAACAGAGCCAGGGCTATTTCGCGCTCCTTGTTCGCCACGGACTTCTGCTTCGCCTGATCCCCGTTCAGCTTCCGGTAAACGTCGTTGACGATTTCTGCGTAATCAATTGCGGGTTTTTGAAGCAGGCGACGGGCAAGGTTGAATGCTGAATGGCCGCCGAACTGCTGCAGCTCGTGCCCCAGCAACTTAAGCTGGTCTTCGGAATATCCATTGGGCCTAGATGCGTGCTTGGCCTGCACCAGGGTCTTCTTGTCATCTGCATCTAGTCCGGCGCGGCCCCTGGCGAAGTCGGTAATGACATCCACCAGCACGTCCACTTCCTCCGGTGAGGCCTGGCGTAAACTGAGGAACAGTTCGTTGTCGCACTCAATTTTTTGGGTCGGCATCTTAGTTTCCGCCTCTTGTAGATACAGTGATGAGCTAGGTCGGTTGTTCAGGAGCCAATCGGCGTATTCAGCTTCTGGCTGGCGCGTGAACACCAGTCGGCAATAGCTGTCTCGATTGCGTCGCGATCTGATAGCTGTTCGAGGTCAATCGATTTTGCGTAGCAGCGGTAGCCAGGGACGTCGGTGTCGTTAACTTGGTCGTCCTCTGGGTAGCCCATGTAGTCCCAGATCTTGCCGTACCAGTTGCATGGCTTGGCCATGGGCTTTTCGCACACCACGACTGACAACACCAGAACACTGTGGCTCTGTTCGGCCGGTAGGCCCTTGAACTGGCCCGAGTACTTGTTGAAGTCCGTATCGCTGCGCACCCACGCACCGAACATCAAGTCGCCGGGCAGGTGGTTGTCCCAGGGGGCGTCCTGGCCCTGGTTCTTCAGCCAGATCGCCGACAGATCGTAGAAGGGCAGGTAGCGCAGGCCGCTGTTGTCACGTTTATCCAGCCCCGCCAGCCCCTGCGGCAGTGGATAAAGGTACTTGTGGTAATAGTCATTTGCCCCCAGCCGCTCACGGATAAAACCCAGCAGCTCGAACATGCGTTGCTGGTAGTCGGCGAGCAGGCGATAGGCTTTGCGTACATCCAGTAGGGCATTTTGCAGGCTGGTGCTCATTTGCGGCTCCATGCGGTGAAAGCTCCGGCGTGGACGTCGAGCTCAGGCGGTTGCAGATCAGCCAGCCAGAGCATCGGGTGGGTTCTCAGGCCATGCCAGGCATAGCATTTAGCGATGTCATCAAGCAGGCGCTGGAGACCCGCTGGCGAATCCGGATCGAGCTGGCTTTCCAGCGCCTGATACAGTTGTTGCCAATTGCGGCATACCAGCGAGAAGCGTGTTGCGCTGCCTGCTGGTAGAAGGCCAAGTACCTCGCTGAGCAGCAGCTGGCGTCCGGCTTCGTTCACATTCTCCATACCTCCCAGTGTCAAGAGAATGCAGCTATCGCCTAGGTACTCCTCGTGCCAACCGGCGAGCAACTCATTGGCCAGTTGCCTAGCGTTCTGCTGGCGTACATGGTCATGCCGTTTGGCCTCAATCAGTACGCAGCGCTGTGCATCCTGCAGCAGCACATCGGGCTCGACGCGGGTGCCATCCTGCAAATACCACGATGGCCAGTACTCGATAGCCTGCAGCGGGCCGAAGGGCTCGCCAAGCAGCTCCGACAGCACCGCCGTCAACAGTTCATCTGGCAGGTAGGCTAGGCGCTCGAAGACGCTGGCGGTCAGCACATCTTCGGCGCCCTCTGCCAGCTCCAGCGCGGTCTGCTGATTCTGCAGACCGGTACCGCGTTTCTTCCCTGAAAAAACTGCATTGAGCATGACTACTCCTTCGCTCAGGCCGACGCTTTGCGCCCACGCTTGGCCTTGGGTGTGGCGGCGCGTTGGGCTTTGATGCGCTCCAGCAGCGCGCTGGCCGGTTCGTCGTTCGGGTCTTGCGGCACCAGTTCGCCACGGAAGGCTTTGGCCAATATGCTTTGGGTCAGGTGGTCGATACGGCTTTTGGCCGAGGCGACTTTGGCTTCCAGTTGGTCGGCGAAGGCGAAGAGTTGTTCTACGCGGCGGACTATTTCGGTTTGTTCTTCGTATGGTGGTAAAGCAACTGGCAGTCTCCTCACATCGGCCAAATTAATGCCCTTTTGTGCCACACCACGGACCTTGCCAACAAGTAAGCGCTGCCCAAGCGGGCTCTGAAGAAGACACGCCAGATAGAACGGCACTACTGATGGAAGTGTCGGAATCATTGCTACTTCACGACTAATATTGCAGTCACGCAGCGATACAGGAGCAACACCAACATTACCGACGGAGCCGCGAATCGCCAGCAATACTTCACCACCTTTGAGTCGAGTTCTTTTGTACTCATGCTCAATCTCAGCTGAAACTATTTTCAGGCCTGAGGTATCAATAAATAGGTTTTTAACGTCCCCACATCTAACGGTAGGAATACCCTTTTCAACAGCACTACCTGTTTGAACAATTCCGTATGGAATCCCCCGGTCAGGCTCAACAAGTTGTTCCAAAGCGTATTTCTTCCAGAAAGTGGGCAGTGGCTCCGTCAATAGCTCCTCGGCGGCAGCTAACTCTTCCATACCAAGAGCTTTTGCCTTTGGGTTTAGTACAACACCAAGGTCGCCGGGCTTTTCCTCTCGCCACTCCTCTGTCAACCGCCCGGAAACGGCGGCGGCGAGGACGGATTGGCGGAAGCGTTTGAGTAGGGCGGGGATGGCGTCGATGCGGGCTTTAAGGGTATCGATCTGGGCCAGCAGTTCATCGAGTTTTTGGGCGATGCGGGTTTGTTCTGCGAGTGGTGCCAAGCGTACAGGCAGTGCGAAAAAACGCTCTCGCGTCATGTTCATGCCGCTTTCGCTGATCCCGGTTTTGATTTCGTCGATTTTTTCCTTCAGCTCGGCAGTGCGCAGCAGGTGTGTCAGGAATTTTGGCTCAACATGCTCGGCATTAGGTCTAAAACGGTAGATCTTTCCAGAGAAAATCAGCTTTGAGCGAGTTTTAGGAACGTGGCAGATAACTCCGCATCTAGATCGAGGCCCGGCGCAAGTCATCAACAAGTCACCAGCAGTTACTTCTAGCTCTGGTTTCGGACTGAGTGCGGCAGGAAGTTTTTTGTTCTCTTCCTCAAGAAAGTAGCCATCTTGGACTGCGGTAGTTTTAAGTACGCCCCACTCACCCTGAGGGGCGGGAGTGCTTTCACATTGAGGGCTCCAGCCCTGATGTAAGATTTTTCCGTCACTTAATGGACCTAGTAGGTCTTGCAGCGAGCATTCAGCCCAACCAACTGGCAACTCACTCATCCCCATTCCCCTTAACCACCGCCAATCCCATTACCTCCGCCATCAACTGCTTCTGCGCCGCCACTTCATCCCCTGCCCCCAGCGCCTTCATCAGCTCCTCCAGCTCATGCAGGGCCTCGGTCAGTTCGGCCATGGCCTCACCCGCCAGCACTTCTGGTGCGGGCAGCTCGCTGGCATCCAGGCTGTCGGCATCTTTTAGCCAGCTGATATCCAGGGAGTCGCCGCGCTCGCGGATTTGCTCGCGGGTAAAGACGCGGAAGCGGCTGAGTTCGCCGATGCCTTCGACATTCTCGGCGCGCGGGCTGTTGCCGTTGGGGTCGTCACCGTAGGCCTCTTCAAAGGGCTTGAGGTGTTGCGCGCCAAAGGGCGTGCGCTTGCCAAAGCTGGGCATATTGCTGCGCAGGTCATAGACCCATACGCGCTGGGTGCAGCCTTGTTCCTGGCGTGGGTTGGCGGTGCTGCCTTTCTGGAAGAACAGCACATTGGTCTTGACGCCCTGGGCGTAGAAGATGCCGGTGGGCAGGCGCAAGATTGTGTGCAGGTTGCACTTGTCCATCAGGTCGCGGCGCACCTCGGTGCCGACGCCGGCCTCGAACAGCACGTTGTCCGGCAGCACCACGGCGGCGCGGCCGCCGGGTTTGAGGCCGCGGTAGATGTGCTGGAGGAAGGCCAGCTGCTTGTTGCTGGTGCGGTAGGTGAGGTCGTCACGGGTCGGCCCGCCGCCGCCCTTGGCGGTGCCGAACGGCGGATTGGAGAGGATCACGTCGACCTTGGGCAGGTTGGCGCCGGCCTGGCCGAGGGCGTTGCCCAGGTGCACCACGCCTTCTTCGTCGCCTTCCATGCCATGCAGCAGGCAGTTCATCAGCGCCAGGCGGCGGGTGCCGGGCACCAGTTCGACGCCGACAAAGGCGCGGTTGCGCTGGAAGGCCTGGGCCTTGGCGTCGAGGTCGTAGAGATCGTCGGTGTTGCTCTTGATGTAGGCATCGGCGGCGATCAGAAAGCCGGCGGTGCCGGCGGCCGGGTCCTGGATGGTTTCACCGGGCTGCGGTTTTATCGCGCGGATGATGCTGTCGATCAGCGGGCGCGGGGTGAAGTACTGGCCGGCGCCGGATTTGGTTTCGCTGGCGTTTTTCTCCAGCAGGCCTTCGTAGAGATCGCCGAGGCCGTCCTGACGGGCGCTGAACCAGTCGATGCCGTCCAGGCTCTTGATCAGCTGCTCAAGGTGGCGCGGTTCTTTCAGGCGGGTTTGCGCATCGGCGTAGATGGCGGCGATCAGCGGGTCGGGGTTCTTGCCCAGATCCAGCAGCATTTGCCGGTAGTGGTCGAGCAGGTTGAGCCCGGATTTACCGGCCAGGTCAGGCCAGCGCGCGCCATCGGGCAGCTTGTGCTCGAAGGCGTCGTTGTTCTGTACCTGCTCGTATTCCATCTTGATAAACAGCAGCAGCACCAGCTCGGTGACGTAGTCGCTGTAGTTGATGCCGTCGTCGC
>CAYPFO010000049.1:0-27512 GCA_964410065.1 uncultured Pseudomonas sp.
TCCGCCGCGACGCCAGCAAGGGCCTGGCCACGCTGTGCATCGGCGGTGGTCAGGGTGTGGCATTGGCTATCGAGCGCTGAAGGCTTTGGTAGGGGTGGACAATGTTTTTTCTTTGCCCACCGTGCGTGTTGTGGTGGATGTATAAAACGACATCTACCCGCTCCCAGGAACGGCGGGACAACACAAACACTCACGTAAGGCGGACAACGCTTTACCTGTCCACCGCAGCGGGTCTTGCTGGATGAAACAGACATTCCAATAACAAGAGAAACAACAATGCGAACCTTGACCACCCTTCTCGGCAACAGCCAGAAACTCGACGGCGGCGCCATGTTCGGCAACGCGCCGAAAGCCCTATGGCAACGCTGGATGCAGCCCGACGATGAGAACCGTATCGACCTCGGCTGTCGCGCCCTGCTGGTACAGGAAGACGACCGTAACATCCTGGTGGAAACCGGCATCGGCGCGTTTTTTCCCCCGGATATGAAGGACCGCTTCGGCGTCCAGGAACAACGCCACGTCCTGCTGGACAGTCTGCAAGCCCTAGGCCTCGGCCACGCCGATATCGACGTGGTGGTCCTCACCCACCTGCACTTCGACCATGCCGGCGGCCTGCTCTCGGCCTGGCAGGAAGGCCAGCCCGCCCAGCTGCTGTTTCCCAAGGCGCGCTTCATCGTCGGCGAGTGCCAATGGAAGCGCGCCTGCAATCCGCATTCGCGCGACCGCGCCTCGTATATTCCCGAGCTGATCGATCTGCTGGAAACCAGTGGCCGGCTGGAACTGATCCCGGCGGGCGCCAGCAGCTCGCCGACCCTCGGCGCCGGCTGGCGCCTGCACTGGAGCGACGGTCACACGCCTGGCCTGATGCTGCCGGAAGTGGCCATGCCCGACGGCCCGGTGTTGTTCCCCAGCGACCTGATCCCCGGTGCTCCCTGGGTGCACCTGCCGATCACCATGGGTTACGACCGCTTCCCGGAAGGCCTGATCGAAGAAAAGGAAGCCCTGCTGGCCGACCTGCTGGCCCGCAACGGTCGCCTGGTATTCACCCATGACCCGCAGACCGCCTGCGGCCGCGTGGTGCGCGACGCCAAGGGCCGCTATGGGCTGGCAGAAACCAGCACCAACCTGCTGCGGTTGACGGCGTAAGCCGCTCTTTACACACAATCTCGATACGGCGGCCGCATCCTTGCGGCCCGCCTCCCTCACCTGCCCTGCGCTTGACACCCCAACGCAAGCTTGCCGAGCATTACCGTTTTTTACGGGGAGAGCCTTGTGAGCCTGGAATCAGTACGCACCTTCTTTGCCGAGAAGGCGCCGGATATCGCCATCATCGAACTGGACACCAGCACCGCCACCGTGGCCTTGGCGGCTGAGGCCCATGGCGTGGAGCCGGGGCAGATCGCCAAAACCCTGGCCTTCCGCGCCGGCGAGCGCAACCTGCTAATCGTGGCGCGGGGCGATGCGCGGATCGACAACAAGAAGATCAAGGCGGCGTTTGGCGGCAAGGCGCGGATGCTCGACGCCGAGACCGTACTGGCGCTGACCAGCCACCCGGTCGGCGGTGTCTGCCCGTTCGGCCTGGCCACCGACCTGCCGGTGTATTGCGACATTTCCCTGCGCGCCTATGACGAAGTCGTACCCGCCGCTGGCGATGTTCACAGTGCGGTACGTATCACCCCGCAACGCATGGCCGAGCTGACCGGCGCCGAGTGGGTAGATGTCTGCCAAGAGATTGCGGTTGAAACCTGCTCCTGAGCGGCGCACCCAAGGCCGCTAAAAGCCGCCGGTCACGCCCAGACTGATGCCCAGCACATGCGCCAGCGTAAACGGCAATAGCAAAGTGTCCAGCAGCGCACTGGCCGGAAGATCCAGCGCTGGGTATTTCGGCGCCTCGGCACCGAAACGGTCGAGCGGACAGCAGCCGCCGTTGAGGCTGTACCAGTCCAGGCGCAGGCCGGAATAAACAATCGGCGCGCCGGGCTTGGCGGCATCCAGGGTGCGCACGCTGGCGCAACCCGAGATCAATACCAGCGCCAGCAAGACCGAACCCAGCCGCGCGCTGCGTCGTTTCACAGAATGTCTCCGCTAATCGCCCGATTCAGTCGTCGCTGACCAAGTGATGCTCGCCCCAACGCGGCAGCATGTCCTGAGGGATATTCAGGCAATTGAGAATGCGCGCGACGACGAAATCGACCAGGTCATCCAGCGTTTGCGGCTGGTTATAGAAGCCCGGCGAGGCCGGCAGGATGGTCACACCCATGTTCGACAGCTTGAGCATGTTCTCCAGATGGATGCTGGAATACGGCGCTTCGCGGGGCACCAGGATCAGTTGGCGGCGTTCCTTGAGCGCCACGTCGGCGGCACGCTCGATCAGGTTGTTGCAGGCGCCGCTGGCGATCGCCGACAGCGTGCCAGTGGAACAGGGCACCACCACCATCGCGCTCGGTGCGCCGGAGCCGGAGGCCACTGGCGCCATCCAGTCTTCCCGGCCGTAGACACGAATCTGCCCCGGCGCAGCGCCGGTGTATTCGGTGAGAAACGCCTGCATGGCCTGTGGCTTGGCCGGCAGCACCACGTCGGTCTCGGTGGCCAGCACCAGTTGCGCGGCCTTGGAGATCAGGAAGTGCACTTCGCGTTCTTCCTGCACCAGACAATCAAGCAAGCGCAGGCCGTATTGGGCGCCGGAGGCCCCGGTCATGGCCAGGGTAATGCGTTGCGGGCCGGTCATGTTCGCTTCCTCGTTATGGTTGCGGCGGGCTACGCCAGTGAACGGATTACAGGAGCCGTAGGGTGGAAAACCGCGAAGCGTTTTCCACCCTTACGACCTCACGCGTGGCAATGCCTTCGGACTACGCCAGGGCTTTCGCCAGCTTGCCGTGCAGGCCGCCGAAACCACCGTTGCTCATGATCACCACCTGGGTGCCCGGCGCCACCTGGGATTGCACCCGGGCGATGATCGCCTCCAGCGAGTCGCAGACCACCGCCGGCACCGGGCAGGCGGCGGCGGTGGCAGCCAGGTCCCAGCCAAGGTTTGGCGGCGCGTACCAGATTACCTGGTCGGCCTGAGCCACGGACTCGGGCAAGCCGTCGCGGTGGGCGCCCAGCTTCATCGAGTTGGAGCGCGGCTCGATCACCGCGACGATGGACGCATCGCCGACATGCTTACGCAGGCCGTCGAGGGTGGTGGCGATGGCGGTCGGGTGGTGGGCGAAGTCGTCATAGATCGTTACGCCGTTGACCTCGGCGACCTTTTCCATGCGCCGCTTGACGTTCTTGAACGCGCTCAGCGCCTCGGCGCCCAACTGCCCCACGACGCCGACATGCCGCGCCGCCGCCAAGGCGGCCAGGGCGTTGGCAACGTTGTGCTGGCCAGTCAGCTCCCAGTCCACGGTGCCCTGAACCGCGCCGTCAAACAGCACCTCGAAACGCGAGCCATCCTCGGTGAGCAGGCGCGCCTGCCAGTTACCGCCTTCGCCGGTGGTCTGCACCGGCGTCCAGCAACCCATACCCAGCACATGCTCGATGGCCTGCTCGGTGGTGGGATGAATGATCAGCCCGTCACCCGGAATGGTGCGCACCAGATGATGGAACTGCCGCTCGATGGCCGCCAGGTCCGGGAAAATGTCCGCGTGATCGAATTCCAGGTTATTCAGGATGGCTGTGCGCGGCCGGTAGTGAACGAACTTGCTGCGCTTGTCGAAGAAGGCGCTGTCGTATTCGTCGGCCTCGACCACGAAAAAGGGCGTGTCGCCCAGGCGCGCGGAAATGCCGAAGTTCTGCGGCACGCCACCAATCAGGAAGCCCGGCGCCATGCCGGCGTGTTCGAGAATCCAGGCCAGCATGCTGCTGGTGGTGGTCTTGCCGTGGGTGCCGGCGGCGGCCAACACCCAGCGGCCCTGCAGCACATGGTCAGCCAGCCACTGTGGGCCGCTGACATAGGGCAGCCCTTGGTTCAGCACATATTCCACCGCCGGATTGCCGCGCGACAGCGCGTTGCCAATTACCACCAGATCCGGCGCCGGCTGCAGATGCTCGGGCAGATAGCCCTGCTGCAGCTCGATGCCCTGGGCTTCGAGCTGGGTGCTCATCGGCGGATAAACATTGGCGTCAGAACCCGTGACACGGTGGCCAAGTTCCTTGGCCAGTACGGCCAGCGAACCCATGAAGGTGCCGCAAATGCCGAGGATATGAATATGCATGAAGAGGTCTCGAACCCGGGAAAACAATGGGCGGCAGGTTAGCACAGCCGCCCCCGACAATCGTCTTACTCCGGCGGCAGGTCCGGGCGCCTGGACTAGGCTTTCAACACCGTCTTTCCCCGACCGATGCACACACAGGAGAGCCTGCTCATGCGTTATGCACATCCCGGCACCGAAGGCGCCATCGTCAGCTTCAAATCCCGCTACGGCAACTACATTGGCGGCGAGTTCGTCGCCCCGGTGAACGGCCAGTACTTCACCAACACCTCGCCGGTCAACGGCCAACCGATTGCCGAATTCCCCCGCTCCGACGCTGTCGACATCGACAAAGCGCTGGACGCCGCCCATGCCGCCGCCGATGCCTGGGGCAAGACCAGCGCCCAGGCCCGTGCCCTGGTGCTGCTGAAGATCGCCGACCGCATCGAGCAGAACCTTGAACTATTGGCCATTACCGAAACCTGGGATAACGGCAAGGCCGTGCGGGAAACCCTCAACGCCGACATTCCCCTGGCCGCCGACCACTTCCGCTATTTCGCCGGCTGCATCCGCGCCCAGGAAGGCAGCGCCGCGGAGATCGACCAGTACACCGCGGCCTACCACTTCCACGAACCGCTGGGCGTGGTCGGGCAGATTATTCCCTGGAACTTTCCGATCCTCATGGCCTGCTGGAAACTCGCCCCGGCGCTCGCGGCCGGCAACTGCGTGGTACTCAAGCCCGCCGAACAGACGCCGCTGGGCATTACCGTGCTGATGGAGCTGATCGGCGACCTGCTGCCGCCAGGCGTATTGAACATTGTGCAGGGCTTCGGCAAGGAAGCCGGCGAGGCGCTGGCCAGCAGCAAGCGCATCGCCAAGATCGCCTTCACCGGTTCTACCCCGGTCGGCTCGCACATCATGAAAATGGCCGCCGAGAACATCATTCCCAGCACCGTCGAACTGGGCGGCAAGAGCCCGAATATTTATTTCGAGGACATCATGCAGGCCGAGCCGGCCTTCATCGAGAAGGCCGCCGAAGGCCTGGTGCTGGGCTTCTTCAACCAGGGCGAGGTGTGTACCTGTCCGTCGCGGGCGCTGGTGCAGGAATCCATCTACGCGCCATTCATGGAGGCGGTGATGAAGAAGGTCGCGCAGATCAAGCGCGGCGACCCGCTGGACACCGACACCATGGTCGGCGCCCAGGCCAGCCAGCAGCAGTTCGACAAGATCGTCTCCTACCTGAAGATCGCCCGGGAGGAAGGCGCCGAGGTACTCACCGGTGGCGATGTGGATAAACTCGAAGGCAGCCTGGCCACCGGCTATTACATCCAGCCGACCCTGCTCAAGGGCCACAACCAGATGCGCCTGTTCCAGGAAGAAATCTTCGGCCCGGTGATCGGCGTGACCACCTTCAAGGACGAAGCCGAAGCACTGGCGATTGCCAACGACACCGAGTTCGGCTTGGGCGCCGGCGTGTGGACCCGTGATATCAACCGCGCCTACCGCATGGGCCGTGGCATCAAGGCCGGGCGGGTATGGACCAATTGCTACCACCTGTACCCGGCCCACGCCGCGTTTGGCGGTTACAAGAAATCGGGCGTTGGCCGCGAGACCCACAAGATGATTCTCGACCACTACCAGCAGACCAAGAACCTGCTGATCAGCTACGACATCAATCCGCTGGGGTTTTTCTAAGCCGCGCCTTACCTGTGGGGCCGGGTTTATCCCGGCTGACGAGGTGGGGATGGCACCGGGCAAAGGCTCAACTCCGCTGGCCGGTGTAAAACCGGCCCCACAGGGTTGGGAACCACTATAGGGTTCGTCATGGCCACCTCAACCGCCTGTTATCTCACCGCCCTGCTGCCCGGCGTGCTGAATGCGATGCAGGTTGCCGAGGTGCGTACCGCCATCGACCGCCTGCAACCCATCCACTGGGATTACCTGGGCCTGGTCGACGATCACTTCAAGTGCGTGTTCAACCGTGATCCGTTCTGGTTGCCCTATCTTGATCTGCCCGGCGTGATTGAATTGGCCGAGGCGGCGCTGGGCGAGAATTGCCATCTGATCGGCCAGACCGCCTGGCGCAGCCATCCGGGTTTTGTGGGCGCCGAGCTGCATGTGGATTATCTGGTCATGGAACTGCCTGAAAGCCTGCTGATCGATGCGGCTTTTGAGCTGCCGATGCAGATCTGCACAGCGATGATCTACCTCGACGACATCGACGAAGATCTGTGCCCAACCTGGGTGATTCCCGGCAGCCACCGCGCCGGGCGCAGACCCTGGCCAGGCGAAAGCCACTGGCACGGGCGCCAGGCCGAGCCGGTGCTGTGCCAGGCGGGCGACGTGCTGATGCTGCGCAGCGAGCTGTGGCACGCCGGCAGCCAAAATCGCAGCGAGCGCACACGCTATCTGCTGCAGGTGCATTACGGCCGGCGCATGGTGGCGCAGAAGTTTTCTCCCTACCTCACCTGGCAGTTCAACGAGGCGGTGGTGGCCGCCGCCACGCCACGCCAGCGGCGCCTGCTCGGCGAGCACGCGCCGGCTGAATACGACTGAGAGGAAGAAAATCGAGGCTTGGCCCTATTCGGAACGCTGTGTGAACGACACTTTTCCGCCACAAACAAAAAACCCGCCGAGGCGGGTTCTTTTCTGGCCATCAGTGACATCCTGTCAGCCAACATCCTGTCGGCGTTCATCCTTGAAATGGCCCGTCATCCTTGACCCTGAGCGCGTCCTGCGCTGCAGTTGATGTGTATATTGCCCAAGCGAGCCCTGCCACAACAGAGCCAATCACAGCAGCCCGTGTAAGCCTTTTGCTATAGAGCGCCTACCCAGCGTGCGGTTAGCGAAACAGCGGGCCGGAACGGGTGTTGTTACCCTTGGCGAGTCGGTCGTAGAGCACCACGTTGACGGTGGCGGCGAGGTTCATGCAGCCGTTGGTGGGGATGTAGATGACATCTTCGCACCAGTCGCGGATCTGCTGGTCCAGCGAACCGTCTTCCGGCCCGAAGATGTACAGGGCGCGGTCCGGGTGGGTGTAGTCCGGCAGCGCACGAGCACCCTCGACCAGCTCCACCGCCACGGGCGTACAGCCGAGCGGCAGAATCTTGCGCAAATCGTCGATATTGATCAGCGGAATGTCCTGATGGACCTTCTTGGTATCGGTGATGAAGTCGCGTGCCCGGCCATAGCGGGTGCCGGTATAAAACACCGAACTGACGTCGTAGCAGCCCGCCGCTCGCATGATCGAGCCGACGTTCTCCGGCGACTTGGGATTACTCAGACCGATGCAGCTGTATCTCTTGTTGGCCACGGAAAAGCTCGCAAAGATACCGATTATACGGACCCTGCGACCAGCAAGCGAACAGAGGCCATACCCTGCGTGGGCACGCAGGGTATGGCCTCTGCGTCAGGTCCTACTCGTCGTCCGTCCCCACGGCTATCCATTCGCCGTTTTCATCCTCGACCACCTCGATCAGATCGGCGAACTGCTGTTCGCGCGATTTGAACTTCCCTTGGTCGAGGGCTCGCTCTTGCCAGGTGGGCATTTCCTCCAGCCACTTCTCTTCTGCCTGGATAGCACCGGACATAGGATGTTTCAGGTATCGGGCCATAACGCTTCTCCTGACGGAACTTAAGAGACAAATCACGCTCTTAGAACGCTGTTCATTACTGAATATAGCCACACCGGCGAACCGTGAGTGCCTCATGGGCTCGCTGCCAAGTGGGTGGCTGCACGCCAAAAATAGCAGTTGCAACACCCTTTCCAGCGCTGCAGTTGCTGGGCGAAGCTTGTTAGACTACGGCCAATTGCCATGCAGCCTGCCCCTGTCGGGCCTATCTTTCCTTTTCATGTGAAGCCGTCATGTTCAAGTCTCCTGCCGTATCTTCTTCTACTTCCCTTCTTGCCAGCCGTGGCCTACCGCGCCACACGCTAGGCGCTGCCCTGCTGGGCGCTTTGCTTGCGTTCGGTGCGGGCCAAGCCCAGGCGGCCCCCACTGATCGCTGGGTCAGCGACAGCCTGAACACTTATGTACGCAGCGGCCCAACCGACGGTTATCGCATCGTCGGGACCCTCAAATCAGGGCAAAAAGTGGAGCTGCTCAATACCCAGGGCGATTACAGCCAGGTGCGTGCCGACTCCGGCGCTGCCGTGTGGATCCACAACCGGGATCTACAGGAAACCCCCAGCCAGTTTGTGCGCATGCCAGAACTGGAACAGCAGGTGGCCGAACTCAGCGAGCAGCTCACCACCATTGAAGACAGCTGGAAAATTCGCGTGCAGGGTATGCAGGAAACCCTGGACTCCCGCAAAGCGCTGATCGATGAACTGGAAGCGCGCCGCAAGGCGCTGGATGCCGAACTCTCCCAGGCGAAATCCGAACTGCGCTCGACTCAGGCTCGCCTGGGCGACGAGAACAAGAACGAATTGATGCGTTACATGGTGTACGGCGGCAGTATTGCCGGGGCCGGCCTCCTGCTCGGCCTGATTCTTCCCAGCCTGACCCGGAGCCGCAAGCGCAACGATGGCTGGGTCTGAGTGCAGGCGCCGCGCTGTTCACGTGCGATGATTCGGCGTTTGTTCACTGAAGGAACTTCACGGCAGCCATGTTCGAGATCAAGCAGGTAGACCCCGACGCCTATCGCCGCGAAACCCGGCGCAGCACCCTCATCATCGTGCTGATTTTCGCGGCACTGGCCATGGGGCTGGCGAGCGTTTCCGTGATGCTGTTCGGCGAACCCGATGGCGATAATTTCCGCTGGAACCTGGGCGGCGTAATTGCCGGGCTGCTTCTGGCTGTAGCGATGGTACGGGTGAAGTTGTGGTCGCAGCCCTGGATGGCCTCGGCGGTGTATGGCTGGCAACTCAAGCGCAGCCTGATGCGCATTACCAACGTCATGCATCAAGTCACGGCAGGCGTAGCAGCGGGCGACGCCAACGCCATGAAGCTGCTGCGCTTTTATCATCTGGGCCTGATGCAAATGCATCAGCTGGATGGCAACTCCAGCTCGCTGAGCCAGATGCTGCCGGACGTCGAACAACACCTGGAACGCATGCGCGCTCAGCATCTGGACACCGATCAGCCGCGCCTGGAACCCCTCTGGCTTGAAGCGTTGCCAAAGGTTGGGCAGTAACCGTACGGTATCCGCCGGCGCGTGTCTGTTACCTTGCCCCTGCCACATAACAGCGCATTTATTGACTCACTGGAGAACCCATGAGCACCTACCGTCTCGCCGTCATCGTCGGCAGCAACCGCCGCGAATCGATCAACCGCAAATTGGCCGAAGCCATGGCTCGCCTGTTGCCCGCACACATTGAGGTCAGCTATCCGCAGATTGATGACCTGCCCATGTACAACATGGACCTGGAGGGCGAGCGTCCGGCGAGCGTTCAGCGCTTCACGGCCGAGATTGCCGCCGCCGACGCCGTCGCCGTGGTCATGCCGGAGCACAACCGTTCGCTGCCGGCCGTGCTGAAGAACGCGATTGACTGGGGCTCCAAGCCGATGGACAAAAATGTCTGGCGCGACAAACCCACCGCCATCACCGGCACTACGCCAGGCGCCATCGGTACTGCCGTGGGTCAGCAGCATCTGCGCCAGATCCTGGGCATTCTGGGCGCCACCGTCCTGGGCGGCGAAGCCTACATTCAGTTCAAATCCGACCTGGTCAATGCCGAAGGCGAACTGGGCAACCCTGAAACCCGTGCCTTCCTGCAGGCCTACGTCGATCGTTTCGTCGCTCTGTTGGAAAAGCTGCAGCCCCGCTGAACATAGATAGGTCCGGCTTATATTCAAAGACCCGCATATGCGGGTCTTAACTTTTTGATAGGCTGCCGACCCATTCTGAAAACCACAACAACTACAAAATAATCCTTTAAATTCAATCACTTATATAAATAGAATAGGTAATGATCTTTTTCTGAAAAAGCGTTGCTTCAGATCAGTCTTTGCAGGCCGATATAGGTTTACACGTCATATCATTTGGCCATAGACTATTTTCAAGTCCACGGAAAATGGATCAATACAATGCGCAGCGTCTTGCTCATCATTTTCCTCTGCATGTCTCTGCACGGCTGCAGTGACGAAGCAGACCCGCTACGCATCGGCAGTAATCGCTGGCTCGGTTATGCCCCTCTGTATGTTGCCGACGACCTCAAATGGCTTCAGCCTTCCGGGTTTCGCTTGCTCGAGTACCCGAATACCGGCGGCGTGCTGCGTGCCTTTCGTAACGGTTTGCTGGACGTGGCCATGCTGACCCTCGACGAAACCCTGCGCCTGCAAGCCAACGGCTACGACCTGGAAATCCTCCTGGTGACCAATATTTCATCCGGCGCCGATGTGCTCTATGCCCTACCGTCCATCCAGACGCTGGGGGAGCTTCGGGATAGGCGTATCGGTGTGGAGGACAGCGCACTGGGTGCCTTCTTCCTTGCTCGCCTGCTGGATCAGGCGGGGCTCAAACTCCGCGATATTGAGATGGTCAGCCTGGCTGTCCATCAGCACCTGGACGCCATGCGTACCCAACACGTGGACGCCGTCATTACCTTCGCCTCACAAGGCCCTGAACTGGCCGCGCTGGGTGCCCAGCCCCTGCTGGACAGCCGCGCCTTTCCCAACGAAATCATCGATGTGATCGTGGCCGATCGCCAACGCGTGTCGCCCGAAGCCCGCCGCCGCCTGCAAGCGCTCTGGTATGAAAGCCTGCAGCGCTGGTCGCACAACCCGGAGTTCGTTGATCCCATCTTGCACAAACGCCTCGGTCTGACCCCAGCCGAACTGGAGATGACCCGCACCGGCCTGCACATGGGTGATCGGCCGCTTAACCAGCAGTTGCGCGAAAACGGCCAGCTGCTGGCCACCCTCCGGTGGCTACATGACTACCAGTTGGATCGCAAACTGCTGCCTCACGCCGTGAACTACACGAACCTGCTCGGCCGCTGCGAAGGGCAACCATGCTGACCCGCCTCTCCTTGCGCACCTCGCTGCCGTTGCTGCTCGCCGCGTTCGCGCTGCTGTTTATCCTGCTGCTGACCAGCATGCACCTGCCTCGGCAAGCCAAGGCCTCCAAGGACAGCCTGCACAGCTACACCCAGCAAATCCTGGTCCTCATGCAAAGCAGCCTGAGCGACCATTTGCGCCAGCGTCGCTCACAAGAATTGCAAGTCAGCCTCGCTGACCTGGCCAGCCTGCAAGGCGTCCATTGGGCCATGGTGATTGATCAACATCAGCACATAATCGCCGCGACGCGCCTGGGGCTGCACCCTGACCGCGTGGTGCTGCCCGATGGCCACAAGCTCGAAGAACTGCTGGCCGGAGACCGGCCGCGCTGGCTGGGTCTGGGCAACCACCGTTATCTGGTCAGTTATCCGCTGATCGTGACACTGGACCAAGACGAGTTGCGGCAATACAGCCTGCTGGTCAGCCTCGACTACCAGCAGAGTACGCGCCGCAGCACCTCCAATGACTGGCTTTATCTGGGGCAGATCCTGGTTCTCTTGCTGTTACTGGGTTTGTTTCTCAACGTCCTTTATGCGCGGCTGGTAACCCGCCGCCTGGCCAGCATCGGCCAGGCGGTGCAACGTTTCGCCGCGGGCGATCAGCAAGCCAAAGCCGAGATCGGCGGCGAGGATGAGATTGGCCAGTTAGCCTGTAACTTCAACCGCATGATCGAGCAACTGACCCAGAACCAGGCTGCCCTGCGCGACAGTGAGCAACTGCTGCGCAACGTCGTCGGCGCCGCGCCAGTGGCCATGCTGATTATCAATGCGCAGGGACGCATCGAGGATGCCAACCCCGCTGCGGGACGCCTGTTCAACCGACGCCGGCGCGACCTGTTGGATACCACCCCCGACGACCTGCTGGGCAACAGCGAACCCTGGCCCCGCATGCAGGCTCAGCTGCAGACGCCGCTGGAATTCGCGGCACACAGCAATAACCACAGCTTTATGCTGGAAGGTACCTGCACGCCATTTGAACGTGCCGGACAGCGCTGCCATTTGCTGCTGCTGCGCGACATCAGTGACCGCAAGCGCGCCGAGCAGCGCCTGCGTTTCCTGGCCAACTTCGACCAATTGACCAATGTCGCCAGTCGCAACCACTTGCTCATCCAGCTGGACGAGGCCCTTGCCAATGGCCTGCCGCTGGCCCTGCTGTTCATCAACCTGGACCATTTCAAACGCATCAACGACAGCCTCGGCCACGATATCGGCGACACGCTGTTGCGTGCCGTGGCCGACCGGCTGCGACCGTTCGCCGACAGCGGCGACCTGCTCGCCCGGCTGGGTGGCGATGAGTTCCTGCTGCTGCTCGACCATGATGATCTGGACGCAGCCATGAACCGCGGCGGGCGCATCCTGGATGCCTTCAAGAAACCCTTCCAGGCGCGCCAGTACCAGCTGTACATCAGCCCCAGCATCGGCATTACCCACCACCGCGGCACGGGTGGCAGCGCCAGCGAATTGCTCAAGCAGGCGGATCTGGCACTGATGCGCGCCAAAGGCGCCGGCCGCAACCGACTGGCCTGCTTCGACAGCCAACTGGCCGCCGAAGCCGAAGAGCGCCAGCGTCTTGAAGGCGAACTGCGCCTGGCCCTGGAGCGCGGCGAGTTCGAGCTGTTCTACCAGCCGCAAGTGGACAACGCCAACCAGCCCCAGGTCATGGAAGCACTGCTGCGCTGGCGCTCGCCCCGTCGTGGCCTGGTCTCGCCAGCCGTCTTTATTCCGGTGCTGGAAGACACCCGTCTGATTCTCGAAGCCTCCCGCTGGGTATTCCGCCAGGCCTGCCGCCAAGCCCTGAGCTGGAGGCGTCAGGGTTACCACTGGCGCATCGCGATCAACCTGTCGCCGCTGGATTTCCACCAGCCGGACCTGGCCGACACACTGATTGGCATTCTCACCGAGGAAGGCACGCCGGCTGAACTGCTCGAGCTGGAGCTCACTGAAAGCGCGCTGCTGGAAGCCGACGAGATGGTCCAGCAGACGCTCAGACGCCTCAAGGACGCGGGCCTGCCCTTGTACCTCGATGACTTCGGCACCGGTTACGCCTCGCTGACCTACCTGCAGCAATTTCGTTTCGACGGCATCAAGATCGACCGCCAGTTTGTGGCAGAACTCCCGGAGAATCCGCGCTCCGTGGCCCTGGTGCGCGGTATCCTGACCATGGCCGTGCAACTGGGCCTGGAAGTGGTTGCCGAAGGCGTGGAAAACGAGCGTCAAGCAGCCTTCCTGCGCCTGAATGGCTGCCATCGCCTGCAAGGCTTCTACTTCGCCCGCCCGCAACCAGCTGCCGATTGCGTACGGTTGGCCGCCCATGCCTGAGCCGACTCGCCGGGAATCACTCGACTAAACTGCCGCCCGAGCAGCGCGTGTGCCCCTGGGTTTATGGTCGTTCGCAGCACCTCGGGATTTGCCGCTCCCGCACCGCTCTGCTAGTGTCGCGCCCGTTTTATCGCCTGAGAGTCCATCGCCATGGCCCGTAAAAAAGCACCCTTAGATTTCGAACAGTCTCTGGCCGACTTGCAACAATTGGTCGAGCGCCTGGAAAGTGGCGAACTGTCGCTGGAAGACTCGCTGAGCGCCTTCGAGCAAGGCATCCGCCTGACCCGTGATTGCCAGTCGGCCCTGGGCCAGGCGGAGCAGAAGGTGCAAATGCTCCTCGAGCGTGACGGCGAGGCTCAGAGTGTGCCCTTCGAGGCGGATGACGAAGCATGATCGAGTACCAGACAACCTGTCAGCGCCGCGTCGACGCAGCCTTGCAGGTTCTGTTCACCCCCCCACGTCCGGAACTCGAGCGTCTTTACCAGGCGATGCGCTACAGCGTGATGAATGGCGGCAAGCGCGTGCGACCCTTGCTGGTGTATGCCACCTGCGAAGCCCTGGGCGGCAATCTCGACCAGGCTGATGGCGCCGCCTGCGCCGTCGAGTTGATCCATGCCTATTCACTGGTGCATGACGATTTGCCGGCCATGGATGACGACGACCTGCGTCGCGGCCAGCCCACCACCCACAAAGCCTTCGATGAGGCCTGCGCAATCCTCGCCGGCGATGCCCTGCAAAGCCTGGCCTTCGAGGCGCTGGGCGATGCCCGGGGCAATCCTGAAAACCCCGCCTTGCGCCTGGACATGCTCTGCCATCTGGCCCGCGCGGCTGGCTCCGCCGGCATGGTCGGCGGTCAGGCCATCGATCTCGGCTCTGTGGGCCGCCAGCTCGACCAGGCTGCGCTGGAAGTCATGCACCGGCACAAGACCGGCGCACTCATCAGTGTCAGCGTTCTGCTGGGCGCGCTTGCCAGCGGCCGTGCCACCGCCGACAACCTGAGCGCCTTGCGGCACTATGCCGAAGCCATCGGCCTGGCCTTCCAGGTGCAGGACGATATTCTCGACGTGGAAAGCGACACCGCCACGCTGGGCAAGACCCAAGGCAAGGATCAGGCCCACGACAAGCCCACCTATCCCGCCCTGCTCGGTTTGGACGGTGCCAAAGCCTACGCACGCCAGTTGCACGACCAGGCCCAGGCTGCCCTCGGCGGCTTCGACACGGCCGCCGAGCCGCTGCGTCAGTTGGCGCGCTTTATCGTCGAACGACGCAGCTAGCGGTTAAGCCAAATCCGCAACAGGAGCGGCGTCGCCGGTTGGAAGCCGTCAACAACTCAGATCGCCAGTGTCTGCAGATACGCCGCCAGCGCGTCGATATCCTGCTCGGACAGTTGCGCCGCGATCGGCCGCATCACCGAGCTGGCCCGGCGCGGGTCGCTGTCGTGGAAACGGGTCAGCGCCCGGCGGATGTAGTCCCCCGGCTGCCCCGCCAGACGCGGCATGGTTTCGCGCCCTTCGGCCTGAGTACCGTGACAGCCGGTACAGGTCTTCTGGAACAGTGTCTCGCCCTGCTGGCGCCGCGCGGGATCGACGGTGGACGTACTGGGAACGACCTGCTGTTGGCTGAAATACACAGCGATATTCACCTGTTCTTCCAGGCTCAAGGTCTGCGCCAGCTTGCTCATGACGAAATCGGTCCGCTCGCCGCTGGCAAAGGTTTCAAACGCCTTGAACAGATAAACCGGGCTTTGCCCCGCCAGATTAGGAATGTAGTCGCGCTTGCTGTTGCCATTTTCGCCATGGCAATAACTGCAAAACCGCACTCGTTCCTGAGCATCCGCATAGGCTTGCTGGCGAAGCTGCTCATCGGCCATCAGTTGATTGAAACGGGCCATCGCGGCATCGCTCGCCCAGGCGAACGTGGCAAAACAGCTGAGCAGGGTAAACATCAGTATCCGCATGTGCATCTTCCTGAAACGGCGAGGTGACGGGCAGTGAATCCTCTTTCGGCCCGCGACTATAAAATCAAACCTGCGCACCAACCCGACGCACATCAATGAACCTATGCGTGCCTATACCGGCATTGCGCCGCAAAAGACAAAAAATGTGACAGAGGCCGCATACTGCACCGCGTGACGAGACGCCCGTCAGCGCAAGCAACGCGAGGTCAAAAGGTGCACTCCCGCGCTGGGAGAGAAAACCTTATATAATCTCCGGTTTTTAGCACTATCGAATATGAGGGTTCATTTATGAGCACGTTGCCGCCCTGCCCCACATGCGGTTCCGAATACACCTACGAAGATGGCCCGCTGCTGATCTGCCCGGAATGCGCCCATGAATGGGCCGCCACGGAAACCGCCGTGGCCGGCGAAGACGACAAGGTAATCAAGGACTCGGTCGGCAACGTCCTGCAGGACGGCGATACGGTCACCGTGATCAAGGACCTCAAGGTCAAAGGCTCCTCGTCAGTAGTCAAGGTCGGCACCAAGGTCAAGGGCATCCGCCTGTGCGACGGCGACCACGACATCGACTGCAAGATCGATGGAATCGGTGCGATGAAACTCAAGTCGGAGTTCGTCCGCAAGGTACTCTGACCGACCAGACAACCCAGCGGATTGCGTGCACGCTCCGCTCGGTTGCCCCCTGCACTTCTCTCCCAAAAGCTAGCTGGGCACGCTTCCTGCTACGGTACTGCACCCTCCTAGAGACAGGTCAAGCGCATCTGGGATAACGCTCTGGCCATCCTGGAGCTGGATGCGGAAATGGGAGCAAGGGTATTCCCGCAGCGAGCTGAATCCTTTCCTGTTTCCCGGCTACCCTTGTCAAGGAGCGACTGCAACGTCGCTCCTTGATCAGGCGGCCTCCATTAACCGATTCGTAGATGAGAGTGTCCATGACCAGCGCCCTGCATGACGGCTTCGGTCGCACCATCGATTACCTGCGTCTGTCGGTGACGGACCGCTGCGATTTCCGCTGCGTGTACTGCATGGCCGAGGATATGACCTTCCTGCCGCGCCAGCAGATTCTCAGTCTGGAAGAGCTTTACCGTCTGGCCCGAGTCTTTGTCGGCCGCGGGGTGAAAAAAATCCGCATCACCGGCGGCGAGCCCCTGGTTCGCAAGGGCATCGTCGATCTCTGCGCACAGATTTCCGCGCTCCCCGGGTTACGCGAACTGGTGCTGACCAGCAACGGCTCGCAACTACCCAAACTGGCGCGACCGCTGGTCGAAGCCGGGGTCAAGCGCATCAATATCAGCCTGGACACCCTCGATCCAGCACGTTTCCACGCCATTACCCGCACCGGCCAATTGGCGCAGGTGCTGGATGGCATCGAAGCGGCGCGTCAGGCGGGCTTCCAGCGCATCAAGCTCAACACCGTGGTGATGAAAGGCCGCAACGCCGATGAAGTCATCGACCTGGTCGACTTCGCCGTGTCACGCGGGCTGGACATCACCTTCATCGAGGAAATGCCGCTGGGCAACGTCGGACGTAACCGAGGCGAAAGCTACTGTTCCAGCGACGAAGTGCGCGCGCAGATCGCCGATCGCTATCGCCTGATCGATTCCACCGAACAAAGCGGCGGCCCGGCCCGCTATGTGCGCCTCGAAGATCATCCCGACAGTCGCATCGGTTTCATCTCACCCCACAGCCACAACTTCTGCGCCACCTGCAACCGCGTGCGCCTGACTGTCGAGGGGCGTCTGCTGCTGTGCCTGGGCCATGAAAATTCGCTGGACCTGCGTGATCTGGTTCGTCGTCATCCCACCGATGACCAGCCGATCCTCGCCGCGCTCGACAAGGCGCTGCTGCGCAAACCGCAACACCATGATTTCAGTGTCGGCGGCGACATACAGGTGGTGCGCTTCATGAATGCCAGCGGCGGGTAGTGCGCCGGCTACCTGGCGTACAAACCCTCCGTAGGGCGGCCTCGCCCGCAGCAGGAGCTTGGGCTGAATGCACACAGCACCCGGGCAGCCCGCCAGCGATGCGCCAGCCGAACGGCGGGCTGCCCGATTTGCACCGTGCCAACATCCCAATACCGAGCAACGGGCTAGGCCGCCCTACGCGCGTGCCGGTACTTTAAAGCGCCGCATGCCCCTGCCCCCGATTAAACATCTCTACTCCGCAAACAAATCCGGCCCGAACACCTCGTAGTGAATACGCGTTTCGGGAATCCCGAGGTTCTGCAAGGCGTCGTGCTGCATGCGCATGAAGGGGATCGGCCCACAAATGTAATAGTCGGCGTCGGGTAGCAGCAGCGCGTCCTTGATCGCCTTGACATCGACCAGGCCGGGGAAATCGTAATCCTCACCTTCGACGTCCTCGGGCAGCGGCTCGTTGTAGAACACAAACAATTTGAGGTTGGGGTTCTCCCGGGCCGCCATGCGCAGCCGGTTACGCATCGCCTGCACGGTGCTGTTACGCGCGCCGTGCACGAACACCACTTGCCGTCGTCCGTCCTGCAGGGCTTGCTTGAGCATGCTGATCATCGGTGTCAGGCCGACGCCACCGCTGATCAGCACAATGGGCGTGGTGGCCTGCACATCGATGTAGAAATTGCCGTAAGGCGCCGCCAACTGAACCTCGTCGCCCACATTCACATGTTCATGCAGCAGGCAGGACACATAGCCGGCGCGCTGGGTATCGAGGCCGCTTTCGCGCTTCACCGAGATGCGATACGTGCGCCCGTTGGGCATGTCCGACAAGCTGTATTGGCGAATCTGCTGCAAGCCCAGTTGCGGGACGTGCAAGGCCAGGCTGGTGTATTGGCCGGGGGCGAAATCCACCACCGGGCCGCCATCGACCGGCTCAAGCACGAACGAGGTGATGATGTCGCTTTCCGGGTTTTTCTCGCGCACCACAAAGGTGCGCCATCCTGTCCAGCCGCCCGGTTTTTCTTCTGAGCGCTCACGCAGGCGGTTTTCCATGCCGATGAGTATCTCCGCCAGGCTGTTATACGCCTGCGCCCAGGCATTGATGATCGCGGGGCTGGCCTCTTCACCCAGAACATCCTTGATGGCGCCGAGCAGGTGCTCGCCAACAATCGGGTATTGGTCGGGCTGCACACCCAGACTGGCATGTTTGTGAGCAATGTTTTCCAGCACTGCCGCCAGGCTTTCGGGATTTTCGATGTTTGCCGCGTAGGCATACACGGCCCGCGCCAGCGCCTCTTGCTGCTGGCCTTTGTCTTGGTGCGCCATGTTGAAGACATTCTTCAGTTCGGGGTGAGCCTCGAACAGGCGCTGATAAAAGCGACGGACAATGGTGTAGCCATGCTCGGCCAACACGGAAGCCGTGGATTTGACGATGTCTTTGGTCTGTTGACTCAGCATTGGGGCTCTCCTGGAGAAGCTGCACGCTCAACGTGCTGTGCTTCTCTAAGGAAAGTGCGGATAGGCAGTTTTGACCAAGATGATCCGACAGGGGGGCCGAAGATCGCCCCACGAAGGCCGCGGTTTCAACGATGCGGCAACCCGGTTGCCCGCCTTAACATTTATGGCTTCTCATTGAAGGTGTCGCCCACCTCTTCCCCATTGCTGTCGAGGATCTTGGTTGAGGGAAACTTATTCGAGGCAATTCGCACAGCCAGAACCGAAAGCGACAGGAGAAAAATACCGCCACACAAATACAGCAGGCCAATGTCTGGAACCCGGTGGTGAGAAACATCACCAATCAAATACCGCGTCAACGCGGTAATGGCTATATAGAGCAAAAAGCGTATCGGCAGGTGGTTGGTTTTGAAGTAGATGCCCACCATGGCGCCTAATTCAAGATAGATAAACAGCAGCAAGATATCGTCAATGCTGGCATGCCCCTGATTAACCATGCCCATGAATGCAACGACCGACGCCCAAACGGTCGCCGCGCCAATTACAAACAAACCGAGATAATGGAAGCTTTCCACGACCAGATTCCCTATGGAATTTGCCAGGTCATGCATGCGTTTACGGCTGAATTCTGCCCACTTCATTGCTACTTCTACCTTAATAATCTGGCTACGTTTTGCCTGTGCTAACCACGCCTTTTAGCTCGTTTGCCTAGCGATCCTCGGCTCTGGCGCACCGGGTTACAGCCCCATCGGCCGCTTGGGGTTTCACCGGCGATTAAATAAAGCACGCCACGTGCCTGCCCGGGCGACAAGACGCTGCTACCGATTGACGCAGCGGTTGATCTTCCCAAGGCTGGCCACTCGCCCCTATACTGTACAAACAAACAGTATCAACCAACTAGAACAGAATGAAGGCAACGGGGTGATGAATGGCCGTCGAAGTGGTGTACCGCAGCAGTCGCGATCTGGAGCGCTTGTTTATGGATAAGGCCGAAGCCGATCGTTACGACAAAATGCTTGAATTGGCCGAAGCGCTTACCGAAGCGCTGCACAAGGCCGTGCCCGCCATCAGCGAGGAACAGCTGGAAGAAATCGGCATTTTCATGGCCAAGAATCGCGACCTGTTCGCCAAGGCCTTCAAAGGCCCGGTGGACGTACTCAGTGACCTGAACTTCGACAAGGGCTAGCCACTCGCCACGCGTACGGAACGGTACCGCCTTGGTAGGGCGGCACCGTTCGTGTACACCGTGGTCGGGCGGGGTATCAATGGCTGACGGACCCGCTCCAGCAGAACCCCATCGGTGGGCTGCCCGCCTAATCCGCATTCCCAGCACAAAACCCTGCAACGGGCGAGGCCACCCTGCTACCCGGTCTGCGTCAGGCCTCCAGCGCCTCCACCAGTGCCTTAAGGAAGCGTGCCGCTTCGCCGCCGGTCACCACACGGTGATCGAAGGTCAGCGACAACGGCAGGATCGGGTGGATTTCCACTCGGCCCTCCACCGCCACCGGCTGCTGGTGAATCCCGCCGGCACCCAGAATCGCCACTTGCGGCGGTACCACGATCGGATTGGCATAGCGGCCGAACAAGGTGCCGAAATTCGACAAGGTGAAGGTGGCGCCCATCATTTCCTGGGGCGGAATCGAGCGCGCCTGCACATCGGCGCGCAGTCGCGCCATGCCGGTTTTCAGGTCCTCCGCTGAGCGCCCTGCGACGTTGCGCAGCACTGGCACAAACAAGCCGTCCGGCGTATCGACGGCAATCCCCAAGTCGAGCGTGTCGTTGTGCTTCAAGGTCAGGCTGTGCCCGTCGAACCAGGCATTGAGCCCCGGCTCCACGGTAATTGCTGTGGCAATCGCCTGGCTCAGGCGAATCAAGGGATCGCGTGCTTCGGGCCAGTGTTGCAGGTCGGCATCGCCATAAATTGTCACTGGCACCACTTCGGCATGGGCACGGGCCATGTTCAGCGCCATGCTGCGACGTACCCCGCGCAGCTTCTCGCCGCCGAAGCCGGCAGGCGCGCTGCTGGCGGCGGCCTGTACATCGGCGCGGGTAATCAATCCGTCCGGCCCGCTGCCTTTTATCTCATCCAGGTTGATGCGCAACTGCCGGGCCAATTGCCGTACCGCCGGTGTGGCGCGCGGCGCCAAATGCTCACGGGTCGACGGCGCGGCGCCGACAAAAAAACTGTCCGCCTGCGCCGCGTTACCGCCTTCCAGGCGCCCGACCACGGTTCCGGCGTCATCTTCGCCTTCGTATGCCAGCAAGGGCTCGCCGACATGCAGGATGTCGCCGGCGCCGCCGAAGGTTTTCACCACCACGCCGTCATAGGGCGCAGGAATATCAACGATGGCCTTGGCGGTTTCCACCGAAACCAACAACTGATCGGCTTTGACCGTATCGCCCGCCTTGACATGCCACTCGACGATCTCGGCTTCCTGCAAGCCTTCGCCCAGGTCGGGCAGTTTGAAGTGCTTCATTGTTGTTCTCCGTTGCACAGGGATGACCTGCGTTCTAGGCCCTCCGCATGATCTGTTCAGGCGTATTCCAGCACCGTCTCGCAAGCGGCGAGGATGTCCTCGACGCCGGGGATATACAGCTGTTCCAGCCGGTAAAGCGGCGGCGGGATGTCCGGCGCGGTGACGCGCTGGATCGGCGCCTGCAGATCCAGCCAGGCGCGCTCGTACAGGCTGGCGGCGATTTCCGCACCCACCGCGCAGGATTTCGGCGCCTCATGGATGATCACGCAGCGCCCGGTCTTGCGCACCGACGCTTCCAGGGTATCCAGGTCCAGCGGCTTGACGCAGGCCACATCGATCACCTCAGCCTCGACGCCGCGCTCGGCCAGCCGCGCAGCGGCCTGCAGGGTTTCATGCACGCTGGCGCCCCAACTGATCAGCGTCAGGTCTTGGCCTTCGCGCAAGGTGAAACAGCTGTCCAGCGGCAGGCGCCGGCCATCGTCGGGCAACACTTGCGGGTTCATCCGGTACAGCCGCGTGGGCTCGAGGAATATCACCGGATCGGGATCGTCGATGGCCGCCAACAGCAGACCATAGGCCCGCGCCGGCGAGGACGGAATTACCACACGCACACCGGGAATCTGCGCAAACATCGCCTCGGTGCTTTCGCTGTGATGCTCGGGTGCGCGAATCCCCGCGCCCATCGGCGTGCGCAACACCATCGGGCAGGTCAGCCGGCCACGGGTGCGGTTACGCAGCCGGGCGGCATGGGACACCAGCTGATCCATGGCGGCATAGATGAAGCCCATGAACTGGATTTCCACCACCGGTTTGAGGCCCTGAGCGGCCATCCCCACTGCCAGGCCGCCCAGTGCGGTTTCCGCCAGCGGTGTGTCGATCACCCGCTTCAGACCGAACTGTTCGCGCAGCCCCAAGGTTGCGCGAAACACGCCTCCGTTAACACCGACATCCTCACCGAGCACCACGACGTTGTCGTCTTCCTGCATGGCTCGATGCAGGGCCAGGTTGACCGCCTCGACCAGGCTGAGTTTTTTCTCATTCATGGCCCTGCCCTCCAGTCGCCTGGCGCCGCGCAACGCGCTCACGCAGCATCTCGCGTTGCTCGGCCAGCACGGCCGGCCAACGCGCGTAGAGATAGTCGAGCATCGCCTCCGGCGCTTGCTCGCCGGCTTTTTCGAAACGCTCCACCGCCTGCTGCACCTGGGCCTGGCAGGTGGCGATCAGGTCTTGCTCGCGTGTTTCATCCCAATTGCCGCGCGCGGCGAGAAAGGCCTGCAAGCGCTTGACCGGCTCGCGCTGCCAGGCTTGCTTCACTTCCTCGGCAGGCCGGTAGCGGGTCGCATCGTCCGCCGTGGTGTGATCGCCAAGGCGATAGCTGAGGCATTCCACCAGTGTCGGTCCCTTGCCCTGGCGGGCGCGATCCAGGGCCGCCTGCAAGCGAGCGTGAACGGCAAGGATGTCGTTGCCATCAACCTGCTCGCCGGCAAAACCGGCACCGATGGCTTTTTGCGCCAGGGTCGGCGCGCCGCACTGAATGCTGCGCGGCACCGAGATCGCCCATTGGTTGTTGTTAACCACAAACACTACCGGCAACTGCCAGGCGCCAGCGACGTTGAGCGCTTCGAGGAAATCTCCCTTGCTGGTAGCACCATCGCCACAGGTGGTCACCGCCACCCGCGCCTGGCCGCGCATCTTGAACGCGCTGGCCACGCCACAGGCATGCAGCGCCTGGGTGGCAATGGGTACGCACAGCGGAAAATCCTCCTTGGCGGCCGGGTCGACGTAGTCGCTGCCGCGCTCGTCGCCGCCCCAGTACAGCAAGATTTCCTCCATGCGCACACCGCGCATCAGTTGCACGGCCGTGTCGCGGTAATAGGGCACGAGGATGTCTTCGGCGCGCATCAGCGCACCAAGGGCCACACCAATGGCTTCCTGGCCGAGGGTCGGCGCGTAGGTACCGATACGCCCGGTGCGCTGCAGAGCCACGGCTTTCTGATCGAACAGGCGGGTCAGGACCATCTGCCGGTAAAGCCGCTCCAGCAGTTCGGCGTCTTCGGCACAGGCCGGAAGCTGCCCGCAAGGCTGGCCGTCCGGGTCGAGATAACGGGTGAACGCAATAGCGGGGTCGTGCATGCCAATCTCCAGAGCACCTTGTGGGTGCGTGTGCGGGTGCGGCTTGTGGCCGCGGGCCCAGTGGAAAAAGCTTGTATCAACCGTAGAGCAAATGTTCGGCCAGTGCATCGGCCACGCGTGCCGGCGAGCGCTTGTCGGCCTGGGCATGAGCATAGATCTCGGTCAGCCGTACGCCGATTCGCGCCAGGTGCGCCGTGATCGCCGGCAACCCCTCGCCGCGATGCTGCAGGGAAACATAGATCAACCCGCCCGAGTTGATCACATAATCCGGCGCATACAGAATGCCGCGCGCCTCCAGTTCGTCGGCGGTATGCGCCTGGGCCAGCTGATTGTTCGCCGCGCCGGCCACGGCCGCGCAGCGCAGGCGTGCGACACTCTGGCTGTCCAGCACGCCACCCAGCCCGCAGGGTGCAAGGATGTCGCAGTGCGTGCTGAGCAAGGCATCACTGGCCACCGGATGGGCGCCAAACTGCTCCACCGCCAGCTGTACGCGACCGCTGTCCAGATCGCTGACCAGCACTTCGGCACCCGCTGCCGCCAATTGCTCGGCCAAGGCGTAGCCGACATGGCCGAGCCCCTGCACCGCCACGCGCAGGCTTTCCAGATCGTCGCTGCCCAAACGGGCCAGCGCAGTGGCGCGAATCCCATTGAACACGCCCATCGCCGTGTGCGGCGAGGGATCGCCGGCCGCGCTGGTACTGGTCACATGCTGGGTGTGCTGGGCGATGCAATCCATGTCGGCGCTCGACGTGCCGCTGTCCACCGCCGTGATATAGCGCCCGCCCAGGGACTCGACCATGCGCCCGAAGGCTTCGAATAACGCCGCGCGATTGGCAATGTGCCCCGGCCGGATGATCACCGCCTTGCCGCCGCCCTGGGGCAAGCCGGCCAGAGCCGCTTTGTAACTCATGCCCTGGGCCAGGCGAATCGCATCGTGGAGGGCGCTTTCAGGGTCCGCATACGGCAAAAAACGGCAACCGCCCAAGGCCGCACCGAGCGCGGTGTTGTGAATGGCGATGATCGCCTGCAGGCCGCTGAGCGGGTCCTGCGCCAGGTGCAGGGCTTCTAGCCGGGCGGCTTCCATTGCAGCAAACATGGCCATGATCTCCGTCTCTGCGTTTATCCGAGTATAGGCTCGCGACTGGACGAAACCCCGGCTGCCGACTACAAGAAACAAGTCCCCAGGAGGCAAGACGAATGGATCTTCGCGAAGCCTGCCTCGCCTGCCTGCAGCGAGGCCCCACTGCCATATTCGAGGCCGCGCTCTGGATTGCCGCCGAACATGACCCGCTTTTGCGCCCCCATCAAGTTCTGAACGAACTGGAGCATCTGCGCCATCGCGTGGCCGTCAGCCTGCCCAACCTACCCCTTCGTGAACTGGCTCAGCCGCTGCTGCGCCAGCTGTGCGCGCTGGGCTACCAGGAAGATCAGGGCACCCCGCTCTTGCCCCACGCGGCGCTCATCCACCAGGTCCTGCGTCGGCGCCGCGGCCAGCCATTGAGCCTGGCCTTGCTCGCGCTGGAAATCGCCCGCCGCCTGGACATTCCACTGCATGGCGTCAACTTTCCCGGACGCGTTCTGCTGCGGGTGCCCGGCGCCGATCACCTGCTCGACCCGTGCACCGGCCGGCGACTGTATGCCGGTGATTGCCGCGAACTGCTGCGCCGCCAGTTTGGCGAGGCCATTACCTTGCACGCCGACCATCTTCGCTCCTGTGACACCCACACCCTGCTGCAACGCTTGTCGCGCAACCTGCGCGAACTGCACCTGCTGAACAACGCCCCGCTGGCCGCGCTCAAGGATGCCGAGCGCGTGCTGTTGCTCGGTCCGCCCACCCTGCCCGATCACCTGGCGCGCGCGGACATCTATGAAATGCTCGACTGCCCGGAAGGCGCCCGCTACGACCTGCAACATGCCTTGTTGCTGTGCGATGACCCCAGCGAGCGCATGCGGTTGAATATGCGCCTGCGCCAGATCAAGACCGCTTCAGCGGTGCACTGAACTCACAGCGAGCTGGGCTGCGGCAGGCATCCTCCGGCCGCAGCATGCCCGCTTCGCCTGCGCTAAGATGGTTGTCCGATCCGCTCAGGGCTAACCATCAGCCATGTTCCCATTCATGCTCCCATTCAAGTTCATTGCAGGATTGCAGCCATGCTGATTGGCGTACTGCTCGCCATCACCTGGCTGGTTCTGCTGGTGCGCTATCCGGCCCGGGCATTGCCGGTCTCCGCTGTTGCCTTGCTGAGTCTCGGCCTGGTAGCCGCCTGGGTGCTGTGGCAGGAACACCGCGAAGAACAACGCCTGGCTCGGCTTGAATTGCGCTTCGCATACACCCCCGGCCATTGCCCAAGCCATCGGCCGCTGCACCTGGTGCTCACCAATGGCAGCGACAAACCGCTGCAATCGCTGCGCTGGCAAATCGCGGCCTATCGCCCGGACAGTGATTTGAACCTGGCGCAAAACCGTGGCGACACACCGCGCTATCACGGCGCCGAGCACTTGCAGCCAGGCGCCAGCTGGGAAGACTGCCTGCCCGTGCCGCCGCTGCGCCCGGGTTATCAACCCCAAAGTCTGGATTTCCAGGCGCAACGCGTGCGTGGCCAGTTCGCCGACTAGCGTCCGCCGACTCCGCGCGCAGCCGGGGCATAAGGTCGCGGATCAACGATCGGCTCACGGCCCAGTATCAAATCGGCCAGCAACCGGCAGGACGCCGGTGCCAGTACCAAGCCATTGCGGAAATGTCCGCAATTCAGCCACAACCCCGGGTGGCTCTCCAGTTCACCGATATAGGGAATGCCTTCCGGCGACCCCGGCCTGAGCCCCGCCCAATGACCCACCACTTCGGCCTCGGCGAGCGCCGGCAGCAATTCGGCGGCGGAGGCCTTGAGACTGGCCAGCGCCTCTTGGGTGGTGGACTTGTCGAAGCCGGTGTATTCCAGCGTGCTGCCCACCAGCACATGCCCATCGCGGCGCGGGATCGCATAGCGCCCCTTGGCCAGCACCATGCTCGGCAAAAAATCCGCGGCACATTTAAAAAGAATCATCTGCCCGCGCACCGGCTCGACCGGCAGCTCAAGACCGAGGGTTTTCAGCAACTCGCCGCTCCAGGCGCCGGCGGCCACGACGACCCGCTCGGCTAGCAACTCGCCCTGTGCGGTCTGTACGCCAGCAACGCGCTGGTTATCGAGAACAAAGCCCTGCACCAGGCAGTGCTCATGTAGTGCCACGTTGGGCAAACGCTGCAAGGCGGCGCGCAGCGACTTCATCAAGCGCGGATTACGCACATTGGCCACCTCGGCCATGAACAGCGCACGCTGGTAACCACCCGCCAAGGCCGGCACCGCCGCTTGCACGTCGGCCACCGGCACCTGCACCAACGGCCGCCCATGACATTCGGCCCACGCCAGCGCCTCGGCCTCATCGTCCAGGTCCAACCAATACAGCCCGGTGACCTGCACTTGCGGATCCACGCCAGTCTCGGCGAGCAATTGCTCGCCCAGCAGGGGATAGAAATCCTGCGACCAATGCGCCAAAGCTGACACCGCTTCACCGTAGCGCCAGGGATATAACGGCGAAACGATCCCCCCACCGGCCCAAGACGCCTCCCGGCCAAGGGCCTGACGTTCCAGCAATCTCACATTCTCTCCCGCCAGCGCCAGCTGGTAGGCGGAAAGCAAGCCGATGATGCCGCCACCGATGATTAGTGTTCGCTGTGCCACAGTTCGCTCCTCTACGGGATGGATTACCACGCGATTGCTTGACACCCAAAGGGTCTGGACTAAGAAGGATGGGCGATCAGGAGGATCGCGATGATACGCGGACTGGTAAAAGGACTTGAACATGAACTTGCATCCACAGCGGGCGTTTACGCTCGTGGAGTTGATGATCACGCTGGCCCTGCTAGCCATTCTCGCCAGCGTTGCCGTTCCGGCTTTCGCAGAGCTTATTGCGCGCAATCGGCAGTTGGCGTTGCAGCACGAAGTACTCAACGCCTTGAATTTCGCGCGCGCCTATGCTGCACGGAATAACACACGAGTTAATTTCTGCGCCTCGTCAAATGGAACTACCTGCCAAAACGATTGG
>CAYPFO010000050.1:0-26692 GCA_964410065.1 uncultured Pseudomonas sp.
CAAGGCGCCTCCTTCTATTCCGACTCGGCCAATGACTTGCCGCTGCTCACACGTGTCGCCCATCCGCGTGCGGTCAATCCCGATCCGCGCCTGCGTGAATTCGCCGAACAGGCGGGTTGGCCGATCCTGCGGTGGCAGTAGCGTGAACCGATGACGCAGCTACCGTAGGCTGAATAACCCGCGGCGGCGGGCGAGGTCGCCCTACGCATTGCATGCCACATGACCTACCGCGCCATGCGCGGATTTTGCGCCGCGCCGACACCCATCAGAATAAAAAAACACGATGGGTATCGCTGCGCTCAACGCATCCTACGGACACGCTGCCCGGCTAGAAGCCGGGCAGCGGACTCAACTCAGGCTTTCGTCGATCAGCAACACGATCTTGCCGTTCACCTGATTGCTTTCCAGCTCGGCGAACGCCGCGTCGACATCCTGGGCGGCAAAGGTACGCTCCAGCTGCGGCTTCAGGCGTCCCTCACTGAACAGCGGCCACACCTGCTGGCGCAGCTCACGGATCAGCTCGGACTTGAAGGCATCGTCGCGGTTACGCAGCGTCGAACCCGTCAGCTGCACGCGCTTGGCCAGCAGCTTGGCCAGGTCGAGCTCAGCGCGCCGGCCGCCCATCATGGCGATGATCACCCAGCGGCCGTCACGAGCCATGACATCCAGGTTGAGCGGCGCATAGCTGGCGCCGACCGGATCAAGAATCACATCGAAGGGCGCGTGGTCGCGCAGCGCTTCCAGATTCTCGCCGCGCAGCACGCCGCCACGGGCACCCAGGGATTCGCAATAGGCCAGGCGGTCGGCGGAACCGACACTCACCCAGCACGGGTTGCCGAATGCCTTGCACAACTGGATCGCCGCCGACCCGACGCCACCGGCGCCGGCATGCACCAGCACTTTTTCGCCCGGCTGCAGGCGCGCGAGCTGAAACAGGTTGAGCCAGGCGGTGGCGTACACCTCCGGCAACGCAGCCGCCTCAGCGAGGCTCAGGCCCTCGGGAACTGGCAGCGCGTGACCGCCATCGACCACCACTTCCTCGGCCATGCCGCCACCGGCCAGCAGTGCACACACGCGGTCGCCAACTTGCCAGGTGCTGCCCGGCCCGACTTCAGTGACCACGCCCGCGCATTCCAGGCCCAGCACATCAGTGACACCCGGTGGCGGCGGATAATGCCCGGCGCGCTGCAGCAGATCGGCACGGTTAAGGCCGGCCGCCGCTACCTGGATACGAATCTGGCCGGCGTCACAGAGTTCACGACTCCGTTCTGCCCACTCCACACGTCCTTCGATACCTTGCAATGCCTTCACGCTGCCTCCATAGTGAGTTTCTGAATCGAGCCCGGATTGACCGGGCTTTTGCGTTATGCCGCCGACCCCCTCGCGGAGCCTGGCGCCCAGACAGACGGCCTACTATGCGTTATCACCTGACCCTACGTCGACTCAACTTCAAGCGCCTGCTTTGCGGCACCGCTCTCGCCCTGGCCCTCGGTGGCAGCGTCCTGCCGGCGGCGGCCAAGTCCACCAGCGCAGGCGATTGGTCCGCCCTGCAGCCCGATCGCGACCAGGTGATTGCCAGCCTCAATGTCGTCGAATTGCTCAAGCGGCATCACTACAGCAAACCGCCGCTGGACGATGCCCGCTCGCAAAAAATCTACGAGGGTTACCTCAAGCTTCTCGATCCATCGCGCAGCTATTTCACGGCAGCCGATATCCAGGAATTCGACAAATGGCGCACCCAGTTCGATGACTTCCTCAAGGCCGGAAATCTCGACCCGGGCTTCACCATTTACAAACGCCACCTGGTGCGCCTGACCGAGCGACTGAATTACACCCTGGGCCTGCTCGACAAGGGCGTGGAAAGCATCGATTTCACCCTCGACGAAGAGCTGCTCATCGATCGCGAGGAGGCGCCTTGGGCCAAGGATCGCGCCGAGCTCGACGAGCTGTGGCGCAAGCGTGTCAAAGATGAAGTGCTGCGCCTGAAAATCGCCGGCAAAGAGCCCAAGGCCATCGAGGAGCTGCTCACCAAGCGTTACAAGAATCAGCTCGCACGGCTCAAGCAGACCCGCGGCGAAGACATCTTCCAGGCGTACATCAACGCCTTTTCGCAGACCTACGACCCGCACACCAATTACCTGTCGCCGGACAACGCGGAAAACTTCGACATCAACATGAGCCTGTCGCTGGAAGGCATTGGCGCGGTGCTGCAAAGCGACAACGAGAACGTCAAGGTGGTGCGCCTGGTGCCCGCCGGCCCGGCCGAGAAGAGCAAGCAGATCGTCCCGGCCGACAAGATTGTCGGTGTTGCCCAAGGCGATGGCGAAATGGTTGATGTGATCGGCTGGCGCCTGGATGAAGTGGTCAAGCTGATCCGTGGCCCGAAAGGCTCCAAGGTGCGCCTGGAAATCATTCCGGCCAGTAATGCGCCAAACGACCAGACCAGCAAGGTGGTAACCATCACCCGCGAAGCGGTCAAGCTGGAAGAGCAAGCGGCGAAAAAATCGGTGCTGACCCTGGCCCACGAAGGCCATGATTACAAGCTCGGCATCATCGAGATCCCCGCCTTCTACCTCGACTTCAAGGCCTACCGCGCCGGCGACCCCGAGTACAAGAGCACCACCCGCGACGTCAAGAAACTGCTTGGCGAGCTGCAAAAGGAAAAGGTCGACGGCATTGTCATCGACCTGCGCAACAATGGCGGTGGTTCGCTGCAGGAAGCCACCGAACTGACCGGGCTGTTCATCGAGCAAGGACCCACGGTGCTGGTGCGCAACAGCGACGGTCGCGTCGATGTACTCGCCGATGAAAACCCCGGCGCTTATTACTCCGGGCCGATGGCCGTGCTGGTCAATCGCCTCTCGGCGTCCGCCTCGGAAATCTTCGCCGGCGCGATGCAGGACTATCACCGCGCCCTGATCCTGGGCGGCCAGACCTTCGGCAAGGGCACCGTGCAGAGCATCCAGCCGCTCAATCATGGCGAACTCAAGCTGACCCTGGCCAAGTTCTACCGGGTTTCCGGGCAAAGCACCCAGCATCAGGGCGTGCTGCCGGACATCGCCTACCCCTCGGTGGTCGATACCCAGCAGATTGGTGAAAGCGCCCTACCCGAAGCCATGCCGTGGGACAGCATCAACCCGGCGATCCGCACCGATGCGGACCCGTTCAAGCCGTTCCTTGTCGAACTGCAGAAGCGCCATGAAAAACGCACCGCCACCCACCCGGACTTCGTCTTCACCCGTGACCGCTTGAGTCTGTCCCAAGAGCTGATGAACGAAACCACCGTCAGCCTCAACGAAACCAAGCGTCGGGCCCAGCAGGCCGCGATCGAGGCCAAGCAATTGACGCTGGAAAACGCTCGCCGTGAAGCCAAGGGCGAGGAGCTACTGAAAAAGCTCAAGGATGATGACGAGGAAGACGCCCTGATTACCGCAGCGGACAAGCCGACGCCCGAAGAAGATGCCTACCTGGCAGAGAGCGGGCACATCCTGCTTGACTATTTGGTCCTGCAGCCCCAGGTCGCCCAGCACTAAAAACCCATTCTCCCGGCGCCAGCCGGGAGCGCCCCCGCTCCAAGCGCGATCTTAGGCTGGCGTTGAGCGCAGCGATACCCATCATGTGGTCTTGACCCTGATGGGTATCGCTGCGCAACTGAAGCTATTACGCGCGCCTCAACCCTTCTGCGCTCAGCCAACCGCTAACGCAGGTATAGCCAATTCAGTCCTCGCTTCTACTCCCTTCCGTCCCGCCAAAGCGTGCCGGAATCAGACGACGCATTGGCCGACCCACTACCTCGCGAAATCGCGGACTGTGCAGGCAAATCCCGCCCACCAGCCCCACGAAACAGCCCAGCACAGTGTCATAGAACCGAGCCTCGATCAGCACATGCGGCGAGCTCTGCCCCAGCGTTGCGGCTTCGGCGAGCATAATCGTCAAGGGCGTGATGAAAATGGTGGCGAAGGCATAGTGCCGAACCACCGAGTATTCGATCACGAAAGACAACAGCATCATCGTCAGCGCGATGGTCCAGCTGTTCAACGGCAGCAACAGCAACCCCCACGCCACCAGCAAGCCGATGACGGTGCCTAACACACGTTGCAGTTGCTTGTTCCAGACGGCCTGCAGCGACGCACCCTGGATGACTGCCAGACACGTCACCGGAACCCAATAGGGTTTATCCAGCTGCAGCACCTGCGCCAACAGCAGCGAAATGCCGACAAACCCACCAATAATCACCGAGTCGAATACCACGAAATTGAAGGTCGGCGGCAACCGCTGCAAAGCCGGCTGGGGAGCTTGCAGGCTCAGGGCGTAGAGGCTGTAGAAAAACCCGATCAGACACGCGAGCAGCGCACCCATGCTGATCAACCCCACCATCAAAGGAACCTGAAGAATCTCCAGCGGCGTATAGGCGCCGATTGACGCCGCCATGATGAAGAACAGGCTGCCAGGCATGCCCACCCCGTAAAAACGGCAGACCGTCGTCACCAGGATGCTGGCGAATACCAGCACCGGCACCTTCAACACCGGGAAGAAATGGCTGATCACCCCCAGCGCATAACAGGCAATCATCGCGAAGGCGCAAGCCATGAGCATCACCATGCGATGCGACATGGGCGTGTTGGGCAGGTACAGAAAGACCAGTCCACCCAATGACGACACCAGCCCGTATTGCAGGTAGCCAAAGTAAGCGCCGACAAATAGCGGCAGGCCGGACGCCAACGCCGCAGCAATCGGCATCTGCCACAGTCGATCACTGGGAGTGATCGTCAGCAGCACGCGCATCTGTTGCCGTAGCATTCCTTTGATACCAGCCAGTCCCCATCCATTCGCCATCTCACTCTCCTTCCGCAAAGCGAAAGCATTGCCTGGCCTTAGGTCGCTTCGTTCTCTTGGCGTAATAACAATCCGATCGACAGGATCACCAGCACACTGCCGGGCAGCCACTGCCAACCGATGCGCTGCGGTTGTTCGCCAAACAAGACCAGCATGGACACGAATGGCACGAGGTAGCTGTATGCCGTGATCGCCCCCGGCGTGAGCACTGCCGTCGCGCGCTGCAAAAGCCAGAAGGTTGCGGCCGTCGAAAATACGCCGAGATACGTCAGAACCAGAACATCTGATCCACCCATGCGGGCCAGCGCTTGGGGCGCCTCCCAGATCAGTCCCACCACAGCAATCAACAGGCCGCCGACGACCAGGCTCCAGAATGTGCGCGGGACCGCCTGCTTGGCCAGCCAGCCGTGCTTCAAGCCCCACTTGCTCAACACCGGAAACAATGCGGAAGCCACACAGCCCAGGAAAAAAAATACTTCGCCGCGGTGCAACTGCAGCGTGCCCTGCTGTCCGCCGCTCTCCGCCCACGCCAGGCCAAGCGCGCCTATAGCACCCAGCAGCAGCAATGCCAGCATCCGACCGGCTGGCTGTTCAACACCGAGCTGGCGGCCCAGACCGTAGGCCATCAGCGGCACACTGACGTACAAGGTGGCCAGGCTCAGCGCGCTGGCCCGATGCGCCGCCCAGAACATGGCGCCGAAAAAGCCGGCCAGGCACAGACCCATGACGGAGTACAGCAACAACCCCCGCAGGCTGGGCCAGCGTTCCGGCTGGCTCAGCAGCAGCGGCCAGACCGCCAATGCTGCAATGGCAAAGCGCACCGCCGTCAGCAACAGGGGCGGCAGCCCCTCGCTCATCAGCCCCACCGCCGGGAAGGACAACCCCACCAGAACGGCCCAGAGCAGCATGCCCAGATGGGCACGGGTCACACCTTGCGTGTTGTTGGGCATCCTCGCCAGCCTCCGATAAACAGCTCCCGGTTGGACTCACGACACGCGGCAGAGTGCGTTGGACGCGAGTGGACTGTCCGGCTGGCACGCCAATCTAGGCGAAAAGCCGAATGAGCAGGTTGGCCTTCCACCCCATTGCAGGACTGCCCATGCCGCTTCGTTCGGGCAGCCCACCGTGGGAATCCACAATTGCTCGGCGGGCTGCTCGTTCAGCTATTGATCGATTTCAGCTTCTGCGAGCAACGTCGCTCTACCCGGACGGCGCCGTTACGGCTGATCAAGAGCGCGTACGAAACCGGCTGACCTGTGTGCGCAACGTCTTCGACAGCCCCAGCAACTCCTGGGCGTAGCTGCTGGAGCTGGCGGCGGCCTGGTTGGTATTGGCGATGCCCTGGGCGATCATTTCGACCCGTTGCGCGATATCCGTACCCGCCATGCCCTGCTCTTGCAGGCCCAGCTGGATCGAGTTGATGGCACTGCGCAGTTCAGCCGCCGAGTCGTCCAGGCCGGACACTGCGCTCTGCACCTGCAGGGTGGATTCGGCGCTGTCCTGTACCAGCATCTGGGTCTGGTTCAGGGTGTTCAGAGCCATCTGCGAGCTGTTCTGAATGTCACTGAGCATCTCGCTGATCTCGACGGTCGAGCTGGCAGTGCGTGCGGCCAGGTTGCGTACCTCATCGGCTACCACGGCAAAGCCTCGTCCCTGCTCGCCTGCTCGGGCCGCCTCAATGGCCGCGTTAAGCGCCAGCAGGTTGGTCTGATCGGCGATCTCATGAATGGTGCGGGCGATACCGCTGATGTTGATCACCTTCTTCGACAGCTCCTCCATGGTTACCGTCGACTCAGCCATGCTGTGGGCCACCTTGTTGATGGTCGACGTCGTCAGGCTGATGCCTTCCAACCCCTGGCGAACCTGGCTCTCGGTGTTGTGCGACAGATTCAGGGCTTCCCCGGCATGTTCCGACATCGCGCTGATGCTCACCGTCAGCTCCTCGGTCGCCGCAGCGATGGCGGACGTCGCGTCGCTTTGTTCCTGAGCCGCCGCCGAGACGATGCTGGCGTTGTGCTGAAGTTTTTCACTGGTACTCAGTACCGCCTGCGCATCCTGGTGAATGGCGCCGATCAAGCCGCTCAACTGAGCCTGCATCTCGACCGCCGCCGCGAGAATACTGTCGCGATCACCGTGCGCCAGGCTCAGCGTCTGGGTCAGGTCGCCACCGGCGATCCGCCGCAATGCAAGGGCTGCCTCGGTGGGCTCACCGCCGACCTGACGCAGTACGCCGCGCCCGATAACGAATGTGGCCAGAGTGACCAACAACAGCGCCAGCAGACTGATGATCATCGACATGCGCTCGGACGCTTCCAGCGAAGCCATCAAGTCGGAATTCCGGCCCGCGGCGCGTTCTTCACTGTTCTCCACCACGATCATCAGAATGGCGCGCACTTCACGCCAGGCGGGGGTTTCTTCGGCATTCAAGTACGCCATCGCCTCGCTGACGCGTTGCGCCTTGACCAACTCGATGACCCTGTCCTGCTTGGGACGCCAGGCGCGGATCTTCACCTCCAGCTCATTGGCCCTGGGCGTCGATAGCGGGTGCCGGCGCATCCGCTCAATCAATGCCGCCGTTTGCTCACCAAAGGTCTCCACCGCATTGGTGTAGTTGTCATGGCCTCGCTGATTACTTGGGTCGAGCAGGATATTGCGCAACGCCTGGCCCGTCTGCAGAGCGCTGGCATAAGACTTTGTGGCCAGGCTATTGACCGTGATGAAGCGTTCGACAAACTCCTGCAATTGGTCCTTGCTGCGCTGCGCGTACCAAAGTGTTGTCGCGGCCAGCAGCGCCACCCCCAACACACTGGCTATCCCCAACAGCCACAGCCGCGCCCTTAACGTCTTTACATTCACAACTCTACGACCTCATCTACTCAATCTCTGCCTGTGCCAGGCAGCCGATAAAAACAGCCAGCTTTTTGGCGTCAAACGCCAAGCAGGACCACGTCGAGGCTTTATCGGGTGTGAATCGAAATACTTGACCAAATCAGTAAAAATTAATCGCCGTATTCTGGCCGTTCCATAACCCGATCCTCGTGGCACCCGACGAGCCCAGACCAGGTCAACCACGCCGCGGCCAGAGCGCCACCAGACTCACATATACGGGTACACCGAGCCCCAGCCAGGCGAGCGCATCCCACAGCCCGTCGCCGAGCAGCGCGGCAAACAGCCCGACCGTGCCGAGCGCGGCCAGCACCAACGGAATGCCCCAGGTCGAATCGCGCCAGCGCTTCATGCGCGCAAATCGCCGCGGCTGACCAGCGCCACGCTGCGCCGGCGCACCCACCACAGATACAAGCCGCTGCCGAGCACCAGAATGGTCAGCCCATCCAGCAGCGCCCAGAGAATCTGCATCGGCCGGCCGCCGTAGTCGCCAAAGTGCAGCGGCTGCGACAGCGACAATGCGCTCATGTACCAGGGCGGCGTGCTCACGGCGGTGATCTCCAGCGTGCGCGCGTCGATCAGCACGGGTTTCCACAGGTGCGCGGTGAGGTGCGTGCTGCCTTTCATGAACACCGAATAATGATGCTCGCTGGAAAACCGCGTACCGGGGAACGCAATGAAATCCGCCTGCATGCCTGGCGCAGCAGAGGCGGCAATCGTCAACACATCACTGACCGGCGCCCGCTCAGTCAGCGGCGGCACATCGCGGTACGGCGCCACCATGGCCGCCAAACTTTCCGTGCGCCAGGCGCTGATCAACAGGTCGGCGCAGGCGCTGATCACTCCGGTCACGCCCACCACCAGCGCCCAGGTCAGGGTGACGATGCCGATCAGGTTGTGCAGGTCCAGCCAGCGTGTGCGTGGCGAACGTCGGCGACGGACTTCGGCGAATTGCAAACGGCGCATGAACGGCGCGTAAAGCACCGCCCCAGAGATGATTGCCACGACAAACAACAACCCCATGAAGGCCAGCAGCAGCTTGCCCGCCAACCCGGCAAACATGTCCACATGCATGCGCAGGAAAAACATCATCAGCCCGCCGTTGGCCGCCGGCATGGCCACGGCCTCACCGGTACGCGCATCGAGCATGAAAGTGTGCGAGCTGTTGGGTTCAGTGCCGGCGGTGGCGGCCATGATCGTCACCACGCCATAGGTTTCCTCCTCGTCCCAGCCCAGGTATTGCACCACCTCGCCAGGGCGATGGGCCTCGGCGGCCAACACCAGTTGCTGCAGATCGAGCTGCGGTGTTTCGGCCGGCATCTGGCGCAACTCGGGCGCCTCGCCGAGCAAATGCTCCAGCTCATGGTGAAAGATCAGTGGCAGTCCGGTGATCGCCAGCATCAGCAGGAATAACGTACAGATCAGGCTGGTCCAGGTATGCACGGCGGACCAGCGACGGATGGTTGAAGCGTTCATTGCACATCCAGATTTAAACAAGTAATCGAACGGTTGCAGCCAGCCTTCCTTGGCGGGGGTACAGATCAGAATTCCAGCTGGGCAGAGAACGTCAGCGTGCGCGGATCGCCCAGGTAATAGCTGTTCAGCCAGTATTCCTTGTCGGCCAGGTTGCTCAGGTTGGCGCGCAGGGTCATGTGGGTCTCGGCCACCGGCATGCGGTAGCGGGCGCCCAGGTCGAATGTGGTAAATGACGGCAGACTGTGAGCATTGCTGGCATCGGTGTATTGCTTGCCGGTGTGGTAGGCACCGCCGGTCACGGCAAAGCCCGGAATGGCGTTAAGCTCATACTCGGCATACAGCTTGGCCAGCCGGCTGGCAACGTCGGTCGGGCGATTGCCGTCATTGGCGGCTACGCCGGAGTCCTCCACTTCCGGATCGAGCACGGTGAAGCCACCCACCAGGGTCAGTTCAGGCGTGACCTTGCCGGTCACACCGAATTCGACCCCCCGGCTCCGCTGACGACCCTCTTGCACATAGAGCCCGGCCCCATTGGTGTAGCTGTTGGGTTTGTCGATATCGAATAGTGCCAGGGTCAGCAGGGTTTCGCCGACGCTGGCCTTCAGGCCCAGCTCGTACTGCTCACTGACTTCCGGAGCCATGGCCTGACCTGCGTTCAGCGCGGTGGTGGGAGCAATGCCGCCCGCCTGCAGACCCTCGATGTAGGTGGCATAGGTGGTCAGCCAGGGTTGTAGCTTGTAGATCAGCGAAACGCTGGGCGAGGTTTCGCGTTCATCGTAAAGGGTACGGGTCTCCGGCGTGCCGAACGCCTCCATCCAGTAGAAGTCGCTGCTGAACGTCTTGATCCGGGAGTGGGTCAGGCCAAGGATGCTCGACCACTGCTCGTTGAAGGTGATGACATCCCCCATCAAGACGCTGTCTGACTGGTTGCGCGTGGCCACTCGCTGATCACCGTTGCCGACAGAATAGGCAGGCTTGGCCACCTGCGGCTGTTGATCAATAGGCACCTCGGGAGTCACAGAGACATATTGCGGGCCGGGAAACGGAACGTAGTCGGTGTAGTGCTTCACCCGCGCGACATTGCCTTGGTAGCCGAACGTCATCGCATGGCCGATGCCGGCGGTGTCGAAAGCCGCATCGAGGAACAGGTTCCCGGACGTTTCTTCGGTGTCCACCGGCGCAAAGGCGTACAGCGGCTGGGTGTAGAGCCCGGCGTTGGCGACGGTGGGGCCGGTGTAGGCGTATTCATCGGTGTACTGGGTGTAGCCCAGGGCGCCGCGCAGGCTGAAGAGATCGTTCAGGCGCCAATTGAAGCGTCCGCCAACGCGGTCATGTTCACTGTCGGCGAACGCCCAGCGCTGGCTGTACAACCTGTCGTTCTCAAGGTCGCTGGCAGCCGGGCGCAAACCTTGGTCGAAGAAGTACCAATAGCTGTTCAGCCCACGGGTTTCGCTTTTCTTGTGGGACGCATCGAACTGGACCAGCAGGTCATCGCTGACGTTCCAGTCCACCGCCAGGCTGATCATTTCCCGCCGGCGTTTCTGCAAGTCGATCTCGGTCTCGCCGTCCTGCGTCAGCACATTGAGTCGATACCCAAAGGTCCCCGCACTGTCGATCGGCCCGCCAAAATCCCCGTGCAGGTAATAGTTGTCACCTCCGGTATTGCCCAGTGTCACGCTGTTGTAGCGCGCGACCGTTGGGCGTTTGAGCACATAGTTGACCAGACCGCCCGGGCTGGCCGGACCGTAGAGGAAACCGCTGAGGCCGGTGAGGATTTCCAGCTGCTCCATTTCTTCGATGAAGTTGCCGCCGTCATAGCCGTTGCTGAAGCGCAGGCCGTCGTTGGCAAGACTCAGATTGCCCGCTGCGGTGAAGCCACGGATCGCCACGGCACTGGCGTAGCCGGCATTTTTGGGTGAATACAATTGGGTAAACGGGTTGCGCTTGAACACATCGTCGCTGGAGGTGGTTTGAGTGTTTTCCAGCAGCTCCCGAGACACCACGCTCATGGAAAACGGCGCGTCCTGCAGCGCCATGCCACCCAGGGCACCCACATTGCGCACCGATTCGCTGCGGTAACCGCTCTCGGCGCTGCCTTCGGCCAGCCCTTGGGCGCTGATGCTGCTCTCGGGCAAGACCATGACGTCCTGCGTGATCGGCTCCAGGCTGTAGGTGCCCGCCCTGCTCTGCACCAATTGCAACCCGCTGCCGCGCAGCGCGGCGCTGAGTGCGGCCAGGGGGGCGTAGTCGCCTTCTACCGGCTGCGAGCTGCGCCCGGCGGTGAGACGGGGATCAATGCTCAGTACGATGCCGGCTTCGCTGGCAATACGGTTGAGGGTGCCGGCAAGCGGGCCGGCCGGCAGTTGGTAGTGTTCGGCCAAAGCCCGTTGCGGCAGACAGGCCAGCACCAGCGCAGCGGCCAGCAAACGAGGTTGAAACAGCGTCGACGTGCGTTGCATTGCGAACAGCTCCTAGATGGAAATCAGTCTCAATGCCTATGCCGCTGCACACTGCAAAAATGACAGGGCTTCGCAAAACTTTTTCTGCCAGTGCCGCCAGATTGCTTTTACCGCGGCACGACTTTTACCCACCAGGCGGTGTAGCGCTGAATAAGCACCGGCACGCTGGGCACCAAGGCGGCCAATGCCAGGTCCGTGTCGTGCAACGGAAAGCTCCCACTGATGCGCAACTGCGCCAGGCGCGGATCAAGCCCCAGATACCCACGCCGCTGTTCGCCAAGGCGCGCGATGAGCTCGCCTAAAGGCACGTCATCCACCACCAGCATGCCGCGGCTCCAGGCATCGGCGGTATAAGACGCCGCTTGGGACGCGCCCAACCCGATCGGGCCGATCACGACCTGCTCGCCGGCCTCGATGATGCGTTCCTCGCCCGCCGTTTGCGCATAGGCCGCGACGGACGACTGCAACACAGTCAGGCGCGTGGTGCCCTTCTCCAGGCGCACCAGAAAACGCGTGCCCAGCGGCCGCAGCCGCCCATGCTCGGTCATCACCCACAACGGGCGGCTGTCACCCTTGGCGGTTTCCACTAGAATCTCGCCGCTGCGCAGGGTCAGGTGGCGATGCTGCGCGGTGAAATCGATATCCAAAGCACTGGCGCTATTCAGGTGCACACGGGTCTGGTCCGGCAACAACAGGCTGCGTTGCTCACCGCGTGCGGTTATCTCGTCGGCGAGAAAGTCGCTCAGCGGGCGTTGAGCGCTCAGCCCCAGCAGCAGCCCACCCAGTAGTACCAACGCCAACAGGCTGGGGCCCAGCCGGCGACGTGCGGGACGACGCACCAACGCCCGCCGGGCCGGCGCCGGCTCGGCCACGGCAAGCTGCTGATCGAGGCCGCCCAGTTGCTGCCAAGCCCGAGCATGCTCTGGATGGGCAGCCAACCAGACGGCGAAGGCCTGGCGCTCCTGGTCCGTGGCGTCGCCGGAGTCGAGGCACAGTTGCCAGTCGATGGCGTCGTCCAATACCTGACGAGCCACCGCATTCATTGCGGCTCTCCGTAAATCGCCACGTAACACTGGCGCAGCGCCTGGGCCAGGTATTGGCGCACCCGCGACACCGACACGCCGAGGCGCTCGGCGATTTCAGCATGGCCCAGTCCATCCAGCCGGTTGTATAAAAAGGCTGCGCGGGCCTTGCCGGGCAGTTGACCAAGCATCAGCTCGACCTGGCGCAGCGCTTCCAAGGCCAGCGCTTGTTCTTCCAGGCTCGGCTGAGTTGTTTCCGGCAGCCGCGCCAGCTCGTCCAGATAACTACGTTCCAGATCGCTGCGGCGAAAGTGGTCGATCAGCAAGCCGCGAGCGACGGTGGTCAGCAAGGCGCGGGGCTCGCGTAGCTCCGGCAGCCCGCTGCGCCCCAGCAGCCGCACGAAGGTGTCCTGGCTCAAATCCTCGGCACGCTGCGGACAGCTGAGGTTTTTACGCAGCCAGCCGAGCAGCCAGCCGCGATGCTCCCGATAGAGCAGGCCAACCCGTTGTTGATGCGTGACGTCCTCAGCTGACACAGCGACCTCGCCGAACAGATGCGAATGAAGAACAAATCGGAATCGTTCTCAGATGGCGAGCAATACTAGCCGGAGCCGATCAGGCTGTCGTGCTTTTTTGGTGAGTCAGATGACGAGCCGGACACTGCAGCCCGGCTCAGAAACACTTAATGAGGCTGGCTGATCTTGCCGGGCGGGTCGACCTGTACGGTAACGTGATCAATGGCGTAGCGCTCGCGCAACCGCGACGCCACCCGCGCGGGCAACTCCAGGGGATCGGCGCCGGACGCCGGGGTGACATGCACCGTCGCCACGCAGCTTTCGTCAGTCAGCGTCCAGGCGTGAAAATGCCCCACTTCGTCGATACCCGGCAAGGTGGCCAGGTCGGCCTCGGCCGCCCGTACATCCAGTCCCAGCGGCACCGACTGCAACAGGACGCGGATGGCCTCCGACACCAACCCCCACGCCGAGCGCACCACCAGCACCGCGACCAGCACCGACAGCAAGGGATCGAGGACAGTCCAGCCGGTGAGCAGAATACCGATGGCCGCCGCAATGGCGCCGACGGAACCGAGCAAATCGCCCATCACATGCAGCAGCGCGCCGCGCAGGTTGCTGTCGCCGCGATTGCCCGACCAGAGCACCAGCGCCCCGATGATGTTCACCGCCAGGCCAATCACCGCGACGACCAGCATGGGTCCGGCCAACACCCCGGTCGGCTCGCGCAACCGGCCGATGGCCTCCCAGACGATCCAGGCGACTAACAACAGCAGCGATGCGCCATTGGCCAAAGCAGCCAGCACGCGCACCCTATGGAACCCATAAGTGCGCGTTTCATCCGCTGCGCGAGCGGCAATGCGGTAGGCCACCAGCGCCAGCAGCAGCGCCGCAGAGTCGGACACCATATGCCCGGCGTCGGCGATCAGTGCCAACGAGCCGGACAACCAGCCGCCGACCGCCTGGATGGCGGCATAGCCGGCGGTGAGCAGAAACACCCAGCGAATCCGCCGGACATTTCCCATTGTTACCGTCGGTGTGTGGCTGTGGCCGTCATGCTGATGTGGGCCATGATCATGGCCATGAGCGGAATGGGGGGCATGCTCTGGCATCAACGCGCTCCGTGTCTGGCGTAAGGACGGCGGAAGGCACCGTCCTGCTCAACGATGAAGCTTGCCATGGGGGGCAGGTCAAGCCGTCAGCGAATTCAGCCGCTGCACCAGCCGTGCCTGCAGTCGTTCAAGCTCGACCGGGTCGGCCTTCTGGCTGGCATGAATGCCCAGGCTCTCGCCTTCATGGCGCGGAATGATGTGCATGTGGATGTGGAACACCGTCTGCCCGGCCGGTGCGCCGTTGAACTGTGCCACCTGCACTCCTGCCGGTTGCAGCTCCTCGACCAATGCACGCGTGACCTTTTGCACCGCCAGGGTCAGTTGACACAGGCTGTCCGTGTCAATTTCCAGCAGGTTGCGCGCCGCCGCCTTCTTGGGAATCACCAGCGTATGGCCGTAGGACTGCGGGAACAGGTCGAGAAACGCCAGCACATCGTCGTCCTCGTAGACCTTGTAGCACGGGGCCTCGCCGCGAATGATCTTGGCAAAGATGTTCTGTGAATCGTAATCGCCGTACAGGCTCATAATGGTGCTCCACCAGGTTAACGATGGGGAAAGATACCGGCTTCTGAAGAGGTAGATAACACCCTTCCTCTACCGGTCACCTCAATTAAAGAGTGGAGGCAGGCTCAACTTGGCCTGTATTCAATTTATGAAGCGCACATTTCCACCGCCTCGAGTTGATCTTTGCCCCCATAAGTGGCAATTTGCCACTTCTCGACCAGAGGGTTCTGGCCGTGGGCATAAATTTATACGTAGAGGAATGTTATGAACCCGTTTTCTCGGATGGCTGTTTTGGGTCTGGCTCTGGTTGCTTCGGCAGCCCAGGCGCAGGATATGAAGGGATTCTATGTGGGCGCCGGCTATTCCGCTCTTACCATCGAAGCCAACAAAGACTTCACTATGCCGGCCTTGATTGCCCATGCTGGCTATCAACTCACTCCCAACGTGGCAGTTGAAGCACGCCTGGGTACCGGCGCTGGTGATGACTCCGCTAAGTATAACGACGGCGGAGTTGCTATCGTAGAGAAGTGGGAAGTGAAGAACTATTTCGCAGCTCTGGCCAAGGTTTCCCTCCCCTTAGGTGAGTACGTTTCCGCATATGGCTTTGGCGGATTCAACCGTCTTTCCGTCGAAAACTCCGCCGTAGGAAGCTACATGGGTTACTCGGCGTCAGCTTCGGTTGAAGCCTCCGATACCAGCCTCACCTATGGCGTTGGCGCAAGCGTCAACGTGACCAAGCAGCTGTCTTTGAATGCTGAATATCAGGTGATGTTCGATGACGTAGACAGCATGGGCGTCAGCGTTAGCTACAAATTCTGACCCCCCCACGGTCTGCTAAACGCCATCCTCGAGGGTGGCGTTTTTTGTGCGCGGTATCGGAGCGACCCCACTAGCCGTACTGAAACTCCTGGTCACAACGCAAATGCCTTGTCTACGCTGGCGCGCTTGGCAACCGGGAGTGGAAAAGGCAAGACATGGGGACGTCGAAAATCGCAGCGAAAATTGATTAAATGCAATTAATTCCTGTTTGAGAATGGTTATTTTGGATCTACCAACCTCCCAACAGGAACTGCCCGTGAACGTCATCACCCGATTTGCTGCACTCGCCCTGGGTACCTGCCTGGCCGCTTCCACACTGGCCAGCGAACGCCTCGCCCACTTCAAGGGCGTGCCTTCCACTAGCCTGGAACAAGCGGTCACCCACCTCGCCGATTACAACCAGCGACTGGCCGATACGCTCGCTCAGGAGCTGACCTCCGAGCGTATGGCCGAAGTGCATATGCTTAGCTACACGCTGGAAAACGCGCTGAAAAAAATTGACGAAGAGCTGGAGCTGATCGCCGCGACCCTGGAGGAGGTGCACATCGCCTCGGAAACCGCCGACCCGCAGACGGTGAAGACCCAAGGTGCGCGCTACCTGGACGCGGCGCGCACGCTGGTCAAATAAGCCATCCCATGGCGGCTGGGCTTAAAGGGTCGAGCCCAGTTGCCACCCCTTCACACTTGAGCGGCCTGCTCCTTCACCACCAACACATCCTCCATGACCAGATACTGCAGATCCGACCCGTAGAAGATGTTCAACGCATCGGTGGGCGAGCAGACCATAGGTTCACCACGACGGTTGAGCGACGTGTTGAGCGCCACACCATTACCGGTCAGCTTTTCCAGCTCGACCATCAGGTCGTACCAGCGAGGGTGGTGCCGACGCTCCACGACCTGGGCGCGAGCGGTGCCGTCTTCGTGGACGACTTCACCCACGCGCGTCTTCCAGTCTTCTTCCACCTCGAAGGTGAAGGTCATGAAGGGGCTGGGATGATCAACCTTGAGCATGTGTGGGGCGACGGTATCGAGCATGGAGGGGCAGAACGGCCGCCAGCGTTCGCGGAATTTGATCTGTGCGTTGATGCGATCAGCGACACCGGGCACGCTCGGACAGCCGATGATCGAGCGCCCGCCCAGGGCGCGGGCCGAACTCCATACGCCCCTGAAACCAGGCCACCGGATGGCCCTCGACCATAAGTTGCGCGATACGCTCGGGCACACCCTCGATCTGCTGCCATTGCGGCTTATCCGGATGACGCGCGCAGGCGGCAATGACCTCCTCGTTGGTGTAACTGGGGCCGAGGTAGACGTGTTCCATCTTCTCCACCGGCACACCGCGCTGGTGTGATACGTAGGCGGCAGCACCCACGGCGGTGCCGGCATCGCTGGCGGCGGGCTGGACGAACAATTCCTTGACGTCGTCACGGGCAATGATTTTCTGGTTCAGTTTCACGTTCAGCGCACAACCGCCGGCAAAGGCGATCTTGCCGGTTTGCCGGATGATGTCGCCCAGGTAGTACTCCATCATCTCCAGCGCCAGCTTCTCGAACAGCGCCTGCATGCTGGCGGCATAGTGGACGTACGGATCGTCGGCGACATCGCCTTCGCGCTTGGGTCCGAGCCACTCGATCAGCTTGGGCGAGAAGTAAAAGCCCTTGCCCTTATCCTTGTAGCGTCGGAAACCGATCACGTTGGCGTACTCGGTATTGATGGTCAGCTCACCCTTCTCGAATTTGGCCAGCCGGGAAAAATCATACTTGGCGGCATCTCCGTAAGGCGCCATGCCCATGACCTTGAACTCGCCGTCGAGCATGTCGAAACCGAGGTATTCGGTCAGGGCACCGTACAACCCGCCGAGGGAGTCTGGATCATAGAACTCCTTGATCGTGTGGATCGTGCCGTTCTCGCCGTAACCGAAGAAGGTGGTGGCGTATTCCCCCTTGCCGTCAATACCGAGAATGGCGGTCTTCTCTTGAAAGCCTGAACAGTGGTAGGCGCTCGAAGCATGGGCCAGGTGGTGCTCGACCGGCGCCAACTTGATCTTTTTCAGGTCGAAGCCCAGTTGCTGTAAGCAGTCCTGAATACGCCTCTTGTAGCGTTTGAAGCGTCGGTTGCCCATGAATATGGCGTCCAGCGAACGGTCTGGGGCATACCAGTAACGCTTGGCATAGTGCCAGCGAGCCTTCTTGAAAATACTGATGGGGGCAAACGGGATAGCGACGATATCCACGTCTTTCGGCTGGATGCCGGCGTGCTCCAGGCAGAACTTTGCGGACTCGTAAGGCATGCGATTCTTGGCGTGCTTGTCACGCACAAAACGCTCTTCCTCCGCTGCGGCGACCAGCGTGCCATCGATATACAGCGCAGCTGACGGGCCATGACTCACAGCACCGGAAAGCCCGAAAATGGTCAGCCCCATGGTTATACCTCTCTTCTTATGTGTTTAAAGGAAGGTTTCTCGTGCCTAACAAGAAAGCGCGTAGAGCTCGGTGTCGTACTGTTTTTTAACGACGCTAGTTAGCGTAGTGAACAACCCGCCTGCCAACGCTTCGCGTGCTCGGTGGCAATCCCTCAGAGGTACTACTGACGGCCGGGCTCTGCCCCGCAAGCCAGCGGTTGCCGCCGCGAATTGACCAAAACAGGCATGGGGGTCTGTTAACATGCGCGGCTTTCCCGTCATGCTGCTGCCACCGGACATTCGTTCGGCGGCTCGCCTTCGCGCTTTCAGGTATTTCATGAAACACGCTCAACTGCGCACCGATGTCCTGGCCGGACTCACCACCTCGTTCGCCCTGGTGCCCGAGTGCATCGCCTTCGCCCTGGTCGCCCAGCTCAACCCGCTGATGGGCCTGTACGGCGCTTTCATCATTTGCACCCTCACCGCACTGTTCGGCGGTCGGCCGGGGATGATTTCCGGCGCGGCGGGTTCCATGGCGGTGGTCATCGTCGCGCTGGTGATTCAGCACGGCGCGCAATACCTGCTGGCCACCGTGTTGCTTGGCGGACTGCTGATGATCCTGTTCGGCGCGCTGCGCCTGGGCAAGCTGGTGCGCATGGTGCCGCACCCGGTGATGCAGGGCTTCGTCAACGGCCTGGCGATCATCATTGCACTGGCCCAACTGGAGCATTTCAAGGAAGGCGATGCCTGGCTGTCAGGCAACGCCCTGTACCTGATGCTCGGCCTGGTGGCGCTGACCATGGCCATCGTCTACCTGCTGCCGCGCCTGACCCGCAGCGTGCCGCCGGCGCTGGTGGCGATTCTCGGCGTGGGTTTGCTCACCTACTTTCTGCAATTGCCCACCCATACCCTGGGCGACATGGCCAACATTGCCGGTGGCCTGCCGAGCCTGGCCCTGCCGGACATTCCCTGGAACCTGGAAACCCTGCGCATCATCGCGCCCTACGCCGTGCTGATGGGGCTGGTCGGCCTGCTGGAAACCCTGCTGACCCTCAACCTCACCGACGAAATCACCCAGAGCCGTGGCCACACCAACCGCGAGTGCGTGGCCCTCGGCGCGGCCAACGTGGCGTCCGGCCTGTGCGGCGGTATGGGCGGCTGCGCGATGATCGGCCAGACCATGATCAACCTGGGTTCCGGCGGACGCGGGCGCCTGTCCGGCGTGGTCGCCGGGGTGATGATCCTGCTGTTCGTGTTGTTTCTCTCGCCGCTGATTGAGCGCATCCCGCTGGCCGCGCTGGTCGGCGTGATGTTCGTGGTCGCCCAGCAGACCTTCGCCTGGGCCTCGCTGCGCGTGGTGAACAAGGTGCCGCTCAACGACGTGCTGGTGATCGTCGCCGTCACCGTGATCACCGTGTTCACCGACCTGGCCACCGCCGTGCTGTGCGGCATCGTCATCGCCGCGTTGAATTTTGCCTGGCAGCACGGCCGCGAGCTGTACGCCGACAGTCACATCGACGCCAACGGCACCAAGCTCTACCGCCCGCACGGCACGTTGTTCTTTGCCTCTACCACCCGTTTTCTGGAACTCTTCGACGCCTCGGACGATCCGCAGCAGGTGACCCTGGATTGCCAGCACCTGAATTTCGTTGACTACTCCGCCATCACTGCGCTGATCACCCTGCGCGAACGCTACACCCGGGCCGGCAAGCAGTTGCGCGTGGTGCACCTGTCGGAACGCTGCAAACAATTGTTGCGCCGAGCAGGGCTGCAGCAGACGGAACGCGAGGCCGGTGCGGACGCGGTAGGCACTGCCCAGCAGTGAGATGACTGCCCAAGGGATGCTTGCGGCATACTTTGGCATCACGCCTCACCAGGAGCCACCACCGTGGACCTTCTCTTTCTCGGTACCTCCTCCGGCACGCCCACCAAGGCCCGCAACGTCACCGGGCTGGCGATACTGGAAGAAAGCGGCAAGGGCTGGTACCTGGTGGACTGCGGCGAAGCCACCCAGCACCAGCTGCTGCATACGCCACTCTCGCTGCATGGCTTGCGGGCCATTTTCATCACCCACGTGCATGGCGATCATTGTTATGGACTGCCTGGCGTGCTGGCCAGCGCGGGGATGGCGGGCCGCACCGAACCGCTGGAAATCGTCGCCCCGCTCGGCATCGAGGAATGGGTGCGCACCACGCTGCGCATCAGCCAGACCGTGCTGCCCTATGAACTGATGTTTCACGCCGTGGAAACCCTCCGCGAGTGGCGCAACCGTCAGGTGCGCGTGGACGCAACTGCCCTCTCCCACCGCGTGCCCAGCTATGGCTACCGCTTTACCGAAGCCCGCCCCGACCCGCGTCTGGATAGTAAAAGGCTCGACCGCGAAGCGGTTCCCCGTGGCCCGCTGTGGGGACAGCTCGCCCGTGGCGTCGACGTGCAGCACCAGGACCGCACGTTGCGCAGCGACGATTATCTATTGGCCACCCGCTCGCCGCGTCGCATCGTGGTCGGCGGTGACAATGACCGCCCCGAACTGCTGACCGAGGCCTGCCGCGACGCCCAGGTGCTGGTCCACGAAGCCACCTTCACCCAAGCGGCAACCAACGGTGAACGCAGCCTGTTTGGCCACAGCACGGCGGCCAGTGTCGCCGCCTTCGCCCAGGCGAGCGACCTCGCCAATCTGGTGCTGACGCACTTCAGCGCGCGGTACCCGGCACAGGCCGCGCGCGGGTTGTCCATCGAGGACATACGGGCGGAAGCCGCAGCGTTTTACCGGGGCCGATTGTTTATGGCGGAGGATCTGGCGCGGTTAAGGCTGGGCAAGGATGGCGTGTTGTTGCGGGTCGAGACGCATCCTGCGAAGCCGCGCTGACCTCACTGCAAGCCAAAAAAATCGCGGACGTCCCAGTCCGCGATTGCTTGCTTCGATCACCCGATCAAAGGCAACGGGTGATTACTTCATAGTCCCTCCACCATGCCCTGTGTCGTGCCCTGTGCCGTCCATACTCGCGACGGTGTCCTTTTGGAAAAGGTCCGGCCAGACGGCCCATTTTTTGAAGTCCGGGAACACCATGGCGATGGACTTGATGAGGGGGGTGTCGGCTGAGGACTTGCCCACCAGCACCCGGTAATAGCCGTCCTCGGTTTCCCACTCGCCTTCAGCCCAGGCCGGAAGGTAATCGGGCACAGTGGGCACGAAGTAGGAGAACGGGTGGTTGGAGGCATTGGCCTTTATCTCGACCGAGACCTGTGCACTCTCGCCAGGGTTGAGGTAGACCTTCTGGAAGCCCACCAGACGCTTGGAGGGTTGCTTGGCCTTGTGAGGCAGTTGCAGGTAGACCTGCGCAGCCTCGCCGCCCGCGACCGTGCCCGTATTGGTGACCTGGAACTCGGCGATGAGTACAGGCACGATGTCCTTCAGCCGCCGGATGACCCGTGGTTTAAGGCTGTTCGGGAGTTTCACCTCAACCATTTCGTATTCGGGCCGGAATGATCTCTTCAGCTTCAGGTGGCTGTATTCGAAGGTGGTGTACGACAGGCCATACCCGAAGGGGTATCGGGGTGTGACTGCGTTCGCTTCATACCAGCGGTAGCCCATCTCCAGGCCCTCGAGGTAACGACTGACCAACTGCGGCAGGTTAGGGTCAGCCACGCGGCCGGGGCCACCAGGTATGCCGGTAAACTCGGGCAGACCGGGGTACTGCGCCTCGGTGGCGAAGGCCGCTTCACGCTCGGTATTGGGGAAGGTCACGGGCAACTTGCCCGACGGATTGAGTGTACCGAACAGAATGTCGGCGATGATGTCGCCGTCTTCCTGGCCGGGGAACCAAGCGGCGATAAGAGCCGGAACCTGATCCACCCAATCCATGACCACACCGGCCCCGCTGTAGAGCACCACGATGCTCTTGGGGTTGGCTGCGGACACTTGGCGGATAAGCTCCTCTTGATCCAGACAGACTTCTGTCGTCGGCAAGTCCTGGTCGGGCTGTTCACCCAGCTCGTGGGAATCCGGCAAGTCCGGAATCTGCTCACCATCCGAGCAGAACGTGGGCAGCCTGATGGTGGTCAGATCCCGGGTTTCCCGTGGCGTGGTGCCCACCCCGAGGACGACGACATCGGAGTTTTGCGCCAGCTGCACCGCAGCTGCTATGTCGTGACCGTCGAGATAGGTCACCGTTGGCACGTACTGCTCCAGGCCTTGCTCCGGCGTCACGGTGAACGGGGGGATGACGGTGGCTAGTTTCTCCGGTTGCCCGTTGCGCGGCGCAATGGAGGCGGAGCCTGCGAACCAGGGGTGGCCGATCAGGGCAATCGACTGTACCTCGTCCGCCTTCAACGGCAGCAAGCTTTCCTCGTTCTTGAGCAGCACGATGCCGGCTTCCGCCAGGGCGCGCGCCTTGGCCCCGTTCGTCTCGAAATCGACCGGGAGCATGCGGTTGTAGTTGTTATCGAAAAACCCGAACTCGTACATCTTGGTGTAGCGCGGCAACAGCACCGCGTCGATGTCGTCCTCCGTTATCTCACCCGCAGCGATGGCGGCCTTGATGTTTTCTTCGGAGTAGTACACTGGCATTTCGTCGAGTTCATAGCCGACGCCCGCCAGCAATGAGTCCACGGTGCTGTGCATCGCACGCCGATCGCTCTCGATCCAGCCGTCGAATCCCCAGCGGTCACGCAGTGTCTGCTGCAGCAGCTCTTCACTGTCGCAGGCCCAGGAGCCGTTCAGATGCGGGTAGGCGCACATGATGCCGGCGGGCTTCGCATCCCTGACCGCCATTTCGAAGGGGAGCAGATATAGCTCGTGCAGTGCCCGGCTGGGAATGCGCGACGCTGCGGTCCATCGCTCGAAATCAAATTCGTGCTCATTGCCCGCGAAGTGCTTGATCATTGAGTGCACGCCTTGCGACTGGATGCCGCGCACTTGGGCGGAGCCGATGATGCCGGCAAGGTAAGGATCTTCACCGGGGTATTCCTGAGCGCGGCCGGCATAGGGCGAGCGGATCAGGTTTAGCGCCGGGCCAAGCATGATCTGGTGAGCAAAGGTGCGCGCCTCGTTACCGACGACCTCGCCCCAGGCATACATCAGCTGCGGATCGAAACTGGCCGCCGCGAGGGTCATCGAGGGTCCGGCGGTCCTCACCGGCTCCGGTACGCAGTCGCCCCCGCGCACGCCGTTGCCGCCGTTGATCTCACGAATAGTCGGGATGCCCAGCTCGGGTATACCAGTGATGCGCCTGCCGATGGCAGTGAATCCGCAGGTCGCTTGCCTGCCTCCCGAGGCGAGATACGTCCCTTCGGGAAAGTCGACCTCTTCAGGCTTGTTGGCCAATTGCTGGATCTTCTGCTCGAGTGTCATGGTGCTGAGCAAGAGTTCGGCACGCTGGAGGGGAATATTTTCGCCCAAGCCGCTCTCTTGAGCGACAAGCGCGACGGGCACTGTGAGTACCGCGAATGCAGTGGCTCTCAAGGCGTGGCTTAAGAGTGTCTTGCGATGACGACCCATAAGATTCTCCTAACCGCTAGGTAGGTACTCGGGTCACCCGTGGTCGATTTCGCAAGTCAGCTCAAATGGCGGAACTGGCTTACGGCTGCGTCAATGAAAAGCTCTGTGTCGCAGTCACTTGCATCTTTGAAATCAATTACCCCTAGCAAACTCACCACAAAACCATCAAAGGCCTTTTGGCGCAAATATGACGTTAGGTGAATCCGAAATAGTCGGGCTTCCTCATGCACTGCATGATCGGGATGAGGAGCACATGAGGGAGGGTAGACCCCCTGAAACAGTTTAAAGACGCTCTCCGACGATTGGCCGAATCACCCTAATTCATCAATATTTACAAGTGCCATTCTTCAGAAAGATCGAACTTTAAATCAGCGTACCAGTCGCCCGACTTTGTGCAGCGCGCGCCTCTCAACGAAGCGTCCTGGCACAGGCATATGGGCAGTTATCCCGGCTCCCGCTTGATTGCGTGCGAAGGGGAAACTGAATAATTATCGAAATAAGCACAGGTCACCGCATAGGACCCATCTGCGTTGCGAGGTGCCCAATCTGCGGTATGACCACCGTGAAAGGTATTGAACATCAGCGTATTGATATGAGAATCCAGCGTCTCAGTGGAGCGGTACTTGATGCTGCGGTGATCGGCAACCAGAGCACCGTCTACATATATTCGCATATAACCATTATTTTCTGATGGCGGGTTGTTGAGTGCCACCTGTAACGACAACGCATAATAACGGCCTCGTTCGAAGCGGAAATTTTTGGCGATAACAACGTCGCCGTAACGACCCTTCATGTTCTGACTGTAGATATAAGTCTGCAAACCGCCATCACGACGGAACATGGCCCTGGCGCTCCACCGCGACGGGGAAACCCGGTTACCACCCGCGACGGGTCTGGCCGGACCAAGCCCGTGTAGCTTGCCTCCTTTGCGAAAGTCGAATCCTGAGCAGAAATTCACGTCGAAACTGAGCGTGTAATGCAGGGACGGGGGAAGTTTGTAGTTAACGATGACCCTTTCGCTTCCCCTGCTGCTGCCTCGATAGTCCACCCTGATTGCGTTCGAATTATTCACGCCTTTGCCACTGACCAGGGCAACGTTGTTCGCAGCCAGCACTGCCGCGCCGAAGTCCGTCAAGGTTTTACCGTCAAACGATTCGTCCAGAACCCGCCGAGCGAGCGTCTGCGCCGCCGTGCTCTGCGCAGGCAGCAAGGTGGCTGCACTGAAAAGCAGAACCGCAACCATGCTGGGGGTCAGATCAGGCATTGGCACAACCTTGGAAAAATTCAGGGCGAAACTCGCAGGGTCAGACGCACGCTGACGCGACTGTCGACCTGGCGATCCAGGCCTGCCTCATCAATACGCACGCCCTGCTCATGCAGCTCGGCCAACCAGTTCAGCAATCGAGCCGCCTCAGTCGGCTGCAGGCTGACTTGCAATCCTCCCTCGGCCCCAGCCTCCAAACGCTCCACCGAAAGGCCATGCTGCGCAGCGCTCATGGTGACCTGCCCTTGCAGGCGCTCCGGATCCAGAAGCGCTTTGGGCTGAGTTTGCAGCGCCTGAGCCGCAGGCGCATGGGCCTGCAGATAGGCGTACAAATCCCGTTGCTGCTGAAAATAGGTCAGAGCGTTGGCCCGATACTGGGCAGCGGGTCGCCACACCGCCAGATACAGCACCACAGCCAGCACAAACAGCGCCAGCACGCCCAGCATCAGGCGCTCGCGACGTGCCAGCTGCCGCCAGCGCTGCGCCAGGGGCGACCCGTGCAGGTGGCTCATGATCTGTTCCGGGTTCCAGGCAGCCATCCAACCTCCAGTCAGCCAACGCGCGACGCCTCACAGGAATTGCATCGGGACTGGGCCCGTGACGGCAGCGCGGCCAGCTCGCGCTTGGGCTCGAGTACTTCGCGCAGCAGGCCGTCGACGCGAAAACGCGCCACCAAGCGTTTCTCGAAGGCTTCCAGGTGGATGTCCGAGGCGTTTTCCTTGATGGCCTCACCGAGAATGGCGTTGATCTGACGGATGATCGGCGCGTCGTCTTCCTGCTCAAGCAGGTCCTCGGTTTCCGGCACCTGCTCGGCCAAGGCCGCCAGGTCCAGGCTGCCGCCGATGTCTTCGGTCAGTTGCATCGAGGCGGAATCGTGCTGATAAGCCGCCGCCAGTGCCCGCTCGAACGCCTCGAGAGACAGCGGCCGCAAAGCCAAGCAGCGCCCGGCAAAGCGCTGCGCCTCAGCCAGCACGCCGAGCTCCACCGTCGGGCGATAGCCGACACAGGCCAGCCCCGACTCGCTCAGCAGTACCACGCCATGCCGACGGGCAAAGCTGAACGGCAGACGCTGTAACGGCGCTTCCACCTGGCTATTCATCCGCGCCCCCTCGGTCATGAGCACCCACGCTTCTAGTCTATTCTCGGAGCCATAAAGTTCAGCTTAGCTACCTGCCTCCAGACTCGGCTCGCCGATGCCTGTACCCCAAAGCAATACAGGGAGCATTGCCTTGCCCATCTCCATCTCCGGTATTGCCCACGGGCTACAGCGTCAGGCCCCTCTCGTGCTCAGTGCCCTCCTGCTGTTACTACTAGGCGCCGGCCTGGCCTGGCAGAGCGTGGAATGGCTGCGCCTGCTGCGCAGTCCGCCAGCTGCGATTGAGTCACGTCGGGCGGCACCGCCCGCCACACCCACCCTGGCGCAGCTGGCCGCCCTGTTCGGACCCACTCCCGTTGCCCAGGGCGCGCCGCCGGTCACCACGCTGCGCCTGACTCTGCATGGCAGCTTCGTCAATGCCGACCCCCAGCGCTCCAGCGCGATCATCCAGCGCAATGGTGACAAACCTCAACGTTTTGCAATCGGCAGTGAACTGGAATCCGGTGTGCGTCTGCATGCCGTCTATGCTGACCACATCGAGGTCGAACGCAACGGCCGCCTGGAAACCCTGCACTTTCCGCAACCCGGGAACACCAGCAACGTTCCGGCGGCTGTCAGCCCACCACCCGACGCTGCCCTGTCCGCACCATTCAGCGACTTGCAGGAAGAGGATCTGAGTCTCGACCAACTGCGCGAACGCCTCGGCGAACTACGACAAGAACTGGAAGAACCAGTCGAAGTCCCCCCTCCCCCTATCGAACAGCCCACGGAAAGCGACTGACCGATGCCCTCGAATTACTCGCGT
>CAYPFO010000051.1:0-26658 GCA_964410065.1 uncultured Pseudomonas sp.
GGCAGTGGCAATGCACAATGGGCATATCCACAGAGTCTATTTCGTAACTTATCTCACCACACAAACAGCTTCCCTTCAGCCCCATGAGGGGATCTCCTTCTGTACATTTAACGCCCGGCTTTGGGGCGGACTTGTAGCCGCGTAGCGGCGGAAAGGCCGTCCCAGCCCCGAAGGGGCGACAACAGCCGTTTGTTAAGTGCTTATTTGGTGAACCTCGTTTCTAGGACTTCACCCGTTTGAATATCAAGCTTATGTTCATAGCCAGAAAATGAACCTGCGTAAACCTCACCACCTTTAATCCATACATTAACTATGTAATCGTAGCCGCCTTTTGTTTGGGGCGACAAACGCCACAAGAGCTTTAGCTTGCTGAAGGCAAGCAGTTCCGAATTGTAAGGTGCAGGTGCGTCTTCATTTAAAAGAACGAAGACAACTTCCTCGTAAGAGAGCTCCCAGCGGCGATGCCCATCTGTATGTCGATATTCGCTAATTTTCATAGGCACTTAACGCTGAATTAAGCCGACCGCTTTAGCGGGTCGGCTTGAATGAATGGTTAGGCGCCACCACAGTGATGGTGTCGCCCGATTGCATCTCTATCTCATAACGGCCTGCCACGGAAACCTTTGCTTTAAGCACGGATACAGAGGGGCCCCAAGGAAAAGCTGCGGGAAGCACAAGCTCCGCCACAGCATTGAAAACTAGGGAAAAAGGGAACGTTACTTTTGGAGAACCAGAGAAATCAAAATGGCAGGTGCGGGTAGCCCAATCGAAGCGAACAGCCGTCAGCGAGGCATCGTGCAGTTCTTTAAGATCTAACTTCATGCTCTTTCCGCCTAACGCCTGAATTAAGCCGAGCCGCGAAGCGGCTTCGGCTTGAATGAATAGTTAGGCTGCAACTTAATCGCAGCCTACGGTGAAAGAAAAGACTTGGTCGAGCGCCGGCGAAACAAGCAAGTGCTGAGAGTACTCGCAAAGGATGTAGCCAGTCTCACTGAGACTTTCGATGTTCTTGGCTGGGTCAAGTTGAAGAAAGAAATAGGCGGAGCTGCATGGTATTTCGGCGAGAAAATTGCGTACTTTGGCGATTGTGTCCTGGTCAGGCGTTGGAGCGCCACCTTCATAAACCCCCGTCCCTGACATTACCGCGCTGAGAACCGAGTGACACCCTAGAGGGAAGGGAAACTCCACAAAGTCTGACGGGGAAATCTTGTCAAGAAGGTAAGGCCCGTGGGCAACTTCGCTCTCTAAAGCAAAGTTTAGGTACTCGTCAATGAAAGCTGGATCACCGAACAGTATCTCCACCACGCTACGTGCCGAAGGAGCGTTCAAAGGTTGATTCGCCTTGTGCACTGTAAACGTAATCCAGCGATAGCCGGGGAGAGCGATTGATTGTGACTCGGTCTCGAACGCCGAAAGGGAACTTTTCATTGCAGCCTAACGTTTGGTTAAGGGGCGGGCTTTAGCCCGTCCCAGTGAGCGCAGCGAACGGTTTGAACCACTTGTTAGGCCTGCACTGTCTTTCAACGTATGCCGCTCTTAGCTGTTCCTAATAAATAAGCAGCTATCAAGGTTAGCAAAACAACAAACCAGGATATGCTTTTGCTTTCAGAACGATAATCGCGAGCGTAGTTTTCTAAGCCATATACACGCCAGCCGTTAGCTGACAAAGAGTATGCATTTATTGTCTTGCGCCAGGTAATGTTTGAGGTATGACCAACCTTAAGTACTGTACCTGGCTTGAAACTACGCGAAATGCGGTCAGCGGAGAAAATACCCCGGCGTATGGCTACCTTCTCCGGCAGATTTTCCATGCGATAAAAAATGGAATCCCGGTTCTTAATGGAGCGCACGGTGATGATTTCTAAAATACGTCCCTCTGTGTAAACAAGATCTGCTTCTGATACGCCGAGGCTGCGCATTTGCAAGTAAGTAAATAAGGAAGTGCCTGCCAGCAGTACTATGCTAACAATTATTTTCTGTGTTAGTGGCTGCATCACTCCACATAACCCCAGATTGGATTAATTTTTCCATTTTTCTCAATATGACTACTGGCTGAGTTCTGCATATGGGCCTAACGCCCGGCTTAGGGGCTGGTTGTGGAGCGAAGCGAAACAAGCAGTCCCAGCCGCACTTTTCAGCGGCGATTACAGCCGTTTGTTAGTTTTTTTGGCTACTGGATCAGGTCGTTATCAACTGATTGATATGATCCCCAACCACCTTTAACTATTTTTTCTAAGCGACCCGACACAATATTGAAAGATACAATATATCTATCGTATGAATATTCAGAGTATTCATCTGAATGAAGCGACCCTTTATCCACAAAACTAAGTGCGATGTAGCTTTTAACCAACTCTTTACTCTTGGCATCCACTTCTATGTCTACAAATACCAATTTTTCACCATTCGTATTTGGGTGTGTTTTTTGAATTTCCATTATTGATCTTTCTTTAAGTTTATTAATATCGATGCCTTCGCTTGCTTGTGAGCAAAGTGGAAACAGCAGACTGGAAAGAATAGCGAGAAATCTCATTCTTACTCCTTGTAAAACTAACAGTAATTAGATGGAGTTCTTCTGTAATGAACTTAGACCGAGGTCTACATAACCACGAAAATTATTCGTCACAGCCCTACTCCGATCTGATAAAAATCAATAACTTACAAACCTTGCCGCGAGTTAGACAGAACGCCATCTAATTCCTGCCAAACCCTGCGATCGCAGAACGCTACTATTTATCCCCCGTTGCTGTCCACCCACAAAAAAGCCCGGCCTGGAGAATGCAGGTCGGGCTTTTTTGTGGGCGACAACAGCCGCGCGCGGGTTACACCACGCGACCGCCGTCCACCGGCAACTCCACGCCATTCAGGAAGGCGGCATCGTCGGTCGCCAGGAACACCGCCACGGCGGCGATATCCGTGGGCTTGGCCATGCGCCCCAGGGGAATGGTGGCGACGAACTTGGCGCGGTTTTCCGGCGTGTCGGGCATGCCCATGAAGTCTTCCAGCAGCGCGGTCTCGCCCATCACCGGGCAGATGTTGTTGACGCGGATGCCGTCCGGGCCCAATTCCACCGCCAGGGACTTGGACAGCAGGTTCACCGCGCCCTTGGAGCCGTTGTACCAGGTCAGCCCCGGACGCGGGCGGATGCCGGCCACCGAGCCGACGTTGATGATCGAACCGGCACCGCGCTCGCGCATCAGCGGCACCACGGCCTTGACCATGTGGAAGATGGATTTCACGTTCACCGCGTAGACGCGATCGAAGGTGGCCTCGTCGACATCCATCAGCGGCTGGTTGCGGTGGGTGGTGCCGGCGTTGTTGACCACCACGTCGGGCACGCCGAAGGCCTCCACGCAGGCTTGCACGGCGGCCCGCACCTGCTCGCCGGAGGTCACGTTGCAGGCGACGGCCAGGGCGTTGTCGCCCAGCTCGCCGGCCAGGCGCGCGGCGCCTTCGTAATTGATGTCGGCGAGCACCACCTTGGCGCCCTCCTCGATGTAGCGACGGGCGATGCAGGCGCCAAAACCGCTGGCGGCGCCGGTGACGATGGCAATTTTATTCTTGAGCTGTGCCATGGGTTTTCCCTTCTGATGGGTAGAAATCGGTGGGTCAGAACACGATCAGGTCACGCAGGCTGCTGCCCGTGGCCAGGCTGTCGAAGCCGCTGTTGATGTCCTCCAGGGCCAGGCGCCGGCCGATCAGGCGGTCCACCGGCAGGCGGCCGCTGGTGTAAAGACCGAGGTAACGCGGCACGTCGCGGGCCGGGATGCACGAGCCGATGTAGCTGCCCTTCACCGTGCGTTCCTCGGTGGTCAGGCTCACCTGCTGCAGCGGCCAGCGATCCTGGGGATGCGGCAGGCCGGCGGTGATGGTGGTGCCGCCCCGGCGGGTCGCCCCGTAGGCCAGCTCCATGGCCGGCACCGAGCCGGCGAACTCGAAGGCGAAATCCACCCCGCCCCGGGTCAGCTCGCGGATTTTCGCGATGGCGTCGGGATCACGCGCATTCACCACGTCCGTCGCACCCAGGGACAGCGCCAGGTCCAGCTTGCTCTGGTGCACGTCCACGGCGATCAGCGGGTTGGCGCCCGAAGCCCGCGCACCAAGCAAGGCACTCAGGCCCACGCCGCCCAGGCCGACCACCAGCGCCGAGGCGCCCGGCGGAACCTGGCCGGTGTTGACCACCGCGCCCATGCCGGTGAGCACCGCGCAGCCAAACACGGCGGCTTCCACCGGATCGACATCGTCACTGATCGGCACACAGGAACGCGCCGACACCACCGCATGATCGGCGAACGCCGACACGCCACAATGGTGGTTCACCGCCACCGCGCCCTGGCTCAGGCGCCGGCCGCCTTCGAGCATCTCGCCCTTGCCGTTGGCCTCGGCGCCCGGTTCGCACAGGGCCGGACGGCCCTCCATGCAGGGCACGCAGTGCCCGCAACTGGGCACGAACACCAGCACCACGTTCTGCCCGGGGCGCACGTTCTTGACGCCAGGACCTACTTCCAGCACTTTCGCGCTGGCCTCGTGACCCAGCGCCATCGGCATCGGGCGCGGACGCACGCCGGTAATCACCGACAGGTCGGAATGACACAGGCCGGCGGCGATCATCTTCACCAGCACTTCGCCCGGTCCGGGCGGTGCCAGGTCCAGTTCTTCAATCTGCAGGGGACGGCTTTCGGCATAGGGCGCCGTCAGCCCTGATTCTCGCAATACTGCAGCACGGATTTTCATTCTTGGAATTCTCTGCGGGTTAGCCCTGGGTTCTTCCTGCGCACCGGCCTGGGTTGCCTAAGCCGGTGCGCATTTGCTAACAGACCTTAGCCGTGGTGGCTGACGACGGTCTTGGTAACGCTGAACTCTTCCAGGGCCAGGAAGCCTTTTTCGCGACCATGGCCACTTTTGCGTACACCGCCGAACGGCAACTCGACACCGCCACCCGCGCCATAGCAATTGATGAACACTTGGCCGGCTTCTAGGCGCTTGGCCAGGCGCTGCTGACGGGCACCGTTCTCGCTCCAGATCGCCGCGACCAGGCCGTACTCGGTGCCATTGGCCAGGGCTACGGCATCGTCTTCGTCATCAAACGGCATGGCGGCCAGCACGGGACCAAACACCTCTTCCAGCGCCAGTTTGTGATCGCGCGGCACCGGGCCGAACAGCGTCGGCGCCACGTAGTAGCCTTCGGCAGGCAGGTTGGCATCCAGCACACCCTCAGCCAGTACCGGCAGGCCGGACTCTTTGACCTCGGCAATGAAGCGCTGCACCCGCTCGAACTGCGCGCGGGTGATGATCGGCCCGCAGTCCGGCGAGGTTTCCGGGGCGCCGACGCGAATCTCGCGAAAGCGTGCGGCGACCCGCTCGATCACCTGATCATAAATCTCGCGCTGCACCAGCAGGCGGCTGCCGGCCGAGCAGGTCTGCCCGGCGTTCTGGATGATGGCGCCGACAATGATCGGCACCGCCTTGTCCAGATCGGCATCGGCGAAGACGATTTGCGGCGACTTGCCGCCCAGTTCCAGCACGCATTTGACGTGGTTGCGCGCCGCCGCCGTCTGGATTTCCACGCCGACTTGCGGCGATCCGGTGAAGGTAATCAGGTTGATATCGGGATGCGCCGCCAGCGCAGCGCCCGCTTCGCGGCCGTAGCCGGTGACGATGTTCAACGCCCCGGCAGGCAGTCCGGCGGCGCTGGCCAGTTCGGCAAAACGCAGCGAGGTCATGCAGGCATCTTCGGCCGGCTTGACCACCGAGGCATTGCCCATGGCCAACGCCGGCGCGATGGTGCGCCCGAGCATCTGCGCCGGGTAGTTCCAGGGAATAATGTGGCCGACCACGCCGTAGGCCTCGCGGACCACGTTCACGCTATAGCCGGACAGGTAGGGAATCACCTGGCCGTGCAGCTTATCTGCCGCGCCGCCATAAAACTCGAAGTAGCGCGCCAGCGCCTCCATGTCCTTGCGCGCCAGGGCCAACGGCTTGCCGGTGTCCTTCGCCTCGATGGCGGCCAGCTCGTCAATGTTGTCCAGCACGCTCAAGCCGATGCGCACCAGAATGCGCCCTCGCTCCGTGGCGCTCAGTGCGCCCCACTCACCCTGCACCGCAGCACGCGCGGCACGCACTGCCAGGTCGATATCTGCCGCCTGACCACGGGCAATTTCCGCGTAGGCCTCGCCGGTAGCGGGCGCATAAACCGGAATCGATTCTGGGCTGGACGCCGACTGCCAGCCACCGCCAATAAACAGCTTGCTCATGGGTAAGCCTCTATAAAGGGAGAAGAAGATGTGCTGATGGGCGCAGCGTCGGGCAACAGTGCCCCACGCTCGATATGCAGGGTGCGGTCCTGAACATCCTTGAGCAGGCTGCCGTTTGACTCGGTGATCACAATGCACAGCTCGGGCACCCTGCTCTGCAAGCGCTTGAGCGCCTCGCTGTATTGCGTGGCCAAGGCAGGCGCCAGCCCCTGGAACGGCTCGTCGAGCAGCACCAGACGCGAGCCGATCATCAAGGCCCGGCCCAGTGCCGCCATCTTGCCCTGCCCGCCGGAGAGCGCTGCGCCGGAGCGCGGCAGCATGTCGCGCAACTGCGGCACCACGTCCAGGGTCAGCGCCAGGCGCTCATCCACCTGTGCCTTGCTGAAGCCTGCCACCTGGCAAGGCAGGCGCAGGTTTTCCTCGACGCTCAGCGTCGGGAACATCACCCGCTCCTGGGGCGCATAGCCAATGCCCAGCTTGGCGCGGCCGTAGTCGGGCACCCCGGCCAGATCACAGCCGTCAAACAGAATGCGGCCTTCTCGCAGCTTGATCAGGCCCATGATGGCGCGCAGCAAGGTGGTCTTGCCGGCGCCGTTGCGTCCCACCACCGCGTTGATCGAACCTTGCGGCAGGTCGGCGCAGATATTGCGCAAAACCGGGGCACGCACGATGTCGGCGCTGAGATTTTCAAATTGCAGCATGTTCGCCTCCTCGTTCAGATACCCAGCACTTCGCGCTGCACGGTGGGGTCGGCAAGCACCGTCTCGGGGTCGCCGTCGGCCGCGATGGCACCGGAAATCCAGGCGGCCACGCGGGTGGCGTAACGCCGCACGATGTCCACGTCGTGTTCGACGAAGATGGCGGTGACCTTCTGCTCGTCCAAGGCGCGCATGAGGATCGCCATCACGTCGTGCTTTTCTTCGGTGGACACACCGCTGGTGGGCTCATCCATGATCAGCAGGCGCGGTTGCAGCATCAGCGACATCGCCACGTCGAGCAGCTTGCGCTGCCCTTCCGGCAGGTTCGAAGCAGGCTCGTGCTGACGCTCGGTCAGGCTGACCAGCTCCAGCACACGGTCCACCTCGCGCCGGTTGGCACTGCCGCTCAGCGCCTGCAGCAGCGGCAGACGCGTCTCGCGGGCCATGCCGGCCAGCTCCAGCGACTGACGCACGCTGTGGTCGAGAAACAGCTGCGGCAACTGGAACGAGCGGGCCATGCCGCGGCGGACGATGTGTCGCGGCGACTGGCCGGTGATGTCCTGGCCGTCGAACTTCACCGTGCCGGCATTGGGCTTCAGCAACCCGGTACAGATATTGATAAAGGTGGTCTTGCCGGCGCCGTTCTGGCCGATCACCGCCAGCCGCTCGCCTTCATCCAGGCGGAAGTCGATGCTGTCGGCCACCACCAGCCCGCCAAAGGCCAGGGTCAGCCCTTGGGTTTCAAGGAGCGCACTCATGCTTCACCTCCCAGCGCGGGACGACGCTTCTTGAGCAGGCCGATCAAGCCATCGGGCAGGAAGTAGATGATCACGATCAGCGTCGCCCCCAGCACCAGCTGCCAGGCACCGCTGACCAGAGCTGCGGCGTACAGCTTGAGGAATTCGTACAGCAGCGCGCCGACGAACGCCCCAACCGCATGCCCGGAGCCGCCGAGGATGGCGATGAACACAAACTCGCCTGAGCGCAGCCAGTAGCCCATTTCCGGCGTGACCAGACCCTGGGACAAGCCGAACAGTGCGCCGGACAGCCCGCACAATGCGGCCGACAGCACATAGCCCTGCCAGAGAATGGTCTTGGCCGAGACACCGAGGTATTCCAGGCGCGTCTCGTTGCTCTTGATCGCCGCCAGCGCCTCACCGGCACTGGAGCGGAAGTAGCGCTGTACGCCCCAGATCACCAGCAATGCCGCGATGACCACGAACACCAGCAAGCTGGTTTCGAACGCGCTCCGACCCAGGTCGAAGCCCATCAGACTGGGCCGCTCCACGCGCATGCCATCGGTACCGCCGGTCAAGCTGTAGAACTTGCCGAGCACGGTGAACAACACCATGGAGATCGCCAGGTTGAGCATGCCGAAGAAGATTTCCCGGTAACGCACCACGAACGCGCCGATCAGCATGCCGGCGACCACGCTGACCAGCGTGCCAAGCACGATCAGCAGCATGCCGTCGAGGCCCGGGTAACGCTGACCAAGGAAGGCCACCGTGTAACCGGAGATGCACGCGTACATGGCATGGCCGAAGGAGATCTGCCCGGCGCGCAGCAGCACACCGATTCCCAACGCTGCCAGGCCGTAGCACAGACCCAGGATCAGCGGGATTTTCAACCAGGGGAAGGCACTCGCCAGCCCCAGGATGACGACGGACGCAATCGCCGCCGCAATGAGTGAATAACGCATCAGATTCTCCTTGCCTGAGCCACGGTGAACAGCCCCTGGGGGCGCACCAGCAATACCGCGACCATGATCACGTAAGGCATGACCACTTCCAGTTCCGGCATCAGGTAGACACAGAAGGAGCGCGACAGGCCGATCATCAACGCGGTGATCAGCGCACCCGAGATCTGCCCGAGACCGGCACTGGCGACCACGGCAAAGGACAGCACGATCATGTCCGCACCGATGCCCGGCACCAGCGAGGTGGTCGGCGAGGCGAGCGCGCCGCCCAGCGAACCGAGCATGGCGCCGACCACAAAGGTCAGGTAGGCGATGCGCTTGGCGTTGATGCCCAGCGCGGTGGCCACTTCGCGGTCATGGGTGACGGCAATGATCTGCCGTCCGGTCAGCGTGTGGTTGAGGAACCAGCGCAGCAGCAGGTACACACCCAGGGCAGCGCCCGGCACGAACAGCAGCTGGTAGTTCATGTACACCACGCCCAGCAGCTCGGAGGTGCCCATCTGGTTGACGACGTCGGAGACGAAGTACGGCTGGGTCCCCCAGATCATCCGCTGCAGATCCTCAAAGATCATGAAGGCGCCGAAGGTCACCAGCAGTTGCAGGATCGGATCACGATCCTGAAACCGCCGCAGCAGCACCATCAGCACTGTGCCGAGCACGATACCGACGGCGATCGCGCCACCGATCAGCACCGCCAACGAGGTCAGGGCGGAATCACCGCCCAGCCACAGCCCGAGCGTGGCGGCGGCATAGCCGCCGCACGCATACAGACTGCCGTGCGCCACATTGAGGATGCGCACCACGCCGAAGATGAAGGTCAGCCCCAGCGCCACCAGAAAGAGCAGCCCGGCATAGGACACTCCATCGAGCAGCGCGAGGATGAAAATATCCGTGCTCATCACTGCAGTCCTGCGGTTTTCTGATCAACGAATTGCACCTGTTCAAGCAGGTCCAGCGACAGGGTCTTCACCCATTCCAGGGTCTTTTCACCAGGCGGCGTGGTGACCATGTCGGCGGGGATGATCACGATGTCCTTGAGCACGCGGAATTTGTGATCGGGACTTGAGGTGGTCACGCCGAACAGCTGCGACTCCAGGCCCTGGCCATCTTCCGGACGAATGGTGACCGGGCTGGTCAGACCGCGAAATTCCAGGCCACGAAACGCATCAGCCAGTTGCTCCTTGCTCGGCCATTGACCGTCGTTGGCCGCGATGGCCTTGTCATAAGCGGCGCTCATGCCCTCCAGAGCCTGGACCATGTGGTACACGGAGTAGATCGGGTAGTTGCCGGTGCGCGCGTGGAATTTCTTCACGAAATCCTGGTGCTTGGGATCCTGCGCATACTGCGGGTGCAGGAAGTAGTGGTCGCCACGGGCGCCTATCAGCACACCTTCGGGCAGGGTGTTGCCCAGGCTCTGCAGTGAGGTTTCGCCCAGTGCCAGGTAGAACTGCGAGGTGCGCAGCAGGCCGCGCTGGCTGGCCTGGCGGACAAAGGTGTCCAGGTCGCCACCCCAGGAGGTGGACAGCACCACGTCCGGACGCAGCACCTGCAGGCGGCTGACTTCCGCCGAAAAATCCGGGGCGCCGAATTTCGGGAACAGCTCGGCGACGAACTTCACATCCGGCTTGAGCACTTTCAGCGTGTGGCTGAAGATTTCCCAGGATTCACGCCCCCAGGCGTAGTCCTGGTTGACCACCGCGATGGTCTTGAAATCCGGGTTGACCTTGAGCAGGTAAAGCACGCTGGCGATCATCTCGGTCACGGCGTTGGCCTGGGTACGGAACACGTACTGGTAATTGCCATCCAGCGCCCTTTCGGTGCCGCAGTCCCAGAGGATGTTCACCACCTTGAGGTCTTCGGCCACCGGCGCGAGGGTGTTGCAGTTGCCGCTGGAGATGGACGCGAGCATCAGCCCGGCGCCCTGTTCCTGCACGACACGACGGTACTCGGAAAGCAGGCGGTCGCTGCCGACGCCCTCGTCGATGAAGATGGGCTTGACCGGCACGCCATGCAGACCGCCCTTGGCGTTGAGTTCTTCGATGTAGAGTTCCGCTGCCGCTTTAGCGGGCATGCCGAACACCGAAGCGGAGCCGGACATGAAGGTACTGATGCCGATTTTCAGCTCGGTGGGTTTTTCTGCCTGGGCAAACGCCGGCAGAGCGGAGAGGGAGGACAGTGCGAAGGCGAGCAGAGTCGCCCGCAAGGCGGGAGCTTTTGACATGGTTGTTGCCTCTTGCGGCTATTGTTTTTGTACTGACGCTTCAGCAACTTACAACCCCCAAAAGCATTCCGAGAAGCCACATTTAACAAAGCCGGCGTTCGGCCTGGGTGAACGCCAAACCGGTTTAACCTCTACGCTGGTCGCCGTTTAGACGCGTATAAATCGACACATTTGGCTCACCGTTAGTCCGCTGGGCGACACGGAATTCAACCGCAAGATTCGGAGTTCTTGCACCGAACCGTCGGCCTAACCTGAGGCCGTACATCCGTCTTACCAGGAGCCATTCATGTCTTCCAAAGCGCTCTCGGCCTATGCCACCGACGACCTGCGCTGGCAAGCCGTCCAGGCCCGCGACCTCAAGGCTGACGGGCACTTCGTCTATGCCGTGCGCACCACGGGGGTGTATTGCCGCCCCAGCTCCTCCGCGCGCCGGCCCAAACGCGAAAACGTCGAGTTCTTTGCGTCTGCCCAGGCCGCCGAGGCGGCGGGCTATCGACCGAGCCGCCGCGCCAAGGGCGATCAGAGCAGCGCCGCCGCCAGCCGCGCCGCAGTCGTCGCGCAGGCCTGCCGCCTGATTGAGGCGTCGGAAACGTCACCCAATCTCGATCAGCTGGCCGCACAGATCGGTCTGAGTCCATTTCACTTTCAGCGCCTGTTCAAGGCGGAAATCGGCCTGACTCCCAAGGCCTACGCCTCAGCCTACCGGGCCCGAAAACTGCGCGAGGAACTCCACGCCCCGAATGCCTCGGTGACAGACGCAATTTATGGAGCAGGCTTCAGTTCCAACAGTCGCTTTTATGAAATATCCGACCAGCTGCTGGGCATGCAGGCCCGCGATTACCGGACCGGCGGTGCAGGTTCAGCGATCCGTTTCGCGGTGGGTCAGTGTTCGCTGGGCGCCATTCTGGTTGCGCAAAGCCAGCGCGGCATCTGCGCCATTCTGTTGGGAGACGACCCTGAAGTACTGGTGCGCCAAGTGCAGGATCAGTTTCCGAAAGCCCGGCTGTTGGGTGGCGATACAGCGTTCGAACAGCTGGTCGCGCAGGTGGTGGGCTTTATCGAGGCACCCTCACCTGGCCTGAGCTTGCCGCTGGATGTACGCGGCACGGCCTTCCAGGAACGCGTCTGGCAGGCGCTACGCGCGATTCCGCCAGGCACCACGGTGAGCTATGCGGAAATCGCCGAGCGCATTGGCGCTCCCGGGGCCGTACGGGCCGTGGCCCAGGCCTGTGGTGCAAATCGCCTCGCGGTGGCCATTCCCTGCCACCGCGTGGTGCGCCGCAACGGCGATATTTCCGGCTACCGCTGGGGCGTGGAGCGCAAGCGCGAACTGCTCAAGCGCGAAGCCGGCAGCGAACAAAGCACGTAGGGCAGTCTCGCCGCACAACGAGGAGCTGGAACAAAGGCAGCCGCCGTTTTTTTCACCCGAACCCAGGGGAACTGGCGGAGTGCTTGCCTACCACCCACCTTCATCCTGTGCCGGACATGAAAACGGCCCGCAGAGTTACCTGCGGGCCGTTATCAGCGTGCGGACTCAGTGCTTACTGGTTGGCTGCCAGCGGCGCTTTTGGCTGGTTGGACGCCACAGCGGCCTCGATCAGGTCCTTGCCAATCTCGTTTTCAAACTTCTTCCACACCGGCTTCATCGCTTCACGCCATTCATTACGCTGCTCAGCGGTCAGTTCGATGATCTGGCTGGTGCCGGCCTTGAGGATGTCCGCACGGGCGGCACGGTTCAGCTCGTCGGCTTGCTTGTTCACTTCCACCGAAACATCAGCCATGACGTCGCTCAGCTCGGTGCGGATGTTTTCCGGCAAACCGTTCCAGAACTTGGTATTGGTGATCACCATGTAGTCGATAGCGCCGTGGTCAGAAGCCGTGAAGTACGGCTGCACTTCGTGGACCTTCTGGCTGTAGTAGTTCGACCAGGTGTTTTCGGTACCGTTGACCACGCCGGTCTGCAGGCCCTGATAAACCTCGGCGAAGCTCATCTTGCGCGGGTTGGCGCGAATCGCCTTGAACTGCTCGTCCAGGACGTTGGACGCCTGCACGCGGAACTTCAGACCACGGGCATCCTTGGGCAGGTGCATCGGCTTGTTGGCCGACAGCTGCTTCATGCCATTGTGCCAGTAAGCCAGGCCGGTGATGCCCTTGCTTTCCATGCTGCGCAGGAGCTGCTGACCTTCGGGACTGGCCTGGAAGCGGTCAACGGCATCGATGTCGTCGAAGATGAACGGCAGGTCGAAGATCTGGATCGACTTGGCGTAGGGCTCGAACTTGGCAAGCGACGGGGCCAGCATGTGTACATCACCCAGCAACAGCGCTTCCATTTCCTTGCCATCGCCGTACAGCGACGAGTTCGGATAGACCTCGACCCGTACCTGCCCAGGCAGACGCTCTTCGGCGAGCTGCTTGAACAGCAGCGCGCCCTGCCCCTTGGGCGTGCTGTCGGCCACCACGTGGGCGAACTTGATGATGATCGGATCGGCAGCCTGAGCCAGGCCGGCGATGGACAGGGAAACAGCGCAGGCCAGGGCCTTAACAGTGAGTTTCAACATTTTCTACCTCATTATTTTTATAAAGATTGTGGAAGCGTTGGGAACAGCATTGCCCGTCCCTGGATAGTCGTGCTTCTCCTCTGTGACTGAATGGGAAACAGCGGCTTAGGCACCGGTTTCACTCCTGAAGCCGTTCCTGCCGATGCCGTAATGTCACGCTCGACCGGCGCGTTGCAACAGAAGCCGCGCCCGGCCAATTACCGGCGCATCGATCATCTGCCCGTCGATCACAAACACCGCGTTGCCCTCGGCGAAACCAGCCATCACCCGCTCGGCCCACTCCAGTTCGTCGGCGCCGGGCATCAGGGTTTCATGAACCACCGCAACCTGGCTCGGATGGATGCACAGCAGCCCGCCAAAACCCATATCGCGGGCATCGGCCGTGGCTTGCGCCAGGCCGGCCAGGTTTTTGAAGTCGGGGTACACACTGTCCAGCGGCGCGGCCAAGTCGGCCAGACGGCTGTGCAACAGCACCTGATAACGCGCCTGATCGAGCATGCGCTCGGCCGCCGCCGTGCCGCAGGCCAGGCCCAGGTCCAGGCCCAGATCCAACGCGCCAAAGGACAAACGCTCGATTCCCGGCACTTGAGCGATGCTTTCCAGGCGGTGCAAGCCCAGCGCGCTTTCAACAATGGGCCACACCGGCTTGCCGGTGCCCACCGCGCGTGCGACCTGGGCGGCGCTTTCCACCTTGGGCAGCAGCACGCCGATCACATTCGGGTACAGCTCGCAAAGCTCAAGATCCGCGCCATGCTGGGCATGCTCCGCGGCGTTGATGCGCACGAAGACCTTCGACGCGGGGTTATCACGCAGGAACTGCTCGAGATTGGCACGCGCCTCCACCTTGAGCGACTCGGCCACTGCATCTTCGAGGTCGACGATCACCACATCGGCACCGGTGGCGATGGCCTTGGGGATGCGCTCCGGACGCGTCGCCGGAACGAACAGGGCGGAGCGGACAATGCTTGGGTTCATGTAAATTCCTTCAATCGCAGGGTGCGCCATTAGCCCACCCGATAGTCGGTCACGCTACAGGGGCGTCAAGCTCGCGCACACCCCTACGTTTTGATGAGTCAAACCGCGCCCTGCTCGCGCAGACGCTGAACATCACCGCCCGCATAGCCCAGCTCGGCAAGCAGGCTCTCGGTGTGCTCTCCGAGGGCCGGCACCGGGTCCATACGCGGGGTAAAGGCCGTGTTCTTGCCGGGCGGCAGCAGCGCCGGAATCATCCCGCTCGGGCTGCCCACATCAGTCCAGCGCTGGCGCGCCTTGAGCTGCGGATGGGCCCAGACCCCAGCCATGTCGTTGACATGGGCGTTGGCAATCGGCGCGGCATCCAGGCGGGCAATGACCTCTTCGGCGCTCAGCGTGGAGAACGACTCGACAATGATGGCGCGCAGTTCGGCGCGGTTTTCCGAACGCTTGAAGTTGGCCGAGAAGCGCTCGTCAGCGGCCAGTTCCGGCTGCAGCAATACCTTGTCGCAGAAGGCCTGCCACTCACGCTCGTTCTGCAGGCCGAGCATCACGGTGCCGCCGTCGCCGGTGGGGAACGGCCCGTACGGGTAAATAGTCGCGTGGGCAGCGCCGGCACGTGGCGGTGGCGTGGCGCCCTGGTAGGCGTAGTACAGCGGATAGCCCATCCACTCCACCAGGCTTTCCAGCATCGACACGTCCACGCGGCTGCCTTCGCCGGTCTTGTCGCGCAGCATGAGTGCCGAGAGCACGCCGGTGTAAGCGTACATGCCGGCGGCGATGTCGGCGATCGAGCACCCGGCCTTGGCCATCTCGTCTTCACCGGGGCCGCCGGTCACCGAGAGGAATCCGCCTTCGCTCTGGATCAGCAAGTCGTAGGCTTTCTTCTGCTCGTACGGACCGCCCTCGCCATAGCCGGAGATGTCACACACGATCAGGCGCGGAAAACGCTTGTGCAGTGCCTCGAACGACAGCCCCATGCGCGCCGCGGCGCCCGGTGCCAGGTTCTGCACCAGCACATCGGCCTTGGCCAGTACCTGTTCCAGCACACCCATTGCCTCGGCGTGCTTGAGGTCCAGGGTCAGGCTTTCCTTGGAACGGTTGGTCCACACGAAGTGCGAGGCCAGACCATCGACACGCTCGTCGTAGCCACGGGCGAAGTCACCGGAACCGGGACGCTCGACCTTGATCACCCGCGCGCCCAGATCGGCCAGTTGCCGGGTGCAGAACGGCGCGGCGATGGCGTGCTCCAGGCTGACCACGGTGATACCGTCGAGAGGACGGATATTGTTGTGTTGTTCGTTCATACCCTTTCCTGCCCATTCGTTGTGTCAGGCTTTCGCAGAACCCCGCCTTTCGTAGGTTGGATTAGCCGAAGGCGTAATCCGACGCCGGTGGATGTAAAAAACGACATCCACCCTACGATCTGGCGGGCTTCCGGTCTCAGGCCAACTCGCTCAAATCCGTCAACTGGCGCAAGCGCCAGCACCTGTCGATCAACACACCCGCCTCGTCATCGCTGCGTGCGCCAGAGAACACCAGCAGGCGGCGGAACTTGTCTTCCAGCTCGGCGCGGCTCAGGGTGTTGCCCGGATCGCCCTTGGGCTCATCGATGGAACCGCGCAGCGTGCGACCGTCAACGGTGGTGACCTTGACGCGACCCAACCAGCGTTGCGGGTAGGCGCCGTCGACTTCTTCATCGAGCGCCATGCGCACTTTTTCGCGGAACGCACCGATACGCGGATCGGTCAGCGAATGCTGGTGGAACTCCGGCAGCCCGGCCTTGCCGTACACGGCGATCAGCCCGAGCACGGTGCCCATGGAGAACTTGGCCTGGTGCACGGTCTGCGGGACCACCACGCGGCCGAGCACGTCGATGGCGCCCTGGTGCACACGGGTGGTGACGCTGGCAATGTCGTCGGCGGTGAGATTTTCGCGCTGCATCAGGCCCAGCAGCGCATCGGCGGCCGGATGGGTGTGACGGCACGAGGCGTGGAACTTGAACGAAGTTTCGATCAGCGCCCAGCGGCTGCCGAGGCGATCCGACAGCCAAGCCGGATTGGCATCGCTGGACATCCCGGCAGCCATGCCCTGCTCGCCTTCAAGAATATTCTTCGCGCCGCTCAGCCCTTCGGCGGTCATGTAGGCCGCCAGCAGGCCATCGGCCGCCGCCTTGGCGGTGTGTAGCTGCTTGGAGTCCGCGGCATCGCGCAGGAACTCCCAGAGTCCCGCGGCCTGGGTACCGGCGCTGCCGAGCAGGTTGGTGAACTGCTCCTGGTTGAAGTTCATCAGCTTGCCGACGCTGACCGCCGCCGCCAGGGTCCCCACCGTGGCGGTGGTGTGGAAGATGCGGTAGTGCGAGCGACCGAGGAATTCGCCGATGCGAATGCCGGCTTCATAGCCGGCCACGGCGGCGACAATCAGCTCGCGGCCGGATTTGCCCAGGTCCTGGGCCGCCGCAAGGACGGCTGGAAACACCACGGTGGCCGGATGCAGTACGGAGCTGTTGTGCAGGTCGTCCTGCTCCACCAGGTGCGAACTGGCGCCGTTGACCAGCGCCGCGAAATACGCGGAGCTGGACTGGCCGTTGACCAGGATGTGCGCCGGGCCAGTGGCCGGACCCATCATCGCCGCATAGCGCTCGAACAGCGGGATCGGGTGGGCGCCCTGGCTGGCCAGAGCCGAGCCCAGCCAGTCGAGAAACAGGTCTTCGGTACGGCTGATAACGGCTTCGGGCAACTGCTCGTAACGCAGGCTTGCCAAAAACTCAGTGAGCGCTTGAGTGTGCTGACTCATACAGCGTTCTCCACAAGATTCGAAAGTTCGATGAGGTTGAGGTCTGGGTCAAACAGGTAGATCGAGCGGATCGGTCCCATGGCGCCGGTGCGCTCGACGGGACCTTCCAGGATGCTCACGCCCTGGGCATGAATATGCTCGATGACTGTTTCCAGCCCGTCTTTGACGATAAAACACAGGTCAGCCGAACCCGGCAGCGGAAAGGACGCCTTGGGCTCAAATTCAGCGCCCAGTTGATGCAGATTGATTTTCTGGTTGCCAAACGCCAGAGCATTACGACCCTGGCCAAACACAACCGGTTGCATGCCCAACACCCGACTGTAGAAATCGAGGCTTGTGGGGATATCACGCACCGTGAGTACCAGATGATCGAGATGGCTGATCTGCATGCTTGTCTCCGAATGTTCAGCGTGGATAACGACACCGTTATCCACTGTCCGGGTTACAGCTTTACCGTTGCCTTGGTTCGCAGGGTGGATGTCGCTTTCTACATCCACCACGACTCCGCTCGATGGTTAGAAGGAACGCGGCAGATCCAGCAAATGCTCCGACACGTACGACAGAATCAGGTTGGTGGAGATCGGCGCCACCTGGTACAGACGGGTCTCGCGGAACTTGCGCTCGACATCGTATTCGCAAGCGAAACCGAAACCACCGTGGGTCTGCAGGCAGGCGTTGGCCGCTTCCCAGGACGCCTTGGCCGCCAGGTACTTGGCCATGTTGGCTGCGGCACCGGCATTGCGCCCGGCGTCGTATTCTTCACAGGCGCGCCAGCGCATCAGGTCGGCGGCTTCGATCTCGATGTGCGCTTCGGCAATCGGGAACTGCACGCCCTGGTTTTGGCCGATCGGTCGACCGAACACTTCGCGGTCACGGGCGTACTGGGCGGACTTCTCGATGAACCAGCGGCCATCACCGATGCACTCTGCAGCGATCAGGGTGCGCTCGGCGTTCAGGCCGTCGAGGATGTAGCGGAAGCCCTTGCCTTCTTCGCCGATCAGGCTGCTGGCGGGGATTTCCAGGTTGTCGAAGAACAGCTCGTTGGTCTCGTGGTTGACCATGTTGGCGATCGGCTGCACGGTCAGGCCGTTGCCGATGGCTTCGCGCAGGTCGACCAGGAAGATCGACATGCCGTCGGCCTTCTTCTTCACCTCGGCCAGCGGGGTGGTGCGGGCCAGCAGGATCATCAGGTCGGAGTGCTGGATGCGGGAGATCCACACCTTCTGGCCGTTGATGACGTACTTGTCGCCCTTCCTGACCGCGGTGGTCTTGATCTTGGTGGTGTCGGTGCCGGTGGTCGGCTCGGTCACGCCCATGGACTGCAGGCGCAGCTCGCCGCTGGCCAGCTTGGGCAGGTAGTAGCTTTTCTGTTCTTCGCTGCCGTTACGCAGCAGGGTGAACATGTTGTACATCTGGCCATGCACGGTGCCGGAGTTGCCGCCGCAACGGTTGACTTCTTCCAGGATGATCGAGGCTTCGGCCAGGCCCAGGCCCGATCCGCCGTACTCTTCCGGAATCATCGCCGACAGCCAGCCGGCTTCGGTCAACGCCGCCACGAACTCTTCGGGGAAGCCCTTGGCTTCATCGATCTTGCGCCAGTATTCGGCAGGGAACTCGGCGCAGAGGGCGCGCACACCTTCACGGATGGCGTTGTACTCTTCGTTCAGATTCGGATTCATTACAGCTCCTCGATTCTTGTCGTTGTGCTGGAGGGCGTGGGATGGATGCCGCTCGACAACCACGAAACTCCACGCCGCCCTAAAAAATGATGTGTCAGTCGAATTCCACTTCGGCCTTCTGGGCGATGCCATCGGCATTGCCGGCCCACAGTTCTGCCTTGCCGGGAGCGACGATGCGCCCGCCGGTCTCGAAGGTCTGCGGTGCAATCAGCGGACGTACGCCTCGGTAGGCAAAGCGTTTAACGCGGGCCTCGGGATTGGCGCGGCAGAACGCGCGCAGGTTCAGGGTGGCAATCAGCGGACCGTGCACCACCAGCCCCGGGTAACCTTCGGTTTCGGTGACATACGGCCAGTCATAGTGGATGCGGTGGCCGTTGAAGGTCACAGCGGAATAACGGAACAGCAGGGTCGGCGTCGGCTCCACCGGTTCGCTCCAGTCGCCGGCCGGCAGTGCTTCACCGCTGGCGAGCTTGGGCGGCGTAGGCTCGCGGTAGACGATGTCCTGCTCTTCGCGGATGGCCAGGACGCCATCCTGCAGGTAGTCATGCTGCACGGTGACGAACAGCAGCGCGCCGGTACGGCCGTGCTTTTCTTCGATGTGCGTGATGGTGGAAACGCGGGTCGCTTCACCGCCGACCTTGAGCGGCTCGAAGAACTCGACGCGGCCACCGGCCCACATGCGGTTGCGGTTGTCGGCCGGCGGCAGGAAGCCCCCACGGGCCGGATGACCGTCAGTACCCAGGCCACTTTCGGCCACGGGCTCCTGAAAGAAGCACCACTGCCACAGCGGCGGCAGCGGCGACCCGTGCGCCGGATTGGGCTCGCCAAAAGTCGCGGCGATGCGCTTGATCAGGTTGCGGCTCAACTGGTCGTGAGCCTCTTCGCTACGCCCGATCCAGGCAGTAAAAGTAGAGTCAGTCATCGCTGGGTTCCCGCGCTTGTGTTTGTTTTTTTGCAGGATGCAACGAAGCCTGTGTTCCGGGAATCTCTATTTACAGAGGATGGCGTTCGGATATGCTGAACGCGAAAATCTATGCGAATCAGGCTGCAGGAGCGGATCATGGGCGCGGCCTGCTAGCGCAGGTCCTGGGTTCGCTCCGCCGCCAACCGATCTGGTCCCAGCCGGCGCGTTAGCTACGCATGCACAAATAACCTGCGTGGCAAATGAGTTACCTCCCCAAACGCGACACTGTTCACTGAGAGACCCCATGCATTTCGATCTGGCCGACCTGCGACTGTTCATCCATATCGCCGAATCCCCAAGCCTGACTCAAGGTGCGCGGCGTGCGCACCTCTCCCCGGCCGCCGCCAGTGCGCGCATCAAGGCCTTGGAAAGCCAGTTCGACAGCCGACTGCTGTACCGCGACAGCCGTGGCGTGGAACTAACCCCGGCGGGCCAGAAACTGCTGCAGCACGCCCGTCTTGTGATGCGCCAGGTGGACTACCTAAAAAGCGAGTTCACCGAATACGGCGCCGATAACGCCGGGCATATCCGTATTTTTGCCAACACCACGGCGGTCACCGAATTCCTGCCGGAAATCCTCGCTGACTTTCTTGCCCAGCGCCCGGGCGTCACCGTCGATCTGCAGGAAAAACTCACCCGCGACATTGTGCGCGGCGTGCTGGATGGCTCGACCGACATGGGCATCATTGCCGGCCCGGTAAAAGCCACCGGCCTGCAGGCCATTCACTTCAGCACCGACCGGCTGCTGCTGGCTCTGCCAGTGGGCCACGCGCTGGCCGGCGAACAGAAAGTTACCCTGCAGCAAACTCTCGCCTATCAACACATCGGTCTGCACGCCGGCAGCACGCTGCTGACGTTCCTGCATGACCAGGTGGAACGGCTGGGCGGCAAATTGTCGCTGCGCATTCAGATGTCAGGCTTCGAGGCGATCTGCCGGATGATCGAGGCTGGCGTCGGCATCGGCATCATTCCCGAATCCGCCGCCCGGCGGCACAGCCGCACCATGCGACTGGCCACCGTGGAGCTCAACGAGACCTGGGCGGTACGCGAGCGCAGGGTACTGGTCCGCGACCTTGACGCCCTGCCCGGCAGCGTGCGCGCATTGATTGCACAGTTGCAGGACGTGGGACGGGAGGAGGATAGTCGACAAAAATAAGGGTGTTATCTACGTTTCCAGATGATCATGCTGGTTATATGCGAGACCACTTCACACGACGACAACGCCGTCTTGGCCGCCCCCCCGACTTTAGGCGCATCAACGGTGCTCTTTCAGGAGAATGGCCTGATAGACTCAAAAATTCCTAGAGCACTCGAGCGTTCTAGGAGCATTCAACAACAACTAGAAGGAGTGCATCCATGAAAGGCAAATCCTTGGCATGGATCTTTTCCGCTGCATTAGCAGGTAGCGGTATGAGCGGCATAGCGCAGGCGCAAGAGCAATTCGTGACCATCGGTACCGGCGGCCAAACCGGGGTTTACTATGTGGCTGGCCAGTCGATCTGTCGCTTCGTCAACCGCAACGCTGAGAACATTAAGTGCAACGCCCCGGCCAGTGGCGGCGGTGTAGCCAACGTCAACGGCCTGCGCAGCGGTGAATTCAACTTCGGCATCATGCAGTCCGACCATCAGTACAAAGCAATGAAAGGCCTGACACCTTTCGAGAAAGAAGGCGCGATGGGTGATCTGCGTGCAGTCTTCTCCCTGCAGAGTGAGGTGTTCACCGTCCTCGCCCGTCGCGATGCCAACATCAAGAGCCTGGATGATCTGAAGGGTAAGCGCGTCAACATTGGAAACCCCGGTTCAGGCCAGCGCGACACCCTGGAAGAGATCATGCAGGTCAAGGGTTGGGACAAGTCGGTCTTTTCCTTGGCGTCGGAGCTCAAGCCCGCCGAGCAGGCCAGCGCACTGGGCGACAACAATATCGACGCCATGACCTACTTCGTTGGCCATCCGAACGGCGCGATTCAGGAAGCTACCACCACCGTGGACGCAGTTCTGGTACCGATCACCGGTGAGGCGGTCGATAAGCTGCTGCAAGAGAAGACCTACTACACCAAGGCCGAGATTCCCGGCGGGCTGTACAAGGGCAACGACAACCCGACCCAGTCCATCGGTGGCAAGGCCGTTCTGTCGACGACCACCAAAGTCGATGCCGAGGTGGTCTATCAAATGGTCAAGTCGGTATTCGACAACATTGAGCGCTTTCAGCGTCTGCACCCTGCGTTCAAGGACCTCAAGCCTGAGGACATGATCAAGGTCGGCCTCACTGCGCCACTGCATGAAGGCGCCGAGCGTTACTACAAGGAACGTGGCTGGCTGTAACGGCCAAGGGCCTGACGGTGTTCGCCGCCGGGCCTGATTTCCCTCGAAAACCCGTGTGCCGCTCGGCCGCGGGTTTTGCCGTATTCGTTCTTCGACAGGCCTCACCCCATGCATGACAACGCACTTTCCACTGAAGAGCTGATCGCCCAAGACGTCGGCGCACGATTGCCCGAGGGGCTAATGGCCCACGTGATCGCCGGCTTGGCGCTGCTCTGGTCGCTGTTCCAACTGTGGATTGCCTCGCCGCTGCCGTTCATCTTCCGCATTGGTGTACTCAACGATACCGAGACGCGAGCCATTCACCTGGCCTTTGCTCTGTTGCTGGCGTTTCTGGCCTATCCCGCCTTCAAGCGCTCGCCGCGTAATCGCGTGCCGCTGGTGGATATCGCGCTGGGCCTGGTAGCGGCCGCGAGTGCCGCCTATCTATTTATCTTTTATCAGCAGTTGGCGCTGCGTCCGGGCAGCCTGACCACCGCCGATCTGGTCACCGCCTGCATTGGCATCCCGCTGTTACTGGAGGCAACGCGACGCGCGCTTGGTCCGCCACTGGCGATCATTGCGCTGGCTTTCCTGATCTATAGCCTGGCCGGGCCCTACATGCCGGGCTTTCTGGCGCATCGCGGGGTGAGCTTCACCGCATTGGCCAATCACCAGTGGATTACCACCGAAGGCGTGTTCGGTATCGCTCTGGGGGTGTCCACCAGCTTCGTCTTTCTCTTCGTGCTGTTCGGTGCGCTTCTCGAGCGCGCCGGTGCCGGGCACTACTTCATCCAACTGGCGTTCAGCCTGCTCGGCCACATGCGCGGAGGCCCGGCCAAGGCGGCAGTGGTGTCTTCGGCGCTGACGGGGATGATCTCCGGTTCGTCGATCGCAAACGTAGTAACCACCGGCACCTTCACTATCCCGATGATGAAGAAGGTCGGCTTCTCCAAGGAGAAGGCCGGTGCGGTGGAAGTGGCTTCCTCAGTCAACGGCCAGATCATGCCTCCCGTGATGGGCGCGGCGGCCTTCCTGATGGTCGAATATGTCGGCATTCCCTATGTGGAAATCATCAAGCATGCATTCCTGCCAGCAACCATTTCCTATATCGCGCTGGTCTATATCGTGCATCTGGAGGCGCTCAAGCAGGGCATGCAGCCCATCGGTATCCCCCAGCACAAACCCTGGTTGCGCCGCCTGACGGGTTTTGCGTTCGGTGCTGCACTGATTTCCGGTCTTTCGCTGGCGGTGTACTACGGGCTGGGCTGGCTCAAGCCGGCGTTGGGCGAGTATGCGTTGCCGGGCATTGCGGTGCTGCTGGCCGTCGCCTATCTGGGACTGCTCAAGGTTGCCGCGCGTAACCCGCCGCTGCCAGAGGAAGACCCGAACAAGCCGTTGACTGAACTGCCACAGACCCGCGCCGTGTTGCTTTCAGGTCTGCACTTCCTGTTGCCGGTGGTGGTACTGGTCTGGTGTCTGATGATCGAACGCCTGTCTCCTGGCCTGTCAGCCTTCTGGGGCGCGGTGATGCTGGTCATCATTCTGCTCACCCAACGCCCACTGCTGTCGTGGATGCGGGCCGATCACGGCGCCACCCATGGCGGCTTCGTCGATGGCGTGGTGGACTTGCGGGAAGGATTGATCGCCGGAGCGCGCAACATGATCGGCATTGGCATCGCCACTGCAGCGGCCGGAATCATCGTGGGCGCGGTTTCACAGACCGGCGTTGGTCTGGTGCTGGCCGACGTAGTGGAAGTGTTGTCGATGGGCAACCTACTACTGATGCTGCTGTTCACCGCAGTGTTCAGCCTGATCTTGGGCATGGGACTACCGACCACCGCCAACTACATTGTCGTGTCGAGCCTGATGGCGCCGGTGGTAGTGGCCTTGGGGCAGCAGAACGGCTTGATCGTGCCGCTGATCGCGGTGCACCTGTTCGTCTTCTATTTCGGCATCATGGCCGACGTGACGCCGCCAGTAGGGCTGGCCTCCTTCGCCGCGGCAGCGGTGTCCAAGGGCGATCCGATCAAGACGGGCATTACCGCGTTCTACTACAGCCTGCGGACGGCGGCGCTGCCGTTCCTGTTCATTTTCAACACCGATCTGCTCCTGATAGATGTGGACTTCTGGCATGGGGTGCTGATCTTCATCGTGGCTACTGGCGCGATGCTGATTTTTGCCGCCGGTACCCAGGGCTTTTTTCTGGTCCGCAGCCGCTGGTATGAAGGCGTGTTGCTGCTGTTAGTGGCGTTTACGCTGTTCCGTCCGGGATTCTGGATGGACATCCTCCACGACCCCTATCGCGATATCCCGCCGGCGCAGCTGGCACAAGCGCTGGGCTCGGTAGAGGAAAACAGCCAGTTGCGCCTGCGTATTCGCGGTGAGGATGCGGTAGGCGACGCCCGTGAGTTCGCCCTGCTGCTACCCGTACCCAGCGGTGCCAGCGGTGAGGAGCGACTGGAGAAACTCGGCCTCATGACCTACGAAGAAGGCGGCAAGGTGCTGGTGGACAGCGTCGCATTCGGCAGCCCGGCGGCACAAGCGGGACTGGAGTTCGACCAGGAGATCCTGGTCGTGCGGGCGCCGACCGACCGCTGGCACAAGGAGTGGATGTGGCTCCCCGGCCTCCTGCTGTTCGGCCTGGTAGTGTGGCTGCAGCGCCGGCGGGCAAAGCAGCAGGTACCCGGTTCCGGTAGCACGACACACCATCCGCACCCAGGCAATTGATTCGACTGCCACTCTGCACCACGTTCTGTGCGGGGCGGCTGGAGAGAGGCCGTCGAGTGATGGGTCGCCTGCGTGCAACCCATCCTTGTACGTTGGACCCCATCAGAGGGGTTCGGCGTGCGGATCCAGCGTTACAGCAGCGGCAGGCTGTAGCTCACCGTCAGGCGATTGTGATCCTGGGCCGCACTGCCGTCGGAGCGCAGCACGCCGTTACGCCATTGCACACCGATGCCTTTCAAGGCGCCGGTTGGCACGACGTAGCCGACGAAGATGTCCCGCTCCCACTCGGTCAGTTCCCGCTTCGCCGCGTTGTCCCACTCTCCTTTCTGATACAGCACACTGGCGCTCAGGCCCGGCACGCCGATCTTGCCAAAGTCATACCCGTACTGGGCCAGCCAGGTTTTCTCGCCGGCACGGCCGAAGTTATTGACGAAGCGCTCGGTGATCAGATAGACGCTGGCTCCGCCGGCGCCTTTGCCGGCCAGACCGGACTGATCCAGCTGGGCGAAATCGGTATCGCCGCTGGACTTCTGATAACCCGCCGACAGCGTATGACCCTGCAGCGAGTAACCGAACAGCGCACTCCACAACTGATTGTCGACGTTGCCTGCGTAACCGGTCTTGCCATCGTCACTTGCGCCTTCAGCACGGGTATCGAAATAGCGCAAGTCGCTGGACAACTTGCCGGCACCCAGCGCCACGGCATGCTTGAGACCCAGAAAATGTTGCTGGTAATAGTCGTTCAGGCCGCCGTAGTAGTACTGAGCGATCAGGTCCTGGGTCACTTTGTAGTCGCCACCGGCGAAAACAAAATCGCTTTCTTCCCTGCCGCCCTTGGTCGCCAGCCCAGTGCTGTCGGTAGAGGCGCGGCCCCTGGCCTTGTCCAAAAAGCCCGCCGTCAAGGTCAGGTCCTTGATGTCGCTGGAGGTTACTTGTGCGCCCTCGAAGGTTTGCGGCAACAGACGACCATCGTTGGCGATCACCACCGGCAACTTCGGCTGCAGGGTGCCCACGCGAGCTTCGGTCTTGCCGGCCCGCGCCTTGGCGGTCAGGCCCAGCTTGCTGAAGTCATCGGCCGACTCGCCCTTATCCAGCGGGAAGAGCTGCTGGCTTTCCGCGCCATCGGTATATAGCTGCACGCCGAGATAGCCCTGGGCATCAAGGCCAAAACCGACCACGCCTTCGGTGAAGCCGGACTGAGCGTTGAGGATGAACCCCAGACCCCACTGGTCCAGATCGGCGGCGTTATTGTCGAAATTCTGATTGAGATAAAAGCTGCGAGTATCCAGGCGGATGCTGCTGTCCTCGATGAATCCAGCGGCGCTGACGTGCTGGGCAAACACGCCGAGGGCTACTGCCAGCGCGAGGGGCGATTTGGTCATGCTCAATGCTCCGAGTGCATTTCTTGATGAGTGGCTGCATCGGGGGCATCGAGGAAGGATTCCTCTGGCCAGGCTTTTTGCATGGGAGCCCCCGTAGGTGGCTCGGTGCGGTGGTCCGCTGTCGGCGTCGAGGGCGGAATTTACGGCAAAGGACTTAAAGCTAAAAAGAATTTTATTTCAGATGTAACTTCATTAATGGCATAAGCGGTATCTGCTGAACGAAGCCACCGCAGCGGAAGCTCCTGCAGAGAGCAAGCCGTTAAGCGAAACGCCACGCTCTCTCCTTATGGATTGACAGCAACGTCCCAACGTTACAGCCTCGCAACCCAACAAGAACAACACTTTGGAGCATCAATGTCCGCCTTTCAGCGCCGCTGTTTTGTCGTTGCCGTTGGGGTAGGTCTGATCTA
>CAYPFO010000052.1:0-26383 GCA_964410065.1 uncultured Pseudomonas sp.
GATCTGTTCGAGATCGTTCCGGAGCTGGAAAAGCTGGTTTAACACGCTGTACACACAAAAAACCCGCTTTCGAGCGGGTTTTTTGTGCAGGAAGGGGGCATCCGCCGGAGCAGGCTCCCTCGTGTCGAGGCTCAGCGCTTCGAACCGTCGCTGGGTAGTACCAGCAGCTGCTTTTCTTGGTTCCAGTCGAAGGGCAAACCTTGTGCTTCGGCGGCGTAGCGGCGCTCGTCGAGCTCCTGAAACAGGGCAATTTCCTCTTCGGGCATGAAGTGCAGGCAGTCGCCACCGAAGAACCACAACAGGTCGCGAGGGACCAAGTGGCTGATCTGCGGGTAGCGATGGAAAACCTGGGAGATCAGGTCCTGGCCGAGGTAAAGCGGGGCGGAGGCATCTTGCAGGCCGCTGATCAGCTCATCGAAGCGCTCGAGAAACAGCGCATGGCTTTCATCGGGGATCTGCTCGGCTTCGCCAAGGGCGACCAGGATGCTGCGCAGGTGGGCGAGCAGTTGGAGATGATGGTCGAGGTGGGGGCTGGCCATGGGATACCTGTGAGTCAAAAAAGGGCGCGCGATTATAGTCGCTGCGCCCTCTGCAGGGGTAACGCAGTCAGCGCACTTTGCCAGATGCCGGCTGCAGGTCTTCCTGGCTGAAGTCATCCACGTCGATCACGCGGCGCCGGGCGATCTCGGCCGTGCGTAGCGCCGCTAATTCCTCTGTATCCAGAATGCCGGCGGCTTGCGCGGCATCCAATACGTCTTCGCCAGCGGCGGGGTGCAGGCGGTTTTCCTTGAGCGCGCGTTGCACTTTCTTCGTGCTGGAGTCGCTGGCAGCCAGCAGCTGAAAAGCATGCTCCAAGGCGCCAACGGGGTCTTCAGGGTCTTGTGGTCGATAGCAGCCGTCGAGAAGGCGGGCGAGGGCGGGGTCGTCCAGCGGCCTGCCGAGCACGGCGGCGACGTCCGCCTCCAACGCATCCTTGGGGCCGAAATGCCGGCGTCCGAGAGGGAAAATCAGCAGGCGGAGCAGCCAGGCCAGTGGGCGATTGGGGAAGTTGCCCAACAAGGCTTCCAGCGCGGTTTCGGCTTTTTCCAGACACTCCTCCAGCGACCAACGCAGCAGTATTTCCTGCTCTGCAGGGTGTCCGAGGTCGTGGTAGCGCTTGAGCGCCGCCGAGCCAAGATACAGGTAACTGAGCACATCGCCCAAGCGCGCACTCAGGCGCTCGCGGCGCTTCAGTTGACCACCAAGCAAGAGCATCGAAACATCAGCGACCAGGGCAAAGGCCGCCGACAGCCGATTCAGTTTGCGGAAATAATGGCGGCTGATGCCGTGTCCCGGCGCGCTGCTGAGCAGGCCGCCGGTCACACCGAGCAGCAGGCTGCTGGCGGCGTTGCTGACGGCGAAGCCGATGTGTTGCAGCAAAAGCGGATCGAACTGGTCCAACGCGGCATCTGGATCGTCTGCATCGGCCAGCTCCATTTCCTGCAGCACGTAAGGATGGCAGCGGATCGCGCCCTGGCCGAAGATCATCAGGTTGCGCGTGAGAATGTTGGCGCCTTCCACGGTGATGAAAATGGGCGTGCCTTGCCAGGCGCGGGCCAGGTAGTTGCTGGGGCCCATGATGATGCCCTTGCCGCCGTGGATATCCATGGCATGGGCGATGCATTCCCGCCCGCGTTCAGTAAGGTGGTATTTGAGGATGGCGGAGAGTACCGAGGGTTTTTCACCGAGGTCCACTGCGTGGGCAGTGAGTATTCGCGCGGCATCCATCAGCCAGGCATTGCCGGCGATGCGCGCCAGTGGCGCCTGAATGCCCTCGAAGGCGGCCAGTGGCACGTTGAACTGTTCACGAATGTGCGCGTAACGGCCGCTGACGTAAGCGCAGGATTTGGCGGCGCTGGTGCCCACGCCTGGCAGGGAGATCGAGCGCCCGACCGACAGGCAGTTCATCAGCATCATCCAGCCTTTGCCGAGCATGGCCTGGCCGCCAATGATGGCGTCCAGCGGCACGAAGACATCCTTGCCCGAGTTGGGGCCGTTCATGAACGCCGCGCCCAGCGGCAGGTGGCGGCGGCCGATGGTCACGCCGGGGGTATCCGTGGGAATCAGTGCGAGAGTAATGCCCAGTTCGTCATCGTCGCCTAGCAAGTGATCCGGGTCATACGCCTTGAAGGCTACGCCGAGGAGGGTGGCTACCGGGCCGAGGGTGATATAGCGCTTCTCCCAATTCAGGCGTAGGCCCAGCACCTCTTCGCCCTGCCAGGTGCCTTTGCAGATAATGCCGCTGTCAGGCATGGCACCGGCGTCGGAGCCGGCCAATGGTCCGGTCAGGGCGAAACAGGGAACCTCCTCGCCGGTTGCCAGACGGGGCAGGTAGCGGTTGCGTTGTTCCTCGGTGCCGTAGTGCACCAGCAACTCGGCGGGGCCGAGGGAGTTGGGCACCATGACGGTGGAGGCCAGGTCGGCGCTGCGGGTGGCCAGCTTCATCACGATCTGCGAGTGCGCATAGGCGGAGAAACCTTTGCCGCCATACTCACGGGGAATGATCAGGGCAAAGAAGCCTTCTTGCTTGATATAGGCCCAGGCGGCCTCGGGCAGGTCCATGCTCTGGCTGATGTCCCAATCGCTGACCATCGCGCACAGTGTTTCGGTGGGGCCGTCGAGGAACGCCTGTTCCTCGGCGCTTAGTAGGGCCTTGGGGTAGGCCCGCAATTTATTCCAGTCCGGGCGGCCACTGAACAGTTCGCCATCCCACCAGACGGAGCCGGCTTCGATGGCTTCGCGCTCGGTCTGTGACAGGGGCGGCAAGGTCTTGCGAAACCAGGCGAAGATCGGGCCTGTAATGTGCCGCTTGCGGAAGTCCGGCATCAGCAATGGCACGGCCACCAGCAGCCAGAGAAGGCCGAGTAGCAAGATCAGAAGGCCAGGGGCGATTTCGGTGAGGGCCATGGCGATCAGGTACACGGCGACGATGGCCAGGCTGGAAAGAATCGGCAAACGCAGATGGGCAAGGATGAGAATGCCCGCCACTAGAACGATCAGCCAGATAGCAAGCATGAGTTTCCTCCCTGGAAGGTGCGAATGAGATGGCGGTTGCCCGGGCCTGCCGGGGCCGGGTTCTTCTTAGGGACCCGTGTCGACAAGCGTAGTTCGTCCGCCACTGTTTCAGGTTCTGTAACCGTTTTGTCGTGGCTCGCAGCAAAACGGGAGTAGGCCCTAAGGTTGCAATTGGCCGTGCCAGCCCTTATCTAGCTGGTTCCCTTTCTGTTTGCGTGCATCCGACATGAGTTCCGCCCTGTCCATCCGGCAGCTGACCAAAACTTACGATAACGGCTTCCAGGCGTTGCATGGCATCGATCTGGATGTCGCCGAAGGCGACTTTTTCGCCTTGCTTGGCCCCAACGGCGCCGGCAAGTCGACCACCATCGGCATTCTTTCCACCCTGGTGACCAAAAGCGGCGGCACGGTAAATGTGTTCGGCCATGACCTGGACGCCGACCCCTCCGGGCTCAAGCGCTGCCTGGGTGTGGTGCCTCAGGAGTTCAACTTCAACCAGTTCGAGAAGGCCTTCGATATCCTCACCACGCAGGCTGGTTATTACGGCATTCCGCTGCGTGTGGCCAAGGAGCGTGCCGAACGCTACCTGAGGCAGCTCGGCCTGTGGGACAAGCGCGATGTGCCGTCGCGCATGCTCTCCGGCGGGATGAAACGACGCCTGATGATTGCCCGTGCGTTGATGCATGAACCGCGTCTGCTGATTCTCGATGAGCCGACCGCTGGCGTGGACATCGAGTTGCGCCGGTCGATGTGGACCTTCCTCACCGAACTGAACCGTCAGGGTGTCACCATCATCCTCACCACCCACTACCTGGAAGAAGCCGAGCAGCTGTGTCGCAACATCGCCATCATCGATCACGGCCGCATCGTCGAAAACACCAGCATGCGTGCCTTGCTGCAGAAGCTGCACGTGGAAACCTTTTTGCTGGATCTGAAGGAATCCCAGCTGTTGCCGCCGGAGCTTGACGGTTACCCGGTAAGCCTGGTGGATGGCCGCACCCTGGAAGTGCAGGTGGACAAGACCCAGGGCCTGACCGGACTGTTTTTGCAGCTGAAGGAGCAGGGCATCGAGGTGCTCAGCCTGCGTAACAAGAGTAATCGCCTGGAAGAACTGTTTGTCTCCCTGGTGGAACAGAATCTGGCCAAGGTGGCGAAATGAGCGAGCTGCGTCCTAACCTGATTGCCCTGCAAACCATTGTCTATCGCGAAGTGCGGCGCTTCCTGCGCATCTGGCCGCAGACCCTGCTGCCCCCGGCAATCACCATGGTTCTGTACTTCGTGATCTTCGGCAACCTGATCGGCCAGCGCATCGGCGAGATGGACGGCTTTGCCTACATGGATTACATCGTGCCGGGCCTGATCATGATGTCGGTGATCACCAACGCGTACAGCAACGTGGTGTCGAGCTTCTTCGGCAGCAAGTTCCAGCGCAATATCGAGGAGCTGATGGTCGCGCCGATGTCGCCCCACGTGATTCTCATCGGCTATATCGCCGGCGGCGTACTTCGCGGCCTGGGTGTGGCCTTTATCGTCACCTTGCTGTCGCTGTTCTTTACCGATCTGCAGGTGCATAACCTGGGCATCACCGTGCTGGTGATCCTGCTGGCGGCGACGATCTTTGCGTTTGGTGGGTTCATCAACGCCGTGTATGCCCGCAGTTTCGACGATATTTCCATCGTGCCCACCTTCGTGCTGACGCCGCTGACGTACCTGGGCGGGGTCTTCTACTCTATCCACCTGCTGTCGCCGTTCTGGCAGACGGTGTCGCTGGCCAATCCCATCCTGCACATGGTCAATGCCTTCCGCTACGGCATCCTTGGCGTGTCCGACATTCATATCGGCACCGCCATTGGCTTCATGCTGGTGGCCGCTGCGCTGCTATACCTGTTCTGCGTTCATTTGCTGGTCAGTGGACGCGGAATGCGCCAGTAATCGGCTCGCTCCTGAGGGGGACGGCCGGGCGTTGCCTGGCTTGTCCTCTCTACTTCAGGAGTGATGAACATGTTGCTGCGATTTCTGCTATCCGCCTCGGTACTGCTTGCCAGTCCAGTAGCGCTTGCCGAAGGCTTTGTCTTTGGTAAGCCGGCCAAGCCCGACTCTGCAACCCGCACCGTCGAGATCGAGATGGGCGAGATGTACTTCAAGCCGGCCTTCGTGCAGATCAAGGCAGGCGAAACCGTGCGTTTCGTGCTCAAGAACGTCGGCAATTTTCCTCACGAGTTCAGCCTCGGTTATACCGCGATGCACCGGGAGCATCGCGAAGCAATGCTGCGCATGCAGGCTGAAGAAACCTTGCGCGATCATGGACATGGCGCCCACGCCCATCTGGCCCATGCCGGGCCCAATACCCTGGTGGTCGAGCCGGGGCAGGTGGGTGAACTGACCTGGACTTTCTACCAGCCGGACTGGCTGCAGTTTGCCTGCAATATCCACGGTCATTACCAGGCGGGCATGATCGGGCAAATGGAAATCATGCCCTGAGAAAGCCGAGCTGCTGGTGGGGCTGCAAGGTTCGTCAGGGGTGGCACAGTGGCAAAGAGGCTTGCCTTATACTGTCCGTCGTTTTTTCTTCTGACAGGTTTCTACCATGCATCCCGCCGAACATTCGCCCTTGGGCAAGTCCAGCGACTATATCGATCAGTACAGCCCGCAGTTGCTGTTTCCCATTCCGCGCGCAGCGAAGTGGCGTGAGCTGGGCCTGACGGCCAGCACGCTGCCGTTTCAGGGTGTCGATCTGTGGACCTGCTACGAACTGTCCTGGTTGACGCTGCGTGGCAAGCCGGTAGTGGCGATTGGCGAGTTTTCAATTCCATCGAATTCGCCAAATATCATTGAATCCAAATCCTTCAAGTTGTACCTCAACTCCCTGAACCAAACCCGGTTTGCCAATGCCGGAGCGGTACAGGAAATTCTCGAAAAGGACCTGTCCGCCTTGGCTGGCGCGCCAGTCACGGCGCGTGTGCGCAGCCTGGATAAGGTGTCGGCCGAAGGCTGTGCCAGCCTGCCGGGCGTGTGCATCGACGAGCTGGATATCGCCATCAGTGACTATGCGCATCCTCGCCCCGAGCTGCTGCGTTGTGACAGCGAAGAGATCGTGGAAGAGGCGCTGCACAGCCATCTGCTCAAATCCAATTGTCCTGTGACTGGCCAGCCGGACTGGGGCAGCGTGGTGGTGGACTATCGCGGCCCGGCGCTGGATCATGCCAGCTTCCTCGCCTACCTGGTCAGCTTCCGCCAGCATCAGGATTTTCATGAGCATTGTGTGGAACGCATCTACATGGATTTGCAGCGTTTGCTGCAGCCGCAGCGTCTGACGGTCTATGCGCGCTATGTGCGACGCGGGGGACTGGATATTAATCCCTACCGCAGCAGCACCACCATCCAGCCGGACAACCGGCGTTTGGCCAGGCAGTAAGAAGCGTGGCGTCGCCGCGCGCACTCCGCGCTCGCGGCGACGCCGATTTACACAGGCACTCAGATCCCCATGCTTACCAGGCTCTGCATGATGTTGCGGAGCGTGCCGGCCAGGGTCGGGTGGCTGACTTCAAAGCGCTCCACGGCCAGGTTGACGCCATCGACCAGGGTTTCGCCAGAAGCGGGCGGGGTCTGGTTGACGAGCTGGGCTTCGATCTGGGCAATGACGGTCAGTATCGACGTGCGTTCTTCGTCGCTGAGCGGCGGTTCCTGTTCCAGTTGATTGCGCAGTTCTTCCAGTTGCAGCCGTAGGTCTTGTTCAGGCATGGAGTTGCTCCCCGGTCCAATAACGTGGCTCAGCTCGTGGCGGCCGTTGCCGTCACGTTGCCTGTAAAGATAAGGCAGGAAGCCGGGGTTTGCCCGATACGGTGCTGAACGATGCGTTCAGGTCGAGGGACTCATCAATGCACGCAGCCGTTCCGGCAGGGGAACGGCGCGGTTTTCGGCATGGTCGATCCAGACCAGCTTGCAGGAGCCTTCTCCATACAAGACGTCCGAATCTTCCAGGGTGGTCAGGCGATGCTCGAGAATGGCGCTGCTTCGGCCTAACTGGCCGGCATAAAGCTCGATCACCACGGTGGCGGGGTGAACGACCGGCTTGAGGTAGGTGTGCTGAACTTGCAACACGACCGGGCCTTCGCTGCCTCGGTCGATGTCGAGGCCTATCTGGGCGAACCAGGCAATGCGCGCCTCTTCCAGATACTGGATATAGCAGGTGTTGTTGACGTGGCCGTAACTGTCCATATCGCCCCAGCGCACTGGGATTTGAGCGCTATGCAACAAGGTGGATGCAGGTTGTCTAAGCATGTTCAAGTCTGTCTCTCGGTAGAGCTGGCCCGTATACTACGCAGCTTATTTTTATTGCGCAGATTGAGCCTGGGGGCTTCGCCAGGGCGGGTCGCCACACTACGTTTAACGATGAGGTGCTGCAATGGTTGCGGGTAACTGGCGAGAATGGGCAGGTCGCGTGGGATTCATGCTGAGTCTGGCGCTGGCGCCCATTTGCGCTTCGGCAGCCACTGACGAGGATCCGTGGGAAGGCTTCAACCGCGCAATGTTTGCCTTCAACGACAAGGTAGACACCTATGCACTCAAGCCGCTCGCCCAAGGTTACCAAGCGGTCACCCCGCAGTTTCTGGAGGATGGCATCCACAACGTCTTCAGCAATGTTGGCGATGTGCGCACCCTGACCAATAACCTGCTGCAGGGCAAATTTCGCGATGCGGGTATCGATACCAGCCGCATCTTGTTCAATTCGACCTTTGGGCTGCTGGGCTTTTTTGATGTGGCAAGCAAGATGGGCCTGCCTCGCAACGATGAAGACTTCGGCCAGACGCTGGGTGCCTGGGGGCTAGGCAGCGGCCCTTATCTGGTGTTGCCGTTCCTCGGCCCCAGCACCGTGCGCGACTCCTTTTCCCGGGTGCCGGATTCGTATTTGAACATCTACCCCTACATGGATCATGTGCCGACCCGTAATACCACCTTCGGTGTGAATATCATCGATACGCGGGCCAGTCTGTTGTCGGCCGAGAGGCTTATACGAGGCGACAAATACGTGTTCATTCGCAACATCTATCTGCAAAATCGCGAATTCAAAGTCAAAGATGGCATGGTCGAAGACGATTTCTGAAACCGCTCACCGTCCCATGAGCAAGACCTGCCGCAGTAGGCCGTGGGCCCTGGCCCACAACTTGAATCGCCCTGCGGATGGGAGTACCGTCTGCGCCGTGAAGAAAGTCCCTACATCCCGCCGAGCCGATGGCCGGTTACCACGTCCACCGCACCCGGCGTCGTTTGCCTGGATATCCGATGCATAATCCCAGCGCCACACTGCTGATCATTGACGACGACGAGGCTGTGCGCACTAGCCTGGCAGCCTACCTGGAAGACAGCGGGTTTGCCGTCACGCAGGCGAGCAATGGCGTCCAGGGACTGGAAATGTTCGAGCTCCGGCAACCTGACCTGGTCATCTGCGATCTGCGCATGCCGCAAGTGGATGGCTTGGAACTGATTCGCCGCATCGGCGAACTGGAAAACCCGGCCCCGGTCATTGTCGTATCCGGCGCCGGCGTCATGGGCGACGTGGTGGAAGCCTTGCGCCTGGGTGCGGCCGATTACCTGATCAAGCCGCTTGAAGACCTCGCGGTGCTTGAACACTCGGTACGTCGGGCGCTGGATCGTGCCCGTCTGCGTGAGGAAAACCGCCGTTATCGCGAAACGCTGGAAGCCACCAACCGCGAACTGCAGGCCAGTTTGCACCTGCTGCAGGAAGATCAGAACGCCGGCCGCCAGGTACAGATGAACATGCTGCCGGAAACCCCCTGGGTAGCCGACGGGCTGAATTTTGCACACCAGATCATTCCGTCGCTCTATCTATCCGGCGATTTCGTCGATTATTTTCGCCTCGACGATCGGCGCATCGCGTTCTATCTGGCTGATGTCTCCGGCCATGGGGCGTCGTCGGCATTCGTGACCGTGCTGCTCAAGTTCATGACCACCCGACTGTTGTATGAATCGCGACGCGGCGGGGTGTTGCCTGAATTCAAACCCTCAGACGTGCTGGGGCATATCAATCGCGGATTGATCAACCTTAAGCTGGGCAAACACGTGACCATGCTCGGCGGGGTGATCGACCTGGTGACCGACCGCCTGACCTACAGTATCGGCGGGCATTTGCCACTGCCAGTACTCTTTACTGAAGGGCGAGCCGACTACCTGGAAGGGCGCGGACTGCCGGTGGGATTGTTCGAAGATGCAACATACATGAACCTGGAACTGAAACTGCCCAAGTCGTTCAGCCTGACGTTGTTGTCCGACGGCATTCTCGACCTTTTGCCGGGCGACACACTCAAAGAAAAAGAAGGCGCGCTGCCTGAATTTATCAGCACGGCGGGTGGCAGTCTTGAAGGGCTGCGCCAGATATTGGGATTGGACCAGTTGGGTGATATGCCGGACGATATCGCCTTGCTGGTGTTGAGCAGGAACCTTGCATGAGTAACGGCAAAATCCAGTTTGCCGAGCAGGATGGCATCTTCGTGCTGAAATTCGTCGGCGAGGTTCGCCTGACGCTCTGCTCCGCGCTGGACGCAACCATTGAAAAAATCTTCGCTTCGGCGAATTTCACTTCCATCGTCATCGACCTGATCGAAACCCGCAGCATCGACAGCACCACGCTGGGACTGCTGGCCAAACTGTCCATTCTGTCGCGACAAAAGGTCGGCCTGCTACCGACCCTGGTGACGGATCAGCCGGATATAACCCGGCTGCTGCACTCCATGGGATTTGATCAGGTGTTCAATATCGTCGATCAGCCCACCGTGACGCCGGACAACCTCACCGATCTGCCGTCGCAGGATTTGTCCGAAAGCGAAGTGAAAGCCCGGGTGCTTGAGGCTCACCGGATCCTCATGGGCTTGAACGAGTCCAATCGCGAAGCGTTCCATGACCTGGTGCTGGCGCTGGAGCGCGGTTGAGCGCCGCCAGCGATCATCGGTGAGGCCGTTTTTCAGTGCGTCGCACGCATGTATCAAGGCGTTCCCGATTTCGCGTCAGCTTGGCCGATAGCGGGCTTTGCAGGGGCGTTTTCGGCTTCCTCCGCCAACTCATCCAGTACGCACAGCGTGCATTCACCTTCATCGGGTTGATTGGTTTCGACATAGCGCACCCGACGGCTTGCCGATTGCCGGTCGGCATTGATGCGAAAGCGCGGGCGATCTGAACGGTGCATGAAAAACTCCGAAGCTGAAACAAAGGGCTCAGGCCCGCACCGCGGTGTGGCGGGGCAGGCCGATGGAGATCAGCGCGGCCAGTAGCACAAAGGCGCTGGACACCCACAGGCAGGCTTGCAGACCATACGCCTGAAAGACCCAGCCGGACAGCAGCGTGCCGACCAACCGGCCCAGCGCATTGGACATGTAGTAGAAGCCGACGTCCAGCGACACGCCATCCTCCTTGGCATAGCTGACGATCAGGTAGCTGTGCAATGAGGAGTTGATGGCGAAGAACGCGCCGAACAGCAGCAGGCCTCCAATTAGCACCGGTTGTGCTGGCAGGTCGCTGCCCAGGCCCAGGGCAATGGCCCCCGGCAAACCGGCCAGCAGCAGCGCCCAGACGCAGGCGACGCTGCCGTCCGGCACTTGGCCGCGACGCTTGCCGGTGACATAGGGCGCGAATGACTGAACGATGCCGTAGCCAATCACCCAGAGCGCGAGAAAGCCGCCCACTCGCCAGTGATCCCAGCCAAAACTGCTGGCCAGGAACACCGGCAGGGCCACCACAAACCAGACATCCCGTGCACCGAACAGAAACAGGCGCGCAGCGGAGAGAAGATTGATCGCCCGGCTCTTGGACAGCAGATCGCGGAATTTGGGCGTGTTCCTTGCCTTGCCCAAATCCTTCTTCAGCAGCACCAGGCTGGCTAGCCAGACCAGTGCCAGCAGAGCGGCCATGGCCAGTACCGCGCCGGTAAAACCGAGCACCGCTAGCAGCGCGCCGCCGAGAAAAAAACCGACGCCCTTGAGCGCATTCTTCGAGCCGGTAAGGATCGCCACCCACTGATACAGCCTGGCTTGCTGATCGCCTGGCACTAGCAGCTTGATCGAGCTCTTGGCGCTCATCTTATTGAGGTCCTTGGCGATACCGGACAGCGCCTGCGCAGCCATCACCCAGGGCACGGTGAGCAGGGCATCCGGCACGCTGAGCATCAACAAGGCGGCGACCTGCAGGCCGAGGCCAATGTTCATGGTGCGATTCAGGCCCAGGCGCGCCCCCAGCCAGCCGCCAAGCAGGTTGGTAACCACGCCAAAAAACTCATAGAACAGAAACAGCGCGGCGATTTGCAGCGGGTTGTAACCGAGGGCGTGAAAATGCAACACCACCAGCATGCGCAGCGCGCCATCGGTGAGGGTGAAGGCCCAGTAGTTGCCGGTAACCACTAAGTACTGGCGAATTTCCGGAGAAAGGCGGGCGAGGGTGGACATCATGGTTTTCCGTAAGGAGGCCTTGGGGCGCGTTGTGCAGTCAATCCGCAGGGAGGGCGTCGATTTTTATCCACCACGGCCCCGCTCGTTGGAACGCAACGCGGTGAATCGCCACCCTACGTTTCGCTTCCACGTGGCGCGCGGAAAAAAGAGCTACGCGGCGCCCACTAGCCTGGCCAACTCCATGGTGCGGTTGGCATAGGCCCATTCGTTGTCATACCAGGCATAGATCTTCACCTGGGTGTCATTGATCACCAGCGTGGACAGCGCGTCGATGATCGACGAGCGCGGGTCGGTGCGGTAGTCGATGGATACCAGGGGGCGTTCTTCATAGCCAAGAATGCCCTGTAGCTCACCGTCGGCAGCCGTCTTGAGCAACTGATTGACCTCGTCAACCGTGGTTGCACGCTCCACCTCGAACACGCAGTCAGTCAGCGAGGCGTTGGCCAGTGGCACGCGCACCGCATGGCCGTTCAGCTTGCCGCGCAACTCGGGGAAGATCTCGGCAATCGCCGTGGCTGAGCCGGTGGTGGTGGGGATCAGGCTCATCAGCGAGGCACGGGCGCGGCGCAGATCCTTGTGCGGCTGGTCGAGGATGCTCTGAGTATTGGTCAGGTCGTGGATGGTGGTGATCGAGCCGTGGCGGATACCGAGGTTTTCATGGATCACCTTGACCACCGGCGCCAGGCAATTAGTGGTACAGGACGCGGCGGTAACGATGCGGTGCTGGGCCGGATCGAACAGCGAGTGGTTGACGCCCATCACCACGTTGAGTGCGCCAACTTCCTTGACCGGCGCACTGACCACCACGCGCTTCACGCCCTGATCCAGGTAGCCCTGCAATACGGCGACGGTATTCATCTTGCCGCTGGCCTCGATCACCAGGTCGCAGCCCGACCAGTCAGTGTCGGCAATGGCCTTGTTGGCCGTCACGCGGATGCGCTGGTTGTCGATGACCAGTGCATCCCCATCGCTGCCAGCCTCATGCTGCCAGCGGCCATGCACCGAATCGAAATTCAGCAGGTGAGCGTGGGTTGCGGGATCGCCGGCCGGGTCGTTGATCTGCACGAATTCCAGCTCCGGCCAGTCCCACGCCGCGCGCAGGGCCAGGCGCCCGATGCGACCGAAGCCGTTGATGCCTACTTTGATGGTCATGCTGGGTTCCCTTAAGCAGAATGGATGGTTGAACGACTCGATTTGACAGTTCTGTCGCCGATTTCTTGTGCAACACGTCAGTCAACTGCCGGGAGAATCAGCTACAGACCGTGGCGCGCTCGGGGCGGTCACGCATGCCCTCCAAGCGCGCGGTATTTGGCCGGAGCCAATTTTTATTGGCTGCAAGCGTGGTGTTGAGCACCTCGTGTACCCAGTCCGGCAGATGCGGATGCAGTCGGTAGTACACCCACTGGCCCTGGCGGCGATCCTCCAACACGCCGCAGCTGCGTAGCTGGGCCAGATGCCTGGAAATCTTCGGCTGGCTTTCTTCCAGCGCGGCGGTCAATTCGCAGACGCACAGCTCACCTTGGCGAGCGATCAGCAGGGTCATGCGTGCCCGGGTTTCATCGGCCAGGCATTTGAACAGGGTGGTAGGGGTCAGGTGCATGCTGTCCTCGCGGTATGCAGTGTGGGAACATTCGCCCTGAATGTGGTTTGCCGAATATATTGCTAGCCGTATATCTATGTAAAGGTTGACTGCTTGAACGCGGCATTCAACAAGAGCTGCAAGTGAAAGCGTAAACTAAATTTGAAGTTGGCTAGAGCAAAGTCGATCTTCATATTCGATTTTTCAAATGTTATCGTGCACGCCGTGCACCCCTGCGATGCGCACTCAATCATGATTACGAAAAAAGGCAATCCCATGTCCAGTTCATGTGAAGTGGCAGCCCAGGCCGGCGCCCCACTCGGTATTTTCGAACGCTATCTAACCGTTTGGGTATTTCTGTGTATCGTTGCCGGCACCTTGCTGGGGCTGTACGCACCGGCCGCCGCCCAGACGGTGGGGGCTCTGGAGATTGCCCAGGTCAATATTCCGGTCGGCCTGCTGATTTGGGTGATGATCATCCCGATGCTGATGAAGATCGACTTCTCGGCGCTGCGCGAGGTGTATGACCAGCGCGCCAGCATGGGCATCACCTTGTTCATCAACTGGGCAGTCAAGCCGTTCACCATGGCGCTGCTGGGCTGGTTGTTCATCAAGCACATTTTCGCGCCCTGGTTGCCGGCCGCTGAACTGGACAGTTACATGGCCGGGCTGATCCTGCTCGGCGCGGCGCCCTGCACGGCGATGGTCTTCGTGTGGAGCAACCTGTGCAACGGCAACGCCAATTTCACCTTGACCCAGGTGGCGCTCAACGATCTGGTCATGGTGTTCGCCTTCGCGCCCATCGTCGCGCTGCTGCTTGGCGTGTCGTCGATCCCGGTGCCTTGGGACACCCTGCTGTTGTCGGTGGTGATGTACATCGTGATCCCGCTGGCCATTGCTCAGTTCTTCCGTGCCCGCCTGATGAAGCGAGGCGAAGCGGCCTTCCAGGCGGCGCTGGCGAAAATCTCCCCATTCTCCATCCTCGCCCTGCTGGCGACCCTGGTGCTGCTGTTCTCCTTTCAGGGCCGGGCCATCGTCGCGCAGCCGTTGATCATCGGCATGCTGGCCGTGCCGATCCTGCTGCAGACGCTGTTCATTGCCGGCCTGGGTTACTGGCTGAATCGCACCTGGCGGGTGCGCCATGACATCGCCGGACCCTCGGCGATGATCGGCGCGTCGAATTTCTTCGAGCTGGCGGTGGCGGTGGCCATCGCGCTGTATGGCTTTAACTCCGGCGCGGCACTGGCCACAGTGGTCGGCGTGCTAATCGAAGTGCCGGTGATGCTCTGGCTGGTGCGCAGCATCAACCGCAGCCGTGATTGGTACAACCACGCCTTGCCGCGCCATTGAGGAAAACCCCATGGAAATTTTCCAATGGCTGAACGATCAGTTGCTGCGCATGGACTGGCTGCACTGGCTGGTGCGCCAGGTGCTCAAGTTTGATCTGCGCAATTACGCCTATGACGGCGCGGTGCTGGGCGTGGCGGCGCGCCTGTACCAGGGCCAGACCACCAACTTCCGCACCCCCGGTGGCGGCTTCGCGCCCGTGTATCCGGGGCCTGCATCGCAAGCGTGAACGGTACGAACCTGATGAGAGAACGCTCGGTCCAGCCTTCCTCAAGGCTCTAGAAAACGCAGCAAGCGGCGTTTGAGGTTGTCGTTCTCGGCCCGCAGCCGCTCCACTTCGCCAAGCAGATCCATGGCGACCGCCACGGCTGCCCAGTCGAGTTCCAGATCCTGTTGCAGACGGCGGGCCTGGCGCAAGCGGCTCAGCGCAGCCGTGTCGAAGCGCCATTCGCCGGGCGTGGTACCGCCGGGTTCGACGATGCCGTATTCGACGATCTCAATCAGGATATCTTCGGGCAACTCGACCCGCTGGCAGCACTCTTCCAGGGTCAGTTGCATGATCAGGGACGTTGCCATGGTCATTTGCTCCATTGGCTGCGCGGATCGAAGCCCGCCGCGTCGCGCAGCTGAGTCCACAATGTGCGCGCCTGTTCCGGGTTGCGCGGCGGCATTACCACTTTCAGAACCGCATACAGATCGCCAACGCCTTGCTTGCTCGGCAGGCCCTTGCCCTTGATGCGCAGGCGCTGGCCGCTCTGGCTGTCGGCGGGGATATTCAGGTGAATCCGCCCGGTCAGCGTCGGCACTTCGATGCGTGCACCCAGGGCCGCCTCCCAGGGGGCCAGGGGCACGGTGATCAGCAGATCATGGCCTTCCACGTCGAACAGCGGGTGCGGCACCAGACGGATGAACAGGTACAAATCACCGTTTGGCGCGCCGCCGCTGCCCAGGCCGCCCTGTCCCTTGAGGCGGATACGCTCGCCGTCGCTAACCCCGGCGGGAATCTTCACGCTTAGGCTCTTGCGTTGATCGGTTTGACGCAGGCCGTGCTCATCGTAGCTGGGAAGCAAATACTCGATCGGCTTGCTGGTTTCGCCGAGGATTTCCTCCAGGAACACCGGCAGTTCCAGTTCGATGTCGCGCCCTCGACGCGCAGCCCTGTGCTGCTGGCGACCGCCCCGCTGAGCGCCGAAGATTGATTCGAAGAAGTCGGAGAAATCGCCCTCGAACTGCTCGTGGCGTCCGCTGAATCCGCCGGAGGGTTGCCAGCCGGGCGGCGCCTCGAAGGTCTGGCCGGCGTGGCCGTATTGGCGAATCTGGTCGTACTCGGCGCGTTTCTCCGGGCTTTTCAAGACCTCGTAAGCCTCGACTACCTCTTTGAAACGGTCTTCTGCGCCGGCCTCTTTGTTTACATCCGGATGGTACTGACGCGCCAGGCGGCGGTAGGCGGTCTTGATCGCCTTGTCATCGGCCGAGGGCTCCACGCCGAGGGTCGCGTAATAGTCCTTGAACTCCATGGCAGGCACCTGCTGCTGGGTTGGTCATTTCGAAGCGTAGTCGAGGACTGCTTCTCGTGACCTGCGTGCCACGCGCTCAGGCGGCCGGTGGTTCGCTTACCTGTTGCGGGCTGTTGTCCGTGTTCAAGGTGTCAAAGGCATGCCAATCCTCGCCCCAGACTTCGGTGGGATGCATGGTGCGGTCGGCGCCATTGCCGCACCCCAATGCATCCACCGAGCAATAGCGATCGCACCCCCAACAGATCCGTTCGGGATGCGCGGGATTCAATGGGAACTTCTTGGCCATGACAACACTCCGGGTCACTCATGCCTGACCATGCTGGACGCCGTTTTTTTCATTCGCCTTGATTCGGATCAAGCGGGCGCTGCGCAGAGGGTGTGAACGAGGCTCAGCCTCGCCGCCAGAGGCCGCTCAAGCGTCGACGCCAACCTGTCGTTTGCCGCTCCGGTGGCTCGGGCCAGTGCGTCTTCTTGCTTTCGCAGTGCACGATGCCGTTGGCTCCCAGCCTTAGACGCCAGCGCTGGGCAGAGGGAAAGGGCTGGTCGGGTTCGGTGTGCAGCAGCAGCAGGTTGTAGTCGTGCTGCTTCTCGATGGGTTGTGCCTGGATGGAGCCAAACGGATCGGCCTCGTCCGTACTCACGAACAGCTGGTGCTTGCTGGCCAGGATCATCTCGCAGAGGCGTTCACAATCGAGGGTCAGGCGCTCCTGGATCTCGTCCTGCTCCAGGGCCGCCTTGTCGAGGTTCAGCACCGAACGGTAGCAAATAATCTGTCGCTCTTCATTGGTGGCCCATTTGCCAGAATGCTCCAGCACCTGCTGGGGAAGCTCGGGGAGTTTTCGGTAGTCCACCCAGACCCGTTGCTGGGCCATCAATTTTTTCGTGTAGGGCATGAGCAGGCGGATCTTCCAGCGCGGTTTGCCCTTGCGCAGCCAGCGAGTGATGGCCGTGATCATGTCGTCGCGCAGCAGATCGCGTAGGGCATAGACCAATGCGATGCCCAGCAATAGAGTCAGAGACAACTTCTGGCTGGCGTCCCGCGCATTAAACAGAAAGTAGGTGAACAGCGACATAATCAGTGTGGTGGACGCCGCCTTGACCAGTTTACGGGTGCCCGGGCCCAGCTCGGTGATGGTTGAGCGCAGCAGGACCGGATACTCCAGCAGCCGGTGATACAGGCTCATGCGGTTCCAGACGCGGGTCGGTGTGCCGTGGAAGTCGCTCAGGTACCCGCGCTCCTTGCGGTGTTTGTGTTCCAGGCGCAGGAAGTCGGCCATTCCCTGCTTGAGCTCTTCGTCCAGTTCGGCGAAGCCGTCCAGGGTCATGCTTTCCAGCATGAACTGTTCGGCATACCAGGAAAAGTAGATGTCCATCTGGCGAAAATAGCGCAGCTGGTTGCTTTGCTTGGGGGCGGACTTGCGCATGCGTTGCGCAAAGTTCTGGCTAAGCCGCAGGGCGCGGCTGATCGGCTCTGCTGTGGCTCCCGAGGCTTGTAGTTGCTGGCGCAAGCGGTCCATCGAGGCCTGGTATTGGAAAAACCAGGACCCGTACATGATTTCGTAGTGTGGCGAGAGCAGCCAGAAGGATGCGTCGGCTTTGCTGACGCGGTCTTTGGCCGGCAGACCCAGTAGGCCGAAACGGTGGGTCAGGGCGTTAAAGAAGAACTGTTCCTCGGCCAGGGTCCAGGCGGAAAAATTACTTTCGTGAGGCGTAAACAGATACAGCTCAACCTTGTGGCGGCCTGGTTTTTTCAATGTGCGAGTCAGCTGCAGGCGGTAATCGCCCTTGCGCTTTAGTGAAAACACGGCTCCCCCAATGACAATTGAAGGTGGGAAGGATATCAAGCTTTCTTGAGGATTATTCCAAGGCCGCAGTAGAGCTTCGACAGGAATGAAGCAGATGGCGTGCTGTTTGGTTCGCGTTGAGTGCCGGCGAGCGGAAATATGCTCGATGCCGCATCGAATGCCACTCAAGGCACTCAAACCCGAGTGGTTCTTACATTAGGCGAGGTGCTGGCATGAGCAGGCAAGAGGGTGTAGGTGCGCAAGGCTCGGACAAGCCGGAGAACGAGTTTCCGGGCACGCCTCGACCGCTAAGTCCTGGGCGTACCGATGTTAATCCAGACCGTGAACCTGGCATCGATGAGCTGCCCGACAATGACGGAGAGCTTCCCGAAGAGAATGATGTCGGGCTTGATCCGGACCTGGGTGATCTCGATCCGGATAAGGCGGAAATGGACGATCAACCCAATCTACGTTGATCGAATGTATTAGCGGCGATCCAGCGAGTACTTGCCCGCGCCGGTTACACCCAGCAGCAGCAAGCCTCCCATGATGCTGATGTTCTTGAAAAACTGCGTCATGTTGGCAGCCCGCTGCGGATCGGTCATGTTCCAGAAATCATGGCCGATCAATGCGGTGCCGAGAACAAACAAGGCGAACAGGAATGCCAGCGGCCGGGTATAAAAGCCCAGGATGATCGCAATGGCGACGAAGAACTCCATGAGTACGGCAATCGCGGCGGCCAGCATCGGAGCGGGCGTGCCGAGCGATTCCAGATAAGCCACGGTTCCTCCGAAACCGAGCAGTTTGCTCCAGCCGGACATGATGAACAGGATCATCAGCAGGATGCGGGCCAGTAGAATGATCTCGTTTCGCAGGTTGTCGAGCAGTGTGTATCGCATGGCGCTTACCTTTGCGGATCAGAAAGGGCGCGGTTGCCGGCGCACCGATGACGCTAGCAGAATCACAGGCAATTTCCGTGCGGCCAGCCAGCATCGGGCTACGGATACGTGGCATTCACCTACCCATCAGTACAGGACTTTTCGATGCATTACCGTTCACTGGGCAACACGGATATCCAAGTCAGTGCATTGGCGCTGGGCAGCATGACCTGGGGCGAGCAAAACACCGAAGCCGAGGCGTTCGAGCAGATTCGTCGGGCTCAGTCAGCCGGCATCAACTTCATCGATACCGCGGAAATGTATCCTGTGCCGCCCACCGCCGAGACCTACGGCGCTACCGAGACCATCCTCGGCAATTACTTTCAGCGCCATGGTGGGCGTGGCGATTGGATTCTGGCCAGCAAGGCGGCTGCGCCGGGCAATGGTCTGACCCATATCCGTGGCGGCCGCAATCATTTCGATCGTACCAACCTCACCCAGGCCGTTGAGGACAGCCTGCGTCGTTTGCAAACCGACTATCTCGATCTTTATCAACTGCACTGGCCGGACCGCAATACCAACTTCTTCGGCCAGCTGGGTTACCAGCACGACCCCGACGCGCATTTCACGCCGATTGAAGACACGCTGGACGTGCTCGACGATCTGGTGAAAAGCGGCAAGATCCGCCATATCGGTCTGTCCAACGAAACGCCCTGGGGCGTGCAGCGTTTCCTACACCTGTCCGAAACCCGTGGTTGGCCACGAGTGGTTTCGATCCAGAACCCCTACAACCTACTCAATCGCAGTTTCGAAGTGGGCCTGGCGGAAATTGCGATTCGTGAACAGGTGGGATTGCTCGCCTATTCGCCGCTGGCGTTCGGCCTGCTATCCGGCAAATACGAAAAGGGTGCGCAACCGCCCAAGGGGCGCCTGACGTTATATGCGCGTTTCCAGCGCTACAACAATCCCCAGGCGCGCCGTGCCGCCAGCGCTTATGTGGCTTTGGCCAACGAGCATGGGGTGGATCCTGCCCAGTTGGCGTTGGCCTATGTCAGCAGCCGACCGTTCCTGACCAGCAACATCATCGGCGCCACCACCCTTGCGCAATTGGACAGCAACCTGGCCAGTGCCCAACTGCAGCTAAGCGATGAAATACTGGCCGAGATCGAGCGTATCCATGTCGGGCAGCCGAATCCGGCGCCTTGAGCGATTGGAGCGTTGTACAGCTTGGGAGCGTCGAATACGGCAAGGGAAGCACGCACGCCCCGCCGCGACGCCCCGCAACGAACGCTGGCGATCAGCCCACACAGTCTCCGGCAGGAGCACGTTTACCGGGTGATATCGGGTAGCTCAGGGCGGCGAACTCCGGCTTGGCCCGTTCCCAGTCGAGAGTGGAGTGCGCCACTTCCAGCAGTCGGAAGTCGAATCGGCGGCACGCGGGTGTGGCAAGCAGCAGATAACGCCCCAGAAAGCGCAGCAGATAAATCGTGCCAAAAATCTGGCAACCCAGGTGCATGCAGGCTTTAAGCGATTCGAAGTTGGTTGACTCAACGTAGGAAATCATTCCTTGCGATCCCCGCTGCTGATACCACTGCAACGCACGGTTCATGCCGATGAGATACAGGCGCTGGCCTCGGTATTCGGGCTTGGTCAGCCCCTTGTACATGTAGACGTAGCGCGGATTGAAATCGATCAGGAGATCGGCGGGATCAATCCGGGTTTGTTGGTGTGAATACCAGCTATAGGCGGCCAGCTTGTTGCCATCGAGAATGGCGTAGCAACGATCCCCCTTGTCCAGGGCTTCGTTGAGAAAATCGGTTTCGATGTGATTCTCGGGGTCTTGTGCGTAGTAGCGCAACTGAGCCTTGCTGAGAAACCGGCAGGTGTAATCGGAGGGGCACTCGAGGTAGGACGGGTTGACCTTGAGCAGCAGCATGCCCCGCAGAAGCTTGAACAGACCGAAGAGCTTGATGGCTTTGATCATCAGCAAGTGGCTGGTTCGACGCCAGCCGTGTTGTTTGAATTTCTGCTTGAATTGAGCGAAATGACTCTGCGTGTGCACATTTTTCATAATGGTCTCGTGGTGTTTTTATAACAACACGGCCATGAAGCTTGAAAAGGCGTCTGCCTCCACTGCTCCTTCATGAACCGATCCCTGGCCTGCCGCTGGGCAGGTGAAGCAGTTCGGACTGATCTGCTTTAAAAAGATTCAAAGATCTTGAAACATCTTTCTGGAAACTTTTGTGAAAGTGACTCTACCCACCTTAGGTTGTGGTCAACCAGCGCGCCTGCCCGAGTGGATGGTTTCATCTGGCAACTCGAGCGGGCGAGGCCGCTCTTTCATCCGCACCGCTCGTAAAGACCTCTTTGCTCGGGTCGGCCCAGAGCAAAAAACGGAGCAGGTGCCGGCGGAGTTCCGCAGCGCCACGGAGCGACATGGTCGCTCCGTGGCGGAGAGGTCATGTGGTAATCCCCCCATTTTCAGTACTTGCCAGAAGTAGAGGTCAGGCCGCGAGGGCCAACTTCTGTTTGGGGGTGATGCCTCCCAGGGCCATGTTTGGCCGTTCGTGATTGTATGTCCACACCCAACGAGTTGCATGCTCCTGCAGCCATTCTTCGGCTTGGCGTTAGCCGCCACCTTGCTCCACGAACAGGTCAGCCTGGGCATGCTGGGCGTAACCCTGGCGGTGATTCTGTGTGTCGCGGGCGCGAAACGGTTTTCCAGGTAAAAAAGCGCACGCAGCATCGGCTTCAATCTGGGTAGCACGGCTGCCAAAATCGGGCGGGATTGGGCTATTGTCGTGGCCGCAACCGGAAGTGCCGTGGGCAGTTCCTTCCAGAGAATTCGCAACACGAGGTAGGCAAATGAGCAAGATCGTTTTCATCACCGGGACTACGTCCGGTTTCGGGCGCGCTGCGGCGCGGCGTTTTGCGGCCGGGGGCTGGTCTCTGGTGCTGTGCGGACGACGCGTGGAGCGGCTGCAGGAATTGCAGAACGAACTGAGCGGGCAGGTGCCGGTGCATATCGCCGCGCTGGACGTGCGCGATGCCGCCGCCGTGCAGCAGGTCGTGGCTGAACTGCCGGAAGGCTTTCGCCGGGTACACGCGCTGATCAACAACGCCGGCCTGGCCCTGGCGCCGATGCCCGCGCAGAAGGTGGATCTGGCCGACTGGCACACGATGATCGACACCAATGTCACCGGCCTGGTCAACGTGACCCATGCGCTGCTACCAACCCTGATCGAAACCGGCGCCGGGGCCAGCATCATCAATATTGGCTCCACTGCGGGCCAATGGCCTTATCCGGGCAGCCACGTCTACGGTGCCACCAAGGCCTTCGTCCAGCAGTTCAGCTACAACCTGCGCTGCGACCTGATCGCCACCGGTGTGCGGGTCACCGACATTGCGCCGGGCATGGCCGAAACCGAATTCACCCTGGTGCGCACCAAAGGCGATCAGGCTGCCTCGGATCGCCTGTATGGCGACACCACGCCGCTGGCGGCCGAAGACATCGCCGAGCAGATGTTCTACGTGGCGAACCTGCCGGATCACATCAACTTCAACCGTCTGGAAGTCATGCCGACTCGCCAAGCCTGGTCGGCGTTTGCTGTTGATCGTGACTGACGCGCGACGCCACTCGAGGCTTACGCTGGCTTTTATTGTGGGAGGCCCGACCCCGGGCTGAAGTTATTACCGGGCGCAACTCCCACAATGAAAACCGCGCCCGGCACAGGCTTCGGTAGCGACGAATTCATTCGCCTGGCATCGAGCCTCCCGGCACCTGCGGGGATGCGACGAACGCCCCAGCTGATGCCTTTGTGCTTGTCGCAGCCAATGCGTGGGCTGAAGATCATGCGCAAGGCGAATGAATTCGAAATCGCATCTTGCGGCGCTGGGTGGGGGGCGCGGCACAGCGCGTTGCGCCAGCCAGCTGCGCCGTCAGACCTTGCGAAACTCGCGAAACGCCATCACCAGCAGCCCGGCGAGGAGCAGCACGCCCAGCACGCAATACGCCAAGCTGGCGGTCAGCACACCCAGGTGGTCTGCCGCCCAGCCCACAGCCAAGGTCGGCAGGATCGTACCCAGATAGCCGATGGTGTAGAACGAGGCGATCATCCGACCACGTTCCGCTTCACTGGAGGAATTGGCGACCACGGTCAGCCCGGCCATGAACGAAATGCCGTGACCCATGCCGATGCTGATCACCGCCGCCAGGAAGATTGCAAACGAGTGGCTGTACAGCGACACGCCCAGCATCGCCAAGCCTAATCCCATCAGCGCAAAGCCGAGGCGGGCGGACGTGTGAAGGGCCAGGCGTGAAGCGGGAATCTGGATGCTGGCGGAGATCATCAGGATCATGCCGATGGACAGGCCGCTGATAACCGGGCCGTGCCACGGCAGCATTTCGTCCAGCATGCTCGGAGCCAGGGACGCGAGCAGGCTGAACAGCGCGGACGCACTGAAAACGCCCATAGAGGCCAGCAGGAAACGAGGCAGGCGTGCACGTTCCGGCAGGGCGAAGCCTGGCATGAAGGACAGCTGACCACTCAGCATTTCCCTGACGGGCAGCCGGATACGCATCAAGGCGACCAGGCAGGCCAGCACGGCGACAAACACCACGATATAGGGCGTGCGTAATGGCCAAGGTAGCCACTGTGCCAGGGTGCCGCAGACGATAGGGCCCAGGCCGAAACCGGCCATGGTCGTGGTGGTGGCGACCACGGGTGCCCGCTTGGCCCACGCCTGCGGCGCATATTTGATCAGCGCAATGGTCGCCGAAGTGCTGGCCATTCCCGAGGCGACGCCGGAAATGAAGCGGCCAATGCCCAGCACCAGCTCGCTTTGCGCTACGGCGCAGAGGCTTAGCCCCAGCAGCATGACCACCAGGGCAATTTTCAGTACCCGTGCCGGTCCCATGTAGCCCACCAGGCGCCCCAGAAACAGGAACGCCACAATCGCTCCCACCATGTAGTACACAAAAATGGCGGTAATGCCGCTGGTCGGCAGTTGCCAGGCGTTCTGGTAGAGGGGAAACAATGGGCTGATCAGCGAGGCGCCAATCGTGGCGGCAGACAGGGCGAGGGCGATGGTTATAAATGCGCTGCGCCCATAAGCGACGGCCGGAGGGATATCAGACATGCATCAAGCCTTGCACGAACGTGCGTGAGTACGGGTGGCGGGTACGAAGGCTGGGATTGGCCCAGGCTGCGCGACCGGGTGCGCATGGTAGCACTGCGTGTGTTCGGGCTGAATTGACTGATTGCAGGCATCTTCAAGGCAACCACGCTATCCCGTGCTCAACCTAGGCGATGGGTATCGCCATCCTGCGCGGCAGGGCTCCGGCCAGGCGTAGCGGCCAAGGTGAATAATTGAGGCTGCCGAAAAGCACACCGCCCGCCAAGTGGCGGGCGGTGTGTGGGCGTCAGGCCAGCTGATCCCAGGGGCGGTCGCCGTTGGCGCCCTTGATGCGGGTGGGCAGGCCCATCTGGTCAAGCAGGGTGAGGAACGGCGCGGCGGGCAGCTCCTCGACGTTGACCATGCGCTTGGCATCCCATTCGCCGCTGACAATCAGGCGCGCGGCGGCCACTGGCGGAACGCCGGCGGTGTAGGAAATGCCCTGGCTGTCCGTCTCGGCGTAGGCGTCCTTGTGGTCGGCGACGTTGTAGATCAACAGTTCGCGTTCCTTGCCATCCTTGGTGCCCTTGATCAGGTCGCCGATGCAGGTCTTGCCGGTGTAGCCCGGCGCCAGCGAGGCGGGATCGGGCAGCACGGCCTTGACCACCTTCAGCGGCACCACTTCCAGGCCTTCGGCGGTCTTGACCGGTTGCTCGGAGAGCAGGCCGAGGTTTTTCAGCACGGTGAACACGTTGATGTAGTGCTCGCCGAAGCTCATCCAGAAGCGGATGTTCGGGACGTTGAGGTGCTTCGACAGCGAATGCACCTCGTCATGCCCGGTGAGGTACAGGTTTTGCTGGCCTACGACTGGCAGGTCGTCGGTGCGCTTGACCTCGAACATCGTATTGCTGGTCCACTGGCTGTTCTGCCAGCTCCATACTTGGCCGGTAAATTCGCGGAAGTTGATTTCCGGGTCGAAGTTGGTGGCGAAGTATTTGCCGTGGGAGCCGGCGTTCACGTCGAGGATATCGATCGAGTCGATCTGGTCGAAGTGCCGCTCTGCCGCCAGGGCTGCCCAGGCATTGACTACGCCCGGATCGAAGCCGGCGCCGAGAATCGCGGTAACGCCTTTTTCCTGGCACTCGGCCAGGTGCTTCCATTCGTAGTTGCCATACCACGGCGGGGTCTCGCAAATCTTGCCCGGCTCTTCGTGAATGGCGGTGTCGAGATACGCCGCTCCGGTCTCCATGCAGGCGCGCAGCACCGACATGTTGAGAAATGCCGAACCGACGTTGATGACGATCTGTGAATCGGTTTCGCGGATCAGCGACGTGGTCGCTTCGATATCCAGCGCGTTCAAGGCGTAGGCCTTGATCTCAGCTGGCACCTTGAGGCTCTCCTTGGCCTTGACGCTTTCAATGATGGCTTGGCATTTGTCGACACTGCGCGAAGCAATGGCAATCTGACCGAGCTCATCATTGTGTTGCGCACACTTATGGGCCACAACCTTGGCCACACCTCCTGCACCGATGATCAGAACGTTTCTCTTCATTTATCTCCCTCACTGCCGCCTCAGGAGAGGCTGGACAGATAGTCGTCGAAACCAAACTCGCGAACCAACTCGACGTTGCCGTCGAGTTGACGCACGGCGATGGCCGGCATCTTGAGTCCGTTGAACCAGTTTTTCTTGACCATGGTGTAGCCCGCCGCGTCGATGAACGACAGCCGATCGCCGATGGTCAGCGGACGATCAAATTGGTACTCGCCGAAGATGTCGCCCGCAAGACAGGATTTGCCGCACACCATGTAGGTGTGTTCGCCCGCGCAGGGTGCCATTTTGGCGTCGAGGCGGTAAATCAGCAGATCGAGCATGTGGGCTTCGATGGAGCTGTCTACCACCGCGAGGTTCTTGCCGTTGTACAGCGTGTCGAGCACGGTCACTTCCAGGGACGCGCTCTGAGTGATCGCCGCTTCGCCCGGCTCCAGATAAATCTGCACGCCGTAGCGTTCGGAGAAGGCCTTCAGGCGCGCGCAGAAGGCGTCCAGCGGATAGCCTTCGCCGGTGAAGTGGATGCCGCCACCCAGACTGACCCACTGCACCTGGCGCAGCAGATGGCCGAAGCGCTCCTCAATAGTGCCGAGCATCTGGTCGAACAGCTCGAAGCTGCTGTTCTCGCAGTTGTTGTGGAACATGAAACCGGAGATCTGCTCGATGACGCCTTCAATCTTCGCCGGGTCCCATTCTCCCAGACGGCTGAACGGACGCGCTGGGTCGGCCAGCAAGTAGTCGGAGCTGCTCACCTGCGGGTTGACGCGCAAGCCGCGCACCGCACCGCTGGAAGCTTCGGCGAAGCGCTGCAGCTGGCCAATGGAGTTGAAGATGACCTTGTCGGAGTTGCCCAGCATCTCGTCGATTTCGTCATCGGCCCAGGCCACGCTGTAGGCGTGGGTTTCGCCGGCGAACTTCTGGCGGCCCAGCTTGAGCTCGTACAGCGACGACGAGGTTGTGCCGTCCATGTACTGCTGCATCAGGTCGAAGACCGACCAGGTGGCAAAGCACTTGAGCGCCAGCAGGGCCTTGGCCCCGGACTGCTCGCGTACGTAGGCAATCTTCTCAAGATTGACCAGCAGCTTCTGTTTGTCGATCAGGTAA
>CAYPFO010000053.1:0-26300 GCA_964410065.1 uncultured Pseudomonas sp.
GACACTCATCGAAGCCGGCAGCTTGCGAACCGTGGATGTCGCTTTGTACATCCACCGTGCTCCGCTCGGTGGATCGATGAAGCGCGATCCACCCTACGACAGCTCCGGCACTCATCGAAGTCGGCAGCCTGCGAACCGGGTGGATGTCGCTTTTTTACATCCACCGTGTCCGCTCGCTGGATCAATGAAGCGCGATCGAAGTCGGCAGTGCTGCTCTAGGCTGCTGAGAGGGGAAGGTCTCCATGCATTCTTCTCTTTCTCATGGCCTGTCAAAAAAGGAACGCTCATGTCACTGCACGGCAAAACCCTGTTCATCACTGGCGCCAGTCGTGGCATCGGCCGCGAAATTGCCCTGCGCGCCGCGCGGGACGGCGCCAATATCGTCATCGGCGCCAAGAGCGACCAGCCCCACCCCAAGCTGGCCGGGACTATCCATTCAGTGGCCGCGGAGGTCGAAGCGGCCGGCGGCCAGGCGTTGGCCCTGCAGCTGGATGTACGCGACGAAAGCGCCGTCAAGGCCGCCATGGCCCAAGCGGCTGAGCGTTTTGGTGGCATCGACGCGCTGATCAACAACGCCGGGGCCATTCGCCTGCAAGGTGTCGAACACCTGGAACCCAAGCGCTACGACCTGATGTTCCAGATCAACACCCGTGCGGTGATGGTCTGCAGCCAGGCCGCCCTGCCCTATCTGAAGCAGAGCGCGAACGGGCACATTCTCAGCCTGTCCCCGCCGCTTAATCTCGACCCCAAGTGGTTCGCTCAATACGGCCCATACACCACGACCAAGTACGGCATGAGCATGCTGACCCTGGGCATGAGCGAGGAATTCAAGAAGTACGCCATCAGCGTCAACGCGCTGTGGCCGCGCACGGTGATCGCCACCGCAGCCATCGAATATGAACTGGGCGGCCCGCAGGTCTTCAAGCAGGCCCGTACGCCGGCCATCATGGCTGATGCCGCCCATGCGATCCTGAGCAGCCAGGAGCGCAGCCTGACCGGGCGGCTACTGATTGATGAAGACATTTTGCGGGAACGAGGCGTCGAGGATTTCGAGCAGTACCGCTACGACCCCAACGGCGGGCCGCTGATGCCGGACCTGTACCTGGAGTGATCGAAGCCGGTTGCACCGGCTTCGATCACAAGCGGAGGGGAGTCTCCCTTCCGCTGGTTTTAGACGCGGAACTGTCCGACCAGGCGCTTGAGGTGTTCCGCCAGGCTGTTCAGCTCACGGGCGGTCTGAGCGCCCTGCACGGCGTCATCCGCCACACCGTCCACAATCCCGGCAATCTGGTGCACGCTACGGTTGATCTCCTCAGCCACGGCGGTTTGCTCTTCCGCAGCGCTGGCGATCTGCGCGTTCATCGAGTTGATGGTGCCGATCAAGGTCGAGATGGTATTGAGCGCTTCGCCGGCCAGGTTGGATTGCTCGCGGGTGCTTTCGCCTCGCGAGGTCACGCGCTGCATGGTGCTGACCGACTGGGCCGTGGTGTTTTGCAGACGGTCGATCATGCTCTGGATCTCACCGGTGCTTTGCTGAGTACGACTGGCCAGCGCACGTACCTCGTCGGCCACCACCGCAAAGCCACGCCCCGCTTCACCGGCCCGCGCTGCCTCGATGGCGGCGTTGAGCGCCAGCAGATTGGTCTGCTCGGCAATGGCACGAATGACCTCCAGCACACCGACGATGCCCTGCACATCCACGCGCAGGCTTTCCAGGGATTCGCTACTACCACTCACCTCGGTGACCAGGTCATGGATATGCGAAATGCTCAGGCTAACGACCTTCTGAGCCGACTGGCCCTGCTCGTCTGTTTGCCGTGCGGCTTCGGCGGCGCGCTGGGCGCTCTGGGCGACTTCCTGAGCCGCGGCGGACATTTCGTTGATGGCAGTGGCGACTTGGTCGGTCTCATGGCGCTGACCTGTCATCGCTTGCTCGGAACGCTGTGCCTGATTTGCCACCTCGCCCACCAGCCCCGTCAATTGGCCAGTGGTCGTCATCACCTGCTTCACCAAGGTGTGGATTTTCTCGACGAACCCGTTGAACGAACGCGCCAGCTCGCCCAGTTCGTCCTGACCGGAAACAGGGAGTCGATGGGTCAGATCGCCATCGCCTGCGGCCATGTCGTCGAGATTGCGCTTGATCAACATCAGCGGACGCAGGATTGAACGCGTCAGCGGCACCGTGATGGCAGCAATCAAGACCAGCAACCCAACGGTCGAACCCAGCATGACCAGCAGCAGGTTATCGATATGCTGTTCGAACACGGCCCGGGCATTGGCGACATCCAGTTCAAGGCCGTCGAGGTTCAATGCGGTACCGAATACCATGTCCCACTTCGGCAAATACATCGAGTAGCCGATCTTCGGTACCAACACCCGCTCGGCACCCAGCACGAAGGAGTAATTCACATAGTGGCTGCGATCCATCCCCGCCCTGACCAGTTCGCGGATCGGATAGCCACCCGTGGCATCCTGAAAGTTGTAGAAACTCTCGCCAATCTTGTCTTCTGTGTTGCCCTGGAACAGGCGAAGGGTCTTGCTATCGTAACCCCAGAAATATCCTTCCTTGCCATAGATCAGCTTCTTCAGCTGGTTCACCGCTTCGGCCCGGGCATTCAGGTCGTTTGCTGCTGAGGCCTGATAGATCGGTTCGATCATCACATAGGCCATCTCCACGTAATGCTGGAGTTCGGCTCGGCGGTCTTTTTGCAGGTTTTCACGGGTTTGTGCTTCCTGCTGATCAGCCAGTTGCTCCAGCATCACGACGGAAACAGCACTCAACATGATTGCCAGTAATAAAATCGGCCCCAAGGCCAACAGCAGTAGTTTTGATCGTAAACGCAGCAGTGACAGCATGTTTCATTTCCTAAGAGTGCAATTTTGTTTTCTCGCCGCTCCGCGACGAATTTAAGCCTCTCTCGGTTATCGGCCAGATTTGCTAGAACTCGACCAAAATTTGCTCGCGCAGCTTCAGGCTGTACTCGCGTGAAATCCGGACCCGCCTAAACGACAAAACCCCGCCGGAGCGGGGTTTTGTTGTCTTCGCCGGCGTTACGCCGTGGCGACTTTTTTCATTTCTTCATCACGCAGTTCGCGGCGCAAGATCTTGCCAACGTTGGTCATCGGCAGGCTGTCGCGGAATTCGACCTGCTTGGGCCGCTTGTAACCGGTGAGGTTGTCGTGCATGTGCTGCATGACTTGCTCCTTGGTCAGGCTGGCACCCGGCTTGACCACCACAAAGACCTTGATCGCCTCGCCGGCACGCTCATCCGGCACGCCAATCGCGGCGCACTGCAGCACACCCGGCAAGGTTGCCAGAACGTCTTCCAGCTCATTCGGATAGACGTTGAAGCCGGACACCAGAATCATGTCCTTCTTGCGGTCCACGATGCGGATAAAGCCGTCGGGTTGAATGATGGCGATATCACCAGTCTGCAGCCAGCCATCGGCGCTGAGCACTTCATCGGTGGCTTCTTGACGCTGCCAGTAGCCTTTCATCACTTGCGGGCCCTTGGCGCAGAGCTCGCCACGCTCGCCAAACGGCAGGTCATTGCCTTCTTCGTCGATGACCTTGCAGCTGGTCGACGGAACCGGAATACCAATGGTGCCAATCTGGATGTTCTGGATCGGGTTGACCGTGACCACTGGGCTGGTTTCGGTCATGCCGTAACCTTCACAGATAGAGCAGCCGGTGACTTCTTTCCAACGCTCTGCCGTGGCCAGCTGCAGGGCCATGCCACCGGACAGGGTCAGTTTCAGGCCGGAGAAATCCAGCCGGCGGAACGCCTCGTTGTTGCACAAGGCAACAAACAGGGTATTGAGACCCACAAAGGCGGTGAACTTGAAGTTACCCAGGTCCTTGATCATCGCCGGCAGGTCGCGCGGGTTAGTGATCAGCACGTTATGGTTACCGGTCAGCAGCATCATCATGCAGTGCACGGTAAACGCGTAGATATGGTAGAGCGGCAACGGGGCGATGAGAATTTCACTGCCTTCATTGAGCGTGGCGCCCATCAGCGCCTTGCACTGCAGCATGTTGGCAATCAGGTTGCGATGGGTGAGCATCGCGCCCTTGGCGACGCCCGTGGTGCCGCCGGTGTACTGCAACACGGCAATGTCGTTGGCCGCCGGCGAGGCTTCATTGACTGGCTTGCCGCGCCCCTTGGCCAGGGCATCGGTGAGCTTGATGGCCTGGGGCAGGCTGTAGGCCGGCACCATCTTCTTGACGTACTTGACCACGCTGTTGACCAGCAGGCGCTTGAGGGGCGGCAGCATGTCGCCCACTTCGGTGACGATGACGTGCTTGACGCCCGTCTTGGGCAGTACCGCCTCCGCCAGGTGGGCCATGTTGGCCAGGCAGACCAGCGCCTTGGCACCCGAGTCGTTGAACTGATGCTCCATCTCGCGGGTCGTGTACAGCGGATTGGTATTCACCACGATCAGCCCGGCGCGCATGGCGCCGAACACCACCACCGGGTACTGCAGGACGTTGGGCAATTGAACGGCGATACGATCACCCGGTTGCAGGTCGGTATGCTGCTGCAGCCAGGCGGCGAAGTGACCGGAGAGTTCATATAACTCACCGTAAGTAAGGGTCTTGCCCAGGTTGCTGAAAGCGGGCTTGTCGGCAAAGCGTTGGCAGGACTCTTTCAATACCGCCTGAATATTCGGGTATTCATCGGCATTGATGTCAGCAGGAATACCTACTGGATATTTGTCCTTCCAGAAATTTTCGGTCATGGAAGCCCACTCCTAAGCTCAGCTTATCTTCACCGTCTGATGACGGTTGTCGGTTGTCTTGTTGTATGTGGTTCAGAGCCCGTCATGGGCCACAAAGCGGGCCGAGATTAGCAGTTTTGCCAAGCGCCATCCACAGCAAATATGGCAACTTGAGTCACCCACAAGACTAAAAACTGACTTGCGGTCACAATTAGAGTCTTAACACTAATCCACCTTGCTCGCGCCTGTCGTTCAGCACCCAGTCTGCCATATGCATAATTCGCAGAGAGAGAGAACTGCGTTGGCATGCATTCGACGTCTCGGCTGGGAACATCCTGGGAGCGGCTCTACAATGCAGCCATTGTTCATAGGGATTCATCATGCACCTGCAGACCTTTACGCTGACCGCCAGCGACGACGTTCCCGTGCATGTGAACCACTGGAGTTGTGGGGCAGCGCCCCGCGCCGTAGTGCTGCTTGCCCACGGGATGGGCGAACACAGTGGCCGCTATGCAGATTTTGGTCAGGCACTGGCGCAAAGCGGCATCGATCTTTACGCGCTCGATCAGCGCGGCCATGGGCTGACAGCCCAGCAGGGTATTCTCGGCCATTTCGCCAACCACAATGGCTGGCAGCGGGTACAGGATGACCTGCACGAACTGCGACAGTTGCTTCAGCAGCGGCACCCGCAAGCTCCGCTTTTTCTGTTCGGACACAGCATGGGCAGTTATATCGCTCAGGCTTACTTGCTCAAACACAGCACGGGGATTCATGGGGCCGTACTGTCCGGCTCCAATTACCAGCCCGTGTCGCTGTACCGCGCAGCCCGGCTGGTTGCACGCTTCGAACGCTGGCGCCAGGGGCCGCTCGGGCGCAGCGCATTGATCGAGTGGCTGTCTTTCGGCTCGTTCAACAAGGCGTTCAAACCCAACCGCACCCCGTTCGACTGGCTAAGCCGTGACGCAGCGCAGGTGGACGCTTATATTGCCGACCCCCTGTGCGGCTTTCGCTGCACCAATCAGTTATGGATCGACCTGCTTGGGGGCTTGCAAGACATTACGCCCATCGCCCATCTGTCTCGCATCGATGCCCAGTTGCCCATGCTGGTCATCGGCGGTGAATGTGATCCGGTCAGTGCCGGCAAGCGTCAGAAGGATCTTGCCTGTGCATTGCGCCATGCCGGCCTGCAGCACGTACAGCTCAATCTGTATCCCGACGCCCGCCACGAGTTGCTGCATGAAACCAATCGCGCGGACGTCACCCTCTTCATGATCGACTGGCTGAACCGGACCCTGGCCGCCAGCCGTTCCCATCCAACCAAGGAGACCGCATGACCCAACTCACCAATACGCCTTATGAAGCTCTCGAAGTTGGTCAAAAGGCCACCTATAGCAAGACAGTCGGCGAACGCGACATTCAGCTCTTCGCCGCCATGTCCGGAGACCACAATCCCGTGCACCTGGATGCCGAGTTCGCTGCCGGTACGATCTTCAAGGAGCGTATCGCCCATGGCATGTTCAGCGGAGCGCTGATCAGCGCCGCCGTGGCCTGCACCCTGCCCGGCCCAGGCACTATCTACCTCGGCCAGACGATGAAGTTCACCCGCCCGGTGAAGTTCGGCGACACCCTGACCGTGCGCCTGGAAATCCTCGAAAAGCTGCCGAAGTTCCGCGTACGCATCGCGACCCAGGTGGTCAATCAGAACGATGACATCGTGGTCGATGGCGAAGCGGAAATCCTCGCTCCGCGTAGCCAGCAAACGGTCACACTGCCCCAACTGCCGCCCATCAGCATCGGCTGATTGCCTCTACCAGATGCCGCTTTTCCAAGGGGAAGCGGCATTGTTGCCGCTTCTGAAGTTCGCAACGAAACCGATCAACTTTCCTGATTAAATCAGGGCGTATTTTGCGCTTATCATCAGCTCGATTCCGATAGATCATGTCCTCATTCCCGGCACCCACGCCTGCGAACCCACTGAGGACTCCCCCCATGATCGAAGTACGTCCCTTCCAGCAACTCGGCGGCGCACACCACGGCTGGCTGGATACCAAACACCACTTTTCCTTTGCGGACTATTACGATCCTGCACGCATGCACTGGGGTCTGCTGCGGGTGTGGAACGATGACACCATCGCACCCCATAGCGGCTTCCCGGCACACCCGCACCGCGACATGGAAATCATCACCTATGTGCGCGAAGGGGCCATCACCCACCAGGATAACCTGGGCAACAAGGGCCGTACCGTCGCCGGCGACGTTCAGGTAATGAGCGCCGGTACCGGCATTGCCCATAGCGAATACAACCTCGAAGAGGTCCCCACCAAAATCTTCCAGATCTGGATCATGCCGGAGAGCCGTGGCGCCGAACCGAGCTGGGGCACCAAACCGTTCCCCAAGGGCGAACGCGCTGGGGCCTTCGTCACCTTGGCCAGCGGTCTTCCAGGCGATGACGATGCCCTGCCGATCCGCACTTCGGCTCGCCTGGTCGCGGCCACCCTGAATGCTGGGCAGTGCGCCGAATACCGCTTCGCCGAAGGCCGCAAGGGCTATCTGGTCGCCGCCCATGGTGCCCTGCAGATCAATGGCACAGCCGCCGCAGCCGGCGACGGTGTGGCGATCAAGGACGAAGCGCTGATCGAAGTGCACGCACTGGAAGACAGCGAGGTGATTCTGGTCGAGGTGGTCTGAGGCCTCCCCTACCCGTCACTCGCTACTCCCATCAAGAAGCATCGTGTGGAGGCCCGACCTCGGGCCGAGGCGCTTGAATCAGCGCAACGTGATCCGCCAGGCCTTGTGGATGCGCGGATTGCGGGCGAAGTCGGGATCGAGGGTGTCGGCGCTGATGTCTTCAACGTGGTAACGCGCCGGCAAGCTTTCGTCGAGCACGAACTTGCGGAAGTTGTTGGAGAAATACAGCACGCCGCCGGGTGCCAGGCGGGCCATGGCCAGGTCGATCAGTTGCACGTGATCGCGCTGTACATCAAACACACCTTCCATGCGCTTGGAGTTGGAGAAGGTCGGCGGATCGATGAAAATCAGCTCGTACTCGCCGCGATCCTCGGCCAGCCAGGCCATCACATCCCCCTGCTCCAGGCGGTGCTTGTCGGAATAGCCGTTGAGCGACAGGTTGCGCCGCGCCCAGTCCAGGTAGGTTTTGGACAAATCCACACTGGTGGTACTGCGCGCCCCGCCTTTGGCCGCGTGCACGGTGGCCGTGGCGGTATAACAGAACAGGTTGAGGAAGCGCTTGCCGGCGGCTTCCTTCTGCAGGCGTAGGCGCAGCGGGCGGTGATCGAGAAACAGTCCGGTGTCTAGATAGTCCGTGAGGTTGACCAGCAGCTTGACGCCGCCCTCGTTGACCTGCAGGAACTCGCCCTGGGTCGCATGGCGCTCGTACTGACGCGTGCCGGTCTGCCGCTCGCGGCGCTTGATCACCACCTTGTCCGCAGGTAGGTCCAGCGCCACCGGAATCGCCGCCAGAGCATCGAGCAGGCGGATCTGCGCCTTGTCCGGGTCAATGGAGCGCGGCGGTGCGTATTCCTGCACATGCACCCAGTCGCCATACAGGTCCACCGCCAGGGCATATTCCGGCATGTCCGCGTCATACAGCCGATAGCACTCGACGCCGGCTTTCTTCGCCCATTTGCCGAGTTGCTTGAGATTTTTTTGCAGGCGGTTGGCGAACATCTGCCCGCCTTCGGAGAGGCGAGCCGCTTCATGAGTGACACGCGGCGCTTCGCCTGCCTCGATGCGCTCGGCACGTTCGGCCCGCTCGGCGCTGCTACGTCGCTCGCCCGTGACGAACTGATCCGGCTTGACGTTGATCAGCAACAGCTTGCACGGCAGCGCACCGTTCCAGAAGGCGTACTGTTTGTGGCTGCGAATGCCCATGCGCTTGCCCAGCTCGGGGGCGCCGGTGAAGATCGCCGCGTCCCAGTTCAGACACGCCTGACGCAGGCGCTCGCCGAGATTCTGATAGAGATACAGCAGGCTCGCCTCGTCGCCCAGGCGTTCGCCATAGGGCGGATTGCACACCACCAAGCCGGTCTGGTTCTGGTCCGGGCGCGGCTCGAAAGTCGCCAGTTCGCCCTGATAGATGCGAATCCAGTTGCCCAGCCCGGCGCGCTCGATGTTGTTACGTCCCGGCTGGATCAAACGCGGATCGGCTTCGTAACCGCGAATCCACAGCGGCGGCTTGCTCAGGCCGATGCGCGCACGTTCTTCAGCCTCGGCGTGCAATCGATTCCACAGCGCCGGTACGTGGCCCAGCCAGTTGGAGAAGCCCCAGTGTTCGCGCTTGAGGTTTGGCGCGAGATCGGCGGCCATCATGCCGGCCTCCACCAGGAAGGTGCCAACTCCACACATCGGGTCAGCCAGTGCCCCGCCAGCTGCTGCGATGCGCGGCCAGCCGGCACGGATCAGAATCGCGGCAGCGAGGTTTTCCTTTAGCGGCGCAGCACCCTGCTGCAGGCGGTAGCCGCGCTGATGCAGGCTGTGCCCGGACAGGTCCAGGGAGAGGATCGCTTCACCCTTGTCCAGGCGCAGGTGTACGCGAATGTCAGGGCTGAACTTGTCCACCGAGGGGCGCTCGCCCGTGGCGGTGCGCAGGCGGTCGACAATCGCATCCTTGACCTTCAAAGCGCCGAAATGGGTGTTGTCGATACCGGCACCACGGCCGCTGAATTCCACCGCCAGGCTGCCGGTGGGCGACAAGTGCTCGCTCCAGTCCACGGCATGCACGCCTTGATACATTTCCTCGGCGTTCTGCATCGGAAAACGGGCCAGTACCAGCAAGACACGGTTGGCCAGGCGCGACCACAAACACAGGCGGTAAGCGGTTTCCAAGTCCGCAACCCCCTGTATGGCGGCGGTGTGCTCGCGCGCCTCTTCCAGGCCCAACCCGCGAGCTTCTTCAAGCAGCAAACCTTCAAGGCTTTTGGGGCAGGTGAGATACAGTTCGTAGCGGTCCGACATGTCGACTATCCAAGGCCCTAAGGCGCAAAAAAGCCTCGCTTTCGAGGCTGTAAGAAATTGAAACAATTATTCAGGCCACCCTACGTCGGAAAACGTTGCGGTGCCCGACAGCTTCATTGTCATGAGCCGTGGTGCTCATTGGCCGTCAGCAATGCAGCTTTGCTGGGAAATATCCGTCGCAAGCGAACCCGGCTTATGTACGCATCCAGCAAATCATTTGATCGTTATGCCTAATCGATCATTCACAGGCCCCATGGCTTTGGTTAGAACGTCAACAAGGCAACGATGCAATGTCGTGTGCCTTGAGGTCGGTTACGCCGGCAACGGACCTCGACGCAGCTGGAAGCTGCACAGCCTCGCCATGAGGCGTATGGACATCACAGTCAACGAGTGAGGGCAATACCCGATGAGACGACTTAAACGTGATCCGATGGAACGAGCCTTTCTGCGCGGTTATCAGCATGGCATACATGGCAAATCCCGCGACCTGTGTCCTTTTACCCTACCCTCTACTCGCCAAGCCTGGATCAACGGCTGGCGCGAAGGTCGTGGTGACCAATGGGATGGATTCACCGGCACCGCCGGTATTCACCGTTTAAATCAACTTAACGCGGTCGGCTGACACCCCAGCCACACTGATTTTTCCAGAGCGCCCCACCCGGGCGCCGGGCGAAACGCCCCTGGGGGCTCCTTCGGGAGCCCCTCCCCTCCTGATCCGCTGTTAACGGGTACCCTTGGGCAGCGCCGCGATGGCATCCACCGCCTCGCGGATCAGCGCCGGTCCCTTGTAGATGAAGCCTGAATAGAGTTGCACGAGGCTTGCACCGGCAGAGATTTTTTCCGCTGCATCGCGCCCCTCGGTGATGCCTCCTACGGCGATGATCGGCAGGCGACCGGCCAGCTCGCCGGCCAGCACCTTGACGGTGTGCGTGCTCTTGTCGCGCACGGGCGCACCAGACAGCCCCCCCGCCTCGTCACCAAACTGCAAGCCCTCCACGCCGGCGCGACCGAGGGTGGTATTGGTGGCAATGACCGCATCCATACCCGCTTCGACCAAGGCGTGCGCCACCTGCACGGTTTCCTCATCGCTCATATCGGGAGCGATCTTGATCGCCAACGGCACACGCTTGCCATACAGCTGCGCGAGGTCCTCCTGGCGCAGGCGCAGGGCCTCGAGCAACTGCTTGAGCGAGTCGCCAAATTGCAGACTGCGCAGGCCTGGCGTGTTCGGCGAACTGACGTTGACCGTGACATAGCTGGCGTGCGGGTAAACCTTGTCCAGACAGATCAGGTAATCATCCACGGCGCGTTCCACCGGGGTGTCGAAATTCTTGCCGATGTTGATGCCCAGTACGCCCCGGTAACGCATCGCCTCGACCCGTTCCAGCAGGTGATCGACTCCGTGGTTGTTGAAGCCCATGCGATTGATAATGGCCTCGGCTTCCGGCAAGCGGAACAGGCGCGGCTTGGGATTGCCCGGCTGGGCGCGCGGCGTCACGGTGCCGATCTCGATAAAGCCAAAGCCCAACTGGCTCAAGCCATCGATGGCGTCGCCATTCTTGTCCAGGCCTGCGGCCAGGCCGACAGGATTGGCAAATTCCAGCCCCATGATCTTCACTGGCAACGCGCTGGGTTGTTTGCACACCAGGCGATTGAGGCCCAGGCGTCCGCCAGCACCGATCAGGTCAAGGGACAACTCATGGGAGGTTTCCGGAGACAGCTTGAACAAAAGATCGCGGGCCAGGGTGTACATGGGGGGAGCTTCATGAAAAATGGGACGGCGAGTATAACCCGGTCAAGCCAGGCGACGCAGGCTTAACAATTCCCCCTTGACGCTGAACTCCAGCACAAAGGAACCTTCCACCCCGCTGTGAGTCAGAAAAGGTCGCAAATGATGGGCCGGCAGGCTTACCTTACGACCGTCGCGACTAGTGGCGAGAACCCGGTTGACGTGCCCTTGGTAATACGCCAGAAACTGTTCGGCCGTTAAACGGATATCCAGCACCAGACTGGGCATGGAGCACTCCCTTGGCAATAAAAACAGGCAAGTTTGCCATAATCCGCGGTGCAAACAGCATCGTGAAGATGGCGGCGTGCGTTCCGGCAACCCTCAATGAGGGCAGACATACCCCTGGGTGGCTTTCGTTGCAGTCGACACATGACCGTGTCAGGCATCACACTTTACACTCGATGTCCTGATTGTCCTGGAGCCAGCTGTTCATCATGTCTTCATCCCCGCCGCCTTCCAGCCTCGCCACCCGCCTGACTAGCCTGGCAGGGCAATTGCGGCTGGGCAGGCGAGAAGCCCGGCACCTGAGCGAACAGGCCAGCCATCTCAGGCTGCCTTTTCAGCCTCTGCAGATACCGCCTGCGAGCATCTGGTGGCAGCTTGGCCTTCCTCTGGATCGCCTGGTAGAGCTGCCGCGCGACGCGCTCTCCGGGCCGGTACAGGAAGACAAGGCCGCGGCACATGCCGTCCTGGCGCGACTGGTAGAGGTTGATCATGACCGGCTCGACGCACTCGATCTGCGCCAGGTTGACGGTTTGCTCGGCCCGCCAGGCGACCATGCTGCGCATGCCCATCTGGATGACCTGGCCAGCACGCCTGCTGGTCGCAACCTGCGCATCATCAGTTACAAGGATTTTCTCAAGGCCATCAGTCTGGCCCTTCCTGATTTCGAGCGCGGCACACCGTTGGCCCTGCGCCAGGCTGACTGGCTTGGCCCGCGATTGTTCTGGGCCGGCGAACTGCACAACGAAGCATTCGCCAGCGCCGTTGCCTATGCCCGCCTGCGCGGGCTGCAGTTCACCTTGCCCGCTGAGGTTGCCCGTTACCGCCTGAATGACGACGCCCTTGCCGATTTGCAAGCCAAGTTCCATATGCTGGCGATGCCCGTACAAAGCTGGAGTGATCCCGCCTTCATGGGCTTGTTGCTGAACAGCCGACTTCCTTATTCACGGCTGTCACTGCTACGCACTGCCAATGCGTCCGAAACCCTGTTATTGCCCCGCGACAATGCCCTGTCCAACGCCTTGGGCGAAGGTTTGCGACTGGCCGGCGCGCCCGACCTGGGGCAATTACTGCACAGCCTGCTGCCCGCCGCAAACTGATCGCTATTACTTCGGCATATCCATCCCAACACCGCGCCATGGGCAAGCCCGCTCTGCGCACCGACACACCGCGCCGCGAAGGCTGCCGATCCCCCCTGTAGGGGCGAATTCATTCGCCTGGCGCCTATCTTTCAAAAGCCTCGCAGCGGCTGAGACAAACGCAGGTTTATCAGACTCCCTGCGGCAGGCTGCGCGGACACGACTAAGCTCCCGACACCGCAAAACGGGCGAGACCGTCCTACCAGACGCAGGCAGCGCCCTTATGTCATCCGCCGTGCGCTGTCAGCGCATCTTTTCATGGGCGTAGCAGGGAGGCGAGCTGCTCGGGCCCTGGCGCTCCAGCTCATCTTCGAGGAATCCGGCTAACACTTGCGCATTGTTGTGTGCTTCGTCCTTGGCCGCAAAAAGCAAGGTCAGGCGACCTGAGCGGGCGTGCTCCAGCAAGCCCCACCAGTATTGCGGGTGGGCAGCAAGCTCGGCCCGGTAGCGACGCTCGAACTCGGCAAACTGTGCCGGGTTGTGGTCGAACGCCTGGCGCAGCGCGGTGCTTGGCGCTAGGTCCTTAAGCCAGGCGTCCAACCGCAGCGCTTCTTTTTTGATGCCCCGTGGCCACAGGCGATCAACCAGCACTCGATACCCATCGGTTTCGGCCGCTGCTGCGTAGACTCGCTTGCACTGAATCATGCGCTATCCCCTTGTATGAGACCTATCGGCTGAGTACCGTGGCGCGAGTCCTTGCCCGAGCCCGCCGCCATGCCCTTCCTTCGCACGTGTTCAGCCGCCCTGCTACCTCTACTCTTGGTTGGCTGCCAGGTTTACACCGGCCAGCCGGCCAGTCCGCCCGCAGACGTGCGCCTGCAAGGTGAATTGAGTGTCGAACAGGGCCAGCTGTTCCTCAAGCCCTGCGATGAACAGCGGCGTTTTCGATTGATCGATGCGGGTGCGGGCAACTTGGCCCGTGAAGTTGCCCGGTTGGGCGGGGATACAGGCATCCCCTTGTTCGCCGACCTGAAAGGCCAGCTCGGCGCTGACCCGCAGGGTGGCGAAGGTCAATTCATGGCCAGCCAGATCTATCGGTTGCAAATGGAGGGGAACGGCTGCAACGACGCTAACTTCCCGATGCTGAGCGTGCGCGCCAGTGGCAACGAGCCGTTCTGGAGCCTGGATATCAGCCCGCACGGCCTGGTGCTAACACGACCCGATCATGCCCCGCTGGCTCTGCCCTACCTGGAAGAGCGCTTGCCCGATGATCGCCTGCACCTGTCCAGCGAGGCCAATGACTTGCGACTTTCCCTCTGGCTCACGCCGCAGCGCTGCATTGACGACATGAGCGGCGCCGTTCGTCATTTGAGCGCAGAACTGCGCCTGGGCGAGCAACGCTTTATCGGCTGCGCCTACCACGGCGGCGCTTACGAGGACTGACAGCCAGTAGATGGGGTGAGATGCGAGCGCCTAAAACCATCAATGCCAAAACATCCCGACGGGTATCGCTGCGCTCAACACCCTCCCAGGCAACGAAATGCCGAAGAACCCTTCAGGTTGTATCAATACCCGTCATCGTCCCAGCGCTTGCCGCGAGTCCGCTGGATCACCATTAACTTCTGCTGCAAGGCGGCCTTGGACAGCATGTGCGCACTGACCGGCGCGGTGATGAACAAGAACAGGGCAATCAGTAGTTCATGCAGACTCAAACCTTCACGCTGGGCACTGAAGAAAATCGCCGAGGCAATGATGATGCCCCCCACGCCCAGCGTAGTGGCCTTGGTCGGTGCGTGCAGGCGGGTGAAAAAATCCGGCAGGCGATACAGCCCGATGGCGCCTACCAACGCAAACAGGCTGCCAAGGATCAGACAGAAACAGACGATAAGTTCGAGCCAAAAGGACATGACGTTAGCCTCAGTCAATGATGTCACCGTGCAGCAAGTGCTTGCCCACCGCCACGGTACTGACAAACCCAACCACGGCGATCAAGAGTGCGGCCTCGAAGAACAGGTCCGACTTCAGCCAGATGCCGAACAGCACCAGCAATGCCAAGCCATTGATATACAGCGTATCCAGCGCCAGCACGCGATCGGGCATGTCCGGCCCGATGACCAGGCGCAGCAAGTTGAGAATCAATGCCATGCCAATCAGTACCAGACACAACGGAATTACGTAGGCGAGCATTCGAAAATCTCCAGCAACGGGGCCTCGTAGCGCTCCTTGATTTCGGCAATCAGCGCCGCGCTGTCGCGAACATCGATGCCATGCAGCAGGATGATCTTGTGGTCCGGCGTCAGGCCTGCCGACACCGTGCCCGGGGTCAGGGAGATGATGCTGGCCAGTACCGAAAGCAGAAACTCGTCTTCGATGGTCATGGGTACTTCGACGAAAGCGGGATTCAACTTACGCTGCGGGCCAAGCACTAGCCGGGCCACATTCAGATTAGCGACCACGATTTCCCACAGCACAAACAGAGTGAACGTACACAGCTTCAGCGGCTTGCGCACCCGCGGGATGTGAATCAGGAAATCCTTGCACAGCGCAGCAATCGCCCAACCCATAAACAGGCCGAGCAGCACCTGGCCCACGGAGATCGAATTGACCAGCATCAGCCAGATCAGGGCCAGAAAAACCACCAGCCCAGGACGGGGCAACCAGCGGCTACGTGTCATGGCGCACCTCCGCCGATCAACTGCATATAGGGCGCCAGGTCCAGCAATTGCAGGGCCGTGGCATTCAGATAGTGTTGCAGCGGCCCGGCCGCGACCACCAGCCCTACGCTGGCCAGCAGCAAGCCCAGGGTGGCCACCAGCCGCCCGGCATCGTAGCGGGTGGTACTGGCGGGCTTACCGCTGCCACGCCAGAACACCGTACTGCCCGCACGGCTCAGAGCAATGATGGTCACCAGACTTCCAATCAGCACCACTGACCATAATTGGAGCGCTGCCATGCCCGCTCCGGCCGAGCGCAGCATCATCACCTTGCCCAAAAAGCCCGCGAAAGGCGGCAATCCGGCCACCGAAATCGCGCCAGCGAAGAACAGCCCGCCCAGCAATGCGGCATTGTGCAGGGTTGGCCCCTGCTGCAGGGCTCCGGCAAATTCGCCGCGTTGACGCCCCACCAGGTCGGCCAGCAAAAACAGCCCGCCGCATATCAGGGTGCTGTGCAGCAGGTAATAAAGCGCAGCGGCGAAGCTTTCTGGCGTACCCAGAGCGATAACTGCCAACAGGGTGCCTACCGAGACGATGACCAGATAAGCCACCAGGCCCTGCAACGAGCGTGCAGCCAGGGCACCAAAGGCTCCCGCAGCCAGGGTCAGCAATGCCAGCGGCCACAGCCAGTCATTGGCCAGCCCGGCCAGCGCGCCGGCCTCACTGCCAAAGATCAGCGTGTAAACGCGCAGAATCACGTAGATCCCGACCTTGGTCATGATGGCGAACAAGGCCGCCACCGGTGCAGTGGCAGTGGAATAGGCTCGCGGCAGCCAGAAGTACAGCGGCAGGAGAGCCGCCTTGAGGCCGAACACCACCAGCAGCAACAGCCCCGCCACCGAGAGCAGCGGTGCCAGCTCGGCATCGGCATTGGCGACGCGCTGGGCCAGATCCGCCATGTTCAATGTGCCAAGCAAGCCATACAAGATGCCCACGCCAATCAGGAAGAATGACGAGCCCACCAGATTAAGCACCACGTAATGCATGCCGGCACGCACGCGGGCCGCGCCGTTGCCATGCATCAGCAAGGCATACGAGGCGATCAGCAGAATTTCGAAAAACACGAACAGGTTGAACAGGTCACCCGTAAGAAAGGCGCCATTGATGCCAAGCAATTGGAACTGGAACAGCGCGTGGAAATTCGGCCCGCGCTGATCATCACCCCGACAGGCGTAAAGCAGCGCGAAGCTGGCCAGCACGGCAGACAACAGCAGCATCAGGGCACTCAACCGATCCAGCAGCACAATGATGCCAAACGGTGGCGCCCAGTTGCCCAGCGCATAGATACGCAATTGGCCATCGCCTGCCATATACACAAGCCACATAGCCAGCGGAATCTGTGCCCAGGTGGCCAGCAGTGATACGCAACGCTTGAAAGAACGATTGATGCCGTGAGTGATCAACAACAAGCTGCCGAACAGCAAAGGCAGCATAATCGGCAGGATTAACGCATGGGTCATGGGCGCGGCTCCTCGCCGTCGACATGATCGGTGCGCAATTCACCCATGCCGCGCAGGGCCAGCACAACCACGAATGCGGTCATCGCAAAACCGATGACAATGGCGGTCAGCACCAACGCCTGCGGCAGCGGATCGGCATATTCCAGGTGATTGCCCAGCACTGCGGGTATACCCGTACCCAGACGGCCCATGCCAAACAGGAACAGGTTGACCGCATAGGAAATCAGCGTCAGGCCCATGACTACAGGAAACACGCGCGCGCGCAGCAGCAAATAAACGCCGCTGGCTGACAAAATACCGAGAGTAATGGCGAAAACCGCTTCCATCAGACTACTTCCTCGCAAGCGGCCTGACTGACATGGCCGATATTGGACAGGATCAACAAGGTCGAACCGACCACTGTCAGGTACACCCCCAGATCGAACAGCAGGGCCGTGGCCAGCTCCACCTCGCCCACCAGCGGAATTTGCAGATGACCGAATGCAGAGGTCAGGAAGGGGTAGCCAAAGATCAGACTGCCTAGCCCCGTCAATCCAGCAATCAGTACCCCAACACCGGCCAACAGGTGGTAACTGACCGGCTGGCGGGCCTGAGTCCATATCACGCCATGGGAGATAAACTGCAGGGCCAGCGCTACTGAGGTCACCAACCCGGCGATGAACCCGCCGCCCGGCAAGTTGTGGCCGCGCAAAAAGATGAACACCGAAACCAGTAAGGCCAATGGCAGGATGGCTCGCGACAGGTTGTCGAGAATCATCGGGTGGCTGTCGGTGGACCACAGCCGGCCTGCGTAGTCCCGCTCTTGATGGGGCAGATACAGGCCTTGCAACAAGCCATAAATGCCCACTGCGGCAATCGCCAGCACAGTGATTTCGCCCAAGGTATCGAAGCCACGGAAATCCACGAGGATGACGTTGACCACGTTAGTGCCGCCACCGCCGGACAGGCTGTTTTCCAGGAAGAAGCCGGCAATGGTGTCATACGGGCGGGTCATTACTGCGAAGGCGAGCATGGCCACCAGAATTCCAACGCCTCCGGCCAGCAGCAGATCGCGCAGGCGCCGCAGACTACTGGACTCGGCGGGGGTAACATCGGGCATGAAGAACAGCGCCAGAATCAGCAAGATGACGGTGACCACCTCAACCGACAGCTGCGTCAACGCCAGATCGGGAGCGGAATAGCGCGCAAAGGCCAGCGCCACCATCAGGCCAGCCACGCTGAGAATCATCAGCGCCACCAGACGGCGACGATGGAACGCCGCGGTCATCACTGCGGAAAAGCCCAGAATCGCCAGGCCCAGCACAGTGAACCCATCCAGCGGTGTCAACGCCAGCGGGCCGCGCAGTGTTTCCAGCGGATGCAGAGCGAGCACCGCCATCAGCAGCGCCAAACCCAGCAGACAAGACAGGTAACGCTGCAACGATCCATTTTCCATGTGACCGGTCAGCCACTGAGCACTTTCCACCAGGCGCACCATAACCCGGTCGAAGATCAATTTGGCATCCAGTTCCGGCAGGTCCGCATACCAGGCGTACAACGGGTTGCGGCACACATATACCAGGACCCCGCCGAGCAGCGCGATGAAACTCATCCCCAGTGGCACGTTAAAGCCATGCCAGATAGTCAGGCTGTACTCGGGCAATACACCGTTGAGACTGGCCGACGCCGCACTCGCCAGCAACGGTGCCACGGTGAAGGCTGGCAGCATGCCCACCAGCAAGCAAAGCAGCACCAGAATCTCCACCGGGATTTTCATGTAGCGCGGCGGCTCGTGAGGCGGAAACTTGGGCACATCGATGGGTTCGCCGTTGAAAAACACGTCATGGACGAAGCGCAACGAATACGCCACCGAGAAGACGCTGGCTAACACGGCCAGTGCCGGCACCATCCAGTTGAAGCTGCCGTATAGGCTTTGCTGCAGGGTTTCGCCGAAGAACATTTCCTTGCTCAGGAAGCCATTGAGCAGCGGCACGCCAGCCATCGCCAGGGAAGCGACCATGGCCAGCACGGCCGTGTGCGGCATGTACCGCCACAGGCCGTTAATACGCCGCATGTCCCGCGTGCCGGTCTCGTGGTCGATGATGCCGGCGGCCATGAACAACGATGCCTTGAACGTCGCATGGTTGATAATATGGAACACCGCCGCGACGTTGGACAACGGTGAGTTGAGGCCGAACAGTAGCGTGATCAACCCCAGATGGCTGATGGTTGAGTAGGCCAACAGGCCCTTCAGATCATTCTGAAACAGCGCAAGAATGGCACCCACCAGCAAGGTGGTCAGGCCAGTCAAGCTGACCAGATAGAACCACATGTCCGAGTCGGCCAGCGCCGGATACAGACGCGCCAGAAGAAATACACCGGCCTTGACCATCGTCGCCGAGTGCAGATAGGCCGAGACCGGCGTTGGGGCAGCCATCGCCTGGGGCAGCCAGAAATGGAAGGGAAACTGCGCCGACTTGGTGAATACGCCCAGCAACACCAGCACCAACGCCAGCGGATACAAAGCATGGGCACGGATCAGGTCGCCGCTGGCCAGAACATCAGTGAGTTCGAAGCTGCCCACCATGTGCCCGATCAGCAGGATGCCGGCCAACAACGCCAGGCCACCGCCGCCCGTGATCGCCAAGGACATGCGCGCGCCCTTGCGAGCATCGCTGCGATGGCTCCAGAAACCGATAAGCAAGAATGAAGACAGACTGGTCAGCTCCCAGAAAACCATCATCAACAGCAGGTTTTCCGCCAGCACCACACCGAGCATCGCGCCCATGAAGAGCAGCAAAAACGCATAAAAACGCCCTGCCGCCTCCCGTGTGCTCAGGTAGTAGTGAGCGTACAGGATGACCAATAGGCCAATGCCTAGAATCAACAACGCAAATAGGAACCCGAGGCCGTCCAGGCGCAAGCTCAGGTTGAAGCCCAACTCGCTCAACCAGGGCTGGTTGAACACCAGGGTTTCGCCGGCAAACACACGACTCCGCTCCCCCAACAACAGGGTCAACGCCAGCAAGGGCCCCAACGCCGCTGTCAACGCGCAGGTCAAACGCCCCAACCGCTCCGTGAAAATCGGGAGCAAGACCCCGATAAACGGCAGGGCAATGATCAGCGCTAGCACCATGAATCAAAAACCTCTTATTTAATTGTTGCGTAGGTCCGCCAGCTCATCGGAATTGAATATTCGAACGTAAGCCGTTGTCCAGTCAGCGTTTTGGCCATGAATTTATGCACAGCGAAGGGGCTGCTGTCATGTTTTTAATTATTACTAAAAATCATACAAACCGGCATTACAAGAAACAGATTCATATGAGAAGGACGCTGACGCTAGAAAATCACACAAGCCCGACAGTCTTATCGGGCCTGTCTGGAACCTGCCTGTGGAAGGAACGCGACAATTACTCGTTCGGCAGCTAAGTGACTCTCAGGGAGACACACGGCTGGTGCCGCTGACCGTCAGGATGCGAACACGTTGACCTACGCGAAACACCTGATTGGGCTCGACGGCCTGGACATAGGCACGCACCCTGCCGTCATCTTCCCGCACAGTAATTTCCACACCCTGTGTGCGAGTAATGCCCTCCTCAGCCGCGCCGCCGAGCATGCCGCCCGCGACTGCGCCGATCACCGCGGCGACAGCACTTCCGCGCCCGCCGCCGACACCACTGCCTGCAATACCGCCAACTATGGCGCCTGCACCTGAACCGATCGGCGTCTTGGTGCCTTCGATTTGCACCGGCCGCAACGCCTCGATAGTACCCATGCGCACGGTTTGTACCGAGCGCGCTTCAGCGCGCGAGTAGGTATCACCCGACAGGTTCGAAGCACAGCCGCCCAGCGCACCAGCAACAAGGGAAAGGGATGCAATCAGCACTACGGATGTACGCATGATGGAAACTCCAGATTGATGTTTCGCTTGGACTCTTGGCGCGTCCCATCGACTCCCGGAGGTGCGAAATCGATACGCTTCCAAGGGTCCACTGCTTCCGTTAGGGTAGACACTTTTCGGGCCAAAAGAGCAGCTATGGACTACTTCATCATCTTCATTGCCACAGCGAGCGGGTTGTATTTCCACTGGTGGCTTTATGTGCGCATCAAGCGCTGGGCCGATCGCGACTTGGCCTTATCGATGGCCGACGGTGACCCGCGCAAGCGCTACTTCATGCTGCAAAAACTCGAGCAGGCCCGCGCCGAGCGCGTCAAGCGCAATGAGCTGGAAGGCTGGCTGCAACGCGCAGCGCAGACCTATGCGGAGTGAGGTCGGCGCCTAAACGCGCCGGAGTCCGATCAAGGGGCCAACCGCTCGCACAGCCAGTGCCCATCATCCTGCAGGCAATAATTCAGCCGGTCATGCAGACGACTCGGTCGGCCTTGCCAGAACTCGATGCGCTCGGGCAGCAAGCGATAGCCCCCCCAATGCTCGGGACAGGGCGGTGCCTGGTCCTTGAAGCGTTCTTCAGCCTGCGCCAGCCGCTCAAACAGCTCTTCACGCCCATTGATTCGCCGGCTTTGCGGCGAGGCCCAGGCACCAATCCGGCTGCCCAACGGGCGGACCTGGTAATACGCGTCTGATTCGGCCGCACTCACCCGCTCTATACGGCCTTCGATGCGCACCTGACGCTCCAGGGCGGGCCAGAAAAAGGTCAGTGCGGCATAGGGTCGCGCCTTGAGCTGCTCGCTCTTGGCACTGCCGTAGTTGGTGAAGAAGGTGAACCCCCGCTCATCCAGCCCCTTGAGCAACAGCACCCGGCAATGGGGGCGACCTTGAGCATCCACGGTTGCCAGGGTCATGGCATTGGGCTCGACCGGCGGGCGCTCGGTGGCGACCGCATCGGAGAACCACTGACGAAAAAGAGTCAGCGGCTCAGCCGGCGCTTGTTCTTCGGTGAGACCGTCACGCGTGTACTCGCGTCGCATATCGGCCAAGCTGTGAGACATGATTTCGCTCCCGGTGAATGGAGCTACAGCTTAACCGAACAAGGGCCTGCCAGGCTGTGCAAAATGCCTGCAGACCCTTGAAGGTAGAACGCGAAAGCGCACGCTAACCAGCGTGCGCTTTCTGCCTGGCGCCTTACTTTGCAGCGATCTTGGTCGCTTGCTTGGCATACTCGGCGCTGACGGTGCTCAGGGCCGTCTGCTGGGTGACCAGAATCAGCACGCGGCGGTTCTGCGCACGACCGGCTTCGCTGCCATTGCTGGCCAGCGGCATGGCTGCGCCCATGCCTTGAGTGTGCAGACGGTCATGCTTCAGGCCGCTGAGACGGAAGATCGAACCCACCGCACGGGCACGCCCGTGGCTCTGCTTGACGGCGGCTTCCTGGCTAAGGCTGTTGTCGCCATGACCAACGATCAGCACACCAGCAGACGTGTCTTTTTCCACCAGCTTGGCGACTTTGGTGATCGGCGCCAGCGAGGAAGGCAGGAGCATTTCAGGGCGTTTCGGATTGAACGAGCTGTCCACCGGAGCGGTCACCACCACAGCGTTGTCGGTGCGATCGACTTCAAAGGCGCTACCCGCCAAGGCATTACGCAGATTGGCTTCGTAGCCATCCAGCCAGGCTTTCGAGACTTGCGGACCAGCCTGTTGGGTGCTGGTGCTGCTGCAGCCGACCACGGCCAGGCAAAACATCAGAATCGAAGAGTGGAAAAGTTTCATATTCAGCTCGCCAAAAAAGGGTCAAAAAATTGACTGAAAGTCGGTTCAGGTTGCAGGTGGCATTTTGACACTATCCATTCGTTTCGCAAGGAATCATGGACATCGTCTGACGGACGGCATACCCGGCAGACCCTGCGAGACACGCGTTAACGTGCCAATAAAAAGGTAAATCCGCTCTAGGACGGACATTACGCTTCACCTGTCCTGTATCGGCCAGCAGCCGGTTTTCAACAGACCTCAAAGGCAGGATCCGACGACCTGCGCTAATTGCTGCGCGCGCGGGTCCATCAAGACATAAGGTCCCAGTGTGTTGGTCACAAAACCGAAGCCGAGTTCCCGCTCCGGGTCGGCAAAACCGATCGAACCACCCGCCCCGGGATGCCCGAACGCCTTCTCGCCCAATCCATAGGTGGCATTGGCGACACCCGGCTGGTCGAGCATGCAGCCCAATCCGAAGCGTGTACTGGTCAGCAGGGTGCGGTCTTCGCCACGGCAATGTTCGCGGGTTAGCTCGGCTAACAAGTCAGGCTCCAATAGTCGCCCATCGAGCAGGCCGGAATAAAAACCGGCCAGCGAGCGGGCCGTGCCGTGGCCATTGGCCGCCGGCTGCTGCATCCGTCGCCATTCCGGCTTGTTGGTGCTGGTCATCACCGAAGGCGGATTGGTAAATGCACGCGTGCTCAAGGCATTCGGCTCGCTCATCATGCAACGCAGCAAACGCTGCGCTGCCGCATCGCCCACACTGCCCTTGCTCCGAGCGATGTGCGCGACCCGGTGGAATTCCTCGTCAGCCAGTCCGACATGAAAGTCCAGCCCGAGGGGCCGTGCCGTGCGCGCCACGATGGACTCCCCCGGTCCCCGGCCGTCGACCCGCCGTAACAGTTCGCCCACCAGCCAGCCGTACGTGATGGGCGCATAGCCATGCCCCTGTCCCGGTGTCCACCAGGGCTGTTGCGCAGCCAGAGCGGCCGTCATGGTTTGCCAGTCGTACAGCGCCTCGCCTGGCAGGTTGGCGTGGATCGCCGGCAACCCCGCCTGGTGGCTGAGCAACTGACGCAAGGTGATGCACTCTTTGCCTGCTGCTGCAAACTCCGGCCAATAGCGCGCCACCGGTCCATCCAGGTCAAGCTTGCCCTCTCCCACCAACTGCAATGCAGTCACGGCGGTAAAGGTCTTGGTGCAGGAGAACAGATTCGCCAGCGTGTCGCTGTGCCAGGGCTCGTTGCCATCCTTGTCGGCATGGCCCGCCCATAAGTCCACAACGGTTTCTCCGGCGACCTGCACACAGAGCGCGGCCCCCCGTTCCTGCGGGTTGTTGAACAGGTCGGCAAAAGCCTCCCGGACTGCCTCGAATTGCAGGTCGAAATAGCCGTTGATGTGCACAGAGGCTCCTGATGACAGATGGATCAAGCGGATATTGTTTCAGGCCAGCGGCCAACTGAAAACCGCACAAGCACCATTGCGCGTGGGAAGGATGTCCCATTTATCGGACAAAAAGCTTACATAGGTCAGAGCAGGCTAACCGCAATAAGCCACTGGCCGAGATGTCGGCCAGCGGCTGCTACGCATGAATCAGGTGCGGAACTGACCGACCAGCTCTTTCAACTCGATGCCCAGACGCGCGAGTTCGGCACTGGCCGCTACGGTCTGCGCACTGGCCGTGGCCGTCTGTTCGCCGATATCACGCACTTGGGTCACGTTCTGGCTAATGGTTTCGGCCACCGCGCTTTGTTCTTCGGCGGCTGCGGCAATTTGCTGGTTCATCTGTTGGATGGTGGAGACCGACTGGGTAATGCGCTGCAACGCGCTGCCCGCCTCGCTCGCCAGCTCCACGGTGCGCTGGGTCAGACTGCGACTGCTATTCATCTGCTCCACGGAGCGCTGGGCCATGCCCTGCAAACTGCCGATCAATACCTCGATCTCCTCGGTGGAGTCGTGGGTACGCAACGCCAGCGCCCGTACTTCATCGGCGACTACCGCAAAACCACGACCCTGCTCACCGGCACGCGCCGCTTCGATGGCGGCGTTGAGGGCAAGCAGGTTGGTCTGCTCGGCGACGAGGCGGATCACCTCCAGCACGCTGCCGATGCGCGCGCTTTCTTCATTCAGCGCCTGGATCGATTGAGCGGTCTCTTCCACCTCGCTGGCCAGGCTACCGATCTGGCCCACCGCCTGCTGTACCACCTTATTACCCTGACGGGCCTCTTCATCGGCCTGTCGAGCGGCCTGCGAAGCCTGGGCAGCGTTGCGTGCCACTTCCTGCACCGTCGCCGCCATCTGGTTGGTCGCGGTTGCGGCTTGCTCGGTTTCGATTTTCTGGTTCTCCATGCCACTGCTGGTTTGCGAGGTGATCGCCGCCAATTGGTCGGCCGCGCTGGCAATCTGACTGACACCACCGCCAATTCGGCCTACCAGCTGGCGCAAGCTGTCGATCATGCTTTGCATGGCGTTCTGCAATTGGCCAAGCTCATCGCTACGGTTACTCGGTCCATGCCCGCTATCACGTAGATCGCCCGCGGCGACCCGCTGGGCAATGGCCACGGTTTGGCGCAGCGGCCCCACGATGGATTGCCCGATCAGCAGCGAAGCCGCGACACCGAGAGCGATGGCAATCACAGCGAAGACGCCCAGCAGGAGCTCGCTTCGGCTTGTCTGCGCTGTCATGGCGTTCTGAGCTCTTTCGACCGACTGATCGACTATCTGTTCTGCCTGGCCGGCCAGTCCAACCATCAAGGCATCGCTTTCTTCCCGCAGGGCGCGTGCGCGCTGGAACTGCAGGAACGCCTCGCGGTAATTATCCAAGGCGGTCAGACTTTCCCGAAGCGAGGTTTTCTGCTCATCCTCAAGCCACTGCATCAGATTGTTGGCGATGCGACGCTGTTCTTCATAGAGGTCATTCCACTCCTGCCGAGCCTCGGCATCGTTGAGTTGAGTGAAACGGTTCTCCACCAGACGCAAGTCCAGCATCCGCCGGCTGAGTCCGGAGGCGGTCTCGGCCAAGGTAAGCGGGTCGCTACCCTTTAGGCGATCACCACGCAAACGCAGTTCGCGAACGGCGTCATACATGTGCATCTCGATCATTTCGAACGCTTCACGCGCCAGGAGCGCCGCTTCGTCCATGTGTTCGCGCTGAGCGTCCGCGTTGCGCAGGTGTCCCACGGTCGACTCGAACTGCTCGCCATACGCCTGCGCCCCTGAGCGAACCTGTCCAATGCGCTCGAGCGCGGCGGGATCGGCGAGCATTTGCGTCAACGTATCAGCCCGCTCGATGAGCTGTCTCAGTTGTTCATGCACGCCACGAGCGACCTCCGGATCACGGTTCAGGGCAAATTCGCGCTGTAAGCCGCGCGCCTGCAGAACATGCTCCTGGATCCCGGACATGAGGTTCATCTGCTGGGCGCGCGCATAAAGGCTCTGCACGGCATAGAAACCGGTACCTGCCATCACCACCGTGAGCAGCAGTACCAGTCCGAAGCCCAACAACAGCTTGCGGCCGACTCGTTGATTTTGAACCAACGCCAACATGCCCTTGAACATAAAATCTCTCTCGTTTGAACGTTCCTTTAGTCGCAATATGCACGCCAGGATACCGACGCCCAGATTTCGACTTTACGTAAGATCTTTCGTCCAAATGTTCGACAACTTTAGGGAAATGGCGAAATAGATTCCTAGCAGGGCACTCGGACATTCGCGTCA
>CAYPFO010000054.1:0-26221 GCA_964410065.1 uncultured Pseudomonas sp.
GCAGCGCGTTGCTCACCACGCTGACGCTGGACAGCGCCATGGCCGCGCCGGCCACGACGGGGCTGAGAAAGCCCAGCGCCGCCAGCGGGATGCCGACCAGGTTGTAGATGAAGGCCCAGAACAGATTCTGACGAATTTTTGCGTAGGTGCGCCGGCTGATCTCCAGCGCGGCGGGCACCAGGCGCGGATCGCCGCGCATCAGGGTAATGCCAGCGGCATGCATGGCCACATCGGTGCCGCCGCCCATGGCGATGCCGACATCTGCGGCGGCAAGTGCTGGCGCGTCGTTGATGCCGTCGCCAACCATTGCCACGACCCCACCTTCACCCTTCAGTCGGCCCACTTCCGCAGCCTTGTCGGCCGGCAGCACTTCGGCATGCACGTCGTCGATGCCCAGGCGCTGGGCTACGGCGTTGGCGCTGCCGCGATTGTCGCCGCTGATCAGGTGAGTGCGAATGCCACGCTCATGCAAGGCGGTGATGGCCTCGGCAGCGCCGTCCTTTAGCGTGTCGCCAAAGGCGAACAGGCCAATCACGCGGGCGCGCGGTGCGGTTTCGATCAGCCAGGACAGGGTGCGTCCTTCGGCTTCCCAGTCCGCTGCGCGCTGCGCCAATTCGCCGGGTTCCAAGCCGCTTTCGCCCAGCAGGCGGCGGTTGCCCAAAGCCAACTGGCGACCTTCCAATGAGCCGGCAATACCCCGGCCGCTGAGGGCCTGGCTGCTCTGAATCTCGGGTACTTCCAATTGGCGTTCGGCGCAGTCATCCAGCACGGCGCGGGCCAGCGGGTGTTCACTGCCGCGCTGCAAGGCGCCGGCCTGGCGCAACAGCGCGGATTCATCTCCATCGACGGCATACAGGTGAACGATGCGAGGCTTGCCGGAGGTCAGGGTGCCAGTCTTGTCGAAGGCTACCGAAGTAACGGCGTGAGCCACTTCCAAGGCTTCGGCGTCTTTGATCAGGATGCCGTGGCGCGCCGCCACGCCGGTGCCGGCCATAATTGCAGCCGGCGTGGCCAGACCAAGGGCGCACGGGCAGGCGATGACCAGCACGGCCACGGCGTTGATCAGCGCGGTTTCCAGCGGGGCACCGGCCAGCAGCCAGCCGCCAAGAGTGAACAGGGCGATGACCAGCACCGCCGGGACGAATATTTCACTGACCCGGTCAACCAGCTTCTGAATCGGCGCCTTGGCCGCCTGGGCGTCTTCCACCAGGCGAATGATGCGCGCCAGCACACTTTCTCCACCCAGGGCGGTGGTGCGCACGATCAGACGGCCTTCGCCGTTGATGGCGCCTCCGGTTACCGGGCTGCCGGGCTGCTTGGCCACGGGCAGGCTTTCGCCGGAAATCAGCGCCTCGTCGGCCTGGCTCTCGCCGTCGATGACTTCGCCATCCACCGGGAAGCGTTCGCCGGGCTTGACCACCACGACGTCACCCAGGCGCAGGGCCGCAATGGCGACGTTTTCCTCGCGTCCTTCAACCAGGCGCAGAGCGCGTTCCGGGCGCAAGGCTTCGAGGGCACGAATCGCCGCGCTGGTCTGGCGTTTGGCGCGGCTTTCCAGGTATTTTCCCAGCAGCACCAGGGCGATGACCACCGCAGACGCTTCGAAATACAGGTGGGGCATCTGCCCGGCCGGGGTGGCCCACCATTGATAGAGACTCAGGCCATAGCCCGCGCTGGTGCCCAGGGCGACCAGCAGGTCCATGTTGCCGGTACCGGCGCGCACGGCCTTGTAGGCTGCCTTGTAGAAGCGCGCACCGAGGATGAACTGCACTGGGGTGGCGAGCAGGAACTGCGCCCAGGCCGGCAGCATCCAGTGCTGGCCGAACAGGTCGCCGAACATGGGAATCACCAGCGGGGCGGCCAGGACCAGGGCGGCAATCACCGTCCAGCGTTCGCGGCGCAGACGCTGTTCGGCAGTGTCGGTGGCGGGCTGGCGGTCATCGATAAGGCTGGCCCGGTAGCCGGCCTTGTCCACCGCCTGGATCAGTGCAGCGGGATCAGGCTGACCAAGCAGTTCAACCTGGACGCGCTCGCTGGCCAGGTTGACGCTGGCACTGCGCACGCCAGGTGTTTTGAGCAGGGCGCGCTCGACGCGGCCAACACAGCTGGCGCAGGTCATACCTTCGATGGCCAGCTCGACACGTTGGCTGGGTACGCTGTAGCCGGCGCGGTCCACAGCATCGATCAACTGGTCGAGGGCCACGCCTTCAGCCTGGACATGGGCGCGCTCGCTGGCCAGATTGACCTGGACGCTGTGTACGCCGGGGACTTTTTTCAAGGCGCGTTCGACGCGGCCAACGCAACTGGCGCAGGTCATGCCGTTGATAGGGAAATCGACAGTGGCCGACATAGGGATGTCCTCCTGAAAGGTCACCCTATGCTCAAGCTTGACCTTATGGCAAGGTCAAGCGGAGTGCAGTGGATCGCGAATCAGGCCGCGAAACAGCGCCTCGAACATCGGCGTGGCATCGCGCTCGGGGTCGAACAGGTGAGGCACGCGCAGCCAGTCGCTGATCAGTCCTATCAACATGCCATGCACGGCGCGTGAGGCTTGAAACGCGCTGATCCCCGAGTGCAATTGCCCGCGGGTTTCACATTCAGTCAGCAGACGTTCGCAAATGTCGATGAATTGCTGGATGAACTGATTATTACGTTCTTCGGCTTCGCGCAGGTCTTCGGTGAATTCGCAGCGATGCATGAGAATGGTCAGCAAGCGGCGTTTCTGCTCGCTTTGAGTCAGCAGTTTCAACCCGCCAATGCACAGATTGCACAGCGATTGCAGGGAGAGTTCCGGGTCGGAGCTGAGCCTCTCGGCCAACTGCTCAGGGGGCAGGCGCACCTGATTGAGCATGTCATTGAACAAATGGGCCTTGTTTTCAAAGTGCCAATACACCGCGCCCCGCGTCACCCCCGCGGCACGGGCGATGTGCTCCAGGCTGGTGTGGGCAACCCCTTTCTCCATGAACAGCACTTCAGCTGCGGCAAGAATAGAGGTGCGGGTTTTTTCAGCGTCTTCTTTGGTGCGGCGCATAGATTGTTTTGGAGAAAACCTGGCCAAGGGATGTCGTAAGCCAGGCATTGTCGGCCGCCTATTTACAAACGTCAATGTATGTAAGAAAGTCGCCAGCCCCGCCCGTAATCTTTTTCGGCAGCGTTTCGCTGCGGGTTTGCTCGGAGATCCGCTCCCCCATGCCTTTACGCTTGCTCTTGGTGCTCGGCGCGCTTTCCGCGTTCGGGCCGCTGGCCATTGATTTCTATTTGCCGAGCTTTCCCGCGTTGGCTCGCGATTTTGCGACGGATGTCGAGCATGTCCAGCAGTCGCTGGCCGTTTATTTCATTGGTTTGGCGTTGGGCCAATTGATTTACGGACCGCTGGCCGACCGCTATGGCCGACGCGGACCGCTGTTGTTCGGTGTGAGTCTGTTCATAGTGGCGTCGGCAGCCTGTGCCTTGGCGCCAAGCCTGGAATGGCTGATCGCTGCGCGCTTTGTTCAGGCACTGGGGGGGTGTGCGGGGATGGTGGTGTCGCGTGCAGTAGTACGCGATCTGTGTGAGCCGGTGGATGCCGCCAAAGTGTTTTCCCAGCTGATGCTGGTCATGGGCCTGGCACCCATTCTCGCACCCATGCTGGGTGGGCTGTTGCTCGAACTGTTTAGCTGGCGGTCGATTTTCATCAGCCTGACCCTGTTCAGCATTCTGGCGGGACTGGGCATTGCCCTGTGGTTGCCGGAAACTCTTCCGGCGCAGCTGCCGCGCGCACCGCTGCGCGGAACCTTGAGGCGTTATCTAGGGTTGTTCGGGGATCATGAATTCCTCGCCTTCGGGCTGTCCGGTGGCCTGGCGATGGCCGGCATGTTCGCCTATATCGCCGGTTCGCCCTTCGTCTTCATCGAGCTGTACGGCATTCCGGCCGAGCACTATGGCTGGCTGTTCGGCACCAACGCGGCAGGTTTTATCATCGCGGCCCAGATCAATGCCTGGCTGATGCGCTATCGCGGACCGGGATTCTGGTTGCGTCGCTTGAGCGGGCTGTATCTGCTATGCGCCTTGTCATTGCTGGCGCTGGCCAGTTTGGATGCGGTGCCGCTGTGGCTGCTGATGATTCCGCTGTTTCTCAGCATGGCCTGCCTCGGGTGTATCGCGCCCAATGCAGCGGCGTGTGCCATGGCTCGCCAGGGTCACCAGGCGGGCAGCGCTTCGGCCTTGATGGGTAGCCTGCAATTTGCGGTGGCGGGACTGGCTTCGGCTCTGGTCGGCGTGCTGCACGATGGCAGCGCGCTGCCGATGGCGATGGTGATTGCCGGCTGTGCCTCGTTGGCGGCGTTACTGGCGTGGTACAGCGGACAGTTGGAGCGGCAGGCGCTGAGCACGCTGTCCTGACGGCAGGGCGGTTGCGCCAATTATTGCCAGCCCGTTCGGCGTAATCCGAACGGGCTGGTGCGGGTTGCCTTGGCGAGACGTCGTTTAGGGTGATGCGCAAGCGTTTGCCTGGCAGTGCGCAGCTTCCTGCGAGAGAACGGGTCTGAACGCTCCGAGAGTCACTGAGTGATTGACGTATCTATTTGATTCTTAAGCCGAATAAAAAAGTGGCACTGAATTCGCCTGGCTCCGGGTTCCGAATCGACACCGCGATTCATCACCACCCGCAAGGAGCACCGCATGCCCACTCCCTCATTCCTGTCCATCGAAGGCAGCAAGCAAGGCCTGATCACCGCCGGCACCTTCACCGAAGACTCGGTCGGCAACATCTTCCAGGAAGGCCATGAAGACCAGATCCTGGTCCAGGCCTTCAGCCACCAGGTGATCATCCCGCGCGACCCGCAGTCCGGTCAGCCCACCGGCCAGCGCGTGCACAAGCCGCTGATGATCACCAAAGTGTTCGACAAATCCTCGCCGCTGATCTTCAACGCCCTGACCTCCGGCGAGCGCCTGAACAAGTGCCGTCTGGAGTGGTACCGCACCTCGGCCACCGGCACCCAGGAGCACTACTTCACCATCGAACTGGAAGACGCGGTGATCGTCGACGTGCAGTCGCGCATGCCCAACTGCCAGGACCCGGCCATGTCCCACTTCACCCACCTGGAAGACGTCTACTTCACCTACCGCAAGATCGTCTGGACCCACGAGGTCGCCGGCACCTCGGGTTCCGACGACTGGCGCACAGCGAACGCTGGTTAATCTCGACACCCTCCCTTCGGCCTTCCCCCCCCCGCAGGCCGAAGGGTTTTCATGGACGACCACGAGGTATCCCACATGTTCGCGCCCGCCAACCACGCCCAGTTCCGCCTGAGCCTTCCCGGCGTCGAGCACGACTTCCAGGTGTTGGCCTTCAGCGGCTTTGAGGCGATCAGCCAACCCTATGCGTTTGAGCTGGAGCTGGTCAGCGAGCGCCCCGATCTCGATCTGCACAGCCTGTTGCATCAGCCGGCGTTCCTGACGCTGTCGTCTGCCGGCAACGGCATTCACGGGCTGATCTATCGCATCGCCCAGGGCGAGTCCGGCGAGCGCCTCACTCGTTATCAGCTCGGCTTGCGTCCGCACCTCGCGTACCTTGCTCACAGTTATTCACAGCGCATCTTTCAGCAACTGACGGTGGAGGGGATCATCCGTCAGGTATTCGGAGCGCACGGTATCCAGACCGATGCATATCGTTTCCAGATCGGCTCGACCTATCCCGAGCGTGAGTACTGCGTGCAGTACGGCGAGTCCGACCTGCACTTCATCCAGCGTCTGTGTGAAGAGGAGGGTATTCATTACCACTTCCAGCACAGCCCCGACGGTCATGTGCTGGTCTTCGGCGACGATCAAACGTCCTTTCCGAAGCTGGCACCCACTCTGTACCGGCCGGGCAGCGGGCAGGTAGCCGACGAGCCGGCCATCAAACAATTCAGCGTACGCCTGGCGACGCGAACTAATCAGGTGACCCGTCGCGATTACGATTTCGAGAAACCGCGCCTGCTGCTGACAGGTGAGGCCGCCACTGAGGCTGGCCCCATGCTGGAGGATTACGATTTCCCCGGTCGTTTCGTTGACCGCGAGCGGGGCAAACACCTCAGCCAGCGCGCCCTGGAGCGCCATCGTCACGATGCTGAGTTGGCACAGGGTGAAAGTGATCAGCCGCTGCTGGCCAGCGGACATTTTATCCCCCTGGCCGCTCACTCTCGCGCTGACTGGAACGACCTGTGGCTGCTCACCGAGCTGCATCACGAAGGCAAGCAGCCGCAAGTACTGGGCGAGGCGAGCAGCGACTGCGCCTCGGCCGATGGTTTTACCCAGGGTTACCGTAACCGCTTCACCGCCACGCCGTGGACTGCTCCGTATCGCCCAGCGTTAAGCCATCCCAAGCCGCGAGTGCTGGGCAGCCAGAGCGCGGTAGTGACCGGCCCTGAGGGAGAGGAGATTCATTGCGACGAATACGGCCGCATTAAAGTTCAGTTCCACTGGGACCGCGACGACCAGGCCGACGACAAGAGCAGTTGCTGGCTACGCGTGGCCAGCGGCTGGGCCGGCGACCGCTACGGTGCTCTAAGCATTCCCCGTGTGGGTATGGAAGTGCTGGTCAGCTTCCTCGAAGGCGACCCCGACCAGCCGCTGGTCACCGGCTGCCTGTACCACACCGAAAACCCGGTTCCCTACGACCTGCCGGCCCACACGACCTGCACGGTCTTCAAGACCCACAGCTCACCCGGCGGCGATGGCTTTAACGAGGTGCGCATCGAAGACCGCAAAGACGCCGAGCAGATCTACATCCACGCCCAGCGCGATTGGGAGCAGCACATCCGACATGACCAGATCGTGCACGTCGGCCACGAACGGCACGACAGCGTCGGCGCTAACAGCTACACCGAGCTGAACGCCGAAGAGCACCGCATCACCCACGGCAACCGGCTCGCCGAGCTCAAGGCCGATGACCACCTCACCATCAACGGCAGCCAGCACGTAAAAATCGCCACCGGGCAGTTCATCGACGCCGGCCAGGAAATCCACCTCTCCAGCGGACAGAAAATCGTCATGGAAGCCGGCAGCGAGCTGACCCTCAAGGCCGGCGGCAGCTTCGTCAAGCTCGACGCCAGCGGCGTGACGCTGGTGGGTGGGCAAGTGAAGATCAACTCGGGGGGCACGCCGGGCAATGGCTCGGGAGCCAAGCCTATTGCGCCGATTGTTCCCAAGCCAACGGATACCGCCCTTGCGGGTGAGCAAACCGGGCAAGCCAACATCAATCCACTGCGGCCGTTGCCAATCCAGGGCGAGCAAGGGTCACAGGCCCTGATCGTCGATGTCTGGGGTGACCCCGAGCAGGGTGGCCAGCTTCAGCTGCTCGAACCGGAGGACAGGGCATGAGCGAATTGAAGGACCAACCCATTGCCCAGGGCACGCGCAAACGCACGGAGTACGACGATGCGCGACGACAACGCTTGGCGCTGAACATCGAGCGCACCGACGGAGGCATGCTGCAAATTGTTATTGAAACGGAGATGCGCAGCAATGAAGAAGAGCGGGAGATTCAGCAGAACACTCTGCTCGCCGTGGTGCCCCTGGCGCGTCTGCCTGGGCATGACCAGTACGATAAGGCACCAAAGGGTGCATTGCCCCGGCCTGGGCGCATCTACATCTTCCAGAATGGCAAGCTGTGGCGAGAACAGGCCTGCGATGGCCAGGGTAATCTGGCTGATGTGGACGTAGCCCACTGGCGCGCGCAAGCGATGCAAGGCAAGCCGGCCGATGAGCGAAACCCTGTAGGCAAACCATTGGCGCTGACGCTGGTGCCGATGCTGCTCAACGGCCGCTTTGTCGGCGACCAATACAGCATGGCCTATAGCGAAATGGCCTGGACCTGGGAATACATCGCCTGGCTGGAAGCCAATAGCAGCCGAGTCAAGCGTCGTTGCCAGAATGTAGCCCCGGCCTGGTCGGCGGCGGTTGTCGGCGGCGAGCAATGGAAACCGACTCAGGCCATGCCGATCGTGGTGATCGACAAGCAGGTCGAAGGCTTGCGCGCCCGCGACTTCAATGTGGAAAGCACACTGGCTGATCCAGCCGTCTTTACGCCGGCGTTTACCGCTTTCGCCGAAACGGAATGGGTCATCAAACTGCAGCGTACCCAGGAACAACTGGCTGCTATTCAGCAAGGCGAACAACCACACCCTTTGCCCACACCGGAAGCAGGCAAGGATGTGCTGGCGGAAAAGAAACTGCATGGCTACCCCAAGCTTGTGGGCCTTATGCTCGACGACCCCCTATTTGCTTTGCGCCATGCAACTGCCCAGGCGCGCCTGGCCGAGACTTATCTGCTGTCGCTGAATGCCCTGATCGCCCACCGTCCAAATGGTCGTTATGCGCAGGTCGTTTACAGCACGGTCATGCGCCCAGGCAAGAATCCCCTGGCGAAATTCAACGGGCTTATCGATAAGCCGAATTTGCTGCAAACCGTATTCGAGGATGAACGCAAAGCGGCGCGCAACTATCTCGGGCAAGCGCTCAAACAGCTGGTTGCACTGTTTGAAAAACGACTGGAGGTGATCGCGGCGGATTGGTTCTTCAGCCACGACGAGCGCTTGCTGGAACCCTACGCTTGGTTGACCGAGGCCCTGGATGCGCTCAATAAAAATCCAGCGCAGTGCGATGCCCTCTGCCATACGTCAACCAGCCCGGAGCTGGAAGCCAGCATTGATCGATTGACACAAGCGCTGCTGCAAGCAAAACATCCCTTGACCCGCAGAATGCTCGCCGGTGCCGACGGCGAATTGCCCGAGGCGGCCAAACGCCTGCAGATGCTGCTGGCGCAAAAGCACGAACCCGACCCCGCGCGCATGGGCCTGAGCACTCTGCTGCAGGCGGCAGCCATTGATACGGCAACCACCGATGCACTCGCCATCTACAAGAACATGACCGCCCTGGTCGGCGAATTCATGGATATCTTCGCCACCGCCGTGGGCACCCAGCTCAATCGCCTTGGCGGCAGCCTGGTCAATATCGAGCTGTCCCGCCTGTTCGCACCGGCCTTTGGCGTACTTGAAAAACTCTCGCCCTCCTGGATGGGACTCAAACTGATGCCCAAGGGCGATGCCACCGCTCAAGGCTGGGTGATCCTCGGCGTCGAGGGTGCAGGCTTGAAGCATGGCCTGACGGTTGAGGAGCGCCACACCCTGACCCGCAAGAACTATCGCTACGCCACCCTGCACGATCAGGCGGGCAACCCGATTGGCTCGACCAGCCCCCGGCGTGCAGGGCGTCAGTTGCCTAACCTTGGCCGAGTTACCGTGATTGCCGCCCCGGCAAATCACCCCCAGGTGCACAAGCTCAGCGCCTGGAAGCTGCAGGCCAATCGCACCATCCAGGCGACCATGGAAACCCCGGCGGTGCCCTTGGTGGCGATGGTTTGTGCGCTGTTCAATTTGCAGGCACAGATGGTGGGGATGAGGGGGCTGAAGGAGGAAGCAGGGGATGGCTACGTTAGATATCTCACAGGCTTGGCAATTGCTGGGGCTGATCTTGCCGTTGCATTGGGCAATCTGACCAAGCCGATACTGGATGCCGAGAATGGTCTGGTTAAAGCCCTTAACAAGCCTCGCTTCGATGTGACGAAGATTTCAGTCCGTTGGGCGGCCAACCTGTATGAGCAGACCGGCAGCACCAGGTTGCCGATACTACGAGCAGCCTCGGGTGGTGCCATGTTATTCACCACAGGCCTCACGGCCTGGGATGCCAAACGTGCCTGGCACCAGGGCGATCACGATGCCGCTCTGGCCTACGGCGTTGCGGCCGCTGGCGGTGCAGCCTGGAGCGCTTATGCCCTTGGCATGGCCATCAACCCCTTTGTACTGGTCGCCGGTGGCGTGTTGTTTATCGGCGGCAGCATCCTGGCTAACTGGCTGATCGACAGCGATGTCGAAGCGCTGTTGAAAAACGGCCCGTTCGGTCGCGATCATGGTCAGGTCGGCTTGCTCGACAGCCTGCTGGGCGACGACCAGCGCTTCGCCCACCTGCAAGACCCGCAGGCGGCCTATACCCAGCTCCTCGGCATTCTCGGCAAACCGGCGATCCGGGTTGCGCGCCTGGTGGACTGGCGCAAGCAGGCGGCCCCGGCACAGCGGGCACTGATGCAAGGCATCGAAGCCGAACGCCAGGCCCGCGCACCCGATAGCCGCTGGAGTTGCGGCAACCCGGCCCTCCAAGCTTTTGATGACGAGGACTGGGTGCTCACCATCCACTCGCCGCTGCTGGCGATGTTCCGTGGCGAGCATGATTTCCAGTTGTTCGCCGAAGAGCAACTGGGTGTGCTGCCGCGCACGGGGGCGTTCAATTTGGAGCGCGTTGAACGCCGAGGCATCGACAAACCCAAACTGAATGCTCTGTCACTGGATGAGGGCACTGTGCTCTATATCCTGCCCCGCCAGTTCCCCCAAATGCAGTTGTCTCCGCTGCAGCGCCATCACAGTAGCGTTACCCAACGGCTTAAGATCAGCGCCCAGTTTCACCTTGGCCAAGCGGGCAGTAGCACCCATGCACTGGTCTTGCCGCAGCCCACGCCCAAGCGTTGGCAAGCCTATAACCCGGCCTTTAGAAACCTGCCAGCGCAAAACGCCCAAGCGGATGACGTACCCTATTGGCAAATCGAGATCAGCGAGTTCAAGGCATGAGTGTGCAGGAGCAGAATATCCCTTATGGCCCCGGTGCCTACCGCGCCGACGGTATTCCTGACCTACCGCCCAGCAAGGATGATCGGGCCGGGCTTATGCACACCCCGCTGCACTGGGGTCACTATGCCGGGCTGGACCCAGCCACCGAAGTGGAATATCAACTTAACGCCGAGTTACAGAAGGCCTATGAGCGGCAGGAGCAGGAAAAGCGCCCGCAGCATATTTTTTGTGATTCACAGCGCTGGCGCTTCGAAAATATCAGCAAGATTCCGCACCTGCTGTTTGTTACTAAGTGGATGTGCTTCTTTTTTCCTTGGATTTTTTGGGCTGTAAAGCTCGGTGTGCTTTTGGACTTGGCATCAAGTGATAGCGCAGCTTTTTTTTGGACCATGACCACCGTTGGCATTGCCTTTGGCTCAATGTTCCTCTTTGGTACCAGAAAACAACACTATGCCTACTGGCTTATGGTTGCAGGTGCCGCACTAACAGCCGCCGTGATCAGTTGGCACCATGGCGCGCTCTGGGGCTTTTGGTACGAACAAACTGCATTCTGGTGGGGGATGTTTCTGTTCTTTATGGCGTTGATCGGTGCCGATGCCTTGCTCGGGCTCTATGCCCGTTTTTATGAACATGATGGTAGCGAGTTCAGCCGTCAGGCGGGCACCCTGGCCATTGCCCGGCGCTTGCGCAAACCCTTCGTTGCGCCTTTCTACGAATTCGACCCGGTGATGCAATTGATGGTCACGCCCCATGGCGGCCATGACTATGCCCTGTGGCTGCACCATCGCTACACCGGTACCAAGGTCTGCCTGGCCGGTAAGCTGCACAGCCTGGGCTTGGACAAGGCCAACCTGCTGGCTTTCTGGGACTGCCTGCAGCGCTATATGGATGTGCAGCAGCCCTTGCCGGATTTGCCGGTGCTCGAGCAGAGCCGCCACCTCGATCCTGTAACCGCCGCCCACGATGCCGCGACCAAGCGTCCGCCACGCTATTGGCGTGATATCGACGCCAAGGCCTGGCTACGCAAGGAGGGCAAACGACTGCGCGAGAAACTGGCGGCCTACCCTTTGCAGGAGAAGCCCTGCATCCTCCAGGCAAGGATCGATCCCGGCCTGAGCATCGAGGCCTACTACCGCAGACAGGAAGCCAAGGGCATCCAGGCCACGCCCAAGGGGGGTGATTTCGACGATGTCCATAGGGGGTAAGGTATTTCAAGGGCAGGGAGACGCAAGGCAAGTCGTGGTCTGTCACTGAAGGATCACAGGCCTTTGACCAGCAAGCCTGGGTTGGCGATGTTCGGTTTCGCGTGCGCACTGCGTATGCCCCCAACCTGCCGCTTACGCTGGGTATCCTCGACCAACCTTCCGCTAGCTAAATAGTAACCCCATGGCCAAAGCATCCCCAGACTCCGAGTTCGACCTGAAAAGCCAGCGACCCAGCGCCGGCGAGCTTCGAAGCTTCGCCACTGGCCAGGCGCTGTTTCTGGCCCCCTTGCCGCTGCCTACCGGGCATGCCCCGATGGACCTGGGCGGCAATTTTCTGGAAGTGAACGACACCTACCTCGATGTGGGGCAAAGCAACTTCAATAAAGCCTTCCAGACCCAGCTGATGATTTGGGGGGTAATGTGCGTTCTGATTGCGTGTTTGATCGTTGGACCTTTACTTGCTGGAACCATGGCGTTCGGCGATCCTCACGGACGTTCATTTATGAATCATGCGCTGTGGATTTTGCCATCGCTTGCAACAACCGCCTTATACGGCGGCGGCTTCTTTGCGATTTTTGGCGCCACCGCCGTCATCCGTACCACCCTGCAAAAAGCCCGTACTCGGCCCATGCGCTTTAACCGCCAGCGTCGCGAGGTTTGTTATTTTCCGAACGGTTCGGATGAGCCGATCATCCAGCCGTGGGAGGAGCTGGTCGCCTGGGTTTCGATCAGTACCGGCACTACGGGCGAAGGCATCATGAGAACCTATACCCTGGGTATGGCCCTCGACAACCCGAAGACCGACAAGACCCACTTCCTCAACCAGGGCGTGCTGACCCCGGCCCACGGCCTGTCCAAGTGGGAAGCCATTCGGGTGTATATGGAAAAAGGCTCGGCCTTCTGCCCCGGCAAAGCCCCCTACGAGGGCCGCCACACCTTTGATGAGGAACGCGAATCCATGCGCGAGGCCTACCGTGAGGGCGACTGCTCGGCCTTCGGCGTGGCATTTTGGTACGTGCGCAATATCGTCACCTGGTGGCACTTTCCCTACTGGGTTGCCGAGTGGGACCACCGCTACAGCATGAAGGCCATGCCCGCCAGTATCGAACAGTGGTCGCAACCCATGCCGCCTGAGCAATGGGCCAAGCCCAGCAACGCGCTCCTGGCGAAAACCGCCGAAATCGAGCCAGCCCTTGCCCAGGGCCAAAGCTTTTTGGATTACTTCAACAGCACGTTGAGCGAGCCGGAGGGTACCCAAAGCGAGCGCAGTTAAAGGGATTTGCCATTCTCATGCCAAACCCACCGAAGAAACCGACTTCGACCTGAAAAGCCCAGCGCCTCAGCCCCGGAGAACTTCGAGCTTCTCCACTGGCCAGGCCTTGTTTCTGGCCATAAGCACAGCGTTACTCACCGACTCAAGATCAGCGTCCAATTCACCTGGGGCAAGAGGGCAGCAGTTTCCAGGCGCCAGGCCTGCCGCAGCCCACCCCAAAGCTCTCGGTAGTCCATGCCTCGGACAATCGAGTTTCTTAATAGGTACTGTTACGCTGCGCCGGCCAAACCTGCGGCAATTGCGCTACACGGCGGCGATTTGCCCGCACCCCCGGCAATGCTAAAGTCGCCACATGCCTTTCTTCCGCCACCCCCACCCGTTGCTCGCCTGGACGCTCTGTCTGAGCGTCTTGCTCAGCCTGCACTTTTGTGGCCTGCACCATGGCCAGGCGGGTGGGTTGGCCCTAAGTGGACTGCAGGCGGCGTTCTGTTCAGCCAGCGGCTCAGGGCCGGGCGACATGGGGGTGGCGGAGGAAGAGGCGGACAGTTGGCGTTGTCCGTTGTGTCAGACGCCGGTCCTCAGCGATACAAGCCAAAATGCGGGATGGCGCCTATCCACGGCCCGCCGCGCGCCACTTGTGGCACGCCGTCTCGGTAAAAAAACGTCACGTCGGCGTTGGCCGATGAAACATCCTCGAGCCCCGTAAGTGGCAATGAAGACAACGGCCGTCAGGCCTCTTTCCTTCTTGCTACTCCTTGAGGAATTTCCATGTCGCTGAAAAAAGGTTTGTTGAGCGTTGTTCTGCTGCTGGCTGCTGGTCTGGCGCAGGCTAATAGCTATGAGGTCGGCGCTATCCATATCGACCATCCCTGGTCGCGAGCCATGCCGCCCACGGCTCCCGCCGCAGCCGCTTATTTCGTGTTGCACAACGCCGGGAGCGAGGCGGATCGTTTGCTCGGTGCCAGTACGCCGGTGGCAGGCAAGGCTGAGCTCCACGAGCATGCCCATGTCGATGGCCTGATGAAGATGCGCCACGTGCCGGTGGTTGATATCGGGCCAGGCGAACAGGTGGATTTCGTACCGGGCGGCTACCACGTGATGCTCTTTGAGCTGCCGCGCCAGATGCAGGCCGGTGAGCGTTTCCCGTTGACGTTGCGTTTTGAGAAAGCAGGCGAGGTAACCGTCGAGGTTGCCGTGCAGGCCGACGCACCGCAGTCCGCTCCCGCGCAGCGTGGGATGATGCACCACGGCCATTAAACGAATGCGGGCTCCTCGGAAGGGGAGCCCTCATTCGTTATAAGTGAGCCGTTCCAGCCGCGCGTTTAGCCGTAGCGCTTGAAGGCTTCCAGGGCCAGGCCGCTGCCGATACCGCCGAAGCTATCGCCGTCCACCAGCTGTGCGTTGGGCAGCAGACTGGCGACGCTGCCACGCAGAGCCGGCACGCTGCTGGATCCGCCGGTGAAAAACAGCGTGTCGACTTGGCCAGCGTTCACGCCCGCACGAGTCAGCAATTCCTCGATACCCGTACGGATGCGCTGCAATTGGGCATCAATGGCCTGTTCGAACAGAGGTCGGCTGAGTGCGGCGCTCAGGCCAGGTTCGAGGCGTGCCAAGTCAATGGATCGCTGATCCTGATGGGTGAGCTCGATCTTGCTGTCTTCCACCTGGATCGCCAGCCAATGTCCGGCGCGTTGTTCGATCAGACGGAACAGGCGGTCGATGCCGGCGGTGTCGACAATGTCGTAGCGCATGCTCTTGAGCGCCAACTGGTGTTTCTGTGCGTACACCGCGTTGATGGTGTGCCAGGTGGCCAGGTTCAGGTGCGTGCTGGTGGGCATCGGGGCATCGCTCTTCATCCGGCTGCCATAGCCGAACAGGGGCATCACGCCCTGCAAGCTGAGCTGCTTGTCGAAGTCGGTGCCGCCGATGTGCACACCGCCGGTGGCGAGAATGTCGCCCTGGCGTTCGGCGTTGTGTCGACGTTGCGGTGATAGACGCACCAGGGAAAAGTCCGAGGTGCCGCCGCCAATGTCGACGATCAGGACCAGTTCTTCCTTCTCGATGCCTGACTCGTAGTCGAAGGCTGCCGCGAGCGGTTCGTACTGGAAGGACACGTCCTTGAAGCCGAGCGTGTGGGCGACGGTCACCAACGTGTCTTCGGCTTCCTGATCGGCCTTGGGATCGTCATCGACAAAGAATACCGGGCGGCCCAGCACGACCTGGTCGAAGCTGCGCTCGGCGGCAGCTTCGGTGCGTTTTTTCAACTCGCCGATGAACAGGCCGAGAATCTGCTTGAACGGCACGGCGCTGCCGAGCACGGTGGTTTCGCTTTTCAGCAGCTTGGAGCCCAGCAGGCTTTTCAGCGAGCGCATCAGACGGCCTTCGTAGCCATCCAGGTATTCATGCAGAGCCAGACGGCCAAAGCTGGGACGGCGCTCTTCATGGTTGAAGAAAACCACTGAAGGCAACGTGACTTTGCCGTCTTCCAGCGCGATCAAGGGTGGTTGGCCCGGGCGTAGCCAGCCGACGGTAGAGTTGGAAGTGCCAAAATCGATGCCGCAGGCACAGGCGGGTAGGGCGAGAGTCATGGATCAACAGTCTGCGCAGTCAAAACGGGGGGCGCAGTGTAGGCGAGAGTGGCGTTCAGGCGAAGCGACCGCAGGCTCGGCGGTCGGTTACTTCTCGGCCGAGCCGGGTTGCGCTGCTTCCCGCCGCTGATGCCATTGTGTCCACTCGAAACCCAATACCACCAGCAGAGACAGGGCAAAGGGCAGCAGCAGGTAGAAGCCGCGGAACACGATCAGCGCAGCCAGCACATCGGTGGTACTGAATTCCGGCATGGCGGCCAGAAACGTGACCTCCAATACGCCCAGGCCGCCCGGCGCATGGGACAGGAGGGCCAGCGAGAAGGAGGCCAGGAAGACGCCGAGCACCGTCAGGTAACCGGGGTTGGCTTCGCTGGGCAGGGCGAAATAGATAATTGCTGCGGCACAGGCGAGCTCCAGCGGACCGGCAATCAATTGCTTGCGGACAATGTTCAGCCGTGGGTATTCGATGTTGAACTTGCCAATGCGTAGCGGTTTGAGCTGGCGCCAGGCACCCAGCACGTACAGGCCGACCAGCCCGACCAGGCTCAGGCCGATGACGATCGACAGCCACGAGTCGACATCGGCGACACGGTGGATCAGTTCGGGGCGGATGATCAGCACCACGCCACCGGCGAAGAGGGCGCCAAGGGTAAAGGTGAAGGAGCAGAACACGATCAGCAGACCGATTTCCTGCGGGCTGAGGTTCTTGGTCCGGTAGGCGCGATAACGCACCAGTGCGCCGGAAAACACCGATGCGCCAATGTTGTGGGCCAGCGCGTAGGTGGTAAACGAGCAGAGGGTGATGAACCACCAGGAAATCTTTTTGCCCAGATGGGCAATGGCGATGCGGTCGTACCAGGCCAGAGCGTAATAAGCGCCGGCAGTGGCCAGAGCTGCGAGCAGCCATTTGCTCAGCGGAATGGCCAGCAGGCTGTCGGCCAGGTCATCCAGAGAGATGTCGCGAATTTCGTGATAAAGCAGGAAGCAGGACAGGATCACCGCACCAAGGCCTACGAGGCTCCAGACAACATCGCTCCTCTTTAGCATGGGTTAGGCTCCACGGAATGCAATGTAAACAGACAGGCATGCCTGTCAAACAACAGTTGGCAGGAGGAAGACCCCTCGCGGTGTGGGGGATCGCGGCGCAGTATTACCAAGCATGCGCTGATCCTCAACCGTTGATGACGACTGGGACGTAACCACGTGTGTCCTGCGGTGAGGAACTTCAATTGAGATGGCGCACCATGTACGTAGCGGGAATGCAATAACTGGCCAGATGTTCCGCGTGGGGTGCTTCCAGCTCAGCGTGTTCGGCATATCCCAGACGCGACCAGAAGGGCTGGGAGTCTTGTACCGAGACTAGCGCGGAATAGCGCAGCCGGTGACGCCGTGCCTGTTGCAGAGCCTGTTTGACCAAGGCTGGGCCGATTCCACGCCCGGCAGCGCGAGGAGCCACCGCCAAGTCGTGCAGATACAGACAGTCGGCATCCGTCGGGCTGTTGAAATCGCCATCCAGCGGGGTGACCTGGCCAACCTGTGACGGATAGCAGAACAGGTAGGCACACACTCCGTTTGCATCCTCGGCAACCCAGGCCAGTTGTGGGCTGCTGCGGCGTCGAGCGCGGATTACGCTTTCGCTTTCCAGTACCGCAGCCTCGTAGGCGTGCTGCTGGATTTCCATAACCTGGGGCAGGTCGTTTTCGGTCATCAATCGTATCGAGTACATCGTAATCTCGGTCAGCCGGTGTCGTGAGCTGGCGTTGTTTCGGGGGCGAGGCATTCTACGGTGCGCCGTGCGACTTGTCGCATGATCCATAGCAAGCCTTGTGTGCTTGCCAGGGCTGAGGACTGGCAAATAGCATCGCTCAACGCTTATACTTAGCTAGCTAACTATAACCCTGCTTGCTTTCTTCTCGAGTCATTTTCCATGAGTTCTTCGAAAAATCCGCTAATCGGCGTTTTGCTGATTCTCGGTTCTGGCCTCCTGTTGGCCAGCCACGATGGTATTTCCAAGCAAATGAGCGTGTTGTATCCCGTCTTTCTGATTGTCTGGGCGCGCTACTTCGCGCAGTTTTTCTTGATGACGCTGATTTTCGCGCCGCGCAAGGGCCTGAACCTGGTGCGCACCCAACGCCCCTGGTTACAGCTCGCTCGCGGCTTGTGCCTGACCGGAGTCAGCGGCCTGCTGCTGACTGGGCTGCGTTACATCCCACTGGGAGAAGCCACGGCGGTGATGTTCCTGTCGCCTTTGGTGGTGACGATACTGTCTGTGCTGCTGCTCAAGGAGAAGATCAGCCTTGGCCAGTGGGGCGCGGTGCTGCTCGGCTTGGTGGGCGTGTTGATCATCGTGCGTCCCGGCGGCGCGTTGTTCACCCCGGCTATTCTGTTGCCGTTGGGCGCCGCTATCTGCTTTGGTGTGTACCAATTGCTGACCCGACGCTTGAATGCCACCGATAACCCGGTGACCAGCAATTACCTGTCCAGCCTGGTCGGCACGCTGCTGTTCGGGTTGGCTTTGCCCTTCGTCTGGGAAACCCCGGAGCCCACCCACGCCCTGATGATTCTCTCGCTGGGGGCGTTGGCCATGGTCGCGCACCTGATGCTGAGCGTTGCCTACAACTATGCCAGTGCGGCCACCCTGGCCCCCTTTACCTACGGACAGATCGTCTTCGCTGCACTGATTGGCCTTATCACCTTTGGTCATGTTCCTGATCTGGGCGGGCTGATCGGGATGGGCGTGATCATTGCCAGTGGCGTGTTTTCGGTGTGGGTGCAGCGCAGCGCCGCGACGACCTGATTCCTACTGCATCCGATCGCTGCGCTTGCCAGGCGGGTTGGTTTCGGCCATACCTGCCAGAGCTGTAATAGATGCGGAGGGTGCTATGGCTGGTGGGTGGACCAACGACGGGGCGGTGCAAGAGCAGATCGACAACAGCATCGAGGATGCGATCCAGCGTGCCCGCGACCAACTGCCACGGGGTGAGAGTCGCCGTGACTGCGAGGAGTGCGGCGCACCCATTCCCCAAGCGCGGCGCGAGGCTGTGCCAGGCGTGCAGTTGTGCATCGTTTGCCAGAGCGAGCAGGACAAGGCCCAAGGCGCCTTCAGTCTGTATAACCGCCGCGCCAGCAAGGACAGTCAGTTGCGTTAATCGGCAATGAGGTCCGCTGCAAAGAAGGGAGCAAGCTAGTCTCAACGTGACCCGATCACGCCGGAGATGCGCAATGACCATTTTTGAAGCGCTGCGCCAGAGCCATGAAATTCAGCGCGCCCTGTGCGTCGAGCTGCTCGCCACGCAGGGCGACAGTCCTGAGCGGCACGAGCTGTTCGGACGGCTCAAGCAGGAACTGGCGGCCCATGCGATGGCCGAAGAGCGGCATTTCTACGTTCCTTTGTTACAGGCCGACCTGACGCAGGCCCTTTCCCGTCATGCAATTGCCGAACACCATGAGATGGATGAACAGGTCGAGTCTCTGGAACAGACTGATCCGAGCAGCTCCAGTTGGCTAGCCCAAGCGAAAAAGCTTTCGGAAAAGGTTCACCATCACCTGGAGGAAGAAGAACATTCCTTCTTTCAGATGGCCGGCAAGGTGCTCGCAGCGCAGCAGAAACTGCTGCTCGCCGGTGACTACCTGGAGGAATACCGCGCCTACTTGAACCAGGCCTGATCAGCCCAGCAGGTAGTTCTTCACGCCGGTGAAGATGATCTGCGCGGCCAGGGCGCAGACGAACAGGCCCATCAACCGACTGACGATCTGCAGACCCTGATCCCCCAACAGCCGCTCGAACTGGTTCGACAGATAAAGAATCGCGCCGACAGTAAGTGCAGACAGGCCCAGAGCGGCGATGGTGATCAGCTTCTGATCCCAAAGCTGATCACCCGCGCCCATGACCAGCAGGGCGCCGATGGTGCCCGGCCCTACGGTCAGCGGAATGGTTAGCGGTACGATGGTCACGTCCTGCTGCACGTTGTCGCTGGTGGCCACAGCCTTGCCTTGGGCCATGCCCAGCGCCGAAATGAACAACACGGTGCCGGCGCCGATGCGGAAGGCATCGATGGTGATACCGAACAAATCGAAGATATAGCGGCCGAACAGGTACAGCAATAAGCTGGCAATCAGCACGCCGGCAGCCACGCGCCAGGCCAGGCGCTTGCGCTCCTTGACGGTATAACCACGGGACAGACTGATGAAGCAGGACAGCACGAAGAAGGGGCTGTAAAGCACCAGCATCCTCAGGTACACACTGAACAGCTCGGCGAGCATTGCAAGAGTCTCGGAGGGGGGCGGGGAAAAACAGCCGCGATTTTAGCCCAGGAGTCGGACAAAAGCTCGGGCTGTCCGTCGTTGCCGTGAATCAGCGCGCTGCGCATGTTTTACTCCAGAGCCCTGTTTCGCTGCCGGAGCGGCATTCACGACAGCGCGTTGCGATGCAGCTCCCTTTCCAGCACCCAGTGTTCGATGGTTTCGCGCAATTGCGAGAGTTCCACAGGCTTGGCCATGTGTCCGTCCATGCCCGCCTGGCGGGCGCGTTCCTTGTGCTCATTGAGGATATGCGCGGTGAGGGCCACCACGGGCGTGCGGGGTCGCTGTTCGCGACGCTCCCATTCGCGCAGCTGTTCAGTGGCGGAAAAGCCGTCCAATACCGGCATTTCGCAATCCATCAACACCAGGTCGTAATGACCTTCCTTGATTGCCTGCAGGGCTTCAGCGCCGTTACTGGCGGTGTCCGGCTGCAGGTTGAGTTTACCCAGCATGCCGCGGATCACTTTGGTGGAAATACTGTTGTCTTCAGCGACCAGGATGCGGAAATCCGCAGGCAGTGGCAGTGCGTCGCTCGCCTGGGTAAACCCACGTGCAGAATGCCCGCCGTTGCGTCGAATCAGCTCTTCGGCAATGGTGGTTTTCAGGGTGTAGCCGGCCACGGGCTTGGTCAGGACGCGTTTGATGCCGGCGTTGCGAGCAATGATCTTGCTTGGCGCGTTGCTTAGGCCCGTGAGCATGATCAGCAATATGTCGCGGTTGAGAAAAGGATCTTCCTTGATTCGCGCAGCCAGTTGCATGCCCGTCATGCCGGGCATGTCTTGATCAAGCAGCACCACATCGAAATCGTCCTGCAAATGGGCACGGGTACGCAGCAAGGCCAAGGCCTCGGTGCCGGTGGCCACGGCACTGACGTTCATGCCCCAGGCGCTGCACTGCTGAACCAGCACCTTGCGGCAGGTTTCGTTGTCGTCCACCACCAAGAGGCGAATGTTCTGCAGGGGCGCTTCAAGGTTGGCGTTTGGCTGCTCCAGATCCTCTTCATCCAGAGGCAAGGACAGCCACAGCGTATTGCCCTGTTCTGTACCGCCCTGAATTCCGTATTGGCCGTGCATGAGCTGCACCAACTGGCGCGCGATAAGCAGGCCGAAATGTCCGTCCGCCTTATGGGTTGAAAGCAGGTCCTGGCTGAGCAAGGGAGTCGTGAGCAGGGCGTCTTGTTCTTCTGACGAATAGGGTCGACCACTGTCCTGTACGGCGATGCGCAGGCGTGGTGTCAGACCGTCCTCATCCAGGGCGGCCACCAACAGGACTTCGCCCGTATCGGTTTGCTTGAATGCATTGTGCAGCAAGCTCACCAGAACTTGACGCAATCGGGTGGGATCACCGGAGATGACCTGTGGCACGCGTGGTTGCACAAAGCTGATCAGCTCGACCTGCTGCTGTTCAGCTTGGTTACGGAAGATGGTCAGGCAATCATCGAGCAAGGCGTGAATATCAAATTGCACGTCTTCCAGCTCGATGTTTCCGGTTTCCAGTCTGGTGATATCCAGGATTTCATTGATCAGAATGAGGAGCTCGTTGCCCGCACTGTGCAGGGTCTGCACATAGTCGCGTTGCCGGGTCGATAATTGGGTGCCCAGCAGCAGTTCACTCATGCCCAGGACCCCATTCATGGGAGTGCGGATTTCATGGCTGATCTTGGCGAGAAAATCTGCTTTGGTACGCAGCTCCGCGTCGGTGACGGCTGTCCTCGTATGCACAGTGGCGGCGGTTTGCTCGATCAGCTGCTGCCGTTCTACCAAGGCGTGGTACAGCAGAAGATTACTGAGCGCGGCGACGCCATACACGGCAACGATCAATAACCCGAAGGGCAGTTGCAGGTAGCCAAGAAGCGCAGGAATAAAAAACATCAGCGTGCCGCTGAACAGCAGCATGGCGAAAAAGACCAAGCGTGCCGGCAAATAGCCTCGATGCCAGCGCGAAGCCGCCAGGCTGCACACGCTCAACGAGACTACCAGCAGCAAGCCGTGCAACAGGGTTGAGTGCCAGGGCCGTGGCTCGAAAAACATGAGCGTGGCCAGCGCAAGGCCTGCCAGTAACTCTATTTTCAATAGGGTGCGCCAGTGGCCTCGGCGGGGTGCGAAGGCGCTCAGGGCAAGGCCCAGTAAGCTCAGCCCGCCCAGCAACTTGGTAAAGGCATTGACCTGTGCTTGCCAGCCGGTTCCGGGAAGCAGGTGCAGCAAGCCCAGATGAGAGGCCAGCCCCAGCAGCAGGCTCGCTTGCAGTGCGACCAGGCAGCCATAGGAGGCGGTGCGGGTACTCAGGCCACGAATCAGGCAATAGACCAGTAAGATGGCCAGCGCGCCGAACAAGGCGCCAAACAGCAATATGGGGTGTCCCTGATCACGCACCATAGGTCCGTCCAGGATGCTGAACCAGGCCATCAAGGTGTGCGCGGAGGTGATACGCAGGTAAACGTCCCGTGACCTGGTGTCGTTGGGCAAGGAAAAGTAATAGGGGTTGGTGTGGGGCTGAGCGGTTCCGGGCCGCTGCTCGCCGGTGCGGATCTCCTGTTGCAGATGGCCGTCTTCGAGCAGGTAGAAGTCGACATGTTGCAAATAAGGGGCAAATAGCCACAGCCAATGAGGCTGGCTGAGCGGCGGAACGGAAACATGCAGCCATATCGCGCTGCGTGTGGGCGGGTGGGTCAGGGCTTGCAGCTTTAGCGGCCGGAACTGGGAATGTCGTGAAAGGACCTGCTCCAGCTCCAGTTCGGCTGTAGCGTCGACGAACAGTTCCCACGTCTTCGGGGCTGGCTGCGCAGAAGCAAGGGCCGCATCACTGAAAGGGATGCCGGAAGCCATGGCGGGCCCTGAAAGGCCCAGTGATGCCCAAGCAATTAGCAGCAGGCCGAAGAGAAAGGCAATGGCGGTCCTGAGCCTGGGCACTAAGAGCATCCAGCAAAAAAATATGCCCGATTATAGCCGCGACTAGAATCGCTGTAACAAGGAGAGGTAGATATTAATCCGCCTTTATCACGGTTTTTTTGCGAGGCGCACGTATCTTGCTGGTCACCATACTTAGGTTGGGCAAAGGCCAGTTGCGTATGGGTAAGCGCCAGGGCTGCTTTTTTCTGCGGATTCGCTACAACCCGAGGCAGGCACGCGCTTGCTGCAGCGCCAACACTCTGTTTTGTCCGCTCGGACACGTGTTTAAAGCGCTGATTCGCGAGCGTTGCAGAGGCACCGCCTGGCTGTTTTTTTGAGCTGTTGCGTTTAATCGGGATCGGAAGGGAACAGCGGTGTTATTAGGGGTTTGCCTCGCCTGAAGACAACTAGGCTTTTTCGTCGAGAACAACCACAAAAGACGTCCGGCACAGGGCGATCCCGCGCTTGCCCGTTGGCGTCCTGGAGGCACCATGAGCGACGCAACGCTGGAGGCCGATCACCCACCGGCCAGAGCCATGACGGCGGAGGAAAGGAAAGTCATTTTCGCTTCTTCCTTGGGTACCGTTTTCGAATGGTACGACTTCTATCTGTACGGATCGCTCTCAGCGATTATCGCGGCGCAGTTCTTCTCAGGGATCAACCCTACGGCAGCCTTCATCTTCGCACTCGGGGCCTTTGCGGCCGGTTTTGCGGTGCGGCCATTCGGTGCGATCTTCTTCGGTCGGCTAGGCGATCTGGTCGGGCGCAAGTACACCTTCCTCATCACCATCACGATCATGGGTCTGTCGACTTTTATTGTCGGTGTGTTGCCCAGTTATGCGACGTGGGGCATGGCGGCGCCTGTCATCCTCATTGCCCTTCGTCTGTTCCAGGGGTTGGCGCTCGGGGGTGAATACGGCGGCGCCGCTACCTATGTCGCCGAACACGCACCGCACGGCCGGCGAGGATTCTACACATCGTGGATCCAGACAACCGCGACGCTCGGCTTGTTCCTCTCGCTGCTGATCATCCTTGGCACGCGCACCTGGCTTGGCGAGGAAGAGTTCGCGGCCTGGGGTTGGCGTATTCCCTTCCTGCTGTCCATCGTGCTGCTGATTATTTCCGTGTGGATTCGTCTGAGCCTGAGCGAGAGCCCAGCCTTCAAGAAAATGAAGGCGGAGGGCAAGATTTCCAAGGCGCCCCTCACCGAGGCCTTTGGCCGCTGGGAAAACGCCAAGGTGGCGCTGATCGCCCTGTTTGGCGGGACGGCGGGGCAGGCGGTGGTGTGGTACACCGGCCAGTTCTACGCCTTGTTCTTCCTGACGCAGACGCTGAAGGTGGACGGTGCGACGGCGAACATCCTGATCGCGCTCTCGCTGTTGATCGGCACGCCCTTCTTTATCGTGTTTGGCTGGTTGTCCGACAAGATCGGTCGCAAGCCGATCATCTTGGGCGGCTGCCTGGTCGCGGCGTTGACCTATTTCCCGCTGTTCACCCTGATCACCCACTACGCCAACCCCGCGCTGGAACAGGCGCAAGCCAGCGCGCCGGTGACCGTGGTGGCGAACCCAAGCGAGTGCTCGTTCCAATTCAACCCGGTGGGAACCTCGAAGTTCGTGACCTCCTGCGATATCGCCAAGAGCTTCCTGGCCCGCAACTCGGTGAACTATTCCAACGAAGCGGCGCCGGCGGGTACTGTCGCGAGCATCAGAATCGGCGAGCAGACCATTACCTCGTTTGCGGGAGCCGGCCTACCCGCCGATGAATTCAAAGCCCGAGGCGACGCGTTCAACACGAGCATGACCGAGGCGATTCGCAGCCACGGCTATCCCGCCAAGGCGGATCCTGAGCAAATCAACAAACCCATGGTGGTCGTGCTGCTGACGGTTCTGGTGCTGTTCGTGACCATGGTCTACGGTCCCATCGCGGCGATGCTGGTCGAACTGTTCCCAACGCGCATCCGCTATTCGGCCATGTCGCTGCCCTATCACATTGGCAACGGCTGGTTCGGCGGCTTCCTGCCGACCACCGCTTTCGCCATGGTGGCGGCGACGGGCGATATCTATTACGGACTCTGGTACCCGATCATCGTGGCGATGATGACGTTCTTTATCGGCCTGTTCCTGATGCCGGAAACCAAGGACCGAGACCTGCGCAACTGGCACTGAGTGCCGGATAAACGAAAAGGCCCCGCATCAAGCGGGGCCTTTTGAGTGGCGATGTTCGCCAGTGGCTCAGCCTTCTCCGCGCTCGCGGGCAATGGCGCGGTAGCCAATGTCGCTGCGGTAGAAACAACCGTTCCAGCGAATCTTCTCCGCCAGGCGGTACGCCTGCTGCTGGGCATCGGCCACGCTGCTGCCAATGGCCGTGGCGCACAGTACACGACCGCCGGCAGTGACCACCTGGCCTTGAGCATTCAACGCAGTGCCGGCATGGAAGACCTTGCCGTCCAGCTGGGCTGCAGCGTCCAGGCCTTCGATCACATCACCCTTGGTGTAGTCACCCGGATAGCCGCCGGCAGCCAGTACCACACCAACGGTCGGACGCGGATCCCAGGTGGCTTCGACCTTGTCCAGCGCCTTGGCCAGTGCGGCCTCGACCAGCAGGACCAGCGAAGACTCCAGGCGGATCATGATCGGCTGGGTTTCCGGATCGCCGAAACGGCAGTTGAATTCGATGACCTTGGGTGTGCCGTTCTGGTCGATCATCAGACCGGCATACAGAAAGCCGGTGTAGACGTTGCCTTCAGCGGCCATACCGCGCACGGTCGGGTAGATGACTTCGTCCATCACGCGCTGGTGCACCGCGTCGGTGACCACCGGGGCGGGGGAATAGGCGCCCATGCCGCCGGTGTTCGGACCGCTGTCGCCATCGCCCACGCGCTTGTGGTCTTGGCTGGTGGCCATCGGCAGTACGTTCTCGCCGTCGACCATAACGATGAAACTGGCTTCTTCGCCGTCGAGGAATTCCTCGATCACCACGCGCGAGCCAGCCTCACCGAAGGCATTGCCAGAGAGCATGTCACGCACCGCGTCTTCGGCTTCCTGCAAGGTCATGGCGACGATCACCCCCTTGCCCGCCGCCAGACCGTCGGCTTTGATGACGATCGGTGCGCCTTTTTCGCACAGGTAGGCCAGCGCCGGTTCGACTTCGGTGAAGTTCTGATAATCGGCAGTCGGGATGTCATGCCGAGCCAGGAAGTCCTTGGTGAACGCCTTGGAGCCTTCCAGTTGGGCGGCTGCCGCCGTCGGGCCGAAGATGTCCAGCTTACGGGTGCGGAACAGATCGACCACACCCTTCACCAGCGGCGCTTCCGGGCCGACGA
>CAYPFO010000055.1:0-25994 GCA_964410065.1 uncultured Pseudomonas sp.
GAGTTGTCCGCCTTGACGCGAACCTTGACGTTGTAGTCGACCACTCGTTTGACAGCTACAAGAACCTTCATGGATTCCTCGTTATCTCCGGTGAATAGAATATCGCCAGACGGTCTGGCGAGTGATGCATGTCGGCCGGAACCGACTGTCGAACCATACGGCGACCGCAAACCGCCCGTATCTTGACCGCAACACCAAATCCGGTCAATACGCGAAACGAGCGCATGGAAGGCCGCTAACGTCGATTCTATCAGGGCTTGACGAAATTCAAACAAACGTTTGTATTGGAGCTGCCCGAGGGTCTGGATATAATGCGCCAACCCTGGACCGGAACAGACCGGTTCCCTTATAAAAGCTCCCCAGAATACCGAAAGAGCCTTGAAGCAGGAGAACGTTGTGGAACGCGAATACATGGAATTCGACGTCGTCGTCGTCGGCGCCGGCCCCGCGGGCCTGTCCGCCGCTTGCCGACTGAAACAGAAGGCCGCCGAAGCGGGTCAAGAGATCAGCGTCTGCGTGGTCGAAAAGGGTTCCGAGGTCGGCGCCCACATTCTCTCCGGCGCAGTATTCGAGCCGCGCGCCTTGAACGAACTGTTCCCAGACTGGAAGGAACTCGGCGCTCCGCTGAATACCCCCGTCGTTCGCGACGACATTTATATGCTGAGAAGCGCCACCAGCGCCAGCAAAGTGCCCAATCTTTTTGTGCCCAAGACCATGCACAACGAGGGCAATTACATTATTTCCCTGGGTAACCTGTGTCGCTGGCTGGCCCAGCAGGCCGAAAACCTGGGCGTCGAAATCTATCCGGGCTTCGCCGCTCAGGAAGCATTGATCGACGAGAAGGGCGTGGTGCGCGGTATCGTCACGGGCGATCTGGGCGTAGACCGTGAAGGCAATCCCAAGGACGGCATGTACACCCCGGGCATGGAACTGCGTGCCAAGTACACGCTGTTCGCCGAAGGCTGCCGCGGCCACATCGGCAAACAGCTGACCAAACGCTTCAACCTCGACTCCGACGCCGACGCTCAGCATTACGGCATCGGCATCAAGGAAATCTGGGACGTGGATCCGGCCAAGCACCAGCAAGGCCTGGTGGTACACACGGCCGGCTGGCCGCTGGACATCACCGGCAGCGAGAACACCGGCGGCTCGTTCCTTTATCACCTGGAAAACAACCAGGTGGTGGTCGGCCTGATCGTCGATCTGTCTTACTCCAACCCCCACCTGTCGCCGTTTGACGAGTTCCAGCGCTACAAGCATCACCCGGTGATCGCTCAGTACCTGGAAGGTGGCAAGCGCGTGTCATACGGCGCCCGCGCCATCTGCAAGGGCGGCCTGAACTCGCTGCCGAAGATGGTGTTCGACGGCGGCGCGCTGATCGGCTGCGACCTGGGCACGCTGAACTTCGCCAAGATCAAGGGCAGCCACACCGCCATGAAATCCGGCATGCTGGCTGCAGATGCCATCGCCGAAGCCCTGGCCGCCGGTCGCGAAGGCGGTGACAAGCTGGACAACTATGTCGAAGCCTTCAAGGCCAGCTGGTTGTACGACGAACTGTTCCGCAGCCGCAACTTCGGCCCGGCGATTCACAAATACGGCACGCTGTTGGGTGGCGCCTTCAACTACGTGGATCAGAACTGGTTCGGCGGCAAGATCCCCTTCACCCTGCGTGACACCACACCGGATTACGCCACCCTGAAGACGGCTGCCGAGAGCCCGAAGATCGCCTACCCGAAACCGGACGGCAAACTGAGCTTCGACAAGCTGTCCTCGGTGTTCCTCTCCAACACCAACCATGAGGAAGATCAGCCGATTCACCTCAAGCTGAGTGACCCGAGCATTCCGATCGAGCAAAACCTGCCGAAATACGACGAGCCCGCGCAGCGCTACTGCCCGGCCGGCGTCTATGAAGTGGTCAGCAATGACGACGGCAGCAAACGCTTCCAGATCAACGCGCAGAACTGCGTACACTGCAAGACCTGCGATATCAAGGACCCCGCGCAGAACATCACCTGGGTAGCACCCGAGGGCGCAGGCGGCCCGAACTACCCCAACATGTGATGTAAGGCGGCATACCGCAACAAAAACAGGGCGCTTTCCAATGGAGAGCGCCCTGTTTCGTTTGTGCCGTTCGTGATTGAGTTTAGCGGCGTGGCCAGGGTCTAGTCCTACGACCCCAGCCGCCCATTGTCGACTTACGGCGCTACCGCATCCTTGGCGTTTTCCGACAGGAACTTCAGCACCAGCTGCTGCTCACTGTCATTCAAGCCCGCACGTGGGAACATGCTTTGGGTGATGCCCATCCATTGGCTCATCGTGTAATCGCCCGGCTCACGCGCCACGTGACATAGCGTGCACCGCCCGTAGAAGAGCTTTTCTCCCGGACCCATCGCACCCAAGGTCGCGCCCTTCAGTGCATGGGCACGGGTCACCAGGTTCATCGCCGCCAGATCAATGGCCAGGTTTTTCGCCTCCTCGATGACCGGCGGCTCGAACGCGCGATTCTCGGATTCAGGGTCCGTGCATTTCTTCAAGCTGGCAATGCAGGTATTGGCGCTGGTGGCTTGACTCAGCCCACTGGCGGCGATGCTGGTGGTGATGACATTGATCGAACCGCTGTTGCAGCGGCCTTTGGAGTCGAACTGCACCCAGCCCCCCTCTTCCAGGCTGGCAACGCCTTTCATGATCTGGTCAGTCACCCGCGCCCCGGCGATCACCGTGCCACGCTTGTTGTAAAGCTCCACCAGATCGCCATCCTTGATGCCGTTTGCCTTGGCGTCCTCGACGCTGATCAGGACATGCTGGCGCCCTTGAATGTGCTCCTCGTGGCGAACGCTGGTATTGGCCATTTGCGAGTGCAGGCGATTGAACGGGTGCGGGCTGACCACATGCACCTGTCCCGGCTTGGCATTGCCCAGGTACTCGACCGGCTCGAGGAACTTGGGGATGGGCGGGCAATCCGCAACATTCGCCTTGTTGATGACCTCGCAAAACAGCTCGATCTTGCCCGATTGCGTATGCAACGGATTCTTCACGGGGTCCGTATAGAAGTCGCCGTGACGCACCCAGCTCTGCATTTGCTCCGGCACATCCAGCTTTACATAGCCTTTTTCCCAGAACTCTTCGAAAGGAATACCGGGATTGGCATGGGCATAGGCGTTCTCCAGAATCTGCCGAACCGTCAGCCCCTCGGTGAACTGATAGCCCACGCCCATCAAGTCGCCCAGTCGCTTGAAGATCTCGAAGTCATCCAGGCTCTCGCCATAGGGCTCGATAACCTTGCGCATGGCGTAGATCTTGTCATTGCTATACGTGCCGCCGGAGCTAATGTCGTCGCGCTCCAGCGCCGACGTGGCAGGCAAGACGATATCGGCAAAGCGCGACGACGCACACCACCACGGGTCCTGGCAAATATAGGTTTCCACCTGCTGATTCAGGGCACGCAGCAGTTCGTTGGTGTCCTGCTGGTGGGACAGCACGTTGTTGCCGGCGGTGTACACCAGCTTCACGTTCGGATAGACATCCTCGGTGCCGTCGCGCGTATATTTTTTCCCTGGATTGAGCAGCATCTCACTGATGCGCGAGGCCGGGCAACGCGTGGTCAGCGGGTTGCGACCCTGGGGAATGCCAATCGGCATGACCTTGGTGGATTGCGCCATGCCGCCGCCACCGTAATGCCAGCTGAAACCGATACCCTCTCCCGGCTTGCCGATTTTGCCCAGCATGGCGGCGAAGTTGATGGCGGCCCAATGGGGCATTTCGCCATGATGGGCACGCTGCAACGACCAGCCCACAGCAAACTGCGTACGTTTGCTGGCAAACAGCTCCGCCATTTCGATGATCTTGCTGGCGGGAATTCCGGTAATCGGCGCCGCCCATTCAGGCGTTTTTGGTGGGGTGCCGTCGGCATCCTTACCCAGTAGGTAGGGCAGGAACTTGTCAAAGCCGACCGTATATTTATCCAGGTAAGCCTTATCGTACTTGCCAGTCGTGTAGATGTGATACGACATGGCCAAAAACAGGGCCGTATCGGTATTGGGGACGATCTTCACCCACTCCGAATCCATCTCCACGTCAGTCGTCGTGTACTGCGGATTGATGGAAATAAACTTAACGCCGCGTTCCTTGATCTTCTTCCAGCGCGGGTACATTTGATGGTCGGCAACGGTAAATTCGACCCGGTTGTTCTTCCAGGGGTCGCAACCGAGCCAGACCATGACTTCGGTCTTTTCAGCAATGACCGACCAGGCAGTCTGTGGTGAATAGACTTCCATATCGCCGATAATATGCGGCAGGCAGATTTGCGCAGCTCCGCCGGAATAGTCGCCGGTGGTTACGGAATGGCCGCCAATCAGGTTGAACAGGCGACCCTGCAGCACCTGCGGACGCAGCAGGCCGGCATGGGACCAGCCACCATAGGAGGCACTGAACAGCGCCTGGTTGCCGTGTTTTTCAGCCGTGGTCAGAATAGCGTTGGCCGTCAGAGCCAATGCCTGTTCCCAACTGACCCGCACAAAAGGTTCCTTGCCACGCAAATGCGGCTTGGTGTCACCCATGGGATCGGCCAGGTAGGACTTGCGCACCATTGGGTATTTAACCCGGGTCTTGTCGTAAACCCGATCAAGCAGGCCCTGGGTGAGCATCTTGGTGGGCATGGCATCGAGTTCCGGCACAGCCTGAACCCCAATCAGAACGCCATCCTTGACGACCGCTCTGAAGGGTCCCCAGTGACTGGCGCTGGGAATGGTCACAGTGTCACCGGCGAAGACCTCATCAGCACCGAACCAGCTTACGCCATGCGCGGCCACTGCCGAGGCCACTGTGGTTTTAAGGAATGTTCTTCTGCTGAACTGCATATAAATCTCCGTCAGAAACTATCCATATGCATCTTTCGAGACAAAAGACGCGCTGCGTAACTCGCTCGATCCTACCTCCGACTCGCCGCAGATGTACTGTCCCACGTCAGCAAACTGTTGTTTATCCAGTCAAAAATCTACGCGTCGCTCGAGCCTCGGCCGATTTCAGCTTTGTTTAAGTCCTGCGCGTTAACCTGGTTATCGGCCACGATTATTTCCAAGATGCCTGACTCACATGAAAATCTGTCCACCTAGGCAATATTCCGACCCACGCTCCCACTACCGGAGTCAACAAACACCGGCGCCCGCAAAACGGCGCTTGAATACCAGGACGCTCTACACCGTGCTGTGCGCGTTGTTACTTAGCTGTACAGCCACGGCGCGAGATATCCATCAGGATGAGGCACTGCGGCTGCGCGAGTCCGGTCAGATCCTTCCTTTGGAACAGCTTCTGGCCCCGGTTCTGCAGCGCTACCCAGGCGCCCGCCTGCTGGAAGTCGAACTCGAAGAGAAAAAAGACACTCTGGTATACGACGTCGAGCTAGTGACGGCACACGGCCTGGTGCGGGAACTGAAGCTGAATGCGCGCGATGGTCAGATACTGGAAGACGAGGAGGACTGATGCGGCTCTTGCTGGTCGAAGACCACGTTCCACTGGCGGACGAATTGCTGGCCGGCCTGACCCGCCAGGGTTATGCCGTCGATTGGCTGGCCGATGGGCGCGATGCCGCCTATCAGGGCCTATCCGAGCCCTATGACCTGATCATTCTTGACCTGGGTCTGCCAGGCCGCCCCGGTCTGGATGTTCTAAGTGAATGGCGCACCCAGGGGTTGAGCACACCGGTGCTGATTCTCACCGCCCGGGATTCCTGGGCGGAGCGCATCGAGGGACTCAAGGCAGGCGCCGATGATTACCTGGGTAAACCCTTTCACCCCGACGAACTGTTTCTGCGCCTGCAGGCCTTGCTGCGCCGTGCCCATGGCAAGGACAACAGCCCTCAGCTGGAGGTTGCCGGACTGCAGCTCGATGAGTCGCGCCAGTGCGTCAGCGCTCGGGGCGAGGTCATTGAACTGACCGCTGCCGAGTTTCGCCTGTTGCGCTATTTCATGCTCAAGCCCGACAGCTTGCTGTCCAAAACGCACCTGAGTGAGCATCTCTATGATGGAGAAAACGAACCGGACTCCAACGTGATCGAAGTGCATGTCAATCACCTGCGCCGCAAGCTGGGCAAGGACATCATCGAGACGCGTCGCGGACAGGGCTATCGCTTCGTCGGACTGCTCAGATGAAATCCATTCAGCGTCGTTTGGGTCTTGGCCTGTTTGGCATTCTGCTGGTGGTGGGCGTGATCACCGCGCAAAGCAGCCTCTGGCTGTTCGACCTTGGCCTGCGGCGTTACCTGCAAGGCAATCTGCGCGAAGAAGCGGAGATTCTGCTGACAGCGCTGAGCCGTGGCGCCAATGGTCCGCAACTCAACGAGCAACGCCTGTCACCCCGCTATCAGCGTCCATGGTCCGGCAGCTACTTTCGCATCGACCTGGGTGACCAGCGTTGGCGCTCACGCTCGGCCTGGGATTTTTCGCTCGACAAACCGGCCAGTGCCGGGCTCAACCCTGCCTTGGTCCCAGGCCCTGAAGAGCAGAAACTGCTCATCTACCGCGCTGACTTTCAGCGCTTTGGCCAACCGGTAAGCATCAGCGTGGCCCAGGATTACACACCGATCCTTCAAGCCTCGCTGCGTGCCCAGGGGCTCATCGTCGCGCTGGGCTGCAGCGCCTTGCTGCTTATTTTGCTGCTGCAACGCCTGAACATCCGCCGCGCGCTGCGCCCGCTCGAAGAAGCCCGCCAGCAAATCCAGCAATTGCAACAAGGCCAGCGCGCGCGCCTGGAGCAATCGGCACCCCAGGAGTTGGAGCCGCTGGTTACCCAGATCAACCGCCTGCTGGACCACACCGAAAACAGCCTGAAGCGTTCGCGCGATGCCCTGGGCAATCTCGGCCACGCCTTGAAAACGCCTTTGGCCGTCCTGCTGAGCCTGGCGTCACGCCCGGAGTTGGATGACCACCCCCACGTGCGCAGCCAGCTACAGGATCAATTGGAACAGATCCAGCAGCGGCTCGTCCGCGAGCTGAACCGCGCACGGCTGGCCGGCGATGTCCTACCCGCTGCGCACTTTGACTGCACAACCGCACTCCCCCCCTTGCTGGCCACGTTGCGCCTGCTGCATCCGCATTTGACCGACCTCAGCCACGACACACCCCCGGGCCTGCGCCTGCCCTGGGAACGTGAAGAGGTACTGGAAGTGCTCGGCAACTTGCTGGATAACGCCTGCAAATGGGCCAACAGCCAAGTGAGCCTGACCATTCGCCAGGAACCTGCAGGGCTGCTGATCACCATCGACGATGACGGCCCGGGGATTCCCGAGACGGAGCGTGAGCGATTAGTCAGCCGTGGCGTTCGGCTGGATGAACAAATGCCGGGCCATGGCCTGGGACTGGCCATTGTGCGTGACACTGTCGAGGCTTGGCAGGGTCACTTGGAATTTCAGCGCAGCCCGCTGGGCGGCTTGCGGGTACTTCTGCGCCTGCCGTTGCCGCAGAGTGATGCGTAGAGGGTTGGGCGCCAGCCAAGCGTTCTGCCCACCGGTGGCATCGCCCGACACCATTAGCGTCACACCACACGATGGGTATCGCTACGCTTAACGCCATCCTGCGGAGCTATCCCGCGGTGCAAGCTCTTAAAGCGGGCCGATGGGGAAAAACTCCCCGCCACTCCACACGCCCAGCCACGGGCTGCCGTCGATTTCACGCTCCACCGCCAAGTCCACCAGTTGGTAGAACACATTGCGATGAACCAGCGCTTCCAGATTGGTCCGCACATGCAGGTAGGGAGACGGCTCGCCGGTCTGCTCATTCAGCTCAACGCGCAGGGCATGCTCGGGACCAGCCACCACGTCGTCGTCGACATTGGTGGAAAAGCGCAGGATTTGCTGTTCACCGGAGCCTTCCACCTGCAGCGTAACCGCCACGAAAGGTGCGTCATCGACCCGGATGCCGACCTTCTCCACCGGGGTCACCAGAAAGTAATCGTCACCATCGCGGCGAATGATGGTGGAGAACAAGCGGACCATGGGCTTGCGTCCAATCGGTGTACTCAGATAGAACCAGGTGCCATCCCGCGCGATGCGCATGTCGAGATCGCCACAGAATGGCGGATTCCACAGGTGGACGGGCGGCAAACCCTTTTGCTCGCCCGATGGCAACTGGGCTAGCAGATCCGTGACCTTTGCGCTCTCGTGCATGGATTCGACCCTCTTCAGTTCAATCCCAGAAGACTACGCGCATAGTGACGCAACGGCGCCCCAAGCAGCTCCTCCGGCGTAGTGCCGTACATCGTCAAGAGCCCACCGCGCGGACGGATGCGCACGGTATCGACCAGATACCCCGTGGCGGCTTCCAGCAGCATCAACTGCACCACACCGCTGTCGACCCCCAGCCGGCTCAGAGACTCTTGATCCTCCCACTCGCCAACCGTACCGATACGGTCATCCGCAACTGCCAGACGGCCATACAGCAGGTAATGCGCGCCGCTGTCCATGGCCTGCCTGCGCGCCTGCTGCAAACCAATCGGCGTGTCGGCATGGCGCACCAATGGGAAATACTCGACAAAGCCACGGTAGGCCTCTTCGGCCACCGCATTGGCCCGCTGGCGTTCTTGCGACGGCATGAACGGGCTTTGGGCAATATAGATGAAGGAGTCGGCCTGCAAACGCCGGGAGCTGGCACGCTGTGTCTCGCTGTGATCCAGCAGTCCGACGTCGCCCAGGTGATGGCGTGCGCTCCCCGCCATATCACTGACCTTCATGCAGCCGCTCAGTGCCATTGCCAGCACCGACACCACGACCCATCTATGCATACTCGACTCTCCACTGCCCGGCGCCGGAAAACCGGCAAAAAGAGGCACGATGCAGCTTCCGCGCCATGCCCGGTGGGAGCGTTATCAGGCGTGCTGCGCGTGGCGAATGAAGGCTAGGCGTTTCAATTGGCTGGCGATTCCGGGTCGCGCTTGCGCTTGTTGCCCATGCGCACGCCGATATCCATGAGAAATTGAAAGAAGCCTTCCTGATCTTCCAGGACGTTGCTCCAGAACGGCGAGTGATACAGCGCTACAGCGCCATGCACCAGCGCCCAGGCCGCACAGAAGTGAAAGTATGGCGGCACATCTTCCAGCTTGCCTTCGGTGATGCGCCCCTTGATCAGCAGCGTCAAACGCTCGAAGTTGGAGGCGCGAATCGCGTGCAGCTGCTCGATCATATCCGGCAGTTGGTGGCCCTTGACCACTTTTTCTTCCAGACGATCGAATAGCCGGTAGCGTTGCGGGTCGCGCATGCGAAATTCAAAATAGGCACGCGACAAGGCTTCGCGGTCCCGATCGACGTTATCCGACAGCAAGAGCTCGTTGAGATCGCGTTCGTAGTCGAGCATCAGGCGCAGATAGATCTCGGCCTTGGACTTGAAGTGCTTGTAGATGGTGCCCTTACCAATACCTACGGCATCGGCAATCATCTCCACGGTGACACTGTCCTCGCCCTGTTCGAGAAACAGCTTGAGGGCTGTATCAAGAATTTCCTGTTCGCGGCGACGAAATTCACGGACCTTGCGGGGTTCTTTCTGCATAAAAGGACTGGATAAGCTCTATTTGAAGCGGGCTATTATGCCTGACACGCAGCAAATTGTATGGAGCAACCCTCATGCTTGATCTGCAGGAAGAATTTCCCCAACCCGATGGGCTGCGTTATTTGAACCACGCCGCCGTCGCTCCCTGGCCCACACGCGCCGCACTCGCCGTGCGAGCGTTCGCCGAACAGAACAGCCAGATCGGCGCCCGGGACTACCCCGATTGGCTGCGCGTGGAGACGCGCCTGCGCGAACGCCTGCAGCGTTTGCTCAACGCGCCTTCCAGGAATGACATCGCCCTGGTGAAAAACACCTCGGAGGCCTTGTCTTTCGTGGCCTTCGGCCTCGATTGGCGGCCTGGCGATCAGGTGGTGATCAGTGATGAGGAATTCCCCTCCAACCGCGTCGTCTGGCAGGCCCTGGCTCCGCAGGGTGTGGAAGTCATCCAAGTCAGCCTGGCCTGCCCGGATCCGGAAGCCGCATTGCTGGCCGCCTGCGGACCGCGCACCCGTTTGCTGTCGATCAGTTCGGTGCAATACGCCAGCGGGCTCCGCCTGGATCTGCCACGCCTCGGGCAGGGTTGCGATACCCGCGGCGTACTGTTTTGCATCGATGCCATCCAGCAACTGGGCGCCCTGCCCTTCGACGTGCAAGCCAGCCAGTGCGCCTTCGTCATGGCCGATGGCCATAAATGGCTGCTCGGCCCGGAAGGCCTGGGCGTGTTCTATTGCCGCAGCGATTTGCGCGACCAGTTGAAGCTGCATGAATATGGCTGGCACATGTTGGAAAACCCCGGCGACTACCTGCGCCAAGACTGGCAACCGGCACGCAGCGCGCGACGTTTCGAATGCGGCAGCCCAAACATGCTCGGCGCCATGGCGCTGGAGGCCAGCCTATCGCTGCTGGAAGAAGTTGGCATGAACAACGTGAGCCACGCCTTGAACGAGCGGATGACTCATCTGCAGGAAGGCTTGCTGCGTATCCCAGGAATTACGCTCCACAGCCCGCTTGATCCTCAGCGACGTGCCGGCATCGTGAATTTCACCCTGGCTGGGCATCAACAGGCGGAACTGTTCAATCGCTTGACCGCTGAGCAGGTTGTTTGCGCTCAACGGGGCGCAGGCATCCGTCTGTCACCCCATTTCTACACCACTGATCGGGTTCTTGATGAGACGCTGGGGCTGCTAAGCCAGCTGGCAGACGGGTAAGATCTTAGAAGCAGATGTTCTATTCCAAAAACTTTTAAAAAAAAGCCGGTGTAAAACAGCAAGGCAGGCAGTACTGGCCATACTTGCCTTCACCACTGTGGCATTTCCCCCCAAATGTCTCAGCGGTTGAAGGTACTTTGGAATGCGTGCCTTTTTTTGTTTTACTCCTAATGGTCTTGACCCGGTTTCCCCCGAAACCGGGTTTTTTTTTAGGCACCCTTCACGCGCGCCAGCGGAAACAATCGCTGAAAATTCTCGCTGGTCTGCACCGCCAGGGTGTCATACGCAACGCCTCGCAACTGAGCGACGAACTCCGCCACGTCACGTACATATTCAGGCAGATTGGGTTTGCCGCGATGGGGAATGGGCGCCAGATAGGGCGAGTCGGTTTCCACCAGCAGCCGGTCGGCCGGCACGCGACGGGCCACATCCCGTAGCGCGTCGGCATTGCGGAAGGTAACGATCCCCGAGAGCGAAATATAAAAGCCAAGATCCAGGGCAGCCCGAGCCATGTCCCAGTCTTCGGTGAAGCAATGCAAGACGCCCGCCTGCGGCAGGGCAGCCTCGCGCAACAGCTCCAGGGTATCGGCGCGAGCTTCTCGGGTATGCACGATCACCGGCTTGCCGGTGATGCGCGCAGCGTCCAGGTGCAGACGGAAAGAGGCCTGCTGCACATCGGCGCTCTCCGGCTGGTAGTGGTAGTCCAGTCCAGTTTCCCCGATTGCCACTACGTGGGGATGCTCAAGTTCGCCTAGCAGCCAGTCCAGCGTCGGCTGCGCCCCGGCTTGCAAATCCAGCGGATGCACACCCACGGAGCAGTCGACATCGGCATAGCGCTCGGCCAGAGCTTTCACCGTGGCGGCATTGTCGGCACTGACGCCGATGCACAGAAAATGACCGACACCCCGCGCCCGCGCTGCATCCAGCGCAGCATCGAGGGAACCCTCATGGGCCGTCAGGTCCAGACGATCGAGATGACAGTGGGAATCTACCAGCATGGGAAAACGCTACTCGACGAGACACAAAGGACGCGCATTGTAGCGAAAGCGACAGGCGCCTTACATCGTATGCGTCGGCCGGTCCGACTTCAGCGCACCGGCCAGGTAGGTTTCGATCTTGTTGCGCGCCGTGTTGTCGCCTTCGTTGAACTGCACGCCGACACCGGCCGCGCGGTTGCCCTGGGCACCCTTGGGCGTGATCCAGACCACCTTGCCCGCCACCGGCAGTTTTTCCGGTTCGTCCATCAGGCTCAGTAACATGAAGACCTCATCGCCCACCTGATAGGTCTTGCTGGTGGGGATGAACAAGCCACCATTCTTGATGAAAGGCATATAGGCGGCGTACAGGACGGATTTGTCCTTGATGGTCAGGGACAGAATGCCGTTACGCGCCCCCAGATTCGGCGGCATGCTCATGGCGACTCCTAGCGAACGGATGGGTGGCCGATTCTAGCGCCGCTCGACCAGAGCCGCCCACTGCACCAGCAAGGCTTCGAGAAGCAGCGCACGGTTGAGGTTGGCTTTACCCACTACTTTCTGGCGTTGCCCCAGCAACCAGTCCTGCATGGCCAACAGTTTCGGCTGTGGCGTCTTTCCGGCCAGGTACTGCACCACCTTGGCCATGTCGCTCGCGCCCAGCCCCTGCTCGTCGTCGGTCAGCTGACAACGCAGCATCAATTGCGCCCAATCGCAGAACCAGTCGAACACCAAGAGCAGCGGTACGCTATTCCACGCATCGGCCAACTGGCTGGCCCCTTGCTGGCGCTTGATCAGTTTTTTCACACCTTCGACCACCAATGCGCGCTGCTCCAGCACACCCTGGGCATGCAGGCGCTGCGCTCTGAGCGGCGAACCGCCGGCCAGCGCCAGCAGATCGCTGCGCACAGGCGCGGTCACCGCAGGCAAAGCCTCATCCAGCCAGGCCAGGCTTTGCGCTTGATTCGGCAACGGGCAGGCCTGCTGCACGCAACGGCTCTTGATGGTCGGCAACAGACGGCTGGGCAGGTGACTGATCAGCAACATCACCGTATTGCCGGAGGGTTCTTCCAGGCTCTTGAGCAGCGCGTTGGCGGCATTCAGGTTCATCGCTTCCGCCGGCTCCAGCAGCAAGACCTTGCGACCACCGAGCTGCGCCGTCTGCACCACGAAATCCACCAACTGGCGTACCTGATCGACCTTGATCGCCTTGTCGGCTTCCTCGGGTTCGAGGATGAAATTATCCGGATGGGTGCCGGCGGCCAGCAGCAGACACGCCTTGCACTGCCCGCACGGCTGGCCGCTTACAGGATGCTGGCACAACAGGAACGCCATGAAGCGCTCGGCCAGCGCGCGCTTGCCGATTCCCGGAGTTCCATGCAGCAGATAGGCATGGGCATGCTGGGTCCGGCTGGTCAGTTGCTGCCAGACGTCGGCCTGCCAGGGATACAGCTCAGCCACGGGCGCGCTCCAGGAGCTGCGGCAGGAGTGCATCAAGGGCTTGCTGTACCACGGCTAGCGGCTGGGCGGCATCGAGGATGCGATAGCGCTCGGGGTTGCGTGCGGCACGTTGCAGATAGGCCTGGCGTACCGCTTCGAAGAATTCGCGACCTTCCTGCTCGAAACGATCCAGCCGGCCACGGGCCGCCGCGCGGGCGAGTCCGACTTCCACCGGCAAGTCGAACACCAGGGTCAGGTCGGGGCGCAAATCACCCTGCACGAAGGTTTCCAACGTGGCAATACGCGCCTCGCTCACCCCGCGTCCCCCGCCCTGATACGCATAAGTAGCATCGGTAAAACGGTCGCAAATCACGATCTGCCCCTGGGCCAGAGCGGGGCGAATCACCTGCTGCAGGTGCTGGGCACGGGCCGCAAACATCAGCAACAGCTCAGTATCGCTGGCCATGGGTTCGTCGCTGGGCGCCAGCAGCAATTCGCGAATGCATTCGGCGAGCGGCGTGCCACCCGGCTCGCGGCTCAGCAGCACCGGCAACCCCGCACTGCGCAGGCGCTCGGCGAGGTACTCGCGATTGGTGCTTTTGCCGGCACCTTCCGGCCCTTCCAGGGTGATAAACAGGCCGCTCACGGAGTGTCCTTGCTGACGGGGGCCGGGCTCGACCGGTAGTCGGCCCGGCGCTTGAGCTGAAATTCTCGCACCGCGCGATTATGCGCTTCGAGGGTGGCCGAAAACACATGGCTTCCATCACCGCGCGCCACGAAATATAAGCTGTTGCCGTCTTCGGGTTGCAAGGCGGCATGGATCGCTTCGCGCCCGACCATGGCGATCGGCGTGGGCGGCAAGCCATTGATTACGTAGGTGTTGTACGGTGTCGCTTCACGCAGGTGACTGCGACGAATCTTACCGGTGTAGCGCTCGCCCATGCCATAGATCACGGTCGGATCGGTCTGCAGGCGCATGCCCTTGGACAGGCGCCGCACAAAGACGCCAGCAATCTCGCCGCGCTCTGCCGGCACACCGGTTTCCTTCTCGATGATCGACGCCATGATTAACGCCTGGTAGGCGTCCTTGTAAGGCAAGCCCTGGGCACGCTGCGCCCACTCCTCGTCCAACACCTGCCTGAGGCGCTTGTTGGCCTGGGTGAGCAGGTCGAAATCACTCATGCCGCGCACATAGCGGTAGGTGTCTGGGAAGAAGCGCCCTTCGGGGTGCATGCCCGGCTCACCGAGCTGGCGCATCAAGTCGTCGTCGCTGAGCTGGGTCAGCGTCTGCTTGAGTTTTTCCTCGCCGGCCAGAGCGGTGCGCACCTGGCGAATGTTCCAGCCTTCGACCAGCGTCAGGCTGTACTGCACGACCTCACCCTTGATCCACAGCTCAAGCAGCTCGCGGGCCGTCATGCCCGGCCTCATCCGGTACTCGCCACTGTGCAGGCTTTGGTCAGCCAGGTTGAAGCGCCAGTATTGACGCAGCCAGAAGGCGCCTTCAAGCACCCCCTCGCGCTCCAGTCGGTTGAGCAGTCCGCCCGGGGTTGACCCGACCGGCACATCCAGCAAGCGTTCTTCATCCAGTTGCAAGGGTTGCTGGATGGCCTGGTGTTGCTGCCAGAACACGAACGCCACCAGCAGGGCAGCGAGTAGCAGGCCGCCCTTGAGCAGCATCATCAGTTTACGTATCACTATCGTACTTCCAAAAGCGTGCGAGCAATGGTCTGCAGTTTACGGGTGACCGGCCCGACCGGCCAACTCTGCTGTTCCAGATGGCGTACCGGCCAAATGCCATAGACGCTATTGCAGACGAACACTTCGTTAGCCGTCAGCAGCTCTGCATAGGAGATATCACGCACTGCAACGGCGATGCCAAGCGATGCGGCCTGCTCCAGCAACACACTGCGCATCACGCCGGCTACGCCACAGCGCTCAAGGGTGGGCGTCAGCAGCTCGTTTTTGCTGACCAGAAACAGATTGCTGAACACCGCCTCGATGACCCGCCCCTGACTGTCGCGCATCAGGCCTTCGGCGCAGCGCTCATCAGACCATTCGCTGCGTGCGAGCACCTGCTCCAGACGGTTGAGATGCTTGAGTCCGGCCAGTAGCGGCTGCTCAGCCAGGCGCGTGGAGCACGGAAACAGGCGCACGCCTTGTTCGGCATGGGCCTCGGGATAACAGGGCAAGGGGCTGCCGAGCAGGATTCGCCTTGGTATGGCCTGCTGAGGTGGGAAATAACCGCGCAGCCCATCGCCGCGAGTCAGAATAAGCTTGGCAATCCCCTCGCCCAGCGTGGCGCTGAAGGCCTGGAGTTCCGCTTTGATCAGCGCTTCGTCAGAGGAAATGCCTAGACGCGCACAGCCGGCGCTCAAGCGTGCCAGGTGAGCCTCAAACAAGGTCGGGCGCCCCTGGCGCACGGCAATGGTCTCAAACAGACCATCACCGTAGGCCAGGCCCCGGTCGGCGAGCGGCAGCTCGTCGGCCGGCTGGCCATCGACCCAGCTGAGCATCAATCGGCGAGCCGACGGAACACCAGCGAGCCGTTGGTGCCACCGAATCCGAAGGAGTTGGAGACCACCGCATCGATAGGCATCGGCCGGGCTTCGCCAGGCACGAAATCCAGATCGCAGCCTTCATCCGCCTCATCGAGGTTGATGGTGGGCGGCGCCACCTGATCATGAATTGCCAGCACGCTGAAGATCGCTTCGACCGCACCGGCAGCGCCGAGCAGGTGGCCAGTCATCGACTTGGTCGAGCTAACTGCCAGGCGATAGGCATGCTCACCGAACACTGACTTGATCGCCCGCACTTCGGCCAAATCGCCCGCCATGGTGGATGTTCCGTGGGCATTCACGTACTGCACCTGATCGGGATTCAAGCCGGCATCGCGCAGCGCATTGGTCATGCAGCGTGCAGCACCAGCGCCGTCTTCAGGCGGCGAGGTCATGTGGTACGCATCGCCACTCATGCCAAAACCCACCAGCTCGGCATAAATGGTCGCCCCACGCGCCTTCGCATGTTCCAGTTCTTCGAGTACCAAAGCGCCCGCGCCATCGGAGAGCACGAAACCGTCACGGTTCTTGTCCCACGGGCGGCTGGCGCGTTGCGGGTCATCGTTGCGCGTGGACAGCGCACGAGCAGCCGCGAAACCACCGATACCCAGGCCGCAGGCGGCCATTTCCGAACCGCCGGCGATCATCGCATCCGCTTCGCCATAGGCGATGTTGCGCGCGGCCATGCCGATGGAGTGCGTGCCTGTGGTGCAGGCCGTAGTGATGGCGTAGTTCGGTCCCTGAGCACCCAGGTGGATCGACAGGAAACCGGACACCATGTTGATGATCGAGCCGGGCACGAAAAACGGCGATATACGTCGCGGACCCTGCTCGAACAGTAATTTGCAGTTGTTTTCGATATTGGTCAGGCCGCCGATGCCGGAGCCCATGACCACACCGACCCGCTCGCGATTGGCGTCGGTGATTTCCAGCCCGGAATGACGCACTGCCTGAAAACTGGCAGCCAGGCCGTATTGAATGAACAGATCGAGTTTGCGGGCTTCTTTGGCCGAGAGATATTCCTCGACATCGAACCCCTTGACCGAACCACCAAAACGGGTGGAATAGGCGGAAAGGTCCATATGCTCAAGCGGACCGATGCCGCTGCGGCCAGCCAGAATGCCCTGCCAACTGCTCGGCACATCAGTGCCCAGCGGCGAAAGCATACCCATACCGGTGACCACGACACGTCTACGCGACACAGTTTTGTCCTCTTGTTCACTAACGGATAAAGCCGGGAGCCTGCCTGGTTGTCTTCCGCCTCACAGAGGCCTGGGCCGGCAACGAAGCGCCACTTTACACAACAGCCGATGACTCCCCAAAGAAAAGCCGCACGCCCGTTAAGGCAGTGCGGCTTCTCTGCGTCCAAAAGACGTCGATTACATTACTGCGCGTGGGCGGTAACGTAGTCGATGGCTTCTTGAACAGTGGTGATTTTTTCAGCTTGCTCGTCCGGGATTTCGGTCTCGAATTCCTCTTCCAGAGCCATCACCAGCTCCACGGTGTCAAGAGAGTCGGCGCCCAGATCTTCGACGAAGGAAGCGCTGTTGGTTACTTCCTCTGCTTTGACGCCAAGTTGCTCAGCAACGATTTTCTTGACGCGCTCTTCGATGGTGCTCATACCTAGTTTTCACTCCTATGGAAAAATCCAGACAGCTGGGCTGCGGGTAAGTGTATAGAAAGGGTTTTCGTTATTTCAAGCTGAAGAGAAAGAGCTGGCAGATACGCCCTGTTTACTTTCCCTTTCAGCCGCTTGCAAAATCCGGTAGCCGTTATGACACGCTCATTTAACGCCGCGTCACATTACATGTACATTCCACCATTGACCGGGATGGTAGCCCCGGTCACGTAGGCAGCGCCATCCGATGCCAGGAAGGCTACCACCTTGGCAATTTCTTCCGCCTGCCCCAGACGACCCAGAGGAATCTGAGTCAACAGGGCATCACGCTGGGCTTCAGGCAATTCGCGGGTCATGTCCGTGTCAATGAAACCCGGCGCGACCGTGTTGACGGTAATCGCGCGCGACCCCACTTCACGGGCCAGTGCCCGCCCAAAACCTTCCACACCCGCCTTGGCCGCCGCATAGTTGACCTGCCCGGCATTACCCATCGCGCCGACCACCGAGCCGACGTTGATGATACGACCCCAGCGGGCCTTGGTCATGCCGCGCAATACGGACTTGGACAAACGGTAAATACTGTTCAGGTTGGTATTGATGACATCCAACCACTCGTCGTCTTTCATGCGCATCATCAGGTTATCGCGGGTGATGCCAGCATTATTGACGAGGATCAGCGGCTGACCGAGGTGCTGTTGAATATGCGCCAGGGTCGTGGCGACCGACTCGTCGTTGCTCACATCCAGCACCAGGCCGGCACCTTCGATACCGTTGTTCTTAAGGGTTTCGGCGATGCGCTCGGCACCCGCATCGGACGTCGCGGTGCCAATCACTACGGCGCCCTGACGACCCAGCTCAAGGGCGATGGCCTGGCCAATACCACGGCTCGCACCGGTCACCAGGGCAACCTTACCTTGCAGACTCATAAACACTTCTCCTAATTTCAGGCCAGCGCGGCGCGAGCGCCTGCAAATGCCTCTGGGGTATCCAGATTGTACGTATCGATGCCCTTCACGCAGCGCTTGTTGAGCCCGGAAAGGACCTTGCCCGGCCCACATTCAACCAATGCCGTGACACCGCACTCGGCCAGCTTCTGCATCGACTCGACCCAGCGCACCGGGCTATACAGCTGCGCAAGCAAGTCCCGCTTCAGGGTTTCCAGATCATTGACCACTGCGGCGCTGACGTTCTGCACCAGGGCAATCTGCGGTGCTTGCCACTCGATGGCGGCCACGGATTCGGCAAAACGCTCGGCAGCCGGGCGCATCAGGTCGCAGTGCGACGGCACGCTGACCGGCAGCGCCATGGCACGCTTGGCGCCCCGGGCCTTGCACGCCTCGATGGCGCGTTCAACGGCTGCCGCGGAACCGGCGATCACTACCTGACCCGGTGCATTGAAATTCACAGCACTGACCACATCGCCCTGCGCCGCTTCGGAGCAGGCCGCCAGTACGTCAGCGTCTTCCAGACCGAGAATCGCGGCCATGCCGCCTTGCCCGGCCGGTACAGCCTGCTGCATCAGTTGGCCACGCAACTCGACCAGCTTGACGGCTGCAGCGAGGGGCAGGCTGTCAGCCGCCACCAGTGCCGAATATTCACCGAGACTGTGCCCAGCCACGTAAGTGGGGCGCGCGCCGCCTTCGGCCAGCCACAGGCGCCACAGGGCAATAGAGACCGCGAGGATGGCCGGCTGGGTCTTGTCTGTCTGGTTCAGTTGCTCAACCGGGCCATTCTGGATCAATGCCCAGAGGTCATAGCCCAAGGCATCAGACGCTTCACTGAAGGTGTCGAGGACCAAGCGCTGCTGGGCGCCCAGCTCGGCGAGCATGCCAAGCGATTGCGAGCCTTGCCCGGGAAAGACGAATGCTGGGGATACAGACATGAAAACGGTCCCTTGGGGTCTTGTCGTCAGAAAACACATCACGCCAATACGCACCTGGCGCAACAAACTGAGGATTGGATGACAACCTGGGCGCCGCAGTCACATCACGTGCACAGGCAACAGAGAAGCTATAGCAGCAAGTCCTCCAGACGACCATGCAGGCGTTGCGGCAGATTTTTATGGATTTCCACCAGCGCCCGACGGATCGCACTCTGGAAAGCATCTTCAGCAGCCCCGCCATGACTCTTCACCACTACCCCCTGCAGCCCCAGGAAACTGGCGCCGTTATGAGTAGCCGGCTTGAGCTCTTCACGCAGGCTTCGCAGCAGCGGCAGCGCCACCGCCCCCAGCATGCGCGAGGCCAGATTGCGCGAAAACAGGTCGCGGATTTTTTCCGCCACCATTTCAGCCAATCCTTCGCTGGATTTGAGCAGGATATTGCCGACGAAACCGTCGCAGACCACCACATCGGCCTCGCCACGGTATACGCCATCCCCTTCGATAAAGCCGATAAAATTCAGCCCCGGTGCCTGGCGCAACAAGCTCGCGGCCAACTTGACCTGCTGATTACCCTTGATCTCCTCAGTCCCGACATTCAACAGCGCCACACGCGGTCGCCGCACACCTAACGCCTCAGCGGCCACGGACCCCATGACCGCGAACTGGTATAGATGCTCGGCATTGCAATCCACGTTGGCACCCAGATCGAGCAAATGACAGCTGCCCGTGCGCGTCGGCAATGCAGCCATCATTGCCGGGCGATCGATACCTGGCAGCGTTTTCAGGACATAGCGCGACAACGCCATCAGCGCCCCCGTGTTGCCGGCACTGACACAGGCTTGGGCACGACCCTGCCGAACCATTTCCAACGCCACGCGCATCGAGGCATCCGGCTTGCCGCGCAAGGCCTGGGCCGGACGATCGCTCATGGCGACCACTTCCGAGGCATGCACGATTTGCAGACGCGCGCGATCCACACCGGACTGGCGTTCGATCAGTTTTTCGATAAGGGGGGATTGGCCGACGAGGGCCAGATGCAGCGAGGGGATTTGCGCCAGACAAGCGAGGCTAGCTGGAACAATGCAGTGGGGACCGAAGTCCCCACCCATTGCATCAATCGCGATGACCGGAGCGGACAAGGATTACTCGTCAGCGCCCTTGTCGATCACCTTGCGACCACGGTACACGCCTTCCGGCGAAACGTGGTGGCGCAGGTGAACTTCACCAGTGGTCTTTTCCACGGACAGAGCGTTCGGCTCAAGAGCATCGTGGGAGCGACGCATGTCACGCGCGGAACGGGATTTTTTGTTCTGCTGAACAGCCATAACTTATTAACTCCTAAACGTTTGGGTCGCGCTTTAACTGCGCCAGTACGCTGAACGGGTTGGACCGTGGAACCTCGTCCTCGCTCGGCTCAGGCTCATCGAGACCCGCCGGCTGCTGGCAAATTTCTGGGTCATGGACCGGAACGATCGGCAAGGAAAGCAACAGCTCATCCTCGACCAGAGTCAGCAGATCCAGGGGCTCCTCCCCCACCTCCAGCGCATCATAGCCTTTCGGCACAGACTGTTCGTCCGCCCCTTCTTTCACCACGACATAGTTGTATTCGCCGTGGATCGGCAAGTGAGCGACTTCCAGACAGCGCTGGCAAATCATTTTGACCACGACGTTAAACTCGCCATGGATGACGGGTACACGTCGTTCGTCGCGCTCGAAGATAAGCTTCGTGTGCACTTCGCCAACGTCGTCAACCAGTTGCGCAGCAAGACGCGACAAGCTGGATATCTGCAACACACCCTCTAGGGTAGCGCCGCGATCAGCCAGTTTGCGTGGATCAACGTGAGGTGGAATCGGTCCATTCAACATAGGCGCGAGATTCTAGGGATCTACCCCGCCCCTGTCAAAGGATATTCGGCCTGTGCGCGACACTGGCTAACGGGCTGCTAAAAAAAGGCTCCGCCTGCGATAATTGCTGCCAGCCTGCGAGGGCAACCCGTCAAATCGTGCCTGGCGGGACGGGTCATCTGGCATGAGATGCGAAAGGCGGCGTCACCCGCTTCGACTCGAAACTGCTTACGCCCTTCGGCCGCAACGAAGCAGGTCAACGCAGGTGCGCCTTCAACGGTTTGATAGAATTCGCCTCCTTTATATAAGGAGAACCCCATGCTGCCGTTGCTGCTTGCTTCCAGCTCACCCTATCGCCGGGAATTGCTGTCACGCCTGCACCTGCCTTTTACCTGCGCCAGCCCGGATATTGATGAGAACGCCCAGCCGGGAGAAAGCCCCGAACACCTGGTCCGGCGACTGGCCGAACAGAAGGCCAGAGCGCTTGCACCCAGCAACCCTGCGCACCTGATCATCGGCTCCGACCAGGTCGCCGTACTCGATGGCCGGATCATCGGTAAACCCCATCATTTCGAAGGTGCCTGCCAACAACTGCTGAATGCCAGCAATCGCAGCCTGACCTTTCTGACCGGCCTGTGCCTGCTCAACAGCAGCAACGACCACTGCCAGGTCGATTGCATACCGTTCACCGTGCACTTTCGCGAGCTGGATCTGCAGCGCATCGAACGCTATTTGCGTATCGAGCAACCCTACGATTGCGCCGGCAGCTTCAAGGCCGAAGGTCTGGGTATCAGTTTGTTTCGCCGCACCGAAGGGAGTGACAGCACCAGCCTTGTCGGCCTGCCGCTGATCCGCCTGGTGGACATGCTATTAAAGGAAGGCGTAGAGCTGCCCTGAAGCACGCGAAAACAACCAGGAACAGCAGGCGCGAGGCGGGTGCAGCCCAACCCCTCCTCGCGAATCGTTGAAGACCAGGGCGATTTACCTAAGCACAGGCCCCTGAAAACCCATCCACAGCGCCACATGTTCAGCCACGCCGGCACCCAGCTTCTTGGCGAAGCGATCGAACGCCGTTTCCTGCAAGGTGAAATCGACTATTTTCTCCTCGCCAATCACGTCGCGAGCAATCTGACTGCTGCTCCCCAGGCCATCCACCAGCCCTAGCCCCACCGCCTGCTCACCGGACCACACCAAACCGGAAAACAGCTCCGGATGCTCCTTGTCCTTGAGACGCTCACCACGGCCCTGCTTTACGCTGTCGATGAACTGGCGGTGCGTGGTTTGCAGCACCTCCTGCCAAAACACGGTTTCTTCCGGCTTGGCGGGCTGGAACGGGTCCAGGAAAGCCTTGTGCTCGCCAGCGGTGTACAAGCGACGATCAACACCCAGCTTTTCCATGACGCCCACAAAGCCGAAGCCTGCCGCCGTCACCCCAATGGAACCTACCAGGCTGGATTTGTCGGCGTAGATTTCATCGGCGGCGCTGGCAATGTAGTACGCGCCGGAAGCGCCCAGATCGGTTATCACCGCATACAGCTTGATATTCGGGTACTCGCCTCGCAAGCGGCGGATCTCGTCATAGACATAGCCCGACTGCACCGGACTGCCACCCGGACTGTTGATGCGCATGATTACCCCACGAGTACCCTCATCCTTGAAGGCTGCTCGCAGGCTGCCGACCAGGTTATCCGCGCTGGCGTTTTCCTGATCAGCGATCATCCCGCGCACTTCGATCAGCGCCGTATGGGCACCGCCACCCACCGACCCTGTCTTCCGATCCAGCAAAGGCGAAAACAACGCCAAAGCGCCAAACAGGTACAGGAAAGTCAGCGACTTGAAAAAGATGCCCCAGCGCCGCGATCGACGCTGCTCCTGCACACCCGCCAGGACGGCTTTTTCCAGCAACTTCCAACTTTTGTCGTCAGCGTTCTCGTCGGGCGCCTTCCATTCATCCGCCATACACACCCACCTCAGTCAACGCCGGGCCAACCGGCAACAGCCAGTCAGGCAACTCGGCAAAATTCATGATTGCCCGTCGAGGCTCAAATACCTGCAAGCATTCCAGTGATTGAGCACCATAGCCCACCGCAACCGCATCCATGCCGGCGCGCCGAGCCATTTGCAAATCAAAGGAAGAATCCCCGATCATCAGGGCACGTTGCGGTGACACACTGCAGTAATCAAGAATTTCCCGCAGCATCAGCGGATCGGGCTTGCTGGCCGTTTCATCGGCGCAACGGGTGATTTCAAAATAATCTTCCCAGCCCCGAGCAGTCAGAATCCGCTGCAAGCCGCGACGGGTTTTACCGGTCGCTACCGTCAGCCGATAGCCCGCCTGACGAAGCGCCTCGAGGCCGTCTTCCACCCCGGGAAACAACGCGGAAGGCTCCGCCTCCAGCGCCAAATAATGCTCGGAATAGGCCTTGCGAAAACGCTCGATCATCAGCCCATCAGCCGATTCGGGGTAAAGCGCCGTGATCGCCTCAGGCAAACCCAGACCAATGATGCCCCTGATGGGCGCCTCATCGAGCTGCTGCAACCCACACACATCGGCCGCTACGCGCACCGACTCGACAATGCGCGACACCGAATCCACCAACGTGCCATCCCAATCGAAGACCAGCAGTTCGTAGTCAGGCACCGAGACGTTCCAGTGTCTTCGCCCACACGGCATCGACAGGCGCTTCCAGGCTCAATGCCTCACCGTCAGGCAAGGTGATCCGCAAGGCATAGGCATGCAAAAACAGTCGCTTGCCGCCCAGCTCCCGAATTTCACGAGTGAAGTCTTCATCGCCGTACTTGGAGTCTCCAGCAATCGCATGCCCGGCATGCAGAGCATGCACACGAATCTGATGGGTGCGCCCGGTGATCGGACTGGCCTCGATTAGCGTGGCGAATTCACCGAAGCGGCGCAGCACCTTGAACACCGTCAGCGCGTCCTTACCCTCGTCATTCACCTCGACCATGCGCTCACCGGAGCGCAGGGTGTTTTTCAGTAACGGCGCACTGACTCTCTTCTTAGCAGTGGGCCAGTTGCCGCGCACCAGGGCCATGTAACGCTTGTCGACGCCATCCCCACGCAGCGCCTCATGCAGATGCCGCAGCATGCTGCGTTTTTTGGCGATCATCAGCAGACCCGAGGTATCGCGATCCAAGCGATGCACCAGCTCGATGTCTTTGGCGTCTGGACGCATCTGCCGGAAGGCTTCGATCACACCATAATTGAGACCGCTGCCGCCGTGCACGGCAATGCCGGCAGGCTTGTTCAGCACGATCAGCGCCTTGTCTTCATAAACGATCGCCGCTTCAAGGCGCTCCAGCAGCCCCTGGGCCAGCGGCTCCGGCTCGTCGCGCTCGGCCAGGCGCAGCGGCGGAACGCGGACAATATCGCCAGCCTGCAACTTGTATTCCGGCTTGATTCTGCCCTTGTTCACGCGCACTTCGCCTTTACGCAAAATGCGATAGATCAATGTCTTGGGGACCCCCTTCAACTGAGTGCGAAGGAAGTTGTCGATGCGTTGGCCGGCAAGGTCCGGCGCGACTTCGAGCAACTGAACGCCGGAAGTCGGAGGGAGAGAGGTATTCATCGGCGTCATGATAGCAATTTTTAATGCAATTGAAGCACCAATTAGGAGCTGCTATAGTCGCGAACGCCGCCAAAAGCGGCCAAGTCAGGGAGCGAAGCAAAGAATGCCGCTCCAGCACTTGAGTAACTTCTTTCGGGACGTCAGGCCGTCCATCGAGCTAATCGCAGCACGAACGCGAAAAGTTCTGAAACCCAAGCCTTGAACCATGACGCGCGCCCGCCATCGTTACGGACGCGATAAATGACAACCCGCTACGGATTCTGTAAGCGGCACCCGATTTTCAAAGGATACGTGTGGGTGGAGATGCACAACCATCGGACTGTGTAGCATCAGGCTTTTACAGACGCTTCTCGTCCACTTCCGCTGGTTGATTCCTCCTCCTGAGTTAGTACTTCTGCACTACAGCTGTAGCAGGAGACGTCGTCGCGAACCCGGCCCTACTGGTCGGCACTCGCTGGACACTGCAGTGTTTACACCACTGCTGATACGCGCCCGACACCGACCGTGAGAGTCGTGTGTGCCGATTGCCGTTTCCCTCCGCCTGGAAACCCAACGGTACTACATGAAAAGAATGCTGATTAACGCGACACAACCCGAAGAGTTGCGTGTCGCACTGGTTGACGGCCAGCGCCTGTTCGACCTTGATATCGAATCGGGCGCTCGCGAGCAAAAAAAGGCCAACATCTATAAAGGCCGCATTACCCGCGTCGAGCCCAGCCTCGAAGCCGCCTTTGTGGATTTCGGCGCCGAACGCCACGGCTTTCTGCCGCTGAAGGAAATCTCCCGCGAATACTTCAGCAAAGCCCCGGAAGGTCGCGTCAACATCAAGGACGTCCTCAAGGAAGGCCAGGAAGTCATCATCCAGGTGGAGAAAGAGGAGCGCGGCAACAAAGGCGCCGCCCTGACCACCTTTATCAGCCTGGCTGGCCGCTACCTGGTGCTGATGCCCAACAACCCGCGCGCTGGCGGCATCTCCCGCCGCATCGAAGGCGAGGAACGCAACGAGCTGCGTGAGGCACTCAATGGCCTGAACGCACCGGCCGACATGGGTCTGATCGTGCGCACCGCCGGCCTGGGTCGTTCCAGCGAAGAACTGCAGTGGGACCTGGACTACCTGGCCCAGCTGTGGAGCGCCATCAAGGACGCCTCCCAGGATCGTGCCGCGCCCTTCCTGATCTACCAGGAAAGCAACGTCATCATTCGCGCGATCCGCGATTACCTGCGCCAGGATATCGGCGAAGTCCTGATCGACAGCGTCGAGGCCCAGGAAGAAGCGCTGAGCTTCATCCAGCAGGTCATGCCGCAGTACGCCAGCAAGATCAAGCTGTACCAGGACAGCGTGCCGCTGTTCA
>CAYPFO010000056.1:0-25256 GCA_964410065.1 uncultured Pseudomonas sp.
GCCTCTACGCCATCGGCGAAACCAGCTTCACCGGCCTGCACGGTGCCAATCGCCTGGCCAGCAATTCGCTGCTGGAGTGCTTCGTGTACGCCCGCTCGGCGGCTGCCGACATTCTCGACAAATTCGCGCAAACGACACTGCCCAGCACCTTGCCCGGCTGGGATGCCAGCCAGGTGACCGACTCCGACGAAGACGTGATCATCGCGCACAACTGGGACGAGCTGCGACGTTTCATGTGGGACTACGTGGGCATCGTGCGCACCACCAAACGCCTGGTGCGCGCCCAGCACCGCGTCACTATGTTGCTGGACGAGATCGATGAGTTCTACAGCAACTACAAAGTCAGCCGCGACCTGATCGAGCTGCGCAATCTGGCCCTGGTGGCCGAACTGATGATCCGCTCGGCCATGCAGCGCAAGGAATCCCGCGGCTTGCACTACACCCTGGATTATCCCCAGCTGCTGCCCGAGGCCCGAGACACTATTCTGGTGCCGCCCACCTACGTCGCGTGAACTTCAAGCGCACCCGCAGGCGCCGATGCTCACCTCGCGCCAGCGCATCGCGGGGAATGCACAGCCCACGGCGCCAGCGTTCACCGGGCAGGCGGTAATGCAAAACGACGAGGAAGGGCAAGGCCAGGCTGTCAGGACGCAGCTGCACCGCGCGCCAGCCGGCGTGCGGACTCCACAGCTGCCAGCCACGCGAATCATGCCGCAACCCACGCACGGCGTGCTTTGAGCGCAACAGGATATGCCGCGGCAGCACCCAGAGCGCATGCCCGCCACAGGCGGCTACACCGATTGCGACCCAGGCGTCAGGCAGGTCGGCAAGCAGCAGCGCGACCAGCGCCAGCAGCCAGGCGAACAGATAGGCCGCCAGCAAGCCCTGTGAGGGCTGCCAGCGACACTCGAAGGCTTCACTTGGGTTGGACACGGTCCAGAATGATTTTCACGATACGGCGCAGATCCGGATCCTGTGGCTCTTCGCGCTGCATGAACCAGCCAAACATGTCCTGATCTTCGCACTCCAGCAGTTGGCGATAGCGCGCCTTATCCTCGTCATCCAGTTGCGAGTAAACCTCCCGCACAAAAGGCACCAGCAGCACATCCAGTTCCAGCATGCCGCGGCGGCTATGCCAGAAGAGTCGGTTGAGTTCGATATCATCGGCCATGAGAGGCTCCTTTCACGTAAGAGCGGCAGTATAACGAGCCGGCCCGCCCCGGACACCCGCTGACAAGCTTCGTCCTGAGCTCTATGATGGCTGTCCCTGCCTTTTTATCAGCGACTGACATGGCCGACTCTGCTTTTTTCTGCCCGCTGCCCCATGAAGGCATCCTTGCCGTACGCGGCCCCGATGCCAACAAGTTCCTTCAAGGCCAGCTGACCTGCAACCTCAACTACCTCGTGTCGAGCAGCAGCCTGGGTGCCCGCTGCACGCCCAAAGGGCGCATGCAATCGAGCTTTCGTATTGTCCCCCATGGCGATGGCTACCTCTTGGCCATGGCGCTGGAACTGCTCGAGGCGCAATGTTCGGACCTGAAAAAATATGCCATCTTCTCCAAGGTGCAAGTGTCTGACGAAAGCAGTCAGTGGTCGCGCTTTGGACTCAGCCAGGGCGATGCCGTCCTGCACCAGTTGGGCCTGGAACTGCCCGTAGACGGCGAGCCACTGGTCCAGGCCGGCGAACTGCTGGCGCTGCGCCTTCGCGACGGTCGCGCCGAACTTTGGGTGCCGGCAGTTCAGGCTGCGGCGATCCAGGCGCACCTGGCCGAACAGTTGCCGCAGGCGCCTCTGAATGACTGGCTGCTGGCCCAGGTGCGCGCCGGCATCGGCCAGGTGTTCGGCGCCACCCGCGAGCTGTTCATCCCGCAAATGATCAACCTGCAGGCCATCGGCGGCGTGAGCTTCAAGAAGGGCTGCTACGCCGGCCAGGAAATCGTCGCGCGCATGCAGTATCTGGGCAAGCTCAAGCGACGCCTGTATCGCCTCAGCCTGTCGGCCGAACAGGTGCCGGACATTGGCACCGACCTGTTCTCGTCCGTCCATACCTCCAGTGTCGGCAACGTGGTGCTGGCTGCACGCGCGCAAGACCACGTCGAAGTGCTCGCCGTGGCCCAGGAGGATGCCCTGCTCGACCTGCACCTGGGCCATGCCGAGGGCTCGTTATTAACGCTGTGTGATCTGCCCTATCAGTTGGATGTCGACCGCGAAATCCAGCAGTAACTGTCTGATCTCGTCTACTGAGGAATGCATGAGCAAGCTTGCCGAGAAAGTCCAAGAAGAATTGATCCAGGCCTTAGAAAAGGACGAACTGGTTCTCCCCACCCTGCCCGAAGTAGCTATCCAGGTTCGCGAAGCGGCCGAAGATCCCAACATCAGCACGCTCAGCTTGAGCAAGGTGATTGGTCAGGATGCGGCGCTGACCGCTCGCCTGATCAAAGTGGTGAACAGCCCGCTGATGCGCAGCAACCGGGAAATCACCGACCTGCAGATGGCCATCGGTCGCTTGGGCATCCTCTATACCTGCAGCCTGTCCATCGGCCTGGCCATGGAGCAGATGTTCCAGGCCACCACCGATGCGGTCGACAAGAAGCTGCGTGAGGTGTGGAGTAAAAGCACCGAGATTGCCGCCATCAGCCACGTGCTTTGCCGGCACTTCACCAAGCTGCAGCCCGATCAGGCGACGCTGGCGGGCCTGGTTCACCAGATTGGCGTGCTGCCCATCCTGACCTACGCCGAAGAGCGCGGAGACCTGCTGGCCGACCCGGCCAGCCTCGAGCATGTGATCGAGCGAATTCATCCCCTGCTTGGCGAGCGGATCCTGCGCCACTGGGAGTTTCCGGCGCACATTGCCATCGTCCCCAGCCAGGTACAGGATTTCACCCGAGACTCATCCACCGTGGATTACGTGGACATCGTGCAAGTGGCCGTGCTGCAGAGTTACCTGGGCAGTAGCCATGCCAGCAATCAGCTGGATTGGGCCAGCATTCCTGCGTTCGCCAAGCTGGGCCTGGACCCGAGCGTGGATATTCAAGCCGACGAAGACCTCGGCAACGCCACGCTGGCAGCCATGGGCATGCTGCAGTAACGCGACGATCGGACAGCGCGCATCAACCAGCGCTGCCCTGCTCCAGCGCAACTGGCGGCAAGCGCCAATCAATCGGCTCCATGCCGTTCTGTTGTAGGTACTTGTTGGCCCGACTGAAATGACCATTGCCGATAAAGCCACGATGGGCCGAAAGCGGCGAAGGATGCGGCGAGCGCAGGATCAGGTGCTTGGTCGGATCGATCAGGCCCTGCTTGCTCTGTGCATGGGCGCCCCACAGAAAAAACACCAAGTGCGGCCTGCGCGCGCTGACCACTTCGATCACCTTGTCGGTAAATGTCTGCCAGCCCACCTTGGCATGCGAGCCGGCCTGGCCCTGCTCGACCGTCAGCGAAGTATTGAGCAACAACACGCCCTGCTCGGCCCAATGCTGTAAATGGCCATGGCCGGGAATGTCGATGTTCAAGTCGCGCTTGAGCTCCTTGTAGATATTCTGCAGAGACGGCGGCACCGGCACGCCAGGCTGTACCGAAAAACACAGACCATGGGCCTGGCCTGGGCCGTGATAGGGGTCCTGGCCGAGAATCACCACCTTCACCTGATCCAGCGGCGTGGAATTCAGCGCGTTGAATATCAGCGCTCCGGGCGGAAAGATCGTTTTGCCGGCGTTTTTTTCATCCCGCAAAAACGCACTTAGCTCACGCATGTAAGGCTTGTCGAATTCCTCGCGCAGCGCATCCTTCCAGCCGGCTTCCAGTTTGATGCGATCGTCGTTGGTCATTATTTCCCCACTGCGCTGTCAACAAAGGCGGCACGCTAGATAAGCCTCCCCCTCAAGTCAAGGCAACCGCCAACCCTCTTCCTATACTCATGGCAAAAGTATGCGGGTGCGGAGACAGCACAATGAGCAAGGTGATTCCCCAACTGACCGATGGCGAATGGCGCGTCAGCTCGGACGCCGAACCGATCGAAATTCGTGATCCGGCTACACAGGAAGTCATTGCCCTGGCGCCCAGTGCCACGGCTGCTGAGATAGAGGCGGCGGTGACCAGTGCGCAGCGTGCCTTCCAGACCTGGCGCGAGGTGCCGGTGCCCGAACGCGCCCGCCTGATGCTGTGCTATCAGCACCTGCTCAAGGAGCATCACGACGAACTGGGTGAGTTGCTCGCCCGCGACACCGGCAAAACCCTGGCCGATGCCAAGGGCGATGTGTGGCGCGGTATCGAGGTGGTCGAGCATGCGGCCAATATCGCCAGCCTGCTGATGGGCGAAACCCTGGAAAACGTCGCCCGCGACATCGACACCACCAGTTGGGTGCAACCCCTGGGGGTGTGCGCCGGCATTACCCCGTTCAACTTCCCGGCCATGATCCCGCTGTGGATGTTCCCGCTGGCCATTGCCTGCGGCAACAGTTTCATTCTCAAGCCGTCCGAACAGGACCCGCTGACGCCCAACCGCCTGGCCGAACTGTTCCTGGAAGCCGGCGCGCCCAAGGACATCCTGCAAGTGCTGCATGGCGGGCGCGAAGTGGTCGATGCGTTGCTCGTTCACCCACAGATCCGTGCGTTGTCCTTCGTCGGCTCGGTGGCGGTCGCCCAGCATGTTTATCGCACCGGCACCCAGCACCTGAAACGCGTGCAAGCGTTTGCCGGCGCCAAGAACCATCTGGTGGTGCTGCCGGATGCCAACAAGGAGCAGGTACTGAGCAATCTGATCGGCGCCAGCTGTGGCGCCGCCGGGCAACGCTGCATGGCCATCAGCGCAGCGCTGTTCGTCGGCGAGTCGCGACAGTGGATTCCCGAACTGGCCGCGAGCATGGCTGAGCTGCGCCCCGGTCATTGGCAGGACGCCAACGCCGCCTACGGCCCGCTGATCAGCCCGCAGGCACGCCAGCGCGTGCTGCGCCTGATTGCCGCGGGCAAGGCCGAGGGCGCCGAGTGCCTGCTGGATGGTTCGGACTGCTCAGTGGCCGGCTTCCCGGACGGCAACTGGGTCGGCCCCACCCTGTTTCGCGGCGTCACGCCGCAGATGAGCCTGTACCGCGAAGAGATTTTCGGCCCGGTACTGATCTGCCTGGAAGTAGAGACGCTGGCCGCCGCCATCGAGCTGATCAATGCCAACCCCTACGGCAATGGAACCAGCCTGTTTACCCGCTCCGGCGGCGCCGCACGGCATTTCCAGCATGCCGTGGAAGTAGGCCAGGTGGGCATCAATGTACCCATCCCTGTGCCGCTGCCGTTCTTCTCCTTTACCGGCTGGCGCGGCTCGTTCTACGGCGATTTGCACGCCTACGGCAAGCAGGCAGTGCGTTTTTACAGCGAGACCAAAACGGTGACCACGCGCTGGTTTGAGGACGATGCGTCAAGCGACCCGAACCTGACGATTCACCTCAAGTGACGCACATGGACGACACGACCGCACCTCGCGAAAAACTGTCCCGCGCATGACCACAGGCAAGGTGACGCGATGCGGAGGGATGTGAAATCGGCCCCACCACGTCACTTACGTCCGAGATAACCCTGTACAGAAAACAAACTGCGGGTATCTTCTGAAACGCGCCTTGCGCTCGGAAATGACTCAACGTGCTGTGCTTTCAGCTACCGCATCAACTCAGTGAGACCGTGCCATGGACTTCGAACCGAGTGACGAACAACGCCTGTTGATTGACAGCGCCCGCGCCTTTGCCCACCACGAACTGGCCCCACACGCCGCCGACTGGGATCGCGATCATTATTTCCCCGTCGAAGTCATCCGCCGTGCCGCTGCGCAAGGGTATCTGAGCCTGTACTTGAGCGAAGCGGATGGCGGCCTGGGTCTGTCACGCCTGACCTCCTCGCTGATCTTCGAACAACTGAGCGCCGGCTGCGTGTCCACCGCTGCCTACCTGACCATTCACAACATGGCGTCGTGGATGCTCGCCCGCTTTGCCGACGAGGAATTGAAAGCCGCCTGGCTGCCGCGCCTGGTCAGCGGCGAATTGCTCGCCTCCTATTGCCTGACTGAACCGGATGCCGGCTCGGACGCCGCGCACCTGCGCACCCGCGCGCGCCGCGACGGGGATGATTACGTGCTGGACGGCGGTAAGTGCTTCATCTCCGGGGCAGGTAGCACTGATGTGCTGATCGTCATGGCGCGCACCGGCGAGGACCGCGGCGCCAAGGGCATTTCCTGCTTTCTGGTGCCCGGCGATGCACCCGGCGTGAAGTACGGGCGCAACGAACTGAAGATGGGCTGGCGCTCCCAGCCGACCCGCAGCATCAGTTTTGAAGGTGTACGCATTCCGGCCAGCCAGCGCATCGGCCCGGAAGGTGAAGGTTTCATCTATGCCATGACGGGGCTGGACGGCGGGCGCATCAACATCGCCAGTTGCTCGCTGGGCGCGGCTCAGGCGGCGCTGGAACAATCGCTGCGCTACGTCGAGGAGCGCCAGCAGTTCGGCAAACCCTTGAGTGAGTTCCAGGCCCTGCAATTCAAGCTCGCCGACATGCTTACCGACCTCACCGCCAGCCGGCAGATGGTGCGCCTGGCGGCCCAGCGACTCGACAATCACCACCCCGAAGCCAGCCTGTATTGCGCCATGGCCAAGCGCTTCGCCACTGATCATTGTTTCGAGGTGTGCAACCAGGCCCTGCAACTGCACGGTGGCTATGGTTACCTCAACGACTATCCGCTGGAGCGCTGGGTGCGCGACAGCCGCGTGCACCAGATACTCGAAGGCACCAACGAAATCATGCGAGTGATCATTGCCCGCCGCCTGCTGGCCCAGGGCGGCAGCCTCGATCGCCTGCTGTAACGCTCGACAGCCACCCCTTCACTGACGCGGAGAACACCGAAGCCATGAGCCACGCTGTTGAAACCTACCAGTCCGATCTCGTTGAACTGACCCACAAGCTCACCGTTGAAAAGCACGGACATACCGCGCTGATCACCGTCAATAACCCGCCGGCCAATACGTGGGACCGCGACTCACTGATCGGCCTCAAGCTGCTGATCGAGCACCTTAACCGCGACGACGACATCTATGCCCTGGTGATTACCGGCCAGGGCGACAAGTTCTTCAGTGCCGGCGCCGACCTCAAGTTGTTTGCCGACGGCGACAAGGCTCGTGCCCGCGACATGGCCCGGCGCTTTGGCGAAGCCTTTGAAGCGCTACGCGACTTTCGCGGCGTGTCGATTGCCGCCATCAACGGCTACGCCATGGGTGGCGGCCTGGAATGCGCCCTGGCCTGCGACATCCGCATTGCCGCCAGCCAGGCGCAACTCGCCCTGCCGGAGGCCTCGGTGGGCCTGCTTCCCTGCGCCGGCGGCACCCAGGCGCTGGCCTGGCTGGTCGGCGAAGGCTGGGCCAAGCGCATGATTCTGTGCGGGGAACGCATCGATGCCCAGACCGCCTTGCGCATCGGCCTGGTGGAACAGGTGGTTGAAAACGGCGAGGCTTGTACCACCGCCCTGCTACTCGCCGCCAAAGTGGCGCGGCAAAGTCCAGTGGCGGTGCGCGCCATCAAGCCACTGATCCAAGGCGCCCGCGAACGCGCGCCCAACAGCTGGCTGAGCGAAGAACGTGAACGCTTCGTCGACCTGTTCGATGCCGACGACACCCGCGAGGGGGTCAACGCCTTTCTGGAAAAACGCGAGCCTCAGTGGCACAACAAATAGAAGGCGGATTCATCCGCACGGGACTTCAACCGCGCAGGGTGTAATCCCCTTGCGTCACCTTTGCCAAGCGGGCAATCGGGTCTTTACAGGACGCTGTATGAACGTGCATTTCGAAGAACACCCCGGCCAGCACGGCTACCGCATCGCTGTCGCCAGCCTGGATGCGGAAAAGAGCCTGAATGCCTTGAGCCTGCCGATGATCGAGGTGTTGAACGCTCGCCTGCACGCCTGGGGCGAAGATCCGACGATCGCCTGCGTGCTGCTGCGCGGCAACGGCGCCAAGGCCTTTTGCGCTGGCGGAGACGTGCGTCAGTTGGTCGAAACCTGCCGCCAGCAGCCCGGCGAAGTACCGGCGTTGGCGATGCGATTTTTTGCCGATGAATACCGTCTCGATTACCGCCTGCACACCTACCCCAAGCCGCTGATCTGCTGGGGTCACGGCTATGTGCTGGGGGGCGGCATGGGCCTGCTGCAGGGAGCGGCAATCCGCATCGTCACGCCCAGCTCGCGGCTGGCCATGCCGGAAATCAGCATCGGCTTGTACCCGGACGTCGGTGCCAGCTGGTTCCTCTCCAGGCTGCCCGGCAAGCTCGGCCTGTTCCTGGGCCTGGGCGGCGCCCAGCTGAATGGTCGCGATGCGTTGGACCTCGGCCTCGCCGACCGTTTCCTGCTGGATGAGCAGCAACCCGAATTGCTTGCTGGCCTGACGCAGCTGAATTGGCAATTTCAGCCGGAGCAGCAGCTGCTCAGCCTGCTCAAATCCTTGGAACAGGAGGCCCAGAGCCAACGGCCGCCCGCCCAGTGGCTGCCCCGTCGAGACCGCCTGGATACCCTGCTCGATGTTGCCGACCTGCCCGCCGCCTGGCAGGCCATCGTTGACCTGCAGGCTGATGACGATCCCTTGCTGGCGCGCGCTGCCAGAACCCTGGCCGAGGGATGCCCGCTCACCGCCCATCTGGTCTGGCAACAAATCCAGCGTGCCCGGCATTTGTCTCTGGCCGAAGTGTTCCGCCTGGAGTACGCCATGAGCCTGAACTGCTGCCGCCATCCTGAATTCGCCGAAGGCGTACGCGCCCGTCTGATCGACAAGGACAACACGCCTGGTTGGCGCTGGCCCGACGTAGCGCAGATACCAGACGCGGTCATCGACGCCCATTTCCAGCCAACCTGGGAAGGTCCTCATCCGCTGGCGGACCTGTAGGCGAACGGCCAGACCTGTGCCTGGCACAGTGAGTCAGGCGGGCTATCTTGAAACAGGCACGCACCCAAGGAGCCCACCATGACCCGTATCGCCTTTATCGGCCTTGGCCACATGGGCCTGCCCATGGCCCGCAACCTGCTCAAGGCGGGTTATACCGTGCAGGCATTCGACCTGGTGCAGAGCGCCATCAACCAACTGGCCGACGAAGGCGCCCAGCCCGCCGACTCGGCGCTTGCTGCCACACGCAATGTCGAGGCCGTGGTGAGCATGCTCCCGGCCAGTCGCCATGTGGAAGATCTGTACCTGGGCGACAGCGGCCTTTTGGTCCAGCTGCCCGCCGGCACGCTGGTTCTCGAATGCTCGACCATTGCCCCCGAGTCGGCACGTCGCGTACACCAAGCCGCCGCACAACGCGGCATCGAGCTGCTCGACGCTCCCGTCTCTGGCGGCACCGCAGGCGCGGCGGCGGGCACCTTGACGTTCATGATTGGCGGCCAGGCAGAAGCTCTCGACAAGGCCCGACCAATTCTTTCCGCCATCGGCAAGAACCTGTTTCATGCCGGCGGCGACGGTGCCGGCCAGATCGCCAAGGTCTGCAACAACCTGCTGCTGGCGGTGCAGATGATCGGCACCGCAGAAGCCATGGCACTGGGTGTCGCCAACGGGCTGGAGCCCAAGGTACTGGCCGAGGTCATGCGGCAGAGTTCAGGCGGCAACTGGGTGCTGGAGCGCTACAACCCCTGGCCCGGCGTGCAGGAAAATACTCCGGCCTCGAAAGGCTACAGCGGTGGCTTCATGGCCGAGTTGATGGCCAAGGATCTCGGCCTGGCCCAGGAAACCGCTCAGCACAGCGGCAACAGCACACCGCTGGGCGCGCTGGCCCTGCACCTGTATCGGCTACTGGTGCAGCAGGGGCTGGGCAAGCAGGATTTTTCCGTGGTGCAGACGCTCTTCAGCCAACGCAACTCCTCACAACAGCCCAATGGCAGCCCACGGGGCGATGGAGACGTTTAGCGCTCGCGCAACGCCTCGGCCCTGGCCCGCAGGATCGGCTTGAGCAGGTAGCTGAGTACGCTTTTGCGCCCGGTGATGATATCCACCGACGCGATCATGCCAGGGATGATCAGCAACGGCTGTTCCTCGCTGCCCAGGTGGCTTTTGTCGGTGCGCAGGGTGATCAGGTAAAAGCTGTTGCCCTCCTCGTCATTCACCGTATCCGCCCCGATCTGCTCCAGGCGCGCCGACAATCCGCCGTACAGGGTGAAGTCATACGCGGTGAACTTGACCACCGCTTCCTGGCCAGGGTGGAGAAAGGCAATGTCTTGCGGACGAATGCGTGCCTCGACCATCAGCGTATCGTCCAAAGGCACGATTTCCACCAGGTCGCTGCCCGGCTGGATCACCCCGCCGATGGTGTTCACCTGCAGTTTCTTGACGATGCCACGTACTGGCGACCTCACCAGCGTGCGCTTGACCCGGTCCACCAGTGCCTTGCCGGTGGAGTGAATCTTGCTCAGTTCGGTGCGCGTCTCGTTGAGCTGAGCCAGCGCTTCGCTGCGAAAACGCCCGCGCGTTTCATCGATCTTGCGCTCAACCTCCTTGATCGCCGCTTCGGCACGGGGAATCGCCAGGCGCGCAGCTTCCAGCTGGCCTCGATTGTCGATTTCCGTGCGCTTGAGACGCAGGATTTCCACCGGGGAAATCGCTCCCTCAGCCACTAGTGGCTCGGACATGCCGATTTCTTCAGTAAGCAACGCAAGGCCATGGGTGTACTGGCTGTGCTTGGCCTCGATGTCGCGCAGTTCCTGCTGACGCTGGATCAATTGCTCCTCCAGTCCGGCCACTTCGTCACGCAGTTGCTGACGACGACTGTCATGCAGGTCCTGCTCGCTGCTCGCCAGGTGCGGCGCCGCCTCGCTCAGCAGCGGCGAGAAGCGTAAATCGCGCCCCTCCACTTCGGCATTCAAGCGCTCCATGCGCAGCGACAGGGCCAGACGGTCGGCCTCGGTTTCGTCGACATTGGAAACGAAGCGGGTATCGTCGAGGCGCAACAACGGGGCGCCAGCTTCGACGATCTGTCCTTCGCGCACGAACAGTTCGGCGACGATGCCCCCTTCCAGGTTCTGGATTTTTTGCAGCCGCGAGGTGGGCACTGCCTTGCCATCGCCCCGAGTGACTTCATCAATGACGGCAAAGTGCGCCCAGAACCCGGCGAACAGGAAAAAACCCAGCACCGCCCAGATGGTCAGCCGCACCACCCGTGGCGCATCGTCCACCAGCGCCTGGCCGACGTCAGGCAACGGCGGGCCGCCCAAGGCACGGCCACTGCGGAAATAACCGCGCTCGCGGCGGCGGGGTTCCAGGCAAGCCTCAGCGGACATGGATCTGCCCCTTGGCCAATGCGTCCAGCACCGCGTCCCTCGGGCCATCGGCGATTAACCGCCCCTGGTCGAGAATGATGATGCGCTCCACCAGGCTGAGCAGTGAAGTGCGGTGGGTCACCAACACCAGCGTCTTGCCTCGCACCACCTCCGCCAGCCGCTGCTTGAGGCGCTCTTCGCCGGTGCTGTCCAGCGCACTGGTGGGCTCGTCGAGCAACAGCAGCGGCGGGTCCAGCAGTAGCGCCCGGGCCAGGGCGACATTCTGCCGCTGGCCACCCGACAGGTGCTGGCCACGTTCACCGACCTGCAACTCATAGCCCTGCGGGTGCCGCTGGGCAAACTCGTGCACCCCGGCCAGTTCAGCCACTTCCAGCACCCGTTCGTCGTCCACGTAGCGGGCGCCACTGACCAGGTTGTCGCGCAGGGTGCCGCTGAGCAGCTGAATATCCTGAGGCACATAGCCGATACCGTGGCGCAAGTCGCTAACATCGAGTTGGCGAATATCCAGGCCATCCATCAGCAGGCTGCCGCCATCCGCCTGATAAAGCCCGACCAGTAGCTTGGCCAGGGAGCTTTTGCCCGATCCGCTGCGACCGATGATGGCGACTTTTTCGCCGGGTCGGATGCTCAGGCTCAGGCTCTTGAGTGCCATGTTCTGCTGCCCCGGGTAACGAAAATCCAGCTGCCGACATTCGATGGCGCCGCTCAGCTGCTGTCGGGCCAAGGGCCGCTGAAGGGCATGGCGTTCCTGGGGCAAGGCCATCATCTGATCGATATTCAGCTTGGTCAGGCGCGCCTGCTGGTAGCGGGTCAGCAATCCGGATAGCTGGCCCAGCGGCAACAACACCCGGCTATTGAGCATGTAACAGGCAATCAGGCCTCCCATGCTCAATTGGCCGGCGATGATCAGGTACACCCCCAGCACGATCATCCCCACACCGGCCAATTGCTGAATCAGTTGCGTGAGATTGAGCGCCAGGCTGGACAGCAAACGCGCCCGCAACTCCAACCGGCTCAGCGTGCCGATGGTCTGCTCCCAGGCATACTGGCGTTCGCTTTCGGCATTGTTGACCTTGATTCCATCCAGCCCGGTCAAGGTCTCGATCAAACTCGACTGCCGCTCAGCCGACAGCGCCATGCTGCGCGCCAGGGTGTCCGCCAGCGGCTTTTGCAACAGCCAGCCCAGACCCAGCGCCAGCGGAAAGGCCAATATGGGTATCCACACCATCGGCCCACCCAGCCAGGCAATCACCAGCAAGATCAGCAGCGTGAACGGCAGGTCGATCAGGCTGGTCAGCGTCAGCGAGGCCAGGAAATCGCGCAGGCTCTGAAACTCGTGAATGTTCTGCGCGAAGCTGCCGACCCGCGCCGGCCGCAATTGCAACGGCATGCCGAGGATGCGCTCGAACAGTGTGGCGGAAATGATCAGGTCGGTCTTCTTGCCGGCCAGGTCCAGGCACAGCCCGCGCAGAGTCTTGAGCAGCAAGTCGAACAGATAGGCACCGGCGATCCCGATGGCCAGCACCCAGAGCGTGGCCAGCGCCTGGTTGGGCACCACACGGTCGTAGACGTTCATCACGAACAAGGGCGCGAACAGACCGATCAGATTGATCACCAGGCTGGCGGCAATTGCATCGACGTAGAGCCAGCGCGAACGATACAGCGTGTCGCGAAACCAGGCGCTGACACGTGGAATCAGGCTGCCGCGCTGCAGTTCGAAGGCATGGCGCGGCTGGGCAAAAAACGCCTCGCCGCTGTATTGGGCCTGCAGCGCCGCCACGCCCAGACTGATCTCCCCACCTTCGCTTTCGCTGAGCAGCAAACGCGCCCGTCCGGCCTCATCCAGCCCCAGCCAGATGGCTGTACGTCCTCCTTTGAGCAACAGTAAAACCGGCAGGGCCAAAGGCGGAATTGCATCCAGCGGCCTGCGCAACCAGCGCCCTTGCAAGCCGGCCCGCGCAGCGGCACGCGGCAGCAACTGGGCGCTGAGGCGCTGCGCCGGCAACGGCAAGCCCGCTGTCAGCAACGCCCGGCTGGCCGGACGCTGATGTAATGCGCACAACAGCAGCAAGCCATCCAGCAGGGGGTCGTCGTGACGGCTGCGCGGATCGAGGGCGGGCAGTGCGTGGTGGGCGTTCGCCCCCATATCAACTCTCCGCCGGCCAGTAGATGGCGGGTCGGTTTTCCAGGCTAAGCATCAGCACGTCACTGCAGGCGCGGGAGCTGACGATCAGTTTCATGCACCGCCAGCGCTTGCAAAGGGGCCACCACCCCCTGGCTCTTCAACAGTTCACCTGTGGCAGCCTTGATACGATACTGGCTGTACAGCTCGGCGAAGGTGACATCCACCAACCGTCGCTGAGCGGCGAACAGCTCGTTTTCGTTATCCAGCAGGTCGAGCAGCGTCCGGTCGCCGAGGCTGAATTGCTTCTGGTAGGCCTCGCGTACCCGCACACTGGAGCGCACGTAGGTGGCGGCGATGGCTTTCTGCTCGCGCGCATTTTCCAGAGCGTTCCAGGCCATGCCCAGGTCTTCGGTGAGCACGCGCAGGGCATTGTTGCGAATGTCGCGAGCCTGATTGATCTCATAGGACCGGGCTTCGAGCTGGGCTCGATTGCTGCCCCCGGCCAGCAGGTTGTAACGCATGCGCAGCATGGCCTGCCATTCATTGGTATGACCCCGCAGGCCATCGATGTTGTTGTCGGCGCCACGTGACAGCTCGGCGTCCAGGCGCGGATAGAAAGCGGCTTTGGCCGCCTCGTACTGCCGTTCGGCGGCCAGCACATCGGCCTCGGCCGAGCGCAACTGGGGGTTGTTCTCGACCAGTAGCCGCCGGGCTTCATCCCGATGGGCAGGCAATTGAGCCAATACGCCCACAGGCTTGCTTAACCCCTGAGGGGCATGGCCGACCACACTGAGGAAATTGACTTGAGCATCGGCCAGATTGGCCTGTTCGGTCAGCAGGTTGTTACGTGCCTGGGCCAGGCGGGCATCCGCTTGGTCGCTGTCGGCGCTGCTGCCCACGCCGCGCTGGCTGCGCAGGTAGATCTGATCGAAGATGCGCTGATGGCTTTTCAGGTTCTCCTCGGCCAGTTGCACCAGCTCTTCGCGGCGCAACACGTCCAGATAAACCTGGACCGCCTCCAGCGCGGTGCGCTCTGAGGTGGCCAGCAGGCCATAAGCGCGCGCATTGACGGTGGCTTCCTGGCGTCCCACTTCACTGGACGTGGCAAAGCCGTCAAAGAGCATCTGCTGGATGCGCAGCGATGATTCGCCGCGGGTCAGCGTGGTCCAGTGGCTGTCGCGAGCGGCACGGGTGGTCGGATCGTCGGTGCCTTCGCGGCCATAACCGGCGAAGACATCAATGCTGGGCAGGTAGCCACCGCGAGCAGCCTTGAGCTGGTAATCAGCCGCCAGACGACCGTTGATGCCGGCCTGAACCTGTGGATGGGCTTGCAGCGCCTGCTGAATCGCCTCGGGCAGGCTTTGCGCATACGCGTTGTGTACGACAGCCGCAAGGGTGAGCGGTAGAAGGCAAAGCAAGGGCTTTCGCATGGTGACGTCCTTTTCAAATAGAGCATTCCAGTGCTGACTTCGACTTCCGAGCGAATCGACTCTCCTGAGTCTTTTCTCCGACTGCTACGCAAAGCGTTAGCCCGTCCAAGGATCACCGCAATCAAGCGTCAGCTCGTCGCGAAACAGCGAGGTGTTTCAAAACCGAACGCACAAGGCATAGCCAAGAAAGCGACATAATGTCAAGGAAGCAGGGCGCAACGACAACATCTTGACTATAAATGCCATGAATTGCTGCACGCACTCCCGCCGACAGGACGTTCATTCATATCAAGGAGAGATAGTTCATGAGCAGTGTCTTCGCCGTTGTCCACACCGTGATCGGCGTGGTTTTCTCCCGCTCGCCCGATGGTCTGCGCCGCCTACTCTCCGAGGGCGACCGGGTGTACCAGGGTGATCAGATCATTTCCAACGATCATGAGAACCGGGGAATGATTACCCTGGCCTTGCCCGACGGGCGTATGCTGGACCTGGGCCGCGACACGCAATGGACGCAGCCTCTGGGGCCTCGCAACCCGGACAATATCGGCGAGGCCGTGCAGGAAATGCGCGAGATCTATGTGCCGGATGAATACGCGATGGACCCCAGCCTGTGGTTCGAACCGACGGCGGCAGGCCCGGAGGCCGTCTCGGACGAGCCTGGCCAAGCTGCGGGAGGGCGGCGCAAGCTGATCATCCTCGAAACCACCGATGGTCACGTGGAAGCAACCACGGGCTACGCCACGGCGCAGACCGCTCAGGCCATACCGGACGCAGCCGTTAATGACATCAAAGCCCGCCTGGACGCCGCACAAGATGCCGCCCCGGAAGTGCCGACACCCATACCAACACCAACGCCGACATCGCCCGGCGAGCCTGAATTTCAGGTCGGCGATCTGCATCTCACTACGCCCGAAGACACACCCCGTCAGGGACAACTCGGCACAAGCGACGCCAATGCTCCCTCACTGGTGTACAGCCTGATCGAAGGCCCGCAACAGGGTAACTTGATCCTCAATACCGATGGCTCCTTCACCTATACGCCCCATGCGGATTACAACGGCCCGGACGCGTTCCTGGTCAGCGTGTCTGACGGCCAGGGAGGCCATGACACGTTCACCGTGACCATCGGCGTCACGCCCGTAAACGACGCGCCAACCTCGGCCGACATTAGTGTCAGCCTGGATCTGTGTGAGGTTTACACGTTCACCCGCGACGACCTTTCCTTCAGCGATCCGGTGGACGCCGCGACCGGTCAGATACACACCCCGCTGAACCTGATCATCAGTGAACTACCCGACTCCGGCATGCTGCTGCTCAATGGCCAGCCGGTGACTGCTCAGCAGGTTGTCAGTTTTGCCGATATCGCGGCCGGCAAGCTGCAGTACCAGCCTGGGCTGGAAAGTGAGCCGGCCAGTTTCACCTTTCAGATCCAGGACAATGGCGGCACGGCGGACGCTGGCAGGGACACATCCGCGCCCCATACCTTTACCTTGCACCAAGGCGGGCTGCATATTCCAGAACAGCCCAACGAGAACAACGAGGTCATTACCGACGGCGGCAACGATATTGTTCTCGGCGATGCTGGCGGCACCCATTATCCCCCGCTCCCTAGCCAGAACTTCAACATCGCCTTGGTCGTCGACACCTCGGGCAGCATGGCCGACCACGTCAGCACCAGTGACCTGTCTCGCATCCAGGACGCGTTGCGCGGCCTGGCCGAACAGCTCAAAGGCTATCAGGGTACGGTAAATATCAGCCTGATCGGCTTCGCCTCCCAGGCCACACTGCACACAGCGATTGCTGGGCTCAACGCCAGCACCATCGATCCTTTGCTGAGCGCCATCGGCAATCTGCAAGCCGCAGGCGGCACCAACTACGAAGCGGCGTTCAACGAGGCAGTGCACTGGTTCGGCAAACAGCCCCAGAACGACTACGAAAACCTCACCCTGTTCATTTCCGACGGTAACCCGACGCAGTACTTCAACGACTACAACGGCAACCTCGCCGGAACCGGGACCGTTACCAGCGCCGAAACCCTGCAGCAATCGCTGGATGCCTTCGCACCGCTCAGCGCCATCAGCCATGTATTCGGCATCGGCGTGGGCCAGGGAGCCGACCACGATTACTTGCGCTTTTTCGACAATACCCAGGGCGGCGGTATTGAGGAGGTTGTCCTGTTCGACGCCGACGGTGTTGCGCAAACCGTGCGTGGCCCAGTGGGCGAGACAAATACGCCACAACAGGTCATCGACTTTGCCAAGGCGCTGTATGACAACCTGGCAACACCGAAGCCGGTCGAGGTGGGCGATGACACTCTGGTTGCCGGTGCCGGCAATGACATCATTTTCGGCGATGTCATCAACACCGACCATTTGCCCTGGGGATTGGATGGCAACCCCAGCAAGCCGACAGACTTGCCGGACGGCTCGGGCCTGCTGGCCTTGCAGGCGTTTCTACAATTGAAAAACGGGACTCCAGCCACCGATGCCCAGCTGTATGACTACCTCAAGAGCCACCATGCCAGTTTCAATGTCGAGGGCGACACCCGCGGTGGCGATGACCTGCTCAATGGCGGCGCCGGCAATGACATTCTCTACGGCCAGGGCGGCGACGACATCCTGATCGGCGGCAGTGGCAACGACCTGCTCTACGGCGGTACGGGTGCTGACACCTTTGTCTGGCGGGCCGGGGATGCCGGCTCAACGGGCAAGGCCGATATTGATATCGTCAAGGACTTCAAACTGCTCGAAGGCGATCGCCTGGACTTGCGCGGCCTGTTGCAGGGCGAACAGGAGGGCAACCTGGAACAGTATCTGCAACTGCTGTCGGACAACGGCTCATCGACCTTGCTGGTCAGCTCCACCGGCCAGTTCACAGCAGGCAATGACTCCGCTAGCCAGGCCGATTTACGCATTCATCTAGTGGGCCTTGATCTGTCGTCCAGCAGCCTCAACTCACTGGTTGCCGGTGCTGACCCAACCATTCGTGTCGATCACGCCTGACACCGGCCGGGACACAGAAGGTCGGGTGAGCTCACCGCCATCCGACCTTTCAGTCCAAGGGGCCGGTTCGCCAAACAGCCGCCCCGCCACGCCTTGAACACCGATCTTCTGCAACACGGCGAGCTCCGCCGGTGTTTCCACCCACTCGGCAATCAGCGGTAGCTCAATACTGCTAGCGGCCTGCTGGATGGCAACGATGAAGAGGCGTTTGTCTTCTTCTCGGTCGATGTCATGAATATAGCTACCATCTATTTTCAACCACGCCAGCCCCAGGCGGGACAGGTTGCCCAGCAGGCCGAAACGGCCGCCGAAATGTTGCAGCCCCAAGGTAAAACCAAGCTGGTTCAGGCTGTGGGCCAGGGACTCCAGGCGCGCAGCAGGCAGCACCTGGTTACTTGACAACTCCAGCGTCAAACGTGAACTTAGCTGTCCATGTCGTCGCAACAAGGCCAATAGCGCATCCTGGCCTTGCGCCGTTTCAAGGCTCGCGGTGGACAGGCTGAGCGCCAGGGGCAATCGGTGCGTGGTCATGTGCTGAAGCACCAGCTCGACCATCAGCTGATCGAATCGCAGCAGCCAACCAAAACGCTCTAGCCAGGGCAGGAAGCGGCCAGCGGTGTAGTAGTGCCCCTGGCCATCGGACAATCGCGCCAATACCTTGTAATGCAGCAAATGCTCCGGATCTCGGGCTTCTACCACCGGCTGGAAATACAAACTGAAGCTCTTGTTCTCAAAGGCGTGCTCGAGACGCTCTCGCCAGCCCTGACGATCCTCCAGGGCACCCTGACCGACACTGCGCTCCAGGCGCAACCAGTGCTTGCCCTCCCGCGGATCAATGCGTGCCAGCCCTTCATTCATCAGATGCAACAATTGCTGAACGTTGTCACCCGCTGCAAAAGGCACCAATGCTATCCACACCACCGGCTCGACATCCGTAGTGCCCGTCTCGTGCAAAACGTTGAGATCTTCATTGATCTTCAGCGCCCACTGCTCAGCCTCATCAACCAGCAATCCGGGCAACAGCAGGGCGAACTCGCCTCCCCGTATCCGCGCCAGCAACGGTGCTATCAGGCCAGCGCCTCTGCAGCGCTTTTGCAACAGTCGGGCAATCGTACGCAGCAACTCGTCGGCCTGCTCACCGCCCAGGCGCTGATTCAGCCCGGATAGATCATTGACTTGAACCAGGAACAGGAACCCTCGGCGCACCTTCTCCTCGTCCGACACGCGTGAACGTACTTGCATATCGAAGGCGCGTCGATTGGCCAGGCCGGTCAGTACATCCTGATACGCCTCGTTACGCAGCGCTTCGGTGTGTGCCGCCTGCTCCTGAAAATGCTCGCGAAGCGTGTCGACCATCCGGTTCATGGCCTGCACCACCGACTGCAATTCAGGAATGGCGGGCAAGGCCGGCAGGCTGAGGAACTCTCGCCGGCCGACCGCCTCGGCCTGCTTGACCAGATAATCCAGCGGTTGTAAAAGGCGGCGCAGCAGCCAGGCACCCAGCAAGGCGCTGAGTACGGCGCACAGCGTTAGCCAGAACAGGCTCGCCAAGGTGGTTCGCCACAGCCCTGCCAAGGCGAACTCAGGATTGCTGTGCACTTCGACTCGGGCCGCCTGTTGCCAGCCTCGGCTGACCAGCGCCTCGGCCCACAGCGGCGGCAAGTCGATCAGCGACACAAACCAGCCCGGAGCGGGGGGCGCCTCGATCGGCGCGCTGCGCTCGGTGAGGATTTGCCCTGCGCTCGGATCGACCACCCGTATGCTTGTGAAATAGCCGCTGTCAAAGATCGAACTGACCAGTAACTCAACCATTTGCGGATCATCGACGTGACTGCCCAGCGACAACGCCAGCGCGGTAGCCGCATCTTGGGCATGGGCTCGCAGTTGGTCGACCCGCTGCTCGCGGGAACTCTCCAGACTGACCAGAACATTGCCGACACAAGCGACGAGCAACACCGCACAGATAGCCAGCAGTAATTGTTTGAACAACGACATCCCTTTCTCCTAGTGAAGCTCCTCGGGGAAGCCTTCAACCGCCATTTTTCTCAATAGATCCTGCCAGCGTGACAAGCGCTTGCTGTCTCCCACCCGACGATTTCCTGTCGCTCCTGGAAACCATAAGCCTCCACCATTGAAGGCGTAGACGGGCAATAAATCATCCCGCTGCTCGGCGGGAAGGATCTCGACCTCAAGGTTGTCCAGTACCAGCGGCACCGCTTGCGGACTGGGGTAATACGCCAGCACCATATGGGCCTGGCCCAACTTCAGTGCCTTTACATAGGTAATGCGCAGCTTTTCGCTGGGCACGCCCAGGTAACGCAGGCTGATGTACTTGGCCAGGGCAAAGTCTTCACAATCCCCCGCGCCCTGGTGCAAGGCTTGGGCGGGCGTAGCCCAATAATCGGCCTGGCCCCACAGCCAATGGTCGTCTGCAAAAGCCAACTGCTGATTGAAGAACCTGTTCACGGCCTGCAGCTGCACTGTTTCATCCTGGTCCGCCAGCGCGGCCAGCAACTGTTGCCAGTCTTCCAGGCGCTGACGTCCTTCGCCTAGCGGCCCGTAAAGGCGCTCGGTGCTCGAAATGATCCGCGCAAAATCCCAGTCAGCCAGCGACAGGCCGGTCCATCCCCACGCCAGTAACCCGAGCCCCCACCCAGAAAGCCAAATCCTTTTCATATGCAGCGGCTCAGTTGGTAGTTGCGTCTCCGACACGAGCGCTCTCAGCAGCATAGACGCTGCCGCACAGACCATCGGTCGTCGTGCAGCTTCATGTGCCCGTCAGGTTATGGCTGGCGCACCCAGTTGTAATGGCTGAACTCGCCCCGTCCGTGATAACGGCGGGAGGGAACGAAGCGGTACTCCATCTCTGGTGCGTCGTCGAAGCGGGGCCGCACATGAGGACGACGGTCGTCATAGCGATAAGGGTTGCGAACCACGGAATCGGATTGATAGCCGGCAGAAGCTGAAGGTTTGCTCTGCACAGCGCATCCACCCAAAAGCACGGTGGTACTGAGTACGACCATGATGAACGTCTGCATAAAACAGCTCCCGCGTACAAGGGATCGGATAATTAAGACTGCGCCCGAGCCTCGACGTTTGCCTGTGTGCCACAAAAGCGACCAGCGTTCGACCGTGACGCTGAAGCTGCACCGCGCTAGGATGGCGCGCCTTTTACCAAGGCTCAGCCACCGCCAGGGATACCATGACTTCAGATTCGCAACGCTGCCCGCTGTGTGAGCAGGCCAACCTGTGCGGGGCCGAACGCGCCATCGAGACCGGGCAGCCCTGCTGGTGTTTTTCCAGCGTCATCGAGCCGTCCGCCGTGCTGCGTGTGTCTGTCCAGCAGCGCAACCAGACCTGTCTGTGCCGCGCCTGCGCGACCACGGCTTTTTCAGGCGAGCGCTAACGGATGCGCCTGGACCGCTTCATTGCTCACCAGCCTTACCTCAGCCGCCAGGAGGCTCAGCTACTGATCAGCGCAGGGCGTGTGCAGGTTGACCATCACGTGCGCCGCGACAGCCGCCTGGAGGTCAACGAATTCAGCCATATTGCGCTCGACGGCACCGCGCTGCAGCACGGCAAGCCGGCGCGTTATTACATGCTGCACAAACCCGCCGGCTATGTCAGTGCCACCTGCCATGATGAACATCCCACCGTACTGGACCTGCTCAGCGATACGGACACGCAGGATCTGCATATTGGCGGGCGCCTCGATCTGACCACCACCGGCCTGCTGCTGATCACCAATGACGGACGCTGGTCACGCCGCCTGACCCAACCGGGCAGCGCACTGGGCAAGGTGTATTACGTGGAAACCGAAAAGCCCATTGGCCCTGAGTACGCCGAGGCCTTTGCCACTGGCCTGTATTTCGCCTATGAAAACCTGACCACGCGCCCCGCCCAGCTGCAAGTGCTGGGCAGCCATGCCGCGCGCCTGACGCTCTATGAAGGCCGCTACCATCAGGTCAAGCGCATGTTTGGCCATTTCCGCAACCGCGTCATACGCTTGCATCGTGAGCGCATGGGGCCCTTGCAGCTCGACCCACTGCTTGAGTGCGGAAGCTACCGGGCACTGAATAGCGACGAAATTCGCCGGGTCTGATGACCGCTGGGCGGATAAGCCCGTACTTCTTCAACCTGACTTGTTGCCGTCACACTCCGTTGCTTCACTGGGGGCGCAAACAAGAAGCGAGCGTAATTCGCATCGCATAAGCGAGGTACGAGGCGCAGCACGCCTCAAGCGGGATGTATTCATCGTATGCGGAGTGATCCGCCGATGCCCGTCACCCACAAGTCCCTGACCCGTTCGTCTTCGGTCATCAGGGGCATCTTTCACAACCCTGCCTACCTGTCTGAAGCGTGCGCAACGCCGAGCGGTCTCCGCTTGCGTCCTGCTTAAGGGGTGAGGCATGCCGGATGAAACAGAGAAATCATCAGATTTATCGCCAGTTGCCATTAAGGGAGGCATGCCAGATGAAAGCGGAAATCGCTGTACTGGATATTCAAGGAATTTACCGGATCTACACGGAGCTGCATCGAGCGCAAACACCAGCGGGCACCATCATTCTGGTCAACGGTTCGCTGTCCACCCTGGCGTCCTTCGCCCAGACAGTTCGCTACCTGCAACCCCACTTCAATGTCGTACTGTTCGACCTGCCCTACGCCGGTCATTCGCGGCGCTACAACACGCACCATCGCTTGCTGAGCCGCGATGATGAAGCTGACATCATCATCGCGCTGATCGAGCATTTCAAAACCGACTATCTGCTGTCTTTCTCCTGGGGCGGCATCGCCAGCCTCAAGGCGCTTGCGCGTCATCCTCGATATATACGCAAGGCGGCAATCAACTCATTCTCACCGGTGATTAACGCCGCCATGCTCGATTATCTCCAGCGCGGCTCGCAGATTCTCGGCGCCGGCGACCGCGACGGCATCGCCGAGCTGGTCAACAGCACCATAGGCAAGCACCTGCCATCGTTGTACAAGCGCTATAACCATCGCCATATCAGCTCGCTGGAAATCTACGAATACGCGCAGATGAAGTTCCATGTCGACACCGTGCTGCACCATGAGGGCCGCTCCTGCGTCAGCCATGCCGACGCCATCGAGATCCCCTTGCTGTTCCTCAATGGCGAGCGGGACGAGTACACCACAGTCCAGGATGCCCGCCAGTTCGCCCGGCATGCGCGTCACTGCGAATTTCGTAGCGTGGCCAGGGCAGGCCACTTCATCGACATCGAACACAGACAGGCCAACCTGGAGACCCGCAACGCGCTGCTGGATTTCCTGTTTTCTCCCGCCACAACGCAACGCCAAGCCTTGGCGGTTTAGCAGGACCAACCTGGATTTTGAAAAAGAGTCTCGCGCCGGACTTCATTTCTCCGGCGCTTTCTGGTACAAAGTCGGCCTCCCAAGCGGGCGTCGTATAATGGCAATACCCTAGCTTCCCAAGCTAGAGCCGTGGGTTCGATTCCCATCGCCCGCTCCAGACTGAAACAACAAAGCCCTGATCATCAGGGCTTTGTTGTTTTCGCAATTCAAACGTGCTGATTCGGGCTTTCACCCCAATCAGTAGTTCAGGCTTACTCGGCTACTTTCAAACCATCCGCCGCCACGTCGCGCACGCCCTTGATCTCCTTGGTTCTGGAGATGGCCATATCGCGTTCGGCTTCGGTAGCCACTGTGCCGGACAGTGAAACCACCCCATCCTTGGTTTCCACTTCGATTTCCATGCCTGGGGTCGTGTCATCGGCCAACAACGTGGATTTGACCTTGGTGGTGATCCAGGTATCGGAAACCCCATCGCCCGCCTCGTCCATGGTGTCATTGGCGGCCAGTAGCAGCGACTGGGCAGGAACGGTCTGAGGGAGCTGATTATCGGCCAGGGCCAGACTTGCGAACGGCAGACTGAGGGCGGCGGCAATGGCTACCGAGGTCAACGAGGTCTGGAAATTTTTCATGTTTTTCACTCCTGTCTTTTAAGGAATCTGCAACGCGCTCCGGCTACAGATACCAACACAGGCGCAAGCGGCATGCCAGCTTCGCTTAAGGAAAAATTGCTGCATTTTCAAATAGTTAGGAATTCAGTCGCATCGCCTTCCTATGCATTTTGCACGTTTTGCCGTTGCGCTGCGTGCAACCTGCAATGCATCAATAGCTGCCAAAACAAGAAAAGGCCCCGAAGGGCCTTTTCTTTACGCGCTGTTCAATCAGGCTTGGGAAGCTTTCGCCGCCGCAACGTCCTTGATCGACAGCTTGATGCGGCCGCGGTTGTCCACATCCAGCACCAGCACTTCAACTTCCTGGCCTTCCTTCAGGATGTCGGTGACTTTCTCGACGCGCTGATCGCTCAGCATCGAGATGTGCACCAGACCGTCCTTGCCCGGCAGGATGTTGACGAAGGCACCGAAATCGACGATGCGTTCGACCTTGCCGACGTAGATCTTGCCGATCTCGGCTTCGGCAGTGATGCTCAGCACGCGCTGCTTGGCAGCCTCGGCCGCTTCCTTGGTTTCGCCGAAGATCTTGATCGAACCGTCGTCTTCGATGTCGATCGACGCCTTGGTCTCTTCGCAGATGGCCCGAATGGTGGCGCCGCCCTTGCCGATCACGTCGCGGATCTTGTCCTGGTCGATGCGCATGGCAATCATGGTCGGCGCATTGGCCGACAGCTCGCTGCGCGACTCGCCGATCACCTGGTTCATCTGGCCCAGGATGTTCAGGCGTGCTTCCAGTGCCTGATTCAGGGCGATCTCCATGATCTCTTCGGTGATGCCCTGGATCTTGATGTCCATCTGCAGAGCGGTTACGCCCTTGGCAGTACCGGCCACCTTGAAGTCCATGTCGCCCAGGTGGTCTTCGTCACCGAGGATGTCGGTCAGGACGGCGAACTTCTCACCTTCCTTGACCAGGCCCATGGCAATACCGGCCACCGGCGCCTTCATCGGCACACCGGCGTCCATCAGCGCCAGGGAGGCGCCGCACACCGAAGCCATGGAGGAAGAACCGTTGGACTCGGTGATTTCCGACACTACGCGGATGGTGTAGGGGAATTCGTCAGCGCTCGGCAGCATGGCGGCAACGGAGCGGCGGGCCAGGCGACCGTGACCGATTTCGCGGCGGCCGGTGGCGCCCATGCGACCACATTCACCGACCGAGTAGGGCGGGAAGTTGTAGTGCAGCATGAAGGGGTCTTTCTTTTCGCCTTCCAGGGTGTCGAGCAGCTGCGCGTCACGGGCGGTGCCCAGAGTGGCCACCACCAGTGCCTGGGTTTCGCCACGGGTGAACAGGGCCGAACCGTGGGTCTTGTCCAGAACGCCGACTTCGATGTTCAGGCCACGCACGGTGCGCGTGTCGCGACCGTCGATACGCGGCTTGCCGTTGACGATGTTCTCGCGCACGGTGCGGTATTCGAT
>CAYPFO010000057.1:0-25118 GCA_964410065.1 uncultured Pseudomonas sp.
TCCCAGATCGAGTTGACGGGGGCTTCACGATACAGGCGCGCCATGCCGTGTGTTTGGCTCATGGCCTTGCGAAACTTAAGGTGCGCCAGGCTGATCATCGCCCAGTTGATCACCAGGGCGGCAACCACCAGGGACATGAGCATCTCCAGGGCATTTTGCGGCACCACGTAATTGACCACCACGCAGAGCATGGTCATCAGCGCCGACACGCCAATGGCCAGCACCGGCACGCCGCGACGGTTGACCTTCATCAGCGCCTTGGGCGCATCACCCTGCTCGGCCAGGCCGTACAGCATGCGGCTGTTGCAGTACACCCCGCTGTTATAGACCGACAGCGCAGCGGTAAGCACCACGAAGTTGAGAATATGAGCGGCCGTGTCGCTGCCGATCAGCGAGAAGATCTGTACGAACGGACTGGCACTGTAGGGATCGCCGGCATGATTGAGGTTTTCCACCAGGCTGTCCCACGGATACAGCGCCAGCAATACCGTCAACGCCCCGATATAGAAAATCAGGATGCGGTAGACCACCTGGTTGATGGCCTTGGGAATCACCTTCTGCGGCTCGCTGGCTTCGGCCGCGGTGATCCCCACCAACTCCAGGCCACCGAACGAGAACATGATGATGGCCAGCACCATCACCAGGCCTTCCAGGCCATTGGGGAAGAAGCCGCCACGGTCCCACAGGTTGGTGATGCTCGCCTGCTCGCCGCCCAGGCCGGTAACCAGCAGATACAGCCCCAGCGCAATCATGCCCAGAATGGCCACGACCTTGATGATCGCAAACCAGAACTCGGTCTCGCCGAAGGCTTTGACGTTGGTCAGGTTGATCAGATTGATCAGCACGAAGAAAGCGGCCGCCGTGGCCCAGGTGGGTATTTCCGGCCACCAGAACTGCACGTACTTGCCCACCGCCGTCAGCTCAGCCATGCCCACCAGGACATACAGAACCCAGTAGTTCCAGCCGGCCAGGAAACCCGGGTAGCCGCCCCAGTATTTATGAGCAAAGTGACTGAACGAGCCGGCCACCGGCTCCTGGACGATCATCTCGCCCAGTTGGCGCATGATCAGAAAGGCGATAAAGCCACCGATGGCATAGCCGAGGATCATCGACGGGCCGGCGCTTTTCATTACCCCAGCCGATCCGAGGAACAAACCGGTACCGATGGCGCCCCCCAGCGCGATCAACTGGATATGGCGATTCTTCAGGCCCCGCTTGAGCGGGCCGGTATGCAGAACTTCACTCATAAATTTCCTTGGAATGGCGCTGGAACCCAGGCTTAGACCGGCGCGTCCGGCTGCTTTTCCGGAGCCGCCTGGCTGAAGGCAGCGAGGGGTTCGCAGGCGGTCACCAGGGCGAGAATGCGTGGGTACGCATGCAGCTCACAGGCAAAACGGCGGGCATTGTACACCTGTGGCACCAGGCAGGCTTCCAGATAGCCGGGCTTTGCGCCCAGCGACAGACCATCGGGCAAATCGGTCAGGCCCTGCTCCACCGCTTCCAAGCCGGTCGCGACCCAGTGTCGCAGCCAGCGCAGGCGCGCGGCCTCATCGAGCCCCAACTGATGCTCCAGATACTGCAGCACACGCAAATTGTTCAACGGATGCAGGTCGCAGACGATGTGCAGTGCCAAGGCGCGGATACGTGCACGGGCGGCAGGCTCGGTCGGTAGCAGGGCGGGCTGCGGACGGGTTTCTTCCAGGTACTCGAGAATCGCCAGAGACTGGGCAATGCGCTGTTCGCCATCGCATAACAGCGGCACCAGTTGTTGCGGATTCAGCGTGCGATACGCCTCGCCATGCTGCTCGCCACCGTTCTTGAGCAAATGCACTGGCACTTGCCGATACGCCAGGCCCTTGAGATTGAGGGCGATGCGCACCCGATAGGCGGCGCTGGAGCGCCAGTAGGAATAGAGCGTCAGCACGGTGCCACCTCCCCTGCCGGTGTTAGTCGCGACTACTGGGTATAGGGCTCCACAGCCTGATCGATGGCCCCAAAAATCGAGCAGCCCTCGGCATCGAACATCTCGATACGCACCCGATCGCCAAAATGCAGGAACGGGGTTATGGGCGCTCCGTTTTCAATCGTTTCCAGCATGCGCCGCTCGGCCAGGCAGGACGAGCCGACGCTGCGGTCATGGTTGGACACCGTGCCCGAGCCGATGATGCTGCCGGCACCCAGCGGACGCGTCCTGGCGACGTGGGCCAGCAGCGTGGGAAAGTCGAAGGTCATGTCCACGCCCGCATTGGGGCGGCCGAGCAGCTCGCCATTGATGCGTGACTCCAGCGGCAAATGCACCTTGCCGTCCCGCCAAGCATCGCCCAGTTCGTCCGGGGTAATGGCCACGGGCGAAAAACTCGACGACGGTTTGCTATGAAAGAAGCCGAACCCCTTGGCCAGCTCGCCGGGGATCAGATTGCGCAGCGAGACATCGTTGACCAGCATCAGCAGCTGGATATGCTCGGCAGCCTGTTGCGCCGTAATGCCCATGGGCACATCGTCGGTAATCACGGCAACTTCCGCTTCCAGATCGATCCCCCAGGCCTCATCGGCCAGACGGATCGGAGCGTGAGGCGGCACAAAGGTATCGCTGCCGCCCTGATAAATCAGCGGATCGTGCCAGAAGGATTCGGGTAGCTCGGCGCCGCGCGCCTTGCGCACCAGCTCGACGTGATTGACGTAGGCGCTGCCATCGGCCCAGTGATACGCACGCGGCAAGGGACTGTGGCAGGCCGTCTGATCGAAGGCGAAAGCCTCGGGCTCGTTTCCTTCGTTGAGGCGCTTATAGACGGCTTGCAGGTGCGGCCAAGTTATCGCCCAGTCGTCCAGCGCCGCCTGCAAGGTTGCCGCAATGGCCGGCACTTTTACCGCTCGGGATAAATCACGGGATACCACCAACAGCACGCCGTCACGACCCTGATTGAGTGAAGCGAGTTTCATTGAGGCTCCTTTATCTGAACGCTTTACCTAGGCGCAAGCTTTCAATCCCCAATCCAGAAGTATCACCAGCAAGCTGACTCCTACCCATTGCCCCCGTAGGGTGGATGTCGCTTTTCACTTCCACCATGGCCCCACTCGGTGGATCGCCACCCGGTGGATCGATAAAGCGTGATCCACCCTACGTGGAGATCGGCGCGAGCCCGCCAACACGCGGCGATCTCAGGCGCCCGGCGATTTCCAGGAGTTCACATACTCCGCCACTTCCACGCTCGTGGCTGCCGCACCGATTTCCAGCGCATGGCGGGCGTCGATCATCACCGCCACTTCCTCGACAAAGCTTGCCGGGCTTTCCTGGCTCTTCTTCAACGCCTTGGGGTGCGGGCCATGGGGGAAGCCGCAGGGATGCAGAGTGAGCATGCCGGCCTCGATATTGTCGCGGCTGAAGAAATTGCCACGGTGATAGAACAGCACTTCGTCGAAGTCGTCGTTATTGTGGAAGAACGGCACCTTGAGCACGTCCGGATCGGACTCCACCGGGCGCGGCGTAAAGGTGCAGATCACGAACCCATTGGCCACGAAGGTGGTGTGGGCCGAAGGCGGCAAATGATAGCGATGGCTCATCACTGGCCGGATGTCGCGCCAGTTCAGGCGCACCACGCAGTTGTCGCCATGCCAGCCGACCACATCCAGCGGGTTGTAGGGGTAGGTGACGGTGCTGATCTGCCCGCGTCGCTTGATGCGAACCTGCCAGCGATTTTCATCCTGCTGGGCCTTGAAGGTGTCGTTCAGGTGCGGACGGGCGAAGACGGCGGAATCGAAAATCGCATGGGGGCCGAGCAAGCCTTTGTCTGGCAATTGATAGGCGCCATCGGTGCTTTCGATCATCAGCATGAAGGTCGGCGCGCTGGGCTCGATGCGCCAGGCCGTGCCGCGGGGAATCAACAGGTAGTCGCCGTCACGGTAGGGCAGGTGACCGAAGTCGCAGTAGAAATCGCCCGCGCCTTCATGGACAAACAGCAGCTCATCGCCGTCACCGTTGCGCACCAGGTGACGCATGGCCGCAGCGGTTTTCCAGACGCGCAGCTGCACATCGTTATTGTGCAGCACCACGTCGGCGTGCCAGGGACAATCCTCCTGCACATCGAGCTTCGCCAGATTGAAGGCATGGGGCCGTAACGGCCCCTCCCAATCCACCCAGCCGGTCGGCGGATGGCGGTGATGCAAATGACTAGCCGGGCCATAAAACCCTTCGCGGCCCATTTCCCGCTCGAAGGTGCCAGGCGGCATATTGCAGTGCGCCTGCAACGAACATTCCCCTTCGCGGATGGGGAAGCTGATCCATTTGCGGCTCATGTCGAAGCTCCTCGCAAGGTGGGCTGCGGCCCACCGAAAATGGTCACGTGCAATGGTGGACTGTAGCCCACTCTATCTACGCTCCGGTTCACTCAGCCTTGAGCACTCCACGGCGGATCTGGTCTTCTTCGATGGACTCGAACAGCGCCTTGAAGTTGCCCTCGCCAAACCCCTGGTTGCCCTTGCGCTGGATGATCTCGAAGAAGATCGGGCCGATCAGCGTGTCAGTGAAGATCTGCAGCAAGATGCCGTCATCCTGCGGCGCGCCGTCGATCAGGATGCGCAGCTCGCGCAGTTCATCGAGGGACTCGCCGTGCCCGGGCACGCGGCTATCGATTTTTTCGTAATAGGTGTCCGGGGTGGACATGAAGCGCACCCCGTTGGCGCGCAGTTGCCGCACCGTGGCGTAGATATCGTCGGTGGACAGCGCAATGTGCTGGATGCCCTCGCCGTGGTACTCGCGGATGAATTCTTCGATCTGCGAATGGGCGTCGGCGGATTCGTTGATCGGGATGCGGATCTTGCCGCAAGGCGCCGTCATCGCCCGGGACAGCAACCCGCTGAGCTTGCCCTCGATATCGAAGTAGCGGATTTCACGAAACCCGGCGATGCGCTCATAAAAGCCGGACCAGACATCCATCTGCCCGCGCTTGACGTTATGGGTCAGGTGATCGATCTCCAGCAAGCCCACCGCATGGTCGTTGGCGCTGCGGCCCGAATGGAACTCAAAATCCACGTCATAAATACTGTGTTCGCCATAGCGGTCCACCAGGTACAGCACTGAACCGCCGATACCCGCCACGCAAGGGATATTCAACTCGCCGAAATTGGCATGACTGCCCAGCAGTGTGGCGCCCTGCGCCTCCACATAGGCGGCGGCCTGGGCGGCGTTCTTGACCCTAAAGGCCATGGCGCAGGCGCTCGGCCCATGGGCCTGGGCAAAGGCATGCACCTCGCCGCTGGGGCTGCCGTTGAGCACGAAGTTGATCCCGTGCTGCTGGAACAGAAATACCTGCTTGGAGCGGTGTTTGGCGGTTTCGGTAAAGCCCATGGCGATGAACAACTGACGCAGTTGGTCCAGGCCTTCGGCGGTCGGCGCGGTGAATTCGACGAATTCAAAACCATCGGTACCGATGGGATTGTGTGGGGCGATACGGCTTATGATGGCGTCCATGTTAGGCCCTCCAACTGCAAACGAATGCTCCTAGCACAGCTGCCGAGCGCCTTATATGCAATGTGAACGGTCACCCACCTGACGGCAGGCGGCGTAGCGTCCCGGCACAAAAAGTTGACGAAGCGCCGACCTGCTCGACTCCCTGCGCAAACCTGTAAATAAACCCTGACACCTGGTGGCGAGGGGTTGCCATGGATTACGTGCGCCTCGTTTTATCGCAACTTTGTTGACGCCGCTCCAAAACAAAGCAACGCGGCGCCATTCACCCTTTGATATCCATCACCAAAAACAAGAATACCGCTCTAATCCGGTAGTCATGCCAACTTGGCAAGGGATATGCTTAGTTCCGGTTGGCGTAGTGTTAATAGCCAACCGTTCTAACAAATGAGGAGACAACTCCTCGCCGACACCAAGGAAATGGAGCGTGAGCATGCTTAAGAAACTCTCTGTGGCAATCGCAGTAGCCTCTTCGGTTGCCTTCAGCAGCATGGCAGTCTCGGAAACCGTCGAAAGCCCAATCGGTAAACTCGATGTCAGCATGACCGCCACCCTGGCGAGTGACTGGCTGAACCGTGGCCGTGCATTGAACGGTGCTCCCACTGTTCAAGGCAGCCTGGATGTAGCCCACGAAAGTGGTGTTTACGTCGGTATCTGGGGCGGCAGCATGAGCGATAGCCGTGGCTCTGAATTCGACTATTACATTGGCTACGCGGGAGACATCAATAAAGATTTCTCCTTCAACCTGACCGCAGCAACTTACACCTACCCGGGTATTCCGGGTGACGACGATGTTGAACTGCTCGGTAGCGTCAGTGCCTATGGCGCCACTGCAGGTGTGAAATACCTGGTTAAAACCGAAGGGGACGTAAAGTCGTTGTACACCTATGCCGCATACGATCTTGCGCTGCCCGGTGATTTTGGCTTGATGCTGTCCGTAGGCCAAACTGATCCAGAAAAAGGCGACGGCTACATTGACTGGAACGTGGGCATCAAGAAGCCCTTCGCCGGTCTCGACTTGGCACTGATTTACGGTAGCACCGACATTGATAAGGCTGATTGTGGGGCCTACAGCTGCGAAAACAACTTCGTTTTCTCGGCCTCCAAGACCTTCTAAGAAGCCTTATGTCGAAAAAGGGCCGCCTCCAGAGGCGGCCTTTTTTGTTAGCAGTGTCCCGCAGCCCATAACATTGCTCCCGTAGGGCGGACTCGCCCGCTGCAGGGCGTATGGCTGGAACACGGAGCACCCCGGGCAGCCCGCCAACGGCGTAGGCCAACGGCGGGCCGCTCGGTCAACATCACGCCAGCGGCCCAAACCGTGCAGCGCTACCCAGGCAGCGAAAACGCTCACGCCTCGATCAGCTCTCCCTTCTCCTTGGCCTTCTGCGCTTCCAGGCTGGCGGCCTGCAGAGCGGTCAGGGCGATGGTGAATACGATGTCGTCCACCAGCGCACCACGGGACAGGTCGTTCACCGGCTTGGCCAGCCCTTGCAGCATCGGGCCGACGCTAATCACCGAAGCGCTGCGCTGCACCGCCTTGTAGGTGGTGTTGCCGGTGTTCAGGTCAGGGAAGATGAACACGGTCGCTTGCCCAGCCACCGGGCTGTTCGGCGCCTTGGACTTGCCAACGCTGAGCACCGAGGCGGCGTCATACTGCAGCGGGCCGTCGATCGGCAGCTCCGGCGCCCGCTCACGAGCGATGCGCGTGGCTTCGCGCACCTTGTCCACTTCCGCGCCAGTGCCGGAGTCGCCTGTGGAGTAGCTGATCATCGCCACGCGCGGCTGCACACCCAGGGCCACGGCCGACTCGGCACTCTGCAGGGCGATTTCCGCCAGTTCCGTGGCGTTCGGGTTGGGGTTCACGGCACAGTCGCCGTAGACCAGCACCTGCTCGGGTAGCAGCATGAAGAACACCGAAGACACCAGGTTGTACCCGGGCGCGGTCTTGATCAGTTGCAAGGCTGGGCGGATGGTGTTGGCCGTGGTGTGGATGGCGCCGGATACCAGGCCGTCCACCTCGTCCAGGGCGAGCATCATGGTGCCCAGTACCACGGTATCGCGTAGCTGCTCGTCGGCCATTTCCGGCGTCAGGCCCTTGCTTTTGCGCATCTCGACCATGGCCGGCACGTACCGGGCGCGAATGCTGTCCGGGTCGAGGATTTCCAACCCGGCCGGCAGCGTGATGCCCTGGGCCTTGGCTACCTCGCGGACCTCATCGGGCCGGGCCAGCAGCACGCAACGGGCAATGCCGCGTTCCTGGCAGATCACCGCGGCGCGGATGGTGCGCGGCTCGCTGCCTTCCGGCAAAACGATACGCTTGTCGGCGTCCTGGGCGCGCTTGACCAACTGATAACGGAACGCCGGCGGCGACAGGCGAATTTCGCCACGCGGCAGGCTAAAGCGCGCCTGCAGCACATCGGTCTGCAGGTGGCGGGCAATGAAGTCAGTAACCCGAGTGGCCCGCTCGATATCATCCGACGGGGTTTCCCGGTTCAGGGCAAACAGATTGGTGGCCGTGTCGTAAGAACCCGTGGCCACGCTCATCACCGGCAAGCCGCTGTCCAGCGCAGCCTTGCACAACTCTAGAATGCGCGGGTCCGGCGCGTAGTCGCCGGTGAGCAGCAGGCCGGCCAGCTTCACGCCATTGAGCGAAGCCAAGCTGGCGGCCAGGATGATGTCGTCACGATCGCCCGGTGTCACCACCAGCACACCGGACTGCAACAGCGCGACGGTGTTGGGCACGGTGCGCGCGCTGAGGATGATCTTGTGCACGCGGCGTTGTTCGGCATCACCCGCATTGAGTACCTTGGCACCCAGCAGCTCGGCAATGTCGCTGGTACGCAGGGCGTTGAGCTCTTCGGCCAGCGGGATGACGCCCAGCAGCTGGAAATCGTTGCCACCGAGCAGCGGCAGTTGCGCCTTGAGACGCTCGACGAAGGCCGGCAGGCCGTCCTCGCTGTGTACCTTATTGAGAATCACGCCCAGCATCTTTGCGTCCCTGGCACCGCCAAACAGCTGGGCCTGGATCTCGATGCGCTCGGCCATCTGCTTGAGGCTGTCGCTGCCCTGGGCGGCGATCAGGATGACTTCGGCGTCCAGGCTCTTGGCCAGCTGGGCGTTGATCCGCGCGGTGTAGTCCGACTCGCGAGTCGGCACCATGCCTTCGACAATCACCACATCCATGCCGGTCGCGGCCTGCTGGAAACGGCTGACCACGTCTTCCAGGGTCAGGTCCAGATCGCCACTGGCCATTTGGCGCTCCAGTTGCTCCAGGGCAATCGGCTCGGGCGCGGTTTTGTTCAGCGTGCGTTCGACCAGCAGGCAGGAGCGCTCGCGGCCCTGATCGACGGGAAATGGCTGGGAGATCGGCTTGAAGAAACCAACCTTCAGGCCGGACTGTTCGAGGGCACGGATCAGGCCGAGGCTGACGGAGTTGAGTCCGCCACCAAAACCGGTGGGAGCGAGAAACAGGGTATGCATGGGTTCTCCTTGTGGGAGCAAAGGGATCAGCCTGCAAAAGGCATGGCATAAAAGAAGCCTACAAGACAAAACCCGACGCCGGCGTGGTCATCGGGTTTCATCCGGGTGTGGCGGATTCCTCAGGCGTCCAGTAACGCCAGGGTTTCCAAGGCGATCTGCCGCTCTTCGTTGGTCGGCACCACCAGAATGCGCGGGCTGCCTTCGGCCTGGATCTGGCCGGCCGTGCCGCGGGTGCAACGGGCGTTGGCCTGTGCGTCTACCTGGAAGTTGAACACTTTGAGATGCTCGACAGTCCGGGCGCGCACCGCCGAGGAGTTTTCACCAATGCCGCCGGTGAAGATCAGGCCGTTCACGCGCGGCAGCGCACAGGCCATGCTGGCCAGTGACTTGGCCAGGCGGTAGCAGAACACCTCGAAGGCCAGCGTCGCGCCGGGATGGCCGGCTTCATACGCTTCGTGCAGGGTACGCATGTCGTTGGACAAGCCGGACAAGCCCTTCAGGCCGCTGTCGCGGGTCAGCATGGAGTCGATCTGCTCGATGCTCCAACCCAAGGTGCGCGCCAGGTAGGAATGCAGCGCCGGATCGACATCGCCGCTGCGCGTGCCCATCACCACGCCTTCCAGCGGCGTCAGGCCCATGCTGGTGTCGCGGCTTTCGCCATTGACCACCGCGCAGGTGGAGCAGCCGTTGCCCAGATGAGCGACCAGCCAGCTGCTGTCATTAACCGGCACCCCAACCATTTCGGCGGCGCGCTGACTGACGAAGCGATGGCTGGTGCCGTGGAAACCGTAGCGACGCACGCCGTGTTCCTTGTAGAGAAACTCCGGCACGGCGTAGCGATACGCGTACTCCGGCATGCTTTGGTGGAATGCGGTGTCGAACACGCTGACCTGGGGCAGCCCGGAAAACAGTGCCATGGCGGCTTCGATGCCGATCAGGTTGGCCGGATTGTGGAGCGGGGCCAGTTGGGCATTGGTGCTGATGGCGTCGAGTACCGACGCATCGATCAGGCTGGAACCGGTGAAATGTTCACCGCCGTGCACCACGCGATGGCCGATGCCGTCGAGCTTACCGCCGGCCATTTCCTGGGCCAGCGGAAGGATTTTTGCCAGCGCTGCCCCATGATCGGCGCCCGGAAGGCTCAGCGTTTCCTTCGCCTCACCGATCTGCCACTGGATAACCGCTTCCGGACTGCCGAGGCATTCAGCCAATCCCTGCAGCGGAAATGTCGATTGCTTTTCGTTAACCAACGCGAACTTGATGGATGAGCTACCGCAGTTGATTACGAGAATATTGCGGACGGGCATGAGACTTCCTGAATTCTTGTCGAGAAATCGAACCACGCGTCTGCGCGGCCCACTTCAATAATTGGTTTTATGGTTAAGGTGTCCGGCGCTCTTGTGGAGCATGAACTAGCAGGGATGAAACAATACTGACATGCAGGGTGGACCCTCACAGTCCTGCTTTAGTCGAAAAGGCTGCACGGCTCTCAAATCTGACGTTCCCTGAGCATGCCCCCTGTCCACCCGACCCATCGCCTGAATGCTCCGCCTCATCTTTTAGTGCATAACTCCTTGATTTTGTATGACTAACGTCAAGGGAAAGCGATATACACCGTTTAGCCTCCGGTTTCGCCAGACGACCCTGCAGGGCGGTGCGGATCGGCCCTGTAGGGCGAGCTCGCCCGTGACTGGGTCTTAAATAGCTGGCTCGGGGGTAATCGGGCAGCCCGCCGTTGGCCTGACACGCCGCTGGCGGGCTTGCCCGGGGTACGTTGTGCATCCAGCCAAACGCCCCGCTGCGGGCGAAGTCGTCCTACACATTGAATGTCCGCAAAAGCACCCGGCCAAACGCACTCTTGTAGGGGCAAATGTATTGGCTGTTATCTGCGTTAGTTGTTGCAAGGGACACTACCCAAGCGATTTCATGGAGTTGCCTGGTACGCAACCTGTGGGAGGCCCGACCTCGGGCCGAAGCGAGCGGAATCCATGACGCAGCTGTCGTAGGGCGGCGTCGCTCGCTGCAGGTGGGTTAGCTGGATGCTTGAGGCTGGGCGAGCACCCCGCCGGCGGGGTATCCCCCTGTGGCGGGCTGCCCGCGTAATAGCGCAGGTCCATCCCAACACCCTGCAACGGGCGAGGCCGCCCTACACATGCCTGTCCACATGACCATCGCGTCAGGCTACTAGCAACACGTAACGCGGACACAGGCAATGAATTTCGCCCCTGCACCCTCAACAGCTACTAATGCTGCAAATGCCCGTAGAGCTTGGCGTACAGCCCGCCTTCGGCGATCAGTTGCTGGTGGTCGCCTTGTTCGGCGATGCTGCCGCCGTCGAACACCAGCACGCGGTCGGCCTGTTTCACCGCTGAAAGCCGGTGGGCGATGATCAGCGTGGTACGCCCATTCAGGAAGCTACCCAGTGCTTGGTGCAGAGCGTATTCAGTAGCGGCATCCAGCGCCGAGGTGGCTTCGTCGAGGATCACCACTTTAGGGTCGGCGAGCACCATGCGGGCAATTGCCAGGCGCTGACGCTGGCCACCGGACAGACGCACGCCGGAGCGACCGACCACGCTGTCCAGTCCCGCCGGCAGTTGCCGGACCGTGCTGGCCAGCTGGGCGATTTCAAGCGCGCGCCAGCATTCTTCGTCGGTGCGCGTGCGGCCCATGCACAGGTTGGCGCGGACCGTATCGTTGAACAGCGCCGGATGCTGCAGCACCACCGCGACATGTTCGCGCACGGTTTCCAGGCCAATCTCTTCCAGGCGTGCGCCCCCGAAACAGATGCGCCCGGCTTGCGGCGTATACAGCCCCAGCAGCAATTGCACCAGGGTGCTCTTGCCACCGCCGGAGGCGCCGACGACGGCCACCTTTTCACCCGCTGCGATGGTCAAGTCGAGGTTTTCCAGGATCGGTTCGTCCTGATAGGCGAAGCGCACGCCCCGCACGTCGATACCGACTGTGCGTCGCTCGCTGAACGGATTGATCAGGCTGACATGGCGCGGCTCATCGGCACGTCCCAGCAGTTCGTTGATGCGTTTCAACGCACCACCGGCGGCATAGAAGGCGTACTGAAGGCTGAGCAGTTGCTCCACCGGACCAATCATGAACCACAGGTAGCTGAACACCGCGAGCATCTGGCCAATGGACAGATCGGACAGCAGCACGGTGAGCATGGCGGCGGCGCGGAAGATATCGATGCCGAACTGGAACAGCAGACCACTGGCGCGGTTGGACGCATCGGTCTTCCATTGGGTGGCCATGGCGCGGTCGCGCACATCGCGGGCGCGTAAGCCGAGGCGGCCAAAGAAATACCCCTGGCGGTTGCTGGCGCGAATCTCCTGGATCGCTTCCAGGGTTTCGGTCAACGCCTGAGTGAAGCGCGCGGTGCTGTCGTTTTCGAGCTTCTTCAGGTGCTTGACCCGTTTGCCCAGTTGCACCGTGGCGTAGATCACCAGCGGGTTGAACAGCAGGATCAGCAGCGCCAATTGCCAGTGCATCCACAACAGGATCGCCGAGGTGCCCACCAAGGTCAGCAGCGCCACCAGAAAGCGGCTGAGGGTTTCGCCGACGAACTTGTCGACCGTATCCAGATCGGTGACCAGGTTGGTGGTGACCGCGCCACCGCCGAGGCTTTCATATTCGGCCATCGAGATGCGCTTGAGGCGTTCGATCAGGCGCGTGCGGATGCGGTAAATGATGTCCTTGGACAAGCCGGCGAACAGTCGCGCCTGCAGCACGTTGAAGACCAGCGAAGCACCACGTAGGGCCAGGCTGAGCATCAGCATCAGGCCGATATACCCGGCGGCGGTCTGCCAGCCGGCAGGCAGGAAATTGTCCATGAACCGGAGAGCGGCATCGCCTTGGCCAAGCAACACTTCATCCACCAGCAACGGCAGCAAGAGCGGAATCGGCACGCTGCACAGGGTGGCCAGCACGGCGAGCAGATTAGCCGTCACCAAGGCCTTGCGATGCCGCAAGGCCAGGCGGCGGATTTCTGCCCAACTCAGCCGGTCAATCACAGGCTATGCGCCCCAGCCAGCGCGCAAGCAAAGGCGCCAGGCGCTCCAGTGGCTGATAGCCGTTAGTCAGCAACGCCAACTGCCCGTTGTGTTCAGCCAGCAAGGTGGGGAAACCGGCGATACCCAGGCCCTGTGCCCAAGCAAAATCGTCGCGGGTGGCCTGGCGGTGCTCAAGGCTGTCGAACCCGGTGGCGAACGCCTTGCGGTCGAAACCGGCCTCCACGGCCAGTTCCGCCAGCACACAGGCCTGGGTGACATCGCGCCGTTGTACATAAAAAGCCCGCTGGATCCTGTCCAGCAAGACGCCAACCTTCTCTGGGGCCAGTGCGCGCGCGGTTACCAAGGCCCGGCACGCCGGCTCGGTATCGTAAATCAGTCCCTCGGGCAAACCGCCTTCCAGGTGAAACGCCTGACCGGTCGCTTCGTGCACGGCCCGCCAATAACACAAGGTGCGTGCTCGCCCGGCATCGCCCATGACCTCGTACTCACTGCGCAGCCCACCGAGCACCACATGGGTTGGCACATCAACCTCTCGCGCCTGCTCGGCCAGCGCCTCGACCACCGGCGCAAAGCCCCAGCACCAGGAACACATCGGGTCCATCACATAGATCAGACGGTCCGCCATGGATTTCCCTCAGTTCTGCCGCGGATCGCGGCCAATCGGATGGGGCAGATTGCGCGCCTGGGCCAACTCGATCTGCTTCTGACGCTCGCGGGCACTGGCGCGGGTTTTCTCCGACAGCGAGTCGTGACAATGCGGGCAACTGATGCCCGCCACGTACTGTTCCGACTGCCGCTCCTCGACCGACACCGGCATACGACACGCATGACACAGAGCGTAATCGCCTTCTGACAAGTCATGGCGCACGGTTACGCGATTGTCGAACACGAAACAGTCGCCTCGCCATTTGCTCTGCGCCTCGGGCACTTCTTCGAGGTATTTGAGAATCCCGCCCTTGAGATGGAATACCTCTTCGAAGCCTGCGCCCAGCATATAGCTTGAGGCCTTCTCGCAACGGATACCGCCGGTGCAGAACATCGCCACTTTCTTGTGTCGCGCCGGATCGAAGTGCGCCTTGATGTACTCGGGAAACTCCCGAAACGACTGGGTTTGCGGGTCCACGGCGCCTTCGAACGTACCGATCGCCACCTCGTAATCATTGCGGGTGTCGATCAGCAGCACCTCAGGGTCGCTGATCAGGGCATTCCAGTCCTGGGGCTCGACGTACGTGCCCACCTGCTGGTTGGGGTCCACGCCTGGCACGCCCAAGGTGACGATCTCCTGCTTGAGCTTGACCTTGGTGCGGTAGAACGGCGGCTCGTCGCACCAAGATTCCTTGTGGTCGATATCCGCCAGCCGCGCATCCTGGCCGAACCAGGCCAGCAGGGCGTCGATGCCTTCGCGGGGGCCGGCAACCGTGCCGTTGATGCCTTCTTCGGCGAGCAACAACGTGCCCTTCACGCCGTTATCCAGCAGGGTGTTCAGCAAGGGCTCGCGCAGCTCGACGTAGTCCGGCAGGGAAACGAATTTGTACAGGGCTGCCACAACGATGTTCGCGGCCATAAACGATCCTCAGTGGTCGCCCGCGTAATGGGCGGTCCGGGGTTAACAGGCCTTTTAAAAAGCGTAGGCGAGGCAGGCAGGACGAGGCAAAGACAGCCGAAGAAGCGCAGTTTAGGTGTTCTAAATGAGCATTCTGAGACTGTTTTTAACGAAGTCTTGCCAACGCAGGTAGCTTTTGAACGGCCTGTAATAAAGAAAACGCCGGCGAAAGCCGGCGCGGTACGCGGATTGTAACAAAGTGCGCCAAGGCATTCGCACCTCCGCTCATCCGTAGGGTCTGTTGACGTTCGCTCGCGGCCGCGCCGGAGCCTGTCAGTGACCGCCCCGGCAGGTTGGCGACGCGGGCGCGACGCCCTGAGCCGCCCACTCCTGCGGGGTATACACGTGCATGGCCAGAGCATGGAATTGCTGCATCAGCGCCCCCAGCACGGCATACACCTTCTGGTGTCGTTTGACACTGTTCAGGCCTTCGAACTGCTCGCTGACAACCACCACCTTGTAGTGAGTTTCCTGCCCACGGCTGTGCATGTGGCTCTCATCGAGAACCTCCAGGTGCTGCGGCTGGAGTACCTGCAGGGCGTTGTGGATACGGTCACGCATGCTCATGAATCACCTACTTAATTCCTGGCCCATTTCTTCGAGCAGTTTATTGACTTCCGGCACCACGCCTTCCAGCTTGGCCTGCGCCAGCTGGGCCGATTGCGCGGTCAGCTCCGGCATCGTATCGAGCATCTTGCGACCCAACGGCGACTTATAGAAGGTTATCAGCTCCTTGAGTTCGCCCTCGCTGAAGTGTGGGCCGTAGAGCTTGATCATATCCGGTTTGAGCGCCTCCCAGCCCACCGCACTGTCCAGCAGCGCATCGGCCTTGGCCTGGTAGCGCTCCAGCACGGCCTGTTTACCGGCCGCGCCCTTGGCCGCGAAGCTCTGGGCAAACATCTGCTGCACCTGGGCATGCACCGGAACGCTCATGCGATCAGCACGGGCCAGTTTTAGGAACTGCTCAACCTGGGCCGCGTGACTGGCGGTATCGGCTAGAACCGGAGCAGCCGCTAGAGTCAGTACAACCGTTGCCAGCAATACCTGTAAACGCGCCATTCATTCTGTCCTTGAAATAAAGATTGGGAAATTAGGAGCCTGCAGCGGGCCATTTTGCTCCCAGCGCTTGCTCCAACTCAAGCCACGGCTGGGCGCAGCCACACTTAAGCCTAGGGAACCGTGCGCCTGGCCCAAGGCCTAACTTCCCGCAACCCGATAAGAGGGAACGCCATGAGCCGTACCGAAACCGACAGCCTGGGCGATGTCGAAGTCCCGGACGAGGCCTACTGGGGTGCGCAGACCCAGCGCTCACTGATCAATTTTGCCATCGGCCAGGAACGCATGCCGCTACCGGTACTGCACGCCCTGGCGTTGATCAAGAAAGCCGCTGCGCGGGTCAATGATCGCATTGGCGAACTGCCCGCCGACGTGGCTCGACTGATCGAACAGGCCGCCGATGAAGTGCTGGCCGGCCAGCACGACGACCAGTTTCCCTTGAGGGTCTGGCAGACCGGCAGCGGCACGCAAAGCAACATGAACGTTAACGAGGTGATCGCCGGGCGCGCCAACGAACTGGCCGGCGGCCAGCGTGGCGGCAAAAGTCCGGTGCACCCCAACGATCACGTCAACCGCGCGCAAAGCTCCAACGACTGCTTCCCCACTGCCATGCACCTGGCCACTGTGAGCGCCGTGCACCGCGAGCTGTTGCCCGCACTGGCTGAGCTTTCCGGCGGCCTCGCCGAGCAGGCCGCGCGCCATTCCGATCTGGTAAAAACCGGCCGCACCCACCTGATGGATGCCACACCGATTACCTTCGGCCAGGAAATTTCCGCCTTTGTCGCCCAGCTCGACTATGCCGAACAGGCCATCCGCCATGCCCTGCCAGCGGTGTGCGAGCTGGCCCAAGGCGGCACGGCGGTGGGCACCGGCCTCAACGCACCCCAAGGGTTTGCCGAGGCCATCGCCGCCGAGCTGGCTGCCCTCTCCGGCCTGCCCTTCGTCAGCGCACCCAACAAATTCGCCGCTCTGGCCGGCCACGAACCGCTGGTCACCCTGGCCGGCACGCTGAAAACCCTCGCCGTGGCGCTCATGAAGATCGCCAACGACCTGCGCCTTCTGGGTTCCGGGCCGCGCGCCGGTCTCGCCGAGGTACGCTTGCCGGCCAACGAGCCGGGCAGTTCAATCATGCCCGGCAAGGTCAACCCGACCCAGTGCGAAGCGCTGTCGATGCTCGCCTGCCAAGTGCTGGGCAACGATGTCACCATCGGCTTTGCCGCCAGCCAAGGGCATCTGCAACTCAACGTGTTCAAGCCGGTGATCATCCACAACCTGCTGCAATCCATCCGCCTGCTCGCTGACGGCTGCCGTAACTTCAACCAGCACTGTATTGCCGGTCTGGAACCAGATACCCAGCAAATGGCCGAGCATCTTGAACGCGGGCTGATGCTGGTCACCGCGCTGAACCCCCACATTGGCTACGACAAGGCTGCGGAGATTGCCAAAAAAGCCTACGCCGAAGGCAGCACCTTGCGCGAAGCGGCTATCGCGCTGGGTTACCTGAGCAACGAAGAATTCGACGCTTGGGTGCGCCCGGAACAGATGCTCGAGGCCGGTCAGCGTGAATGAGGCGGCCAAAAGCGGCGCCACGCCGGTCGCCGGCACGGGCAAACGCATCCTGGTGATTGATGGCAGCCCCCAAGGCCAGGGCTTCTGCCGTGCCCTGGCCGAAACGTATGTAATCGGCGCACGCAGCCAAGGGCACGTGGTGCGGCAGTTGCGCCTCGCAGATCTGCGCTTCGATCCGGTGCTGCGCGGCGGCTACGAACACGACCAGCGCCTGGAAGCCGACCTGCTCGATGCCCAGCGACAGATCCACTGGGCCGAGCATCTTGTGTTCGTCTACCCGGTCTGGTGGGGTGGCCTGCCGGCGTTGCTCAAGGGGTTTATCGACCGGGTCTTCCTGCCCGGTTTTGCGTTTCGCCTACGGGGCCAGACCCGCATCGCTGAGCAATTGCTCAGTGGGCGCAGCGCTGAACTGCTGGTCACCCTGGACACCCCGAGCTGGCACTTTCGCTGGCTGCAAGGCGCCCCGGCGCATCGTCAGATGATCCGCAGCACGTTGCGGTTCTGCGGCATCCGCACCCGCCGGGTGCATGAATTCACCCCAATCCGCGGCTCCAGTGAAGAGCGCCGCCAGGACTGGCTGCGCCGGGCCGAGCGATTGGGGGAAAAGGCCTGAAGGTCTAGGTTAAGTACACGCCGCATAGGATGGCGTTGAGCGAAGCGATACCCATCGCGCGATTTTCCCGAGAGCGATGGAGAGTGGCGCGCGCTTGCTGAAACCTGAACGTATGGTCGTCGTGCCTCAACCCCACCTACGTGGTGGAATTGGCGACCCCACCGCCGGCGGCATAAGGACCAGGTTAGCCGGACAGAGCCACCGGGCCCAAATCTGAATTGCCCATCCGCGACTCACCCCATCCTACCCATCGTGCTTCGCCACCACGGTTGCGTTGCGGCGCGCCCGCAACGACGCGCCAAGCGCCACCAACGCCGAGCCGGCGACTACCACCAGCGCGCCGGTGTAGGCGATCCAGTTCAGTTCCTCGGGCACCACATACAAGGGCCACAGAAGAGAGGCCACAGCCACCGCGGCAAAGGTAATCAACGGGGTGATCGACAAGGCCGCGCTAACCCGCGAGGCTTCCCAATGTGCCAGCGCCTCGGCAAACGCGCCGTAGGCCAACAGGGTATTCAGACAACACGCCGCCAACAGCCAGCCCTGTAGCGGGCTCAGTTGCAATGCCTGCAACGGATGCGCCCAAGGCGTAAGCAACAACGCGCAGGCCAGGTAGATCACCATCATCACCTGGAAGGAATTCCACTGGGTGAGCAGCTGTTTTTGCGCCAGCCCATAGGCCACCCAGACCACGGCGGCCAGCACCACCGTCAACACGCCTGCGGTGTAGGTGGTCAGCGAGGTCAACAGCTCAGCCAGGCGCTGGTTGAAGAACAGCCCGAAACCGACAATCAGAATCAGCAGGCCCACGGTCTGAGCAAGACTGAAGCGCTCGCGAAACACGAACACGCTGCTGATCATCAGCAGGATCGGCGCGATCTGGATTACCAGCTGCGTGGTCCCGGGGCTGAGCATGCGCAGGCCGAACAAATAGAGCACGTAGTTGCTGACCAGGCCAAGCACTGCCAAGACCAGCAAGCCGCCGCCTCGTCGCCCCAGTGGCCGGAAGGCCGGAAGGGTGCGCCGCGCCGATAACCAGGCGAACAGAATCAAGCCCGACACCAACAGGCGATACCAGGTAACGGTAATCGGGTCCATCGCCTTCAGCACGACCTTGAGTTTGATCGGCAGAACGCCCCAGAGTACGGCGGTGATCAGGGTGAGCGAAAGGCCGTAGAGCCAGCGGCCAGAAGATGTGTGCATGAGTGCCTCGAAAACAGAAACACCGGGTTGAAACCCGGTGATAGAGCGCAAATTCTAACAGGCTCGTTGAAAGAACGTTGCTGCGCGCCGTGGGCAGGGGGCGGTTCTTGAGGTGCCAGCCAGTGCGTGGAAAGGTATGGCAGCGGCCCTTTCAGTCGAGGTAAAAACCCGGCGCACTAGGGAGCTCCGCCAACAGGCTGCGCAGACTGCTGCACCATTGCCCACGAACGCTTTCGAAGTAGGCGTCGCCCTCCTCCACCCGGTAGCCCTGCGGCACGTCCAGGCTGTCGCGACGGTACACCAGCACGTCCAGCGGCAGACCTACTGACAGGTTGCTGCGGATGGTCGAGTCGAACGAGATCAGTGCGCAGCGCAAGGCATGCTCCAGGTCGGTCGGGTATTTCAGCGCGCGATCGAGGATCGGCTTGCCGTACTTGCTCTCGCCAATCTGAAAATACGGAGTGTCCTCGGTAGCGCTGATGAAATTGCCCTGCGGGTAGAGATTGAACAAGGCTGGCTGCGCGCCGGCGATCTGCCCACCGAGCAGAAATGAACAACCCATGTCGATGCCGGCACTCATGCCCGGTGCCGCATCATGCTCGACCACCTCGCGCAGGGTCTGGCCGACCAGACGGGCCGCGTCGAACATCGTCAGCACGTTATGCAGGTGCTCACCCTCGCCGTGCAACCGCTGGCGCAACAGGCTGACCACAGATTGCGAAGTCGCCAGGTTGCCGGCGCTCTGCAACACAATCAGCCGCTCGCCCGGCACACCGAACACATACAATTTGCGAAACGTGGCGATATGGTCGACCCCGGCATTGGTGCGCGAGTCGGAAACGAAAACCAGGCCGTCGACGAGGTTCATGGCAACACAGTAGGTCATGATCGTAAGTGGTCTCGTGGGCAGTGAATCAGGCCTTCCGCTGGCAGCTTGAAAAACGCGCGGCCGCGCTCCGATGGAGCGCGGCCTGTTTTTGTCGGTGGGCAGTGCGTCGCACAGCCCCTTCAGTTCACTGTTGCATGGTTTTCAACTGCGTCATCTGCAACGGCGAAACCTGCACCTTGGCATGCATCAACTCGCCGCCACCGCCACGGCGCATGCCGCGTACCGGACAGGCATCCAGGTAATCCAGCCCCACCGCCAGTTTCAGGTGACGCTCCGGTCGAGCCAGACCATTGGTCACGTCGAAACTGTACCAGGCGTCATCAAGCCAGGCCTCCGCCCACGCGTGACTCGCCAGATGCTCGCTGTCTTCGGTAAACAGATAGCCGGACACATAGCGCGCTGGCACGCCCAGGCTGCGGGCGCAAGCGAGAAAGGCATGGGTGTGATCCTGGCAGACACCCGCCCGTCCGGCGAAGGCTTCCGCCGCCGTGCTGTCCACCTGGGTCGAGCCCGGCATGTAGACCATGTAATCGCCCAGCGCGTGCATCAGGTCGATCAAGCCGGCGCGATCGGCCTGTTCGCCGGCGTGCTGGCGGGCGAAATCGAGCAGCGCGGTGTCGGCCAGCGACAATGCCGTGGTGCGCAAATACGGCAGCGGCGACAGGTCATCGTCTTCAGCCTCACGCACCGGGTCAATTTCCACCTGGCCTCGGGCCCGGATGACGATGGCGTCGTGCGGCTCGTCAAGGGTCAGCACATGGAGGATGTTGCCGTAGGGATCGACTTGCGCCGCCACAGGACGCGGCAGCTCCAGCGTCCAGTTGAGCACCTGCTGGCGTGCGCTGTTCTGCGGCGTGAGGCGCAGGTACTGAATGCTGGCGCGCACCTGGTCTTCATAGCGATACGTCGTGTCGTGGCGAATTGACAGTTTCATGCGACCTCCAGATAGGCGCTATGAATAGCCAGACCCAGCTTATGGATCTGTTCAATGTATTCGGTGGTCGAATCGTGCAGGCCGCGCTCCAGCACTTCGTCGATGCTGGTGTAGCGCAGCCGCGCCGCCAGCTCCGCCGCCTGGCGCTGCGCAGGGCGACCGTTTTCACCGGGCAGGCAGGCCAGAATCTGCGCGGTTTCCTCCAGGCAGGCGCGCAACGAGCGCGGCACGTCGGGGCGCAGCAGCAACAGCTCGGCCACCTTGCCCACCCGGGGGGAACCCCGGTAGATGGCGGCAAACGCTTCGAAGGACGACAGCGCACGCAGCAGCGCGCTCCACTGGTAATACGTACGCGCCGAGCGGTCGTTGGGGTTTTCACTGTCCTCGCCGAGCAGCTCGTAGCGCGCATCTAGCAGGCGCAGGGTGTTGTCGGCGCACTCCAGAAAGGTGCCCAGGCGGATGAAGCGGTAGGCGTCGCTGCGCATGATGGTGCCGATGGTTGCACCGCGGAACAGGTGCGAACGCTCCTTGACCCACTCGCAGAAGCGGCTGATGCCGAAGCGGCCCAGGCCCTGCTCGGCGATCCCGCGCATCTCCAGCCAGGAGGCGTTGATGTTCTCCCACATGTCGGCGGTGATTCGCCCGCGCACCGCATGGGCATTGATCCGCGCCGCGGCCAGGCAGTTGTAAACGCTGGCCGGGTTGGCGGCGTCGAGGGCGAAGAAATGCAGCATGCGCTCGCCGTGCAGTTCACCGTGACGTTGGCGATAGGCATCCAGCGTGCCGGTAATCAGCAGCGGCATGGCCAGCTCGTCCAGGCCATCGCCTCGGCCGTCCTGCGGCATCAGCGACAGCGAATAACTCACGTCGAGCATGCGCGCCAGGTTCTCGGCGCGCTCCAGATAGCGCGACATCCAATACAGGTCGGCAGCTGTGCGACTCAGCATGCGCAATCCTCCACGATCCAGGTGTCTTTGGTGCCGCCGCCCTGGGACGAGTTGACCACCAGCGAACCCTCGCGCAACGCCACGCGAGTCAGCCCGCCGGGCACCAGTCGGGTTTCCTTGCCGCTCAGCACGAACGGACGCAGGTCGATGTGCCGGGGGGCGATGCCGTTTTCCACAAAAGTCGGACAGGTGGATAGGCTCAGCGTCGGCTGGGCGATATAGGCGGCCGGGTTGGCTTTCAGCCGCGCGCGGAACATTTCAATCTCCGCCGCCGTGGCGGCCGGACCGACCAGCATGCCGTAGCCGCCGGAGCCCTGGGTTTCCTTGACCACCAATTCGGGCAAATGCGCCAGCACGTGAGACAGCTCCTCCGGCTTGCGGCACTGCCAGGTCGGCACGTTACTGAGGATCGGCTCCTCGTCCAGATAGAAGCGGATCATGTCCGGCACGAAGGGATACACCGACTTGTCATCCGCCACGCCGGTGCCAATGGCATTGGCCAGCACCAGATTGCCGCGCCGGTAAGCGGATAGCAGCCCTGGAACGCCCAGCGCAGAGCGCGGATTGAAGGCCAGCGGATCGAGGTAGGCATCATCCAGGCGTCGGTAGATCACATCCACCGGCTTGGCGCCGGAGGTGGTACGCATAAAGACCTTGTCGTCGCGTACAAACAGGTCGGCGCCCTCAACCAGCTCGACGCCCATCTCCCGGGCCAGAAAGGCATGCTCAAAATAAGCGCTGTTGAAGCGGCCCGGCGTCATTACCACCACGCTGGGATTGTCCAGCGGGCTGGAATTGCGCAGCGTCTCCAGCAGCAGGTTCGGGTAATGGTCGATGGGCGCGATGCGCTGCGCGGCGAACAGCTCGGGGAACAGACGCATCATCATCTTGCGGTCTTCGAGCATGTAGCTGACACCGCTCGGCGTGCGCAGGTTGTCTTCCAGCACGTAGTAAGTGCCGTCGCCATCACGCACCAGATCGACTCCGGCGATATGCGCATACAAGTCGCGGTGCAAATCCAGCCCGCGCATGGCCAGCTGATAGCCCTCGTTGGCCAGCACCTGCTCCGGCGGAATGATCCCAGCCTTGAGAATCCGTTGCCCGTGGTAAATGTCGGCGAGGAACATATTCAGCGCCTGCACCCGCTGAATACAGCCACGCTCGACCATCCGCCACTCGCTGAGCGGAATGGCGCGGGGAATGGTGTCGAAGGGAATCAGTCGCTCGGTGCCCTGCTCGTCGCCATACAGGGTGAACGTGATCCCGGCGCGGTGAAACAGCAAGTCCGCCTCGCGCCGCCGCTGCGCCAGCAACTCTTGGGGAGACTCTGCCAGCCACTTGGCAAACGCCCGGTAATGCGGCCGGCACGCGCCCTGGGCATCGTGCATTTCATCAAAAAAGCCGCGATCCATGTGGAGCTCCTTTAACCCGCCTGTTGCGTTGCCCGATTTCAGTGCAAACGCCGAGCCAGGCTTGTTGGGGCTTTAAAATCAATAAGTTAGCCAAGATGAAAAAACAAAATGCGCCAATCTGGAGCGAGATCGAGTGAGCAGAACTATTTATGCGCTAGCGTGATGCGGTACGAAAAAAAGCATGCGGCGATCGCTAGGATAACGACGGGCCAGATTCCATCTGCCCAACCGCATCCACACAACCATGCGTACACGGCCTTGCCTCAGCGTGAGCCATTCCAGCATTCGAGGCGTATGGACGCCCTCTAATCACGATCACGCCTCGCCTACTGCTTACCGGAGACCTCACATGCCCTACCTAGCCGCTCTTCTCACTTCACTGCTTCTTACCCTGCCGCAGGCTTCCGCAGCGGCAGATCGCGCATGCCTAATCGAGGGCACGTTCGAGTTCATGGGGCAAAGCATCTATTCCAAAGACTGCATGCAGACCTCGGACCCTAAAGAGGATGAGGCCACCTTCAAGGCGTCGTGCCAGGCACTGGCAAATGCATCCGCTCAAATGGGTGGCAAGCCCGGCAAGGTTGAATACTTCGCCCGATGCCCTGAACCCTCGCAAGGTGCCTGCAAAGGCCTCCTGGGCACCCAGCGGGACGCCTATTACTACGCCCGCTCGGCAAGCGACCTGATCACCTTGCCGGCCAGTTGCGAACAAGCGGGCGGGGTGTGGAGCAGCAAAGGCTGAACACTTCCGGGTGGCAGGCCGCTGCGCGGGCGTTCCGGTAAGCGCATCTGCCACCCGGCTGCTTTATCATGCCGGCCCCATTAGCAGCCCTGACCTCACCGGCATGACCCCATACGCCGCATCCTCGCAACCTTCGCCAGACGCGCCGCACAACCCACTTACCGAGCTGTACCGGGATGAGTGGCTGCTAGCCGTGCACAAGCCGGCCGGCTTGCTGGTGCATCGCAGCCCCATCGACAAGCACGAAACCGAGTTCGCCCTGCAGTACGCGCGGGCGTTGAATGGCGGGGAGCATGTGTACCCGGTACACCGGCTGGACCGGCCCACCTCGGGCCTGCTGGTGTTTGCGCGCGACGCAGAGACCGCCAGCCGGCTGGGTCAGGCGATGATGGCCAACGCGGTGAAGAAAACCTATGTCGCCATGGTGCGCGGATGGGCGCCGGAGGAAGGCGTGATCGACCATGCGCTAAAAGAACATGCGGTGGACCGCCGTCTGAAACACGAACCCATGCCGGTGCGCGAAGCACTGACTCGCTATGAACGATTGGCGACCACAAAGATTGCGGTGGAAATCGAAGGCTACCCCAGCAGCCGCTACAGCCTGGTGGCGCTGTACCCGGAAACCGGCCGCAAGCATCAGTTGCGCCGGCATATGCAACACATCAGCCACCCCATCATTGGCGACACCAACTACGGCCGTACCCGACACAACCAGTATTTTGCCGAGCGCTTCGGCCACAGTCGCCTGATGCTGGCCGCCACCGAGTTGCGCTTTACCCACCCGGTCACGGGCGAACCCCTGCATCTGCGAGCGGCACCCGACGCGGAATTTCTACGTGTGCTGTCCATTTTCGACGAGTTGCCTAGCTTGATGGCCTAGGCGGTCCGTTATCCGTGGGAGCGAGCTTACTCGCGATCCGCGATCTTCTTTGCGCCCAATCGTCAGCAAGCTGGCTCTTACACCAGTCGCAGGTTGGGATCTCAGGCTCACGACGACGCGATGGGTATCGCTGCGCTCAATGCCATCCTGCACGCGGATGTAGGGGCGAATTCATTCGCCTGGCACCGAGACATCCCGACACAGCGGGGGTGCGACGAACTGAGGGGCCTGAAGCGTTGGCGTTTGTCGCAGCAACGGCGTGGCCTGAAGCTTGTGCGCCAGGCGAATGAATTCGCCCCTACCG
>CAYPFO010000058.1:0-24218 GCA_964410065.1 uncultured Pseudomonas sp.
CCCTGATGGGCGCGGCCATGCTGTGGATCGGCTGGTTCGGCTTCAACGCCGGCTCTGCCGCCGCCGCTGACGATACCGCTGGCATGGCCATGCTGGTCACCCAGATCGCCACCGCCGCTGCGGCGCTGGCCTGGATGTTTGCCGAGTGGATTACCCACCGCAAGCCCAGCGCCCTGGGCATCGCGTCCGGTGTGGTCGCCGGCCTGGTGGCCATCACCCCGGCTGCCGGCACTGTCGGTCCGGCAGGTGCGTTGGCCATCGGCCTGGCTTCGGGTGTGATCTGCTTCTTCTGCGCCACTCGCCTGAAGCGCAAGCTGGGCTATGACGACTCGCTGGATGTGTTCGGCGTGCACTGCGTCGGCGGCATCATCGGCGCGATCCTCACTGGCGCCTTTGCCTCCCCGTTGCTGGGCGGCTTCGGTGAAATCGAAAGCATCGCCACCCAGCTGTGGATCCAGACTGAAAGCGTGATCTTCACCGTGGTCTATACCGCCGTCCTCACCTACATCATTCTCAAAGTGATCGATATGGTGATGGGCCTGCGTGTCAGTGACGAGGAAGAGGTTGTCGGCCTCGACCTCAGCCTGCACAACGAGCGCGGCTACAACCTGTAACGAAAGCACGCTACAGCCACGGCCCAGCCTCCCCAGGAGGCTGGGCCGTGTTGTTTTTCACCCTCCAGATTTGCTCCGCTAACGTGACGCTTTGGCCAGGTTCAATCTCAGGCCAAACCGACTCTTTGCTTTTTCTGACACCGCGTTAGAATGCGCGCGAAAAGGTACTGAGCAGCGATTTCGACATGTGGCAGCAGACCATCATCACCCTGCGACCCCGTCCACGAGGCTTCCATCTGGTGACCGACGAGCTGCTGGCCGGCCTGCCGGAACTGGCCTCATGCCGCGTGGGTCTGTTGCACCTCTGGTTGCGCCACACCTCGGCATCGCTGACCGTGAACGAGAATGCGGACCCTGCGGTACGTCGAGATTTCGAGCGCTTCTTCGACCGCCTGGTGCCCCAGGGCGAGTGCGGTTATGAACACGATGATGAAGGTCCGGACGATCTGCCGGCACACTTCAAGGCCAGCCTGCTGGGCTGTCAGCTGAGCCTGCCGGTCAACGCCGGACGCTTGCAGCTGGGCACCTGGCAAGGGGTTTATCTCGGCGAACATCGCGATCATGGCGGAGTACGGCAGGTGGTGGCCACGCTGCACGGTGAGGGTTTTTGAATTTTTTTCTCGCGGGTCGATAAATTCCGCGACTGGTCTATAACTAATCAGCTTCGAGCAGACATGAGGTGAATATGAGCGACGATGATCTCGAACAAGACGAACTGGAAACCACCGATGAGGATGACGGCGAGGAGCTGGCAACCGCAGATGAAGAGGATGACGGCGATGGCGATGTAGACGTTGTCGCCCCGGTAGGCAAGAAGGCCAGGCCTGCTGCCGAGCCGGAAGAACTGCTCAATATCGAAGCCAAGCAAAAAGAACGTGATGCATTGGCCCGCGCTATGGAAGAGTTCTTGGCACGTGGTGGCAAGGTGCAGGAAGTCGAGCCGAACGTCGTTGCCGATCCGCCGAAAAAACCGGACAGCAAATACGGCAGCCGCCCGATCTGATCGAGCCGGTTGTGATTGAAAAAACCGCCTTATGGGGCGGTTTTTTTATGGTGATGCGCCCCAGGCATGGCGCGTTGTGCGTAAGCGCAACCAGCTTGGCTGTGGTGGCCTCGCAGGTGACGTGGAGGTGAAAAGACCCTCTACAGGCCCGGCAGCGAGCGCCCCGCCAGTGGAGTTTCCCTCTGGCGGAGTAAAACCGGCCCCACAGGGTGTTCCAGCCTGTCGCTCGCTGCAGGCGGGTGGGCTGAATGCTGGAGGCCGGGCGATGCCCGCCCTTGAATGGGTTTAGCCGAGCGGGGGACGTAAAAACAGGCGAAAGGCGAGGGCTACGCGTGCCAGGCGCTCAGTACGCTGGGCAACTCGGCCAGGCTGCGGATTTCTGCATCGGGCGTAGGCACGCCGCTCCAGGTTTTTGCGGCTGGATTGAACCAGATCGCCCGCAGTCCGGCAGCTTTTGCGCCGCCGATGTCATCGACGGGATGATCCCCAATATGCACGGCTTCGTGGGCCTGCACGCCACCGCGCTTGAGGGCTTCGTGAAACGGCTGGGGGTCGGGCTTGCCCACGCCCAGATCCTCGGCGCACAGCGCAAACTGGAAGTAATCGGCCAGGCCCAGGCGGCGCACATCGGCATTGCCATTGGTCAGGACAGCCAGGCGGTAACGGTTGGCCAGTACTTCCAGCGTCGGCTGAACCTCGGGAAACAGGGTGATCCGATGGCGGGCGGCGAGGAAAACCTCAAACCCCTCTTCGGCGAGCGCTGCAGCCTCAGCGGCTGCGTAGCCCGCGTCGATCAGGGCGTGGGCCAGAACGCGCCGGCGCAATTCGCTGATGCGGTGCTTGAGCGCCGGCTCTTCATCAAGCAGTGCCGCGCGGATCTGCCACAAGTGCTCGACCGGCATCTCCCCCAGCTGCGGTGTCTGTTGAGCCAGCCAGTCACGTAGCGCGGCCTCGGCGCTGAGCAGAACGGGTGCCACGTCCCACAAGGTGTCGTCGAGGTCGAAGGTGATCAGCTGAATGGCCATGAGGTGTCTGCTGGGGCTCCTAGCGTACCGAGCGCAGTGGTGTGCCGAAACGCGGCAGGACGCGGGCAAGTATTTCCGCGATGTAAGCGAGAAACAGCGTGCCCAGCGAGCTTTTGTAATGTTGCGGGTCGGGACTGCCGATCGCCAGCACGCCGAGTTGACCTTGCGGGCCAAGGCCCACCACGGCGGCCGAGCCGATTTGCGCCCCGTCTTCGCCGAACAGAAAGGTCAGTTCGTTCGGGTGCAAGGCGCCACAAGTGGCTTTGCCGTTGCCGAGCAGGCCGCCGATGGTTTTCTGCGCCTGGCTCAGGCTGGCCGTGCGGCCGACGTCGCTGGGGTTGTCGCGAAACAGCACCAGACTCACATAAGGCACCAGAAAATCATGCCGCAAACTGTCCTCGGTGGTGCTCACCACTTCTTCCAGGCCGCTGGCGTCGAGCAGGGCCAGAATCAGGCGACGCGACTTGTCGAACAGGCGGTCGTTGTCACGCGCCACGTCCATCAGTTGGCTGAGGCGCTGGCGCAGCTCGATATTGCGTTCACGCAGCAGCTTGACCTGGCGCTCGACCAGGGAGACGGCATGGCCGGATTGATGGGGAATGCGCAGCTCGGGAATCAGCTCGTCGTGGTCGACAAAAAATTCCGGGTGCTGACGCAGATAAGCAGCCACGGCGGCGGCGTCGAGAGTGGGTTCGGTCATAGACGGATCTGTCCTTCGTATACGCGAACGGCGGGTCCGGTCATGATAACCGGGCGTCCGGGACCGGCCCATTCAATGGACAGACGGCCGCCGGGCAACTCCAGTTGCACGGGCGAATCCAGCCAGCCCTGGCGAATCGCCGCCACGGCTGCGGCGCAGGCGCCCGTCCCGCAGGCCTGGGTTTCCCCCGCGCCGCGCTCCCAGACGCGCAGGCGCGCCTGGTGGCGGTCGATGATCTGCACAAAGCCGACGTTGACGCGCTGCGGAAAGCGCGGGTGGTGTTCGAGGCGCGGCCCCAGCTCGTGAACCGGCGCGGTGTCTACATTGTCCACCCGCAGCACCGCATGGGGATTACCCATGGATACCGCCGCCAGTTCAAACCGCCGGCCGTCCACGTCGACCGAATAACTCAGTGCCTCGACCTCGGCCTCGAAGGGAATCTGCGCCGGCGCCAGGCGTGGCGGACCCATGTCCACGCTGACCTGGCCATCATTGCGTATGTGCAATTCGATGATGCCGCTTTTGGTTTCCACGCGGATGGTCTTCTTGGTGGTCAGGCGCTTGTCGAGCACGAAGCGCGCGAAGCAGCGCGCTCCGTTGCCGCACTGCTCCACTTCCGAGCCGTCTGCGTTGAAGATGCGGTAGCGAAAGTCCACGTCCGGATTGTTCGGCGGCTCAACGATCAGCAACTGATCGAAACCGACGCCGGTATGCCGGTTACCCCAGGCTTTGGCGTGCTTGGGCTGGATATGCGCGTGCTGGCTGATCAGGTCGAGAACCATGAAATCGTTGCCCAGGCCGTGCATCTTGGTGAAACGCAAAAGCATGGGGCATCCTCAGTCCGGCAACAGGCTTTCGCCGGCAAAGAGTTCGGCAAGCGTCTCGCGGCGGCGCACTTCGTAAACCTGTTCGCCATCCACCAGCACTTCAGCGGCGCGGCCTCGGGAGTTGTAGTTGGAGCTCATGACGAAACCATAGGCACCGGCCGAGCGCACAGCCAGCAGGTCGCCCTCGGCCAGGGCCAGCTCGCGATCCTTGCCGAGGAAGTCGCCGGTCTCGCAGATCGGGCCGACGATGTCGTAGGGGCGGCTGGCCGCATCGCGCGTCTGAACCGGCACGATGTCCATCCAGGCCTGGTACAGCGCCGGGCGAATCAGGTCGTTCATCGCGGCATCGACGATGGCGAAATCCTTGTGCTCGGTGTGCTTGAGGTATTCCACGCGGGTCAGCAGCACGCCGGCATTGGCGACGATCGAGCGACCCGGCTCGAACACCAGGGCCAGGTCGCGACCGGCGATGCGCTCACGGACCTTGGCAATGTAATCGCCGGCCAACGGCGGTTGTTCATCGCGGTACTGCACGCCCAGGCCGCCACCCAGGTCGAGGTGCTTGATGTGGATGCCGCGTGCGGCGAGGCGGTCCACCAGTACCAGCAAGCGCTCGAGGGCGTCGAGGAAGGGTGACAGGGTGGTCAGCTGCGAACCGATATGGCAATCGACGCCGATCACGTGCAGATGGGACAGTTCGGCGGCGCGGGCGTAGACCGCCTCGGCCTTCTCGATGTCGATGCCGAACTTGTTTTCCTTGAGCCCGGTGGAGATGTACGGGTGGGTGCCGGCGTCCACGTCAGGGTTGACGCGCAACGACACCGGCGCCTTGACGTCCAGTTCGGCGGCCACCTGTTGCAGGCGCTCCAGTTCGTCGACGGACTCCACGTTGAAACAGTGCACGCCGACTTCCAGGGCGCGGCGCATGTCGTCGCGGCTCTTGCCAACACCGGAGAACACGATCTTGCCGGGCTCGCCGCCGGCGGCCAGCACACGTTCCAGTTCGCCACGCGAGACGATGTCGAAACCGGCGCCCAGTCGCGCCAGTACATTCAGCACACCGAGGTTGGAGTTGGCCTTCACTGCAAAGCAGACCAGATGCGGCATGCCGCTCAGGGCGTCGGCGTAGGCGCGGTACTGGGCTTCGATGTGGGCACGGGAATAGACGTAGGTGGGGGTGTCAAAACGCTCGGCGATGGCGGACAGCGCCACGCCTTCCGCGAACAGTGCGCCGTCGCGGTACTCGAAGGGTTGCATGCGGGCCTCCTGGGGCAACCTGGGGCGCCCACAGGGGACGGGCGCGCCGGCTTTTTAGAATTCGAAACGGTCTTTGCTGTGTCCGGCGCTTTCATCATCCGGGTGGTACAGCGGACCTTTCTGACCGCAGGCACTGAGACCAACGCTGAGCACGAAGAGCGCAAGGAGCGGGAGCAACAGGCGCTTCATGGCGAAAATCCTTGTAAAAGCGGTAATTGCGCTGGAGTATACCGGCCCCCCGGCGGCTTGCCTATGCGCCACGCCACCCGTATAGCGGGCCTTGGCCGCCTTTTTTGCTGTAACGTGTTCGCCTATCCTGCAGCTCGTCCACGTTACCGGACGGGATGAAATCCATCCGTGCCTGCCAGACCATGAGGAATTCCATGAGCCTTAGCGAAGCCCGTTATCACGACCTGATCGATGCCGTGCAAGTGGAGATCGAGGATGTCTTCGACGACAGCGGCTTGGATGTCGACCTGGAAAATTCGGCCGGCGTACTGACCGTGCGTTTCGAGAACGGCAGCCAGTTGATCTTCAGTCGCCAGGAGCCGCTGCGCCAGCTGTGGGTCGCGGCGCGCTCCGGCGGTTTTCATTTCGACTACGACGCCTCCAGCGAGCGCTGGCTCTGTGATTCCAGCCATGAGTCATTGGGTGAACTGCTGACGCGAGTGACCCTGGAACAGGCGGGCGAAGCGCTGGAATTCGAGGAGCTCTAAGCAGCGCCGACCAGTGGTCCCGCCGGCCCCACTTGCTTATTTACTTGGCTATGATAGGGTCAGTGCCGGTATGCAAAACCCCGCCTTCGGGCGGGGTTTTTGCTTTTTCGCATTCGCCAAACACACAACAAGGAGTCACCGACAGGCCATGAGCAGCGCACCTTCGATTACCGTCACCCGTCTCGACATGCAGCGTCTTGAGCAATTGCTCGACAGTCTGGTTGAGTACACCCCGGCCGCCGAGGCTCTGGAGGCAGAATTGTCGCGTGCTCTCGTCGTCGGGCACGAGGAAGTTCCTGCGGGCGTGGTCACCATGAACTCTCGCGTGCATTGCCGCGAAGAAGCCAGCGGCAAGGATTACCACCTGACCCTGGTCTACCCCAAGGACGTCGGCGCTGGCGAAGGCCGCGTATCGGTCCTGGCTCCAGTGGGCAGCGCGCTGCTCGGTTTGTCCGTCGGTCAGCAGATCGATTGGCCGGGCCCCGGCGGCAAGCCGCTCAAGCTGGTCCTGTTGGCAGTGGAATACCAGCCGGAGGCGGCGGGCGATTTCCAGCTGTAAGCGCTGCAGCATGGCCGCCGTGCATCCCCTGCCGGTGGTTGGATAAAACCCGGGCGTGTTCGACACCCGGGTTTGACAGTCACTCACCGGTGACACGCGGCACAATTCCATAGCTGTATGACTGCGCCCCGCAACGGTGCGCTGAGCTTGCTGGCGGCTCAATGCTCGCGCACCTTTGCTCAGCATCGCGCGTCAAAATTATCTCCACCACGGCCATTTTCGTGCATCCACGACCACAGTAGCGGTCTCGATCGCTATGGACTCGTGCTGGCCGCTCTGAGCGAATGCTCGATCTGCTGTTTGTATTCCAGGTACTGGAGGGTTTGCTCTGCGCCAGGCTCGAATAGACCGTACAGTTCCAGCGCGTCCAGGTGGATCTCGTTGCGGCCTTTGGACGAGCGTCTCCAGTACTGGCCCAGGGCGCGGTAGACGCCATGGCTGCCCAGCTCGGCCTGATGGAACGCGTGGGGGCCACAGTAAAGACTGATGCTGCTGTCCCCCGAAGGCGTGCGCGTGAGGCAGGCGCGCAGCAGCGGAGCGCCGGACGGCTCCGGGGGGGATTTTTGCCGGAGCAATTCACGGGCCGGCGCCGGCGCGACGGGCAGTAGCTGGTAGTAACGCAGCGTAAGCGGAGCCTCCAGTGAATGGGCTGCTTGGCGACGGTGCAGCAGTCGGCTGAGAAAGCCGTGCAGGGGCAACAGCGCGGATTCATCCAGCCCCGGCAAGCGTTGCTGCCAAAGCGAGTTGCGCTCGTCGAGCAGGTACACCTGCATGTGCTGTTCGCCGCATTGATAGAACACCTGAATGCAATCCGGTTCGGCTGCACGCATGATCAGCGCCAGTGGGTGCCCCGGCAACGCCTGGGGGTCGAGGTGCAGCGGGCTGTAGCGCGGGTGCGGACGCGCCAGGGCAGCTTGCAGCGCCAGCGGGTCGCCAAGTGGGTCGTCAATGAGTGTGCCGTCCTGGCGCTGCAGCAGGTGATAGTTTTCGCCGAGTTGCAGTAGAAAGCGCTGTCCGTCTTCGGCGAGCACATGTGTGGCCTGCTCGAAGAGCTCTTCAAGACGCCGGCAGATGGCCGAGGCGCGGTTGCGGTTGAAGCAGCGTACCGCCAGATCCGGGCGTTCGTGGCGCCCCGCAATGAGCCGGTCGCGCAGGCACTCAATCAAGGCCAAGGGGCCTTCGTAGCGCTTGAACTGCACCTCGTTCCAGCTACTGATACTGACCAGGTCGAGACTTTGCACCAGATTGAGGTGGGCGCCGGAGTAGTCCAACACATCGTTGCGACCACTGGCCAGTTGCGCCCGGGTCAGCGACTTGAGGGGGTCCAGGCCGACATTGACCAGCATCAGGAGCGTAACCGCGCGGCTGGGTTGCAGCATGGCCTCTTCGCTCACCGGCGCCTGGGCGCTGGGCAATGTTTGCAGCAGGCTGCTGCGCAGGCCTTGCAATTCGAAGTCGATGAGTTCGCTGCGCCCCGGATGCAGGGTCAGCCAGCTCGACCCGTCGATAATGCCGTTGCGGATCGCCCAGGCAAGCAGCACTGCCAGGCTGGTGGCGCGCTTGAGCGGAACAATATCCTGGCACTGACGCAGGCTCAGGCTGCCGCCATGCAGGGCCCAGTGGTCAGGGTCCAATTGCTGCAGCGTCAGATGGCTTTCCGTCAGGCTGGGGGCAATGCCGGGGTTAAGGGTTTCGATCTTGTCGGGCGCACGGGCAAAAACCACCCTCAGCCGCCGCCCCAGAATCGCCAGGTCGCGCTGGCTGAGCGGGTGGCTGGCCAGTTGCGCGCGCGCAAACTGCTGCAGGCTGCGATAGCTTTTGATCAGGCAGGCGGCCAGCAGGCGCAGTTCTTCATCGACTTGGCGCAGCTTCCACTGCGCACGGTTGTCGAGGTTCAGTAGCAGGCGCTCGTCCCAGTCCCAGGTAGCGCACAGACGTTGCAGCAACTGGCGTTGCCAGCTCTTGCGCTGCTGAGTGACCGGCCGGCTGAGGGGGCGATTGATCTTCAGGTACAGGCAGCGACGCATCAGGGCGATGCGTGGCTGGTCGTTAAGGTTGTTCAAATACTGTTCAAGACGCCGGTACAAGAGGACGTAAGGGTCCAGTTCATCGAGATCCAGGCTGCCGGCGAACACGGCACGCTTGAAGTCCAGGGCCAGGCAATCGCCGTGGGGAAACTCGCTGGCATAGGCTTCGTTGAGCAGCAATTTGAGCGTCGATTTGTAGGGCGACTCGATGCATTTGTACAGCTGCCACAGGCCGGCGCCAAGAAATTCGTTGGCGGGGATCTGGCCGAGATGGCCCAGGTCCAGATGTTCGTCGGCGCGCAGCAGGTCGCGTGCCTGCAAGGCGGCGACATAGGCCGGGTAATGTTTTTCCTGGTCGGCGGGCACCAGCCACCAGGTCGGCGTACGACCGGCCAGCCAGATGGCGGTGCGGTAAAACTCGTCGAGCAGAAGATAGTGCTGGCTGCTGCCGCAGTCCTCACCGGCCAGTTCGGCGGCGCGTTGTCCGCTGGCAAAACGCGGCGGGTCGATGAGGAAAATATGCAGCTCGGCGCCCTGGCTGGCGGCCCAGGTTTCCAGCAGGGTGGCCTTGCGCCGCAACTCGGCCAGCTCGCTGCCATTTAATTGCGGGTCATGGCACAGCCACAGGTCCATATCGCTCTGCTCGGCCTGCGCCAGGGTGCCCAGGCTGCCCATCATGAGCAGGCCCTGCAGGGGCATCGGGCCGTGCGGGTCGGGTTTGCGATAGCGGAACGATCGCGCCACGGCCTGGGCTTCGGCCAGCAATGCAGATTCGGGGACGTAGCTGCTCAGGCCGGCGGGGGTGGACGCAGAGACATAGCCGGGCAGTGCGGGATGATTGGTGTGGAACAAGAGGGGCAGCAGGCGCAGCACCCGTTGCTGGCGCGTGGGAAGCAACTGCAACGCGCGCTCTAGGCGCCCTTGGTTAACCTGTAAAAAACGCTGTCGCAGCTGCCGGAGCGCCCGGCGGTCGAGCTCGGGAGCGAGCTCTACAGCGTCGGGCGTTACATCGACAGGGTCTTTCGACAGCATGATTTCCTGGCTGGCCGACTCGAGGGCAAGCTAGGTATATCGGCCAGCGATGTAAAACGTTGAGCGTAGGTGTGTGCGGCTTAGGCGGTGGCTGGGGTGAGAATGGTCAGCACGCTCTGGGCATGCCGTGCCGCTTCCAATCCCAGGCTGGTCAGGTAGCCGCCATCGTGCAGGGTAGTCAGGCCTTTTTCATGCAGGCGGCGAGCGGCGGCAACCGTTGCGGCTTCTGCACTGTTATGAATTTTCAAGCCTTCAAGGCTGTTGGCCAGGTTGAACTGATTGAGCAACTCAAGTTCGGCGATCACATCGGCGGTGTAGGTCATGGTGACTCCCTGGGATGAAAAAAGCGCTGCCGTCTGGCGGCCGTCGATCGACAGTAAAGCCCATTGCCCTGGCCAATCACCAGGGTTATTCGTGGCTGTCCTCTCCTGGCAGGCTGGGCAGCGCACGCAAGGCCGACTCGTAGCCGGCCTGATCGAAGGGGCGATCATCGCGCAGCATCGCATTGATTTCCTCGGCCAGTACCAGCGCCATCAGGTGCAGGATTTCCTCTCGCTCATAGCCAACCAGGGTCAGCTTGTTGAGCGTGGCGCGCACCGCCGGGGGCTCACCGCTTTCCAGCTGGTTTTCGATGGCTTGGATCAAGGTCTGTTCGGCGAAGGACTCTTCTTCGCTTTCGTCGTGGTCACTCATGGGATTACCTTAGTTAGCGTACGGGTATCTTGGCACGATTCGCCGCCGTGAGCATTCAGCGCATCGATAGATATGGGCAGAGCCTTCACACCCGTCTATAACCTGTGTCTTCAATTGCCCGGCTTGGAGATTTCTCATGCTCAGTCTGCACGGTTTCGCGGTCAGCAACTACTTCAATATGGTCAAGCTGGCCTTGCTGGAAAAAGGCCTGCCGTTCGAGGAGGTCACCGTTTTCAATACGCGCAGCGAAGCGTTTCTGGCCAGCAGCCCGCGGGGCAAGGTGCCGGTGTTGCAGACCGAGGCGGGCTTTATCAGCGAGACCAGCGCCATTCTCGACTATCTGGAAGATTGCGGCGAGGGGCGGCCGCTATTACCCGGCGACCCGTATGACCGCGCTCAGGTGCGTGCGTTGATGAGAGAGATCGAGCTGTATATCGAGTTGCCCGCCCGTGCCTGCTACCCGGAAGCGTTTTTTGGCGCGCACGTCGACGAGGCGATCAAGACCAAGGCCCGCAGTGAATTGCTCGGCGGTATTACCGCGCTCAAGCGTCACGGGCGTTTCGCGCCCTACGTAGCGGGTGCGGAATTCAGCCTGGCGGATATCTATTTGCTGTACAGCCTGGACTTGGCCCGTGAGGTGGCGCGCAAGCTGTTTGACCTGGACCTGTTGGCCGACTTCCCGGCCGCCGTCGAATTGCTCGCGCTGCTCAAGCAGAACCCCAATGTGCAACGCGTGGCCGCCGACCGGGAGGCGCAGATGCCGGCGTTCCTGGCCATGATGAAGAGTCAGCGTCAGGCTTAATTATTGCTCGCTCCTTTGTCTGGTGCGGTTATCACTTCTGCCAGGCGCAAAAGCAGCCACTGGCCAGGGTTTGCGTGGCCAGTACCGGGCGGCCTTGTAGCAGCGCGTCGAGAATAGGCTCGATAAAACTGTTGGCGGAGGTGCACACCGCGCCTTCGCTGTAGGGTCCGAAATAGGCAAGCGAGCCTTGTTGATCCCAGATTGCGACGGCAGGGCTGGCCGGTAAACCCTCGGCGCCGGCCAGCGTAGTCAGGGGGTTCAGGCTGGCCAGCGGGGCAGGGAGCTGGCCGCGACTGCCGGGCTTTTGCAGCGAGTAGAACGCCACGTGCTGCGGGTCTTGATAGCGCTGCAGCAGCTCGGCCAGGTGCTGCTGGTTGCCGACGTTGCACGGGCAGGCCGGGTCCCAGAAATGCACCACGCGGATGGGCCCCGGCCCGGCGAGGGCTGCAGGCAGGCGCAATTGCTTGCCGCTAAACAGCGTGGTCTGGTTGTCGAAGGGGCGCAGATACTGGCCCTGATACCACCAGAATGCCCAGGCCATGGCGAACAGCCAAAGGACGGCGAGCAACCAGGCGAGCGTGGTCTTGCGAACAGTAGACATGGATTGAGGGCGGAGCGGACTAAAGGACGTATAGCTTGCCATGGAGCAGGGCCTGGCAGTATACCAATGGGCCGGAGTGGCGCGGCCCAGTGCGCTGCTCGTTGTGTCTGGCCTTGGTAAAAACCCATGATTGATGTCTTCCAGCCTGAACTTCTGCGTGCCGCTCTGCGACCCTTGGCCGCAGAGCAGGACGAGTCGCCGCAATCGTTGGCGTATCGCAGTTTCTATGGTTTGGACCTGGCCCATCCTGATGTCAGCACACGGCTCGGCACCGTGCGTGCAGGGCCTTATCGGTTGGCTGTACAAGCCTGGTGGCCAGAGCGGGCCGAGGGCAGCGTGCTGTTGCTGCATGGCTATTACGATCACATGGGCCTGTATAGGCATGTGATCGATTGGGCGTTGCGGATGAACTTCGCCGTGCTGAGCTGCGACCTGCCCGGCCATGGGCTGTCCAGCGGGCCGCGCGCCAGCATTGGTGACTTCGGCGAATACCAGAGTGCCCTGCATGCCCTGTTCAGCCAGGCCGAGGCCCTGGCGATGCCACGACCTTGGCATCTGTGCGGCCAGAGCACCGGTGCGGCGATCCTGATTGATCACCTGCTGCATGCCCGGCGGCGTCCCGAGCTGGGTGAAACCATCCTGCTGGCGCCCTTGGTGCGCCCGCGCTCCTGGGGCTGGTCGCAGCTCAGCTATCGGCTGGTAAAGCCCTTTGTGGCCTCGATACCCCGACGCTTTAGCGTCAACTCGGGCGATGAGCAGTTCATCGATTTCGTGCATACCCGTGATCCGCTGCAGCCGCGGGTCTTGCCGACCGCCTGGGTCGGCGCGCTGGCGCGCTGGATTCCGCGTATCGAAGGCGCCACACGCAGTGCCTCCAGCCCGCTGATCGTGCAGGGCGAGGAGGACATGACGGTGGACTGGCGCCACAACCTGGATGTCCTGCAAGACAAATTCAACCAGCCGCGAACGCTGTTGATGCCCGATGCTCGCCATCATCTGGCCAATGAGCGGGAGTCGGTGCGCGAGCAGTACTTTTCTTTTTTGCGGGAGCATCTGGGTTGATGCATCGCCTTAGCGCCGGCGCGTGCAACGTCAGGGCTCAGAGCGGCTGAAGCTCTTCACTCGCTTGCCCCACCGCCAGGGCAGCGCGCAGCGCGGCCAGGGCGGCCTGATAATACGCTTGCCCGGCGGGCGAGTCGGTGAACGCCAGAAAAGCGCTCAGCTCCTGATCGGACAGGTCGCGATAGACATGCAAAAGCGTGTTGTCCAGATTGGTTTCAATCTGGCGCATCAGCCGCTGGCGCTGGGTATTGAGCAAGCCACGGGTCTGGGCGTTGCCGAACGGCAGGCCGGGAATCATCTGACTGAGGCTGTCAGCGGCGACTCCTGCCAGCGCCAGGCTGACTTCCGCACCGGCCTCGCTGGCCGGCAACACTTGGGCAAGGCGCTGAATCAACGCTCGGCGGTTGTCCGAAACGGTGGGCACCGGCATGCCCTTGGCATAGCGCTGCAAGGCTGCCTTGCTGGACGCCTCGACTTCGGCGGCGACGATCTTGCGCCCCGAGGGGCTGGTGAAAAACCGCAGGGCCGGTTGCGGGTCGGCGAGTTGCTGGCGCAGGGTCGCCAGGGCGCGGTTGTCCATGGCCGCAGGCTGGAAACGGCGATTGCTGTTATTCACCAGGGCGTCGAACACCGCTGGGGGCAGGTTGCTGCGATAGCGCTGTTGCGCCACGCTCAGCGCATCATGGAAATGGGCGCGTTGTTGCGGCCAGCCACCCGCCTCGTACAGGCGAGCATGGTCATCGGCGAAAGCAGGCAGGCTGAGCAAGGCCAGCCACAGGCCAAGGAAAAAATGCATGGGAACTCCAGTCATGCGGGTAGTCATCAAATGGATGATGAGGGGAAAATGAAAAGGAGAGAACGGGCATGGCTCGTATACCTCGTCCGTCGTTACACGAGTCACTATGCGCCGGCAATTGCATCACTCTAGAATGCCTGTTCCTCCACCCTTCTGGTGACTCTTCCTTGCTGGCGCCTATTATCGACGACCTCGTGACTCACGGCTGGTCGCAACAGCCCGTGTTCCTTCCGCAGACTCTGACCGCTGAACTGGCACAAGAGTGCCGTGCCCGCAGCATCGCCGGTGAACTGGCGCCAGCGGCCATTGGCCGGGGCGGCGGGCAAATTGTCAACGAAGGGATCCGCAGCGACCATATTTTATGGCTGGAGGCGGGACAGTCGGCGGCGGGCGACCAGTATCTGGCATTGCTCAATGAGTTGCGCCAGGCGCTCAATCGTGAATTGTTTCTAGGCTTGGAAGAGCTGGAGTGTCACTTCGCGCTCTATCCGCCGGGTGGCTATTACCTGCGCCACCTAGACCGCTTTCGCGATGATGACTGTCGCACGGTGACCGTTGTGGCCTATCTCAACGCGCCGGACTGGTTGCCCGAGCATGGTGGTGCCTTGCGCTTGCATCTGCCGGACGGTCCGCAGGACGTGGTGCCGTTGGGCGGTACGCTGATCTGCTTCATGTCCGACCGTATCGAGCATGAAGTATTGCCCGCCACACGCCCCCGACTGTCGCTGGCGGGCTGGTTTCGTCGCCGGCCGCTGTAACCGGGGTGCCGCGGCCACACTTCAACCCGTTCTCTGGCGAGGGGGCTGCTGTGGAAAAGATTTTGGTCAGCGCCTGTCTGCTAGGGCAGCAGGTGCGTTACGACGGCGGCAGTCATGGCCCGTTTGATCTATTGCGGCAGTGGCACGCCGAAGGGCGGCTGGTTGCGTTGTGTCCGGAAGTCAGCGGCGGCCTGCCGACGCCACGTCCGCCCGCGGAAATTCCGGGCGGGCAGGGCAGTGAAGTGCTGGAGGGCCGCGTGGCGGTAATTACGGTTGACGGAGCCGATGTCAGCACCGCCTTTGTGGCAGGTGCGCAGGTTGCCTTGCGAATGGTGCGCGAACAGGGCCTGCGCCTGGCGGTGCTCAAGGCGCGCAGCCCGTCCTGTGGCAACCAGCAGAGCTATGACGGCAGTTTCAGCGGCACGCTGGTCGACGGCGAAGGCGTCACCGCCGCTGCGTTGCGCCGCGCCGGCGTGCGGGTGTTCAACGAGCAGCAACTGGACGAGGCCGCCGAGGCGTTGCGGCAGCTCGAGACAGGCCAGGAGAGCGGGGCGTAACCGGCCTGACGGCTGCGAGACCGTTGGCCGGGAACGAACAAGGGAGGCCACTGGCCTCCCTTTTTGCTATCCGAGGCGCGTGCTTAGAACAGTACGCGGCTACGGATGGTGCCCTTCACGTCATGCAGCTTTTGCAGCGCCAGGTCGGAGTAGGCGGCGTCGACATCGATCACCACGTAGCCGACCGACTCGTTGGTCTGCAGGAACTGACCGGAAATGTTGATGCCGTTATCGGCGAACACCGAGTTGATCTCGCTCATCACACCCGGAATGTTCTGGTGGATGTGCAGCAGACGGTGCTTGCCCGGGTGCGACGGCAGGGCCACTTCGGGGAAGTTGACCGAGGACACCGAAGTGCCGTTGTCGCTGTACTTGACCAGCTTCTCGGCCACTTCCAGGCCGATGTTGGCCTGGGCCTCGGCGGTGGAGCCACCGATGTGCGGGGTCAGGATCACGCGATCCAGGCCGCGCAGCGGGCTGACGAACTCCTCGTTGTTGGAACGCGGCTCGACCGGGAACACGTCGATGGCGGCGCCGATCAGGTGCTCGTCCTTGATGGCCTGGGCCAGCGGCTCGATTTCCACCACGGTGCCACGCGAGGCGTTGATCAGGATGCCGCCCTTCTTCATGGCGCGGATTTCTTTCTCGCCAATCATCCACTGGGTGGAAGGCAGTTCCGGCACGTGCAGGGAAACGATGTCGCAATGACCCAGCAGTTCGTGCAGGTTGCCGATCTGCGTGGCGTTGCCCAGCGGCAGCTTGGTGACCACGTCATAGAAGAAGACCTGCATGCCCAGCGCTTCGGCCAGCACGGACAGCTGGGTGCCGATCGAGCCGTAGCCGACGATGCCCAGTTTCTTGCCGCGGATTTCGAACGAGTTGGCCGCCGACTTGCTCCAACCGCCGCGGTGGCACACGGCGTTCTTTTCCGGAATGCCGCGCAGCAGCAGGATGGCCTCGGCCAGTACCAGTTCAGCTACGGAGCGGGTGTTGGAGTAGGGCGCGTTGAACACAGCAATACCGCGTTCGCGGGCGGCGTTCAGGTCCACTTGGTTGGTACCGATGCAGAAGCAGCCGACCGCGACGAGTTTCTTCGCGCAGTCGAAGACTTCTTCGGTCAACTGGGTGCGCGAACGGATGCCGATGAAGTGGGCGTCGGCGATCTTTTCCTTGAGCTCCGCCTCGGGCAGGGCGCCGGTGAGGTATTCGATGTTGCTGTACCCGGCGGCCTTCAGGGTGTCCACGGCGTTCTGGTGAACCCCTTCCAGAAGAAGGAACTTGATTTTGCTCTTGTCGAGGCTGGTCTTGCTCATCTGCGTACCTGTGATCCCGTTTTGAATGGCAGGGGAGCGGTCAGCGGCATTGGCTGGCCGGGCCGGCGATGCCGGCCCCGAAATCGGCCGAAGCGCACGATTAGCGGGGGGCATATGCTAGCATGATCTCCTTTTTTCTGGCTCGGTCGTGACCTGAACTGTGCTCAGGGCGACCATGAATGATTCGAGAGTTCCACAATGACCCAAGCCGCCCTGATCGAACAATTGAAGACCCTGGTCGAGCCGGGAAAAGTCCTCACTGACGCCGCCTCGCTGGAGGCCTACGGCAAGGACTGGACCAAGCACTTCGCGCCCGCCCCGAGCGCCATTGTTTTCCCCAAGACCATTGAGCAGGTGCAGGCCATCGTGCGCTGGGCCAATCAGCACAAGGTCGCGCTGGTGCCCTCGGGTGGGCGTACCGGCCTGTCGGCTGCCGCCGTTGCCGCTCATGGCGAAGTGGTTGTGTCCTTCGACTACATGAATCAGATCCTCGAACTCAACGAATTCGACCGGACCGCCCGTTGCCAGGCCGGCGTGGTCACCCAGCAGCTGCAACTGGCTGCGGAAGAAAAAGGGTTGTACTACCCGGTGGATTTCGCCTCGTCCGGCTCCAGCCAGATTGGCGGCAACATCGGCACCAATGCCGGCGGCATCAAGGTGATTCGCTACGGCATGACCCGCAACTGGGTCGCCGGTTTGAAAGTGGTAACCGGCGCGGGCGAGATTCTCGAGCTGAACAAGGACCTGATCAAGAACGCCACCGGCTATGACTTGCGCCAATTGTTCATCGGCGCCGAAGGCACCCTGGGCTTTGTGGTCGAGGCCACCATGCGCCTGGAGCGCACGCCGAAGAACCTCACCGCCATGGTGCTGGGTACGTCGGATTTCGACGCGATCATGCCGGTGCTGCATGCATTCCAGAGCAAGCTGGACCTGACCGCCTTCGAATTCTTCTCCGACAAGGCCCTGGCCAAGGTGCTGGGTCGTGGCGATGTGCCGGCGCCCTTCGAAACCGAGTGCCCCTTCTATGCGCTGTTGGAATTCGAAGCCATCAGCGAAGACATCGCCAACGAGGCCCTGGCAACCTTCGAACATTGCGTCGAGCAGGGCTGGGTGCTGGATGGCGTGATGAGCCAGTCGGAGCAGCAGTTGAGCAACCTGTGGAAGCTGCGCGAGTACATCTCTGAAACTATCAGCCACTGGACGCCCTACAAGAACGACATTTCGGTGACCGTCTCGAAGGTGCCGGCGTTCCTCAAGGACATTGACGCCATTGTCGAAGCCAACTACCCGGACTTCGAAGTGGTGTGGTTCGGCCACATCGGCGACGGCAACCTGCACCTGAACATTCTCAAGCCCGACGCCATGGACAAGGATGAGTTCTTCGCCAAGTGCGCCACAGTGAACAAGTGGGTGTTCGAGACCGTCGAGCGCTACAACGGCTCGATCTCCGCCGAACACGGCGTAGGTATGACCAAGCGGGACTACCTGGGCTACAGCCGCTCCGAGGCGGAAATCGCCTGCATGAAGGCGGTCAAGGCGGTGTTCGACCCCAACGGCATCATGAACCCCGGCAAGATCTTCGCAGTTTGATTCGCTCTGACAACAACAAGCCTTTCAAGGAGTCGCCATGAGCTACCAACATCAGTACGTTGACGGCACCAGCATTCATTACCCGTTGGGTAAGGTGGTCTGCGTCGGGCGCAACTACGCCGAACATGCCAAGGAACTGAACAACCCGGTGCCCACCGAGCCGCTGCTGTTCATCAAGCCCGGCAGTTGCGCCGTCTCGTTGCTCGGTGGCTTCAACATCCCCGAAGGGCGCGGCGGCGTGCACTACGAGGCGGAAATCGCGGTGCTGATTGGCAAGCCGTTGTCGCGCCGGCCCGGTGTCGAGGAAGTGCTCGATGCCATTTCCGGCCTCGCCCCGGCCCTGGACCTGACCCTGCGCGATGTGCAGAGCGCGCTCAAGGAAAAGGGCCTGCCCTGGGAGATCGCCAAGTCGTTCGACGGCGCCTGCGTGCTGGCGCCCTTCGTGCCCGGTGACGCGGTGTCTGATCTGGCCGACCTGAGCATTCGCCTGAGCATCAACGGTGAAGTGCGCCAGGACGGCCACAGCCACGACATGCTCAACCCCATCGTGCCGCTGATCCAGCACATGGCCGGGCACTTCAACCTGCAACCGGGCGATGTAATCCTCACCGGTACCCCCGCCGGCGTCGGCCCGCTGCAGCGTGGCGACGAACTGGTGCTGGAATTGCCCGGCCTGTCGCGCTTCGAAAGCCGCGTGTTGTAAGCCGGTCTTCGGATCCGGTGGTTCGCCAAGGTCGCCCTTGCCGAACCACCGTCACATGCGGGTTTTGTGCAGGCCCAGACGAGCTGCGACTTTGGCCTGATGCACGGTCTTTAAGCTTCGTTTAAGGCGCTCTTCAGTTTCACTTCAGCGGCTAGGCTTACCCTGTGCTGGTCAAACCATGATCAAGGGGTAAACCTCATGAAACAGACTCTGTTCGCTCTACTGCTGGTACCGGCTTTCTCCGTCACGGCCTTTGCGGCGGGTTACAGCGGTCCTGGCGGGGTTGAACCTGTCACCACGGTGGCTGCGGCCCTGGAAGCCGCCGACGATACGCCTGTTACCCTGGAAGGCCAGATCGTGCGGCGCATCGGCAAGGAAGCCTACGAATTCAAGGACGCCACCGGTACCATCGAAGTAGAAATCGACGACGATGAGTGGCCGAACCAGACCGTGTCGGAATCGGCCAAGGTGCGCATCAGCGGTGAAGTGGACGCGGGCATGACCAGTCGCGATATCGACGTCGAGCGCGTTGAGCTGCTGCAGTAATACGTTGGCAGATCAACCAACAACGAACCCGCCAGTGGCGGGTTCGTTGTTTTCAGTTGCGGTTACACCGCTTCATCAAGCAGCACGGCTTCCACAGCGTGGCGCTTGACCGACTCGCTGCCGTGCTCGGCGCTGCTCGGGCTGGCATACATCTGGCTTTGTCCGACCACCTGGCCATTGGTGGCCTTGAGCACGAAGTAGTGTTTTTCGTTGCTGCCAACCTTGACCTCGAACGCGCCCTCGCGCTGTGAGTTCTTGCGCACCGACTCAATGCCGTTGAGGGCTGACTCTTTGGCTTTGTAGAGCTCGCTGGTCAGGATGGTCTGGCCATTGCTAGCCAGCAGGTTGAAATGGAATTGGCCGTTGCTGGACCGTTTCAGATGGAATTTGCCGGACATTGCGCCACCTCCTGATGTGTGCGTCTGTATTACAGGCTAGACGCAACGGTGGTGCGCGCAATGTTCGTGGCAGCCTCAGCGCTTGAGCGTCTGCACGCCGGTGGCGGTGCCCAACAGCAGGACATCGGCGGGGCGGGCGGCGAACAGGCCGTTGGTGACCACGCCGACGATGGCGTTGATGTCGGCTTCGAGCTTGACCGCATCGGTGATGTGCAGGTTATGCACATCGAGGATGACATTACCGTTATCGGTGACCACCCCCTGGCGATACACCGGATCGCCACCGAGGCGGACCAGCTGGCGGGCGACATGGCTGCGCGCCATGGGAATCACTTCCACCGGCAGCGGAAAGCCACCGAGTACCGGCACGTGCTTGCTGGCGTCGGCGATGCACACAAAGGTCTTGGCCACCGCGGCGACGATTTTTTCGCGGGTCAATGCCGCACCGCCGCCCTTGATCAGCTCCAGGCGGTCATTGGCTTCGTCGGCGCCATCAACGTAGAACTCAAGTTCGCCGACGGAATTGAGGTCATAGACCGCAATGCCGTGATTCTTCAGCCGCTGGGCAGTGGCTTCCGAGCTGGCCACGGCGCCGTCGAAATCGAATGTGTGACGAGCCAGGGCATCGATGAAGAAGTTGGCAGTAGAGCCGGTCCCCACGCCGATGACGCTGTTGCGCTCCAGGTGCGGGAGGATGTAATCGACGGCGGCCTGGGCGACTGCCTGCTTGAGCTGGTCCTGATTCATGACGGGTTCCAGGGGTAAATAAGGCGCGAATTATAGCCTTCGGGGGTGGGCCGGTCTCGCCGCGCTGACACCGGTGAAGCGATTTTTCCCAGGAATTCCCAGGTGGTCGTCAGCCGAAGCGCTGGAGTAGACTGATTCCCCCCGCGCAATGCCCACCACTATTAAGACCGCCACGATGCTCGAACAGTACGTCAAGAAAACCCTCACCTCGCGCGTCTATGACGTTGCTGAGGAAACTCCGCTGCAACCCGCCCGCCAATTGTCCGAACGCCTGGGCAATCAGATTCTCCTCAAGCGTGAGGATCTGCAGCCGGTGTATTCCTTCAAGATTCGTGGCGCTTACAACAAGATTGCCCAGCTCAGCGCGGAAGAACGCAGCCGTGGCGTGGTCACTGCATCGGCCGGCAACCATGCCCAGGGTGTGGCGCTGGCCGCCAAGCATTTGGGTATCAAGGCCACCATCGTCATGCCGCGCACCACGCCAGAATTAAAGGTGCAGGGCGTACGCGCCCGAGGCGGCAAGGTGGTGTTGCATGGTGACGCCTTTCCCGAGGCGCTGGCCTACTCGCTGAAGCTGGTCGAAGAAAAGGGCATGGTGTATATCCACCCCTACGATGATGAATATGTCATCGCCGGCCAAGGCACCGTGGCCATGGAAATTCTTCGCCAGCAGCAAGGGCCGCTGGACGCGATCTTTGTGCCGGTTGGCGGCGGCGGGCTGATCGCCGGGATTGCCGCCTACGTCAAATACCTGCGTCCGGAAATCAAGGTGATCGGCGTCGAGCCGGACGATTCCAATTGCCTGCAACAGTCGTTGGCCAGTGGCGAGCGCACCGTGCTGCCTCAGGTCGGCTTGTTCGCCGATGGCGTTGCTGTGGCACAAATCGGCGAGCAGACCTTTGAGATCTGCAAGGATTATGTCGATGAGGTGATTACCGTCAGCACTGACGAGCTGTGCGCGGCGATCAAGGACATCTACGAGGACACCCGCTCGATCACCGAGCCAGCCGGTGCGCTGGGCGTCGCGGGCATCAAGAAATACATTGCCCGCGAAGGCATCACCGGCCAGGTGCTGGTCGCCATCGACTCCGGCGCCAATATCAATTTTGACCGCCTGCGCCACGTCGCCGAGCGTTCCGAGCTGGGCGAGAAGCGTGAAGCGATCATCGCCGTGACCATTCCCGAGCAGCCGGGCAGCTTCAAGACCTTCTGCCAGGCGATCGGCAAGCGGCAGATCACTGAATTCAACTACCGCTATAACTCCGATAGTGAAGCGCACATCTTTGTGGGTGTGCAGACCCACCCGGAGCACGATCCGCGCGAAGCACTGGTCGAAGGGTTGCGCGAAAAGGGCTTTCCGGTGCTCGATCTGAGCGAAGACGAAATGGCTAAGCTGCATATCCGTTATATGGTCGGCGGCCATTCGGCAGCCATCAATGACGAGATTGTGCTGCGCTTCGAGTTCCCGGAGCGGCCGGGCGCGCTGTTCAACTTTCTCAACAAGCTGGGCGGGCGCTGGAACATCTCGATGTTCCATTACCGCAACCACGGTGCCGCCGATGGCCGGGTAGTCGCCGGGCTGCAGGTGCCCGAGGCAGATCGCCATCTGCTGCCGGCGGCGCTGGATGCAATCGGTTATCCGTACTGGGATGAAAGCGAGAATCCGGCCTACAAGCTGTTTCTGGGGTAAGCCCAGTAAGTAAAAGACAGCGGCGCTTGGCTGGCTAGACTGCAAGCATCGAACAAAGGGAGCGCGCCATGGAGGCCTACCTGAGCCTGCAGATCCTGCAAGGGTTGCTGGCGGTTTTGTTGCTGGCGGTCAGTGCCGGCCTGGTGTGGATGGTCTGGCGCCGCTGGCGGGGTTCGGCCTGGCCGCAGCGGCCTACCTTGGGCGCATCGGTGCGCATGGGCCTGCCAGCGCTGGCTGTGCTGGTCATCGCATCGCCCGTCGTTGCCTGGTGGTTGCTGCACCTGGGCGAGGTGCCGTTCGGCCACCTCTGGGTGCTGGGCAGCGCCTGTCTCTACTTGCTCGCCGGCATCGCCTGGTTGATGTTGGGACAGCGCCTGCTGCGCGCGTATCGAACGCCGGTGCTGGCCGACAAAAGGCGTTTTTTACCCGTGACCTTCGCCTGCGCCGTAGTGGCACTGGGGGTGTTGCTGGTCATTCTGCTGTTGATTGCGCTGCGACCGCTGTAATAAAGCCTTCGCCTACCGTAGGGCGGATGTCGTTTTCCACATCCGCCGTGCCCATCACACGGTGGATCGCCACCCGGTGGATCGATAACGCGTGATCCACCCTAAACATGCAGTTCTCGGCGGCCGGATCTGGCTTGGTATGACTCAGCGCAGTGAAATCACCGGCCAGCCTCGCTTTAGCGCTTCCTCGCGCAGGATCGGATCGGGATCGACCGCCACCGGGTGGCTGACACGCGACAGCAGTGGCATGTCGTTGCGCGAGTCGCTGTAGAAATAGCTGCCTTCCAACGATTGCCGGTTCTCCTCCAACCAGCGTTCCAGGCGCGTGACCTTGCCGTCCTGGAAGCAGGGCACGTCGGTGCAGCGCCCGGTGTAGCGGCCGTCCTGCATTTCGCATTCGGTGGCCAGCAGGGTGTCCACGCCCAGGCGTTGAGCGATGGGTGCGGTGATGAAACGGTTGGTGGCGGTGATGATCACCACCCGGTCGCCGGCATCGCGGTGTTGGCGAATCAGCGCCTCGCCCTTGGCCAGGATAATGGGCTCGATATGGCTGTCCATGAACTCGCGGTGCCAGCTTTCCAGCTCGCTCAGGGTGCTGCGCCCGAGCAGTTCCTGGCAAAAGTCCTGATAGGCCAGAACGTCCAGGCGACCCTGCAGGTAATCCTCATAAAAGGCGTCGTTGCGTGCGCGGTAGCTGTCGGAATCGACCAGGCCGCGCTGGCAGAGAAATTCGCCCCAGGCGTGATCGCTGTCGCCAGCCAGCAGGGTGTTATCAAGATCGAATAAGGCCAGGCGCACGGAAACCTCACAAATGCGAAAAACGAAGAAAGCTAGCATACCGGGTCTGCCGGCCAGGCTGAAGGTGATGGGTTGCGTTCGCACGGCTTGACACAGAGGCCTGCAAGTTGCTTCCGGCGCCGTGTATTTTTGTGGAACAATGCGGAAAATGTAGGTTTACGAGGTGGTCCGACGTGATCGACTCCGATGGTTTCCGTCCCAATGTCGGCATCATTCTGACCAATGATACGGGTCAGGTGCTGTGGGCACGACGTATCAATCAGGATGCCTGGCAATTTCCCCAAGGTGGCATCAACCCGGAAGAAACGCCCGAGCAAGCCCTGTACCGCGAATTGAACGAAGAAATCGGCCTGGACCCGCAGGATGTGGAAATTCTCGCCTGTACCCGCGGCTGGTTGCGCTATCGCCTGCCACAGCGGCTGGTGCGGACCCACAGCCAACCGTTGTGCATTGGCCAGAAGCAGAAGTGGTTTTTGCTGCGCCTGGTGGCCGATGAGCAGCGGGTCCGCATGGACCTGACCGGCAAGCCCGAATTCGATGGCTGGCGCTGGGTCAGTTATTGGTACCCGCTGGGCCAGGTCGTCACCTTCAAGCGCGAGGTTTACCGCCGCGCCTTAAAAGAATTAGCCCCGCGCCTGTAGGCGCGGGACGGGGAAAACGGGGAGAAAGGCTCTGAGCATGCTCAATACGCTGCGCAAGATCGTCCAGGAAGTGAATGCCGCCAAAGATCTTAAAGCGGCCTTGGGCATCATTGTGCAGCGGGTGCGCGAGGCCATGGGCAGCCAGGTATGTTCGGTCTATCTGCTCGACCCGGAAACCAACCGCTATGTGCTGATGGCTACCGAAGGCCTCAACAAGCGCGCCATCGGCAAGGTCAGCATGTCGCCCAACGAGG
>CAYPFO010000059.1:0-23874 GCA_964410065.1 uncultured Pseudomonas sp.
CGTCGATACGCGGCTTGCCGTTGACGATGTTCTCGCGCACGGTGCGGTATTCGATTTCGCCGAAGGCGTCCTTCACTTCGCCGGCGGCAGGCTGGCCTTCTTCGCCGGAGAAACGAGCGACGATTTGATCGCGCAGCTCGCCCAGGCGCGCATAGCGATCCTGCTTGATGATGATGGTGTAGGCCTGGGAAATCGCCTCGCCGAACTCGCTGCGAATGGCATTGAGCAGCTCGGTGTTTTCAGCTTTCGGCTGCCATTCCCAAGTTGGCTTGGCCGCTTCGGCCGCCAGCTCGGTGACCGCCTGGACCACCACCTGGAACTCCTCGTGAGCGAAGAGTACGGCGCCCAGCATCTGGTCTTCGGTCAGCTCCTTGGCTTCCGACTCGACCATCAGGACGGCGTCTTTGGTGCCGGCTACGACCATGTCCAGGCTGGATGCCTTGAGCTGCTCGTAGGTCGGGTTCAGCAGGTAGCCGGTTTCCGGGTGGAAGGCTACGCGTGCGGCACCGATAGGACCGTTGAACGGAATACCGGAAATGGCCAGCGCGGCAGACGTACCGATCATCGCGGCGATGTCCGGATCGGTCTTCTTGCTGGTGGAGATCACCGTACAGATGACCTGTACTTCGTTCTGGAAACCTTCCGGGAACAGCGGACGGATCGGACGGTCGATCAGGCGCGAGGTCAGGGTCTCTTTCTCGGAAGGACGCGCTTCACGTTTGAAAAAACCGCCGGGGATCTTGCCGGCAGCGTAGGTTTTTTCCTGATAGTGCACGGACAGCGGGAAAAAGCCCTTGCTCGGATCGGCCGTCTTCGCGCCGGTTACAGCAACCAGCACGGCGATATCGTCGTCGACGGTGACCAGCACGGCGCCGGAGGCTTGGCGGGCAATACGGCCCGTCTCGAGGGTTACGGTCGATTGACCGAACTGAAATTTCTTGATGACCGGGTTCACGGTGTGTTCCTTCTTATGTTGCCTTGGGGGAAATCTTCAGAGGATGCGGGAATCGGACCCAGCCTCCCCTGAAAAAGCAGGAAGCTGGAAGCACGAAGCTGGAAGCAAGCGCAATGTGCGTTGCTTCCAGCTTCATACCTCCAGCTCCAGCTCGGCGTGCGACGCTTAGCGACGCAGGCCCAGGCGACCGATCAGGGCGCTGTAACGAGTGATGTCCTTACCCTTCAGGTAATCCAGCAGCTTGCGGCGCTGGTTAACCATACGGATCAGACCACGACGGGAGTGGTGGTCCTTGCCGTTGGCCTTGAAGTGGCCTTGCAGCTTGTTGATGTTGGCGGTCAGCAGGGCAACCTGCACTTCCGGGCTACCGGTATCGCCTTCAGCTTGCTTGTACTCGTTAACGATCTGGGCTTTTTCTTCAACGCTCAGTGCCATGGTAATGGACTCCTAGAGTGAACAGGCCGGGACGAATCCCGTGTTTTAAAAAGAGGTATGACCGTGCCTGTTGACAGCCACCCTCGTAACCGCAAGCCGCATAGCGACCGGCGGGTTTCGGTCATTCCGACCGAATCAGTCGACGGGGCGCAACGCGCCCGTCATCGCTCACTTCACCGATCCCGATAAAGCGACCGGTGTGATCCTGCACCCGCATCATGCCGAACTTCGGCGCTTCCGGAGCCCGTACTGGCTGACCATGCAACCAATAATAGGCGCTGTGCTCGGACAGCTGGATCAGCGGCCAATCTGTCAGGCCACAATCCACTGGCAACAGGAAGCGATCCACAGCTTCCGAGCCACCTTCGGCATGAACGGCTTCCAGCTCTTCCAGGCTGATCGCCTGATCCAAGCCGAACGGCCCCGCCTGCGTACGGCGCAGTTCAACCACATGCGCACCACAGCCGAGCAGCGCACCCAGGTCTTCCACCAAGGTACGAATATAAGTGCCTTTGCTGCAGCCAACGGCCAGGCGAACCTTGTCGCCTTCACAGGCCAGCAATTCCAGGCGGGTGATAGTAACAGAACGCGCCTCGCGCTCCACTACTTCACCGGCACGCGCCAGCTTATAGAGGGGCTGTCCGTCTTTTTTCAGTGCCGAATACATCGGTGGCACTTGCTGGATCTCTCCGCGAAAACGCGGCAGCAACGCTTCGATATCCGCTTGGCCAACCGTAACGTCGCGACGCTCAACGACTTCGCCCTCGGCATCGCCAGTGGTGGTGGTCACGCCAAGCTGCATGACGGTTTCGTAAGCCTTGTCCGCATCCAGCAGGTACTGAGAAAACTTGGTGGCTTCACCGAAGCACAGCGGTAGCACACCGGTTGCCAAGGGATCGAGGCTGCCGGTGTGACCCGCTTTTTCCGCATTTAACAACCAGCGCACCTTCTGCAAGGCGGCATTGGAACTGAAGCCATGGGGTTTGTCGAAAATCAGTACACCGTTGACCTTGCGGCGTATGCGTTTGACTTGAGCCACGCGTTATTCCCCATCCTTGGTGTGCTGGCGATCCTCGGCCACGGCACGCTCGATCAGCACTGACAATTCAGCGCCACGACGAATGCTCGCATCATAGTGGAAGCGCAGTTGCGGCACGCTGCGCAGCTTCATCGACTTGCCCAGCAGCATACGCAGGTAGCCAGCCGAGTCGTTGAGGATGTCCAGGTTCAACTTGAGCTTTTCGTCGTCAAAATCACCCATCAGGGTGATGAAAATCTTTGCATGCCCGACATCGCGGCTAACTTCCACCGCCGTGATGGTCACGAACCCGAGTCGCGGGTCGCGAACCTCGCGGGGAATCATTTGCGCCAGCTCGCGTTGCATCTGGTCGCCGATGCGCTGGGTGCGACTGTATTCTTTAGCCATAAAAACCTGCCTCAAGCGGCGAGTGCACGCTTGGAAAAACCATGAATCTGCAACGGCAAACGGCAAGCTCGATCAGTAGCCAAAAGGCCACCTCTCGAAGCTTGCCGCTTGAAGCGTGCAGCCGCTCGTTAGAGCGAGCGCGCCACCTGGACCTTCTCGAACACTTCGATCTTGTCCCCGACCTTAACGTCGTTGTAGCTCTTCACGCCGATACCGCATTCCATGCCGGCACGCACTTCGGCCACGTCGTCCTTGAAGCGGCGCAGGGATTCCAGCTCGCCTTCAAAGATGACCACGTCTTCACGCAATACGCGAATCGGACGGTTACGGTGCACGAGCCCCTCGAGAACCATGCAACCGGCCACCGCGCCAAACTTCGGCGAGCGGAAAACATCACGCACTTCGGCGATACCCAGGATGTTCTCCCGTACATCACTGCCGAGCATACCGGTGAGCGCCTTCTTGACGTCCTCGATGATGTCGTAAATGACGTTGTAGTAGCGCATGTCCAGGCCTTCGGCCTCGACTATCTTGCGCGCGCCAGCATCCGCCCGCACGTTGAAGCCGAACAGCACAGCGTTGGAAGCCAGCGCCAGGTTGGCATCGGATTCGGTGATACCACCGACACCGCCGCCAACTACGCGCACTTGCACTTCGTCGTTGCCCAGCCCGTTGAGCGAGCCTTGCAGCGCTTCCAGAGAACCACGCACATCGGACTTGAGGACGATGTTGAGCGTCTTCTTCTCGTCCTGACCCATGGTCTCGAAGATGTTTTCCAGCTTGCCGGCGTGAGCACGGGCCAGCTTCACTTCGCGGAACTTGCCCTGACGGAACAGCGCAACTTCACGGGCCTTCTTCTCGTCAGAGACGACGGTCAGGTCATCACCGGCTTCAGGCGTACCGTCCAGGCCCAGGATCTCGACCGGAATGGAAGGACCAGCTTCTTTCACCTGCTTGCCGCTCTGATCGAGCATGGCGCGGACACGGCCAAAGGTCACACCGCACAGGACCACATCGCCCTGACGCAGGGTACCGTCCTGAACCAGCACGGTGGCGACCGGACCACGACCCTTGTCGAGACGCGATTCGACCACGACACCACGACCTGGTGCAGTCGGGGTTGCCTTGAGCTCGAGAATCTCGGCCTGCAGCAGCACGGCTTCGAGCAGCTCATCAACGCCGGTACCCAATTTGGCGGAAACCGGGATGAACGGAGTGTCACCACCCCACTCTTCTGGAATCACATCCAGTGCGGCCAGGCCGTTCTTGATGTTGTCCGGATTGGCTTCAGGCTTGTCGATCTTGTTGATGGCAACGACCAAGGGCACGCCAGCGGCTTTCGCATGCTGGACCGCTTCCTGAGTCTGCGGCATGACGCCGTCATCAGCTGCCACCACCAGAATCACGATATCGGTGGCCTTGGCACCACGGGCACGCATGGCGGTAAACGCAGCGTGGCCAGGGGTGTCCAGGAAGGTGACCATGCCGCGCTCGGTTTGAACGTGGTAGGCACCGATATGCTGGGTAATGCCGCCGGCTTCGCCCGAGGCGACCTTGGCGCGACGAATATAGTCGAGCAGAGAGGTCTTGCCATGGTCGACGTGACCCATCACGGTCACAACCGGCGCACGGGTCAGCGCCTCGCCTTCGAATTTCAACGATTCGGCCAGTTGCTCTTCCAGCGCATTGTCGCTGACCAGCTTGACCTTGTGGCCCAGCTCTTCAGCCACCAGCTGTGCAGTTTCCTGATCAAGTACCTGGTTGATGGTCACCGGAGTGCCCATCTTGAACATGAACTTGATCACTTCCGCGGCTTTCACCGACATCTGCGCAGCCAGATCGGCCACGGTGATGGTTTCGCCAATGGAAACATCACGCACAACCGGACCGCTCGGGCTTTGGAAACCGTGCTGGTTGCGCTTCTTCAAGCGGCCCTTGCCACGTCCGCCACGACGGAAGCCATCGCTTTCTTCGTCGAGGGTACGCGGCGCGACACGCGGAGACGGAGCCTTGTCCTTGGAGGCCGGACGCGGCTGGGCAACCTTGCGCTCACGGCGTTCATCAACCACTTCGCGCTTTTCAACACGACGTGGTTCTTCCTTCTTGCGTACTTCACCAGCAGGAGCAGCCGCTGCGTCGAGCACCACCGGGGTTCCCGGTTCGGCCCTGGCAGCTGCTGGAGCTTCCGCGCTCCCGGCAGGCTGTTGGCTAGCCGCGCCCGCCTGGGCTTTCTGCTTGGCTTCTTCTTCGGCCTTCACACGTGCCGCTTGCTCGGCAGCACGTTGTTCTTCCAGTTCACGCTGCTTGTCGGCCTCGATTTCAACCGGGCTGCGCTTGACGAAGGTCTTCTTCTTGCGGACTTCGACACTGATGGTCTTGCTACCTGGAGCTTTCAGGGTCGTGGTGGTCTTGCGCTGCAAGGTAATCTTGCGCGGCTCATCTCCCTTCGCACCATGATCACCCTTAAGGTGGCTCAACAGCGCCTGTTTTTCACTATCGGTCACTACTTGCTCAGCGCTCGTGTGCGGCAGGCCAGCCTCACGCATCTGCAGCAGCAGTCGCTCGACCGGTGTGTCGACCACTTGGGCCAGTTCTTTCACCGTGACTTGCGTCATGCATTTCTCTCCTCAGGCCGCAATTGCTTTACTCGAACCAGTGGGCTCGGGCGGCCATGATCAGCTTGCCGGCACGCTCTTCTTCCATGCCGTCGATGTCGAGCAGGTCGTCGATCGACTGCTCGGCCAGGTCTTCGCGGGTGGCAACGCCCCGCAGTGCCAACTCAACTGCCAGCTCCTTGTCCATGCCTTCAAGGGAAAGCAGGTCTTCGGCCGGTTGCACATCTGCCAGTTTTTCTTCGGTCGCGATCGCCTTGGTCAACAGGCGATCCTTGGCCCGGGCGCGCAGCTCATTGACGATGTCTTCGTCGAAGCCATCGATATTGAGCATTTCCTCCATGGGTACATAGGCAATTTCTTCCAGGCTGGCGAAACCCTCTTCCACCAGGACCTGTGCCAATTCTTCATCAACTTCCAGCTCATCGATGAATGCTTGCATGATGTCGCCGGTTTCAGCCTGTTGCTTGGCCTGAATATCGGCTTCGGTCATGACGTTCAGTGTCCAGCCAGTCAATTGACTGGCCAGACGCACGTTCTGGCCTCCGCGGCCAATGGCCTGCGCCAGGTTGTCTTCGCCGACGGCAATATCCATGGCATGAGCATCTTCATCGACAATGATCGCCACCACTTCCGCGGGGGACATAGCATTGATCACGAATTGCGCAGGGTTATCGTCCCAGAGCACGATGTCGACACGCTCACCGCCCAGCTCACCGGAAACCGCCTGCACGCGCGAACCGCGCATGCCGATGCAAGCTCCCTGCGGGTCGATGCGTTTGTCCTTCGAGCGCACGGCGATCTTGGCGCGCGAGCCCGGGTCACGAGACGCTGCCATGACCTCGATAAGTTCTTCGGCAATTTCCGGCACTTCGATACGGAACAGCTCAATCAGCATCTGCGGCGCGGTGCGCGACAAAATAAGCTGAGGACCACGATTTTCTGCCCGGATCTCCTTGAGCAGCGCGCGAATACGCCCACCGACCCGGAAAATTTCACGCGGGATGATTTCCTCACGCGCCAACAAGGCCTCGGCGTTGTTGCCCAGATCAATGATCGCACTGTCTCGGGTAACTTTTTTGACGGTCCCCGAGATGATTTCGCCGACCCGATCACGGTAAGCGTCGACAATCTGCGCGCGCTCGGCTTCACGCACTTTCTGCACGATCACCTGCTTGGCAGTTTGGGCAGCGATGCGGCCGAACTCGATGGAATCGATTTTTTCTTCGATGACATCGCCGACCTGAGCGTCAGGCTTGTGCTCTTGCGCCTCGGCAACAGTCAGCTGAGCTGCCGGGTTTTCCTGGTCCAGATCCTCGACCACAGACCAGCGACGGAACGTGTCGTAGCTGCCGGTTTGACGGTTAATCGCTACCCGCAGCTCAACTTCGTCCTCAAAACGCTTTTTGGTGGCGGTTTCCAGAGCAAGCTCCAGCGCCTCGAAAATAACATTAGCCGGCACGCCCTTTTCATTGGACACCGACTCAACAACCAGCAGTACTTCTTTGCTCATTGTACGCCTCGCCTTTCGCAATCCATTGGATCCGCGGGATCCGCGTTTTAGTCAAAACGGGGAACGATATTGGCCTTATCGATCGAATCGATCGGCAACAGGTACTCATGATCGTCAACTAACACCACGACTTCCTGCTCTTCTACCCCGCGGAGAATCCCCTGAAAGTTGCGTCGCCCGTCAAAAGGAATACGCAGCTTGATCTTCACCTGCTCACCGGCATACACAGCGAACTGCTCCAGTGTAAACAGCGGCCGATCCATTCCCGGGGAGGAAACTTCAAGGGTGTATTCATTGCTGATCGGGTCTTCCACATCGAGCACGCCACTTACCTGACGACTGACCTTTTCGCAGTCATCGACGAGAATGCCATCAGCATGATCAATATAGATTCGCAGCAGTGAATGCTTGCCTTGGGGAAGAAATTCGATACCCCAGCATTGATAGCCCAAGGCTTCGATCACAGGAGACACCATCGCTTGCAACTGTTCTAGCTTGCTCGACATCGAGAGCCCCCTTTTTTCTTCTGGAAATAAAAAATGGGCGAAACGCCCATCCATGCTACCCATCCACGAACAGGATGGAACTGACTGTGCAGCCAACAAAAAGCCCCTGAACAGGGGCTTGGCTACAACTGGCTGCGAGACTCGATGAACCAACATCCTTCGAGCTACGCGCTCGACGAGCTACCAGACTGCTCCACCCCACACATCAAAGCTGGAGCGGCAGTATATTGCCCTGCCCCACAAAGGTCAAACACACATCCCGCAAACAAGAATACCCGCTAACAGCGGGCATTCTTGTATATGGTACCGAGGAGGGGACTCGAACCCCTACAGCCTATGGCCACTACCACCTCAAGGTAGCGTGTCTACCAATTCCACCACCTCGGCAAAACTGCTTTGTTACTCTTGGCCCGGAGCTACCGGCACATCAGCCTCATTGGCTGCTGGCTTGCTCACTTCGGGCAGCGGGACGTCTTCGACGGCCGCTGGCTTTTGCACTTCCAGCACTGCTGGATTAGGCAGACCAACCTGGTCAATCATATCAGCTTTTTCTTTAGCAAAATACGCTAAACCCAAGCTAGTAATGAAAAAAACCGCAGCGAGTATACCAGTGAATCGACTCAGAAAGGTAGCAGAACCTTGACTACCAAATACTGTATTCGAAGCGCCAGCACCAAACGACGCACCCGCATCCGCGCCCTTACCTTGTTGAATCAGCACCAGCCCAATTACCGCCAACGCCATCAGCAAGTGAACAACAATCACGACAGTCTCAAGCATCTTCAGCTTCCCGCGGCACGACAGATCGCACCAAACTCTTCCGCGTTCAGGGAGGCCCCACCAATGAGCCCACCGTCGATATCCGCCATGCCGAACAACTCAACAGCATTGGCCGCCTTGACACTGCCGCCGTAGAGAATTCGGACACCGCGCGCAACTTCAGCACTTTCAGCTCTCAGCTGCGCACGTATCGCGGCATGTACTTCTTGCGCTTGCTCCGGGCTCGCTGTCAATCCGGTACCAATGGCCCAAACCGGCTCGTAAGCCACCACAGCACGCGAAAAGGCACCAACCCCCATTTGTTCAATCACGCTACCCAGCTGACGCGCAACGACTTCCAGCGTCAACCCAGCCTCACGCTGCTCCAGCGTCTCGCCAACACACAGTACCGGCATCAGCCCACAGGACTGCGCTGCCGCGAACTTCCGGGTCAACATGGCATCCGTCTCACCCAGCACCTGACGGCGCTCGGAATGACCGATCAACACCATGCTGCATCCAGCATCAGCCAACTGACTGGCCGCAATCTCGCCGGTCAAAGCGCCCTGCATCGGTTCTACTGCGCAGTTCTGCGCACCGACAGCAATCGCTTTGCCTTCCAAACCCATTACCACCTGATGGAGGTAAAGGCTGGGCGGCATGACCGCAATCTCTACACCAACCGGCAACGCCAACTGACGAAGGCCTTTAATCAGCTCCGCTACGCTGGCGCGGGTACCGTGCATCTTCCAGTTACCAGCTACCAGTGGTCGACGCATGCTGCACCTCGTCGGTCAAAGTGGGCGCAGATATTACCCAACAGATTGAATACTGGCAAGCGAATCAAATACATAGATTGGCTTCGCTTGCTCAATGGATTACGCGCAGACTTCAGCCACGATTTTCGCCAAGGCTTCGGCATGACTACGCACCTGAGCCTCATCGTCACCTTCAACCATGACGCGCACCAGCGGCTCGGTTCCAGACTTGCGCAAAAGCACTCGTCCACGCCCCGCCATCTTTCGAGTAACCTCATCACACGCCTCCTGCACTGAGGGATTTGCGACGGGATCCTTACCGCCGCCAAAACGCACATTGACCAGCACCTGGGGGCATTTGGTAAGCCCCTGGCGCGCTTCCTGCAAAGTTTCCTTACGGTGCTTGAGCGCCATCAGCACCTGCAATGCGGCAATGATCGCATCGCCGGTGGTGGTGTGCCGACAGCACACGATATGCCCCGACCCCTCACCGCCCAACTGCCAGCCACGAGCTGACAGCTCAGCCATCACATGTCGATCTCCGACCTTAGCCCGGGCGAACGGAATCTGCAGTTCTTGAAGCGCCAATTCCAGCCCCAGATTACTCATCTGGGTGCCCACAACCCCGCCATTAAGAATGCCGCGCTCATGATAGTCGCGGGCAATGATGAACAACAGCTCATCGCCATCCACCGCCTGGCCACTCTGGTCGACCATCAGTACTCTATCGCCATCGCCATCGAACGCGATCCCGATATCCGCACCCTGTTTGAGCACTTCGGCCTGCAGCGCTTCCAAATGTGTGGAACCGCAGCCCTCATTGATGTTAAGGCCGTCGGGCTGCGCCGATAGCACAGTGACTGCTGCGCCCAACTCGCGAAACACGCTGGGCGCCACCTTGTAGGTGGCGCCATGTGCACAGTCGATCACCAGCTTTAGCCCACCCAGTTTCGTGCTGGTCGGCACGCTGCTCTTACAGAACTCGATGTAGCGTCCTGCCGCATCGTTGATTCGGGAGACCTTGCCGATCTCCGCCGACTCGACAACCGTCATCGGCTGATCGAGCAGCTCCTCTATCAGCGCCTCGACCTCATCGGGCAGCTTGGTCCCCTGCCCGGAAAAGAATTTGATGCCGTTGTCATAATGCGGGTTGTGAGAGGCACTGATAACGATGCCCGCTTCGGCATTGAAGGTGCGAGTCAAATACGCGATGGCCGGGGTCGGCATCGGCCCGAGCAGCATCACATCTGCGCCCGCCGCCACCAGGCCGGCTTGTAGGGCCGATTCGAACATATACCCAGAGATTCGCGTGTCCTTGCCAATCAATACCCGACAAGCTCCCTGCCGGCGGAAGGCCATACCTGCCGCCCAGCCCAGCCTGAGCATAAATTCCGGAGTAATCGGAAATTGGCCGACGCGTCCACGTATGCCATCGGTACCAAAATACTTTCTACTCATGCGTGCTCCATAAAATGCTATTCGGCGGACTCGACTGCCGCGATCATCCTTACAACATCGACCGTTTCCGCGACATCATGAACCCGGATGATGCGAGCACCCTTGGCCACTGCCAAGGCCGCCAGGGCCAGACTGCCATAGAGCCGCTGCGGGACTTCGCGACCCAGGGCCTGACCAATCATTGTCTTGCGCGAGACACCTACCAGCAACGGACGACCCAGCTCATGCAGGGCTGTCATGTGCCTGAACAAGCTCAGGTTGTGCTCGAGCGTCTTGGCAAAGCCAAACCCAGGATCCAGCACGATGCGCTCTTCGGAAATACCCGCCTGTACGCATTCAGCCATGCGTCGCCGCAAGAACTCCGCCACCTCACTTGTTACATCCCGATCATAGTGCGGGCTTTGCTGCATGTTCCCCGGCTCACCGAGCATATGCATCAAGCAAACCGCCATGTTGCTGTCCACAGCCGCATCCAGGGCGCCATCGCGACGCAGGGAGCGCACATCGTTGATCACCCCCGCCCCCAGGCGAGCTGTTTCACGAATCACTGCTGGCGTCGACGTATCGACAGAAATCACCACATCAAGCTCGCGGGCGATCGCCTCGACAATCGGTGCCACGCGCTCGATCTCTTCCGTAGGTGAAACCGGACGCGCCCCTGGGCGGGTCGACTCACCACCCACATCAATCAAGGTCGCGCCCGCCTCGGCCATTGCCGCTGCGTGCCGTAAGGCCGAATCGCGATGAGTGTAGCTGCCGCCGTCGGAAAAGGAGTCCGGCGTGACATTGAGGATGCCCATCACGTGAGGACGGGACAAATCAAGAACCCGGTTGCCGCAAGGCAACCGGGTTGGGTCTAGCAGTTTGGACATGAAAAACCTTGATCAGTGTTCGCCTGCCGGGCCTCCGATGGGCGACTCCGGCCGTTCGGCACGAGGCTCGGAATTGCCCGAGGCGCCCGAACCATCCTGCCAATCGCGAGGCTCACGCGGCGCGCGACCGGCCATAATGTCATCGATCTGTTCGGCATCGATGGTTTCGTATTTCATCAAGGCTTCAGCCATCGCGTCCAGCTTGTCGCGATTCTCCACCAGCAACTGCTTGGCGGTGGCATAGCAACCATCAATGATGCTGCGCACTTCTTCGTCGATCAGCTTGGCTGTTTCACCCGAGACATTAGTGTGCTGGCTACCGGCACTGCGTCCAAGGAAGACCTCGCCTTCTTCTTCGGCATACATCAGCGGGCCAAGCTTTTCCGAAAGCCCCCACTTGGTCACCATGTTCCGCGCCAACTGGGTGGCACGCATGATGTCATTGGACGCCCCGGTGGTAACGCCATCAAAACCCAGCGTCATCTCTTCAGCGATACGCCCACCGAACAACGAGCAGATCTGACTGATCAGTGCGCGCTTGGACAGGCTGTAGCGATCTTCTTCCGGCAGGAACATGGTCACACCCAAGGCACGGCCACGGGGAATGATCGAGACCTTGTAAACCGGATCATGCTCGGGCACCAGGCGACCTACGATCGCATGCCCCGCTTCATGGTAGGCGGTGTTGAGCTTTTCTTTCTCGGACATGACCATGGTCTTGCGCTCTGCGCCCATCATGATCTTGTCTTTGGCCAGCTCGAACTCCTTCATATCCACCAGTCGCTTGCCGGCACGCGCAGCAAACAAGGAAGCCTCATTCACCAGGTTGGCCAAGTCGGCACCGGAGAAACCGGGAGTACCACGGGCAATTACCGAGGCCTCGACGTTATCGCCGATCGGCACTTTGCGCATGTGCACCTTGAGAATTTGTTCGCGACCGCGGATATCCGGCAGGCCGACCACAACCTGACGATCGAAGCGCCCCGGGCGCAGCAGCGCCGGATCAAGCACGTCGGGACGGTTGGTGGCCGCGATGACGATGACACCATCGTTCGCCTCAAAACCATCCATCTCTACCAGCAACTGGTTGAGCGTCTGCTCGCGCTCGTCGTGACCACCACCCAGCCCGGCACCACGGTGACGGCCGACGGCGTCGATCTCATCAATGAAGATGATGCACGGCGCATGCTTTTTAGCCTGTTCGAACATGTCGCGCACACGGCTGGCGCCGACGCCGACAAACATCTCCACAAAGTCCGAACCGGAAATGGTGAAGAACGGCACCTTGGCCTCACCCGCCACGGCCTTGGCCAGCAGCGTCTTACCGGTACCCGGCGAGCCTACCATCAGCACGCCACGCGGAATACGCCCACCCAAGCGCTGGAATTTGCTCGGATCGCGCAGAAACTCCACCAACTCGCTGACTTCTTCCTTGGCCTCGTCGCAACCGGCGACATCGGCAAAGGTGGTCTTGACCTGATCTTCCGAGAGCAGGCGCGCCTTGCTCTTGCCGAAACTCATGGGGCCGCCCTTGCCGCCGGCGCCGCCTTGCATTTGGCGCATGAAGAACATGAACACGGCGATAATCACCAGGATCGGAAAGCTGGCCACCAGCAATTGCGTCCAGATGCTCTGCTGCTCGGGCTGCTTGCCTTCGATGACCACATTATTGTCGATCAAGTCACCAATCAGGCCACTGTCCTGAATGGCCGGACGAATCGTCTTGAATGTCCCACCGTCGGTGCGCTTGCCGGCGATCACGAAGCCATCGACGGTCACCCGCTCGACGCGCCCCTCTTTCACCTGGCTGATGAACTCGGAATAGTTCAACGTTTGCGGTTCGTTGGGGGTGGAGAAGTTGTTCATGACCGTCACCAGCACGGCTGCGATGATCAGCCACAGGATCAGATTTTTTGCCATATCGTTCAATTAGCTACCCTCTGAAGCTGGCCCCGTTCCGGAGCATGCCCCGCATGACGGCTGGTTTATTCCGGCCTAACTTACTACACAACCCCTGCCATTGCAGGCGCCGTCTGTAACCCTTTATGAACCTTTGACTTCAGGCTCGGGCGTTAATTACATCTGCTGATCGCGAAAACCGCGGGCCAGCAAATACTGCTCTCGCGACCGATCTCGCGAGGACGAAGGCTTGCGCATCTGCACCTTTTCAAACATCTGGCGCGTCAGCTTGTGGTACTCGTCGAAACCTTCACCCTGGAAAATCTTGATAAGGAAATCGCCACCGGGGCGCAGCACCCGAGCGGCGAGATCCAGCGCCAGCTCACACAGGTACATGGCGCGTGGCTGATCAGCGGCTCTGACACCACTCATATTGGGGGCCATATCGGAAATCACAAGGTCTACCTTCGCATCACCGATGGCCTCCAACAACTGTGCAAACACCGCATCATCGGTGAAGTCACCCTGAATGAAGGTCACATCCGGGATGCTGTCCATTTCCAGAATATCCGATGCAATCAGGCGCCCCCTGTCACCAATGACCCGACTGGTCACTTGTGACCAGCCCCCTGGGGCAGAGCCCAGATCGACAACGGTCATGCCGGGGCGCAGGATGCGGTCCTTCTCCTGGATCTCCAGTAATTTGTAGCTGGCACGGGAGCGGTAACCGTCCTTTTGCGCCAGCTTCACATAAGGGTCGTCAAAGTGCTCTTTCAGCCAGCGCTGGCTAGTCTTGGAACGGGCCACGTAATACCTCTTGGGCGACGGCTCGGGTACACTAGCCGCCTTTTTTGTACATTGAACTTCAGGGCTTGATTATGGCGCTCTCGCAAGAGCAGAAGAAACAATTCAAATCTATCGGCCACCATCTGAAACCGGTATTGATCGTCGCTGATAATGGCTTGAGCGAAGGCGTCCTGGCTGAGCTGGAGCGTGCGCTTGTAGACCACGAGCTGATCAAGATTCAGTTCCGCATCGCGGAGCGGGATGATCGTCACGCAGTGATCGACGAGCTGTGCCAGACCGCCAAGTGCGAACTGGTGCAAAGCATCGGTAAAATGGCGTTGGTGTATCGCAAGAATCCCAACGTTAACCGGCAGCTGTCCAACGTACATCGGCATCAGGTTTAAGCAAAACGCGAAGCTGGAAGCCGGTAGGCTGCCAGCTTCTAGCGCCGCTCACTGCCAGGCACGGGCTGCAGCACCAGCAACAAGCCGCAGACGGCCATGGCCAGGTAGCTGAATATCTGCCAATACGCCGACCCGATCCAGCCTGCCTTACTCGCCAGATGACTGGCCGCCAACAACACGACAGCCAATAACAATTGGCTGCGCGTGTCTCGCCAGATACCTCGGGCGCCTTGCGCCTGTATCAGCACGAGCCCCTGCAAAATCGCGCAAAAGGCCGCAAAGCCTACAAGCAGTGGACGCAGCCCATTGGCGATTTCGTCAATCAGCAACGGTGCCAGACCGACTTTCCCAATCGCGGGAAAGACCACGAAATGCAGCAACCACAGGCCGCCGACCCAGAATGTCTGAGCCAGCAGCCAAGTGATGCCCCCGGCCCGCAACGGCCGCGATTCAGATGTGTCGTACCTGGACAATCTCGTACTCAATCAGCCCACTCGGCGTGTTTACCGTCACCACATCACCCTCTTCCTTGCCCACCAGGGCGCGGGCGATTGGCGAGCTGACCGACAACTTGCCGACTTTTACATCAGCCTCGTCATCTCCCACGATCTGGTAGGTGACCTGTTCGTCGGTCTCGCAGTTGGCGATATCCACGGTGGTGCCGAAAATGACCTTGCCGGTATGGGCAATGGTCGTGACATCGATCACGACCGCATGCTGCAGTCGTCCTTCGATATCACGAATACGCGCCTCGACCATGCCCTGCTGCTCGCGTGCAGCATGGTACTCGGCGTTTTCCTTGAGATCCCCCAATTCACGCGCCGTACCGATCTCCTTACTGAGTTTCGGACGCACGACCTTGGTCAAGTGAGCCAATTCTTCTTCCAGGGCGCGAGCGCCCTGGACGGTCATCGGAAATTTGCTTGTCATGCCTTGATTCCTGCATGGAGGTCCTGCAGCCGGCGCACAGTCTTCTCGGGGCCAAACTTGAGCGCTTCACACACCGCCTGGCCGCCCGCCAGGGTGGTGGTGATGCATACCTTGTGCTGCAGGGCGTTACGTCGAATGGAATAAGAGTCAGCGATCGACTGACGCCCTTCAGTGGTGTTGATGATCAGCGTCACTTCTTCGTTTTTGATCATATCAACCACGTGAGGACGACCTTCGGTCACCTTGTTCACGCGGCGCACCGGCAGACCGGCGGCCTCGATGATTTTAGCGGTACCTGCGGTTGCGACCACTTCGAAGCCCAGCTCGACCAGATCAGCAGCCACCTGTGCAACAAACGGCTTGTCGTCTTCGCGCACACTGATAAAGGCACAGCCACCGGTCGGCAGGACTTCGCTGGCACCCAGCTGAGCCTTGGCGAAGGCTTCGGCGAAGCTGTCGCCCACACCCATGACTTCACCGGTGGACTTCATCTCTGGGCCAAGGATGGTGTCGACGCCGGGGAATTTGGCGAACGGGAAGACCGCTTCCTTGACACTGTAGAAGTTGGGAATGATTTCTTTGGTGAAACCGATCTCCGCCAGGGTCTTGCCGGCCATGACGCGCGCGGCCACCTTGGCCAGCGACTCGCCGATGCACTTGGAGACGAACGGTACGGTACGCGAAGCGCGCGGGTTCACTTCGATGACGAAGATATCTTCGCCCTGCACGGCCATCTGCACGTTCATCAGACCTACTACACCCAGCTCCAGGGCCATGGCCTTGACCTGCTCGCGGATCTTGTCCTGGATGTGCATGGGCAGCGAGTACGGCGGCAGCGAACAGGCGGAGTCGCCCGAGTGCACGCCAGCTTGCTCGATGTGCTGCATGATCGCGCCGATGACTACTTGCTCGCCATCACACACGGCATCGATATCGATTTCAATGGCGCAGTTGAGGAAGTGGTCAAGCAGTACCGGGCTGTCGTTGGACACCTGCACGGCTTCACGCATGTAGCGCTTGAGCTCTTCTTCCTGGTAGACGATTTCCATCGCCCGGCCGCCCAGCACATAGGAAGGACGCACCACCATCGGATAGCCAATGGTTTTGGAGGCGGTCAACGCTTCGTCTTCGCTGCGCGCGGTGGCGTTCTGCGGCTGCCGCAGCCCCAGACGCTGGACCATCTGCTGGAAACGCTCACGGTCTTCGGCGCGGTCAATGGCGTCCGGGCTGGTGCCGATGATCGGCACGCCGGCCTCTTCCAGGGCGCGGCACAGCTTCAGCGGCGTCTGCCCGCCGTATTGCACGATAACGCCCTTGGGCTGCTCGATGCGCACGATTTCCAGCACGTCTTCCAGGGTTACCGGCTCGAAATATAGACGATCAGAGGTGTCGTAGTCGGTGGAGACGGTTTCGGGGTTGCAGTTGACCATGATGGTCTCGTAACCGTCTTCACGCATGGCCAGCGCCGCGTGCACACAGCAATAATCGAACTCGATGCCTTGGCCGATACGGTTCGGGCCGCCGCCAAGAATCATGATCTTGTCGCGGTCCGAGGCATTGGCCTCGCACTCTTCCTCATAGGTCGAGTACATGTACGCGGTGTCGGTGGCGAACTCAGCGGCGCAGGTGTCCACGCGCTTGTAGACCGGCAGCACCTTGAGCTTGTAACGATGGTTGCGCAGGCTCTTCTCGCTGACGCCAAGCAGCTTGGCCAGGCGCGCATCGGAGAAGCCCTTGCGCTTGAGCTTGTACATCAGGTCGCGGTCGATGCTGGAGAGGCTCAGGGTCTTGACCTTCTCCTCTTCCTTGACCAAGTCCTCGATCTGCACCAGGAACCACTCGTCGATGCGGGTCAGTTCGAACACGTCGGCAATCGTCTTGCCTGCACGGAAGGCATCGGCGACGTACCACACGCGGTCGGCGCTGGGCACGGTCAACTCACGCTTGAGAATGCTCTCGGCTTCCGGGTCGTTCAGGTCGAGCATGGGATCGAAACCGCTCACGCCCACTTCCAGCCCGCGCAACGCTTTTTGCATGGACTCCTGGAAGGTGCGACCAATGGCCATGACTTCGCCCACGGACTTCATCTGCGTAGTCAGACGAGCGTCGGCCTTGGGGAATTTCTCGAAGGCGAAACGCGGAATCTTGGTCACGACATAGTCGATGGCCGGCTCGAAGGACGCCGGGGTACGACCGCCGGTGATGTCGTTGGACAGCTCGTCCAGGGTGTAGCCGACAGCCAGCTTGGCGGCGATCTTGGCAATCGGGAAACCGGTGGCCTTGGAGGCCAGGGCAGAGGAACGCGACACGCGCGGGTTCATCTCGATCACCACCATGCGACCGGTGTTCGGGCAGATGCCGAACTGCACGTTGGAGCCGCCGGTTTCTACGCCGATCTCACGCAGCACCGCCAGGGAGGCGTTGCGCAGGATCTGGTATTCCTTGTCGGTGAGGGTCTGCGCCGGTGCGACAGTGATCGAGTCGCCGGTGTGCACACCCATCGGGTCGAAGTTCTCGATGGAGCAGACAATGATGCAGTTGTCGTTCTTATCGCGGACAACCTCCATCTCGTATTCTTTCCAACCGATCAGCGATTCGTCGATCAGCAACTCGTTGGTTGGCGAAAGGTCCAGTCCACGGGTGCAGATTTCTTCGAACTCTTCACGGTTGTAGGCGATGCCGCCACCGGTGCCGCCCATGGTGAACGAGGGGCGAATGATGCACGGGAAGCCGACCTTATCGAGCACTTTAAAGGCGTCTTCCATGCTGCGCGCAATGCCCGATACCGGACAGGCCAGACCGATATCCTTCATCGCCTTGTCGAAGCGCGAACGGTCTTCAGCCTTGTCGATGGTGTCGGCATTGGCACCGATCATCTCGACGCCGAATTTTTCCAGCACGCCGTGCTTTTCCAGGTCCAGGGCGCAGTTCAGCGCGGTCTGGCCACCCATGGTCGGCAGCAGCGCGTCGGGACGCTCCTTCTCGATGATCTTGGCCACGGTCTGCCATTTGATCGGCTCGATGTAGGTGGCGTCGGCCATGGCCGGGTCGGTCATGATGGTGGCCGGGTTGGAGTTCACCAGAATGACGCGGAAACCTTCCTCGCGCAGGGCCTTGCAGGCCTGGGCGCCGGAATAGTCGAATTCGCACGCCTGGCCGATGACGATGGGGCCGGCGCCGAGAATCAGGATACTTTTAATGTCTGTACGTTTTGGCATGGGACTCTCGAGTAATCAGGACAAGGTTGCGGTGGCCAGCTTCACGCCAAAGCCGACGAACAAGGCGCCGACGCCACTACTGGCACCGGCGACCAACCGCTGCCGCTGGCGAAACCACTGCGCCAGGCGTGCACCGGTGAAAATCAGAACGCTCAAATAGGTCAGGCTGATCACCTGCAGAATCGCGCCCAGCACCAGGAAGGACAAACCCGGATTGGCGTATGCCGGGTCGACGAACTGGATGAAAAAGGACACGAAAAACAGGATTGCCTTGGGGTTCGACACACTGAGCAACAGAGCGCGCCGGAACGGCTCACTCAAGTCATGCGCTGGTGTGTCACCTGCCCGTTGCGGCTGATGCCACTGGCGCCAGGCGCCGCGCAGCATGCTGAAACCGATATAGAACAGGTAGGCCGCTCCCAGGTACTTGAGGGCGACGAACAACAGCGGCTCGGCCTTGAGCAGCGAGACAACGCCCAGAGCAGCGGCAAGCATCAGCAGGCTATCGCCGATGAACACCGCGGCAGCGGCACTGTAACCGGCGGCCACCCCGCGATGAGCAGCGCTGGCAAGCACGAACAAGGAATTGGGGCCTGGCAACAGAATCACCAGCACCGTCCCGAGGACGTAGGTCCACAGGTCAATTATCCCCAGGCTCGCCAGCATCGTCGCGCGACCTTACTTGCGCGCCGCCATGGCGGCGATGAAACGGTCGAAAAGCGGAGCCACGTCATTGGGGCCCGGGCTCGCTTCAGGGTGACCCTGAAAGCCAAAGGCAACCTTGTCGGTGCGCTCAATACCTTGCAGCGTGCCATCAAACAGCGACTTGTGCGTGGCGCGCAGGCACGACGGCAGGTTGTCCGCGTCGGCGGCGAAACCGTGGTTCTGGCTGGTGATCATCACCACGCCAGTCTTCAGGTCCTGCACCGGATGGTTGGCGCCATGGTGGCCGCAGGGCATTTTCACCGTTTTGGCGCCGGACGCCAGAGCCAGCAATTGATGCCCCAGGCAGATACCGAACACCGGGATGTCCGTCTCGAGAACATCCTTGATCGCCTGGATGGCGTAGTCGCATGGCTCGGGATCGCCAGGACCATTGGACAGGAAGATGCCATCGGGATTCAGCGCCAGGGCCTCGCTGGCCGATGCCTGGGCCGGCAGCACGGTCACTCGGCAACCCCGCGCAACCAGCATGCGCAGAATATTGCGTTTGACGCCGTAGTCATACGCCACCACATGGTAGGGCAACTCGGCAGCGGGAATTTCCGGATGGCTGTCGGTTTCCAGTGTCCACATGCCCGAGCGCCACTCGTAGCGCTCCTGGGTACTGACGACCTTGGCCAGATCCATGCCTTTCAGGCCGGGGAAGCTGCGCGCCAGCTCGAGGGCTTCTTCCTCGGTGGCGTCGGCACCGGCCAGGATGCAGCCATTCTGAGCGCCTTTTTCACGCAAGATGCGGGTCAAGCGACGGGTATCGATTCCGGCGATCGCCACAGTACCGTTTTCTTTCAGGTACTCATCCAGTGGCTGCTTGCAGCGCCAGTTGCTGGCCAGCAACGGCAGGTCACGAATGACCAGGCCGGCGGCCCAGACACGATCGGACTCGGCATCTTCCGGCGTAGTGCCGGTGTTGCCGATATGCGGGTAAGTCAGGGTAACGATTTGCTGTGCGTAGGAGGGATCGGTGAGGATTTCCTGATAGCCGGTCATGGCGGTGTTGAACACCACCTCGCCGATGGTTTGCCCATCAGCACCGATGGATTCACCGCGAAAAATGCTGCCATCAGCAAGTGCAAGTATGGCTGGCGTACTCAAGAGACCTCCCGTAGATCTGGCTGGCGCAAACGCAGACTGTAAAAAAGCGGGATGACGTGTGAAGGTCATCCCGCTTTTTTATTGGGTCATTCTGCGTAACTTTAGTGGACACACTAAATGCGAAAGTGTACAGAAATGACCGATTTGGGTCCACCGCTAATGCGCGCTGATTTCGCCCTCGATCGGCTGCCGCCCATCGATCCAGTAGCATTAGTGCAAACCCAGCACATCCTGCATGTCATACAGCGACGCCGGCTGGCTCTTCAGCCACAATGCGGCACGCACCGCACCCTTGGCAAAGGTCATGCGACTGGACGCTTTATGGGTGATTTCCACGCGCTCGCCATCAGCAGCGAACAGCACGGTATGGTCACCGACCACATCTCCGGCGCGTACCGTGGCGAAACCAATGGTTTCGCGCTCACGGGCACCGGTCTGACCTTCACGCCCATAGACCGCGACCTTCTGCAGATCGCGCCCCAAGGCACTGGCGACGACTTCGCCCATACGCAGCGCGGTCCCCGACGGCGCATCGACCTTGTGGCGATGGTGAGCTTCGATGATTTCGATGTCCACGTCGTCACCCAGCACGCGCGCGGCGGTGTCCAGCAACTTCAGGCACAGGTTGACGCCGACGCTGAAATTCGCCGCGAAGACGATCGGGATTTGCTTGCCTGCTTCGGCCAGCAGCTCTTTCTCTTCGGGGCTGAAACCGGTGGTGCCGATCACCATGGCCTTGCCGGACTGGCGGCACAGCTCAAGGTTTTTCAGGGTCACGGTCGGGTGCGTGAAGTCGATCAACACGTCGAAATCGTCCAGCACGCTGGCCAGGTCACCCGCCAACTGAACGCCGATCTTGCCCAGCCCCACCAGCTCGCCGGCATCCGCCCCCACCAGACTGCTGTCCGGCCGATCGATGGCCGCGCACAACTGCGCGCCCTCGGCCTGGCGCACCGCTTCGATCAGGGTCTTGCCCATGCGCCCCGCGGCGCCCATCACTGCTATACGCATAAAAAGAAGCTCCAGGCTGCAAGCCTCAAGTTGCAAGCGGCGCCTACCTCAGGCGTGCCGCGTGCCACTTGCAGCGTTGAGTTATAGATCGCCGAAAAAGCGCTTCATGCCCTCGAACCAGCCGCTGGCCTTGGGCGAATGCGAGCTGTCGTTCTGTAAGCTGCTGCGGAACTCTTCCAGCAGTTCGCGCTGGCGCTTGCCGAGATTTACCGGGGTTTCCACCACCACCCGGCACATCAGGTCGCCCGCACCACCGCCGCGCACCGGCGCCACGCCCTTGCCCCGCAAACGGAACATCTTGCCGGTCTGAGTCGCCTCTGGGATCTTCAGCTTGACGCGGCCGTCCAGGGTCGGCACTTCCAGCTCACCGCCCAGCGCCGCATCGGCAAAGCTGATTGGCACTTCGCAGTACAGGTGCTTGCCATCACGCTCAAAAATAGCGTGCTCACGAACGTTGACCACCACATACAGGTCACCGGACGGACCGCCCAGCGTACCGGCTTCACCTTCGCCGGACAGGCGAATGCGATCCCCGGAATCGACGCCCGCAGGCACCTTGACCGACAGGGTCTTGTGCTCTTCCGTGCGCCCCTGGCCATGACAGCTGCCACAGGGGTCGGTGATCATCTTGCCACTGCCATGGCAGCGCGGGCAGGTCTGCTGCACCGAGAAGAAGCCCTGCTGCATGCGCACCTGACCGATACCGCCACAGGTGGTACAGGTAACCGGGCTGGTGCCCTTTTTCGCACCGGAGCCATCACACGTCTTGCAACCGACCAGGGTCGGCACGCGAATGGTCACGGTGGTGCCGCGCACGGCCTCTTCCAGATCCAGCTCCAACGTGTAGCGCAGGTCGCTGCCACGCATCGGGCCGCCGCGTTGGCCGCCACGCTGCCCGCCGAAGAAGTCACTGAACACATCGCCGAATATATCGGAGAAGCTTGCGTTACCACCGAAGCCGGCCCCACCGCCCATCTGCGGATCAACACCGGCGTGACCGTACTGATCGTAGGCGCCGCGCTTGCTGGCATCGGAAAGAACTTCATAAGCCTCGTTGGCTTCCTTGAATTTCTCTTCCGCATCATGGTCGTCCGGATTGCGGTCGGGGTGGTATTTCATCGCCAGACGTCGGTAAGCCTTTTTCAGCTCGGCCTCACTGGCACTGCGCTCCACGCCCAGTATTTCGTAATAGTCTCGTTTTGCCATTTCTCTCGGATCCTCTAAGAACCTGCACCGGAACAGCTCGGCGATCCCACACAGGCCCTGCTACGCCTCCAGACACGCCAACGCGGGAGCAAGCTCCCGCGCGCGGTATGTCAGGGCGCGCAACCACCGGTTGCGCGTAATGAGGCGGAAGCAAACGTGACGTTTACTTGTTTTCCTTGACCTCTTCGAACTCAGCGTCGACCACGTCGTCACCGGCCGATTTGGCATCGTTTTCAGCATTCGGCTGGGCTTCGCCGGCCTGGGGCTGTTCGGCATACATCTTCTGCGCCAACGGGGCAGTGACCTCGGACAGGGCGGTCATCTTCGCCTCGATCACAGACTTGTCGTCGCCCTTCACCGCGACTTCAAGCTCGCCAATGGCTTTTTCGATGGCAGTCTTGTCTTCCTCGGTGGCCTTGTCGCCCGCTTCGACGATCATCTTGCGAGTGGCATGCACCAGTTGGTCGCCCTGGTTGCGCGCACCGGCCAGCTCTTCAAACTTGCGGTCTTCCTCGGCGTTGGCCTCAGCATCACGCACCATTTGCTCGATTTCTTCATCGGACAGGCCGGAGTTAGCCTTGATCACGATGGATTGCTGCTTGCCGGTGGCCTTGTCCTTGGCGGACACGTTGAGGATACCGTTGGCATCGATGTCGAAGGTCACTTCGATCTGCGGTACGCCGCGCGGCGCCGGCGGAATATCGGCCAAGTCGAACTTGCCCAGGGACTTGTTCTGCGCGGCTTGCTTGCGCTCGCCCTGCAGCACGTGGATGGTCACGGCGCCCTGGTTGTCGTCCGCAGTGGAGAACACCTGGGACTTCTTGGTCGGGATGGTGGTGTTCTTCTCGATCAGCGGGGTCATCACGCCACCCAGGGTTTCGATACCCAGGGTCAGCGGCGACACGTCGAGCAGCAGCACGTCCTTGACGTCGCCCGCCAGTACCGCGCCCTGGATGGCAGCGCCCATGGCCACGGCTTCATCCGGGTTGACGTCCTTGCGCGCTTCCTTGCCGAAGAACTCGGCCACCTTCTGCTGCACCATCGGCATGCGGGTCTGGCCGCCAACCAGAATCACGTCGTCGATCTTGGCGACGTCGATGCCGGCGTCTTTCAGGGCGATGCGGCACGGCTCGATGGTGCGCTGCACCAGGTCTTCGACCAGGGCTTCCAGCTTGGCGCGGGAAATTTTCACGTTCAGGTGCTTCGGACCCGACGCATCGGCGGTGATATACGGCAGGTTGACATCGGTCTGCTGCGCGGAGGACAGCTCGATCTTGGCCTTCTCGGCGGCTTCCTTCAGGCGCTGCATGG
>CAYPFO010000060.1:0-22804 GCA_964410065.1 uncultured Pseudomonas sp.
AAAAAGGCCACTCGATTGAGTGGCCTTTTTCTGTATCTGGTTGCGGGAGCAGGATTTGAACCTACGACCTTCGGGTTATGAGCCCGACGAGCTACCAGACTGCTCCATCCCGCGACGGCCATTCTACTCGTCAATGCGCTGCTGTCAACCGCCGATAGGGGAAAGTCCCGTTCCGTCAACTGTTTAGCGTCTCGGCGATGATAAACTTCCACTTCCGATGCATGTCATGCGGGCTTTTATGAATTCCTCCGTGCGCAAGATCATTCACGTGGATTGCGATTGCTTTTATGCCGCCATCGAAATGCGCGACGACCCGCGGCTGGCCGGGAATCCACTGGCGGTAGGCGGTTCGCCGGACAAGCGCGGCGTAGTCGCCACCTGTAATTACGAGGCGCGCGCGTACGGTATTCATTCTGCGATGCCGATGCGCAAGGCGCTCAAGCTGTGTCCTGACCTACGGGTCGTGCGCCCGCGCATGGATGTCTATAAGGCCGTCTCGCGGGAAATCCACCAGATTCTGCGTGATTACACCGAGTTGATCGAACCCTTGTCGCTCGATGAGGCTTTCCTGGATGTGACGGGCAGTCCGTACTGCTCAGGCAGTGCCACGCGAATGGCTGCCGAGATTCGCCGGCGTGTGGCATCGACGCTGCAAATCACCGTGTCAGCCGGGGTGGCGCCGAACAAGTTTCTGGCCAAGATCGCCAGTGACTGGCGCAAACCCAACGGGCTGTTTGTCATTACGCCGAATGAGGCGGAGGATTTCATTGCTCAATTGCCGGTGAGCAAGTTGCACGGTGTCGGCAAGGTCACGGCGGACAAGTTGGCGCGCCTGGGTATTCGTACCTGCCTGGAGCTGCGCGAATGGGAGCGACTGACGCTGGTGCGCGAGTTCGGCAGTTTTGGTGAGCGCTTGTGGAGTCTCGCCCGTGGGATCGATAAGCGCGTGGTGGAAGCCGATGGACGACGGCAGTCGCTCAGTGTAGAAACCACCTTTGATCGGGATCTGCCTGATCTGCCGGCGTGCCAGGTCGAGATGAGTGAGTTGTTCGGCGAACTGAACAGGCGTCTGGCTCGACTGGATTCCAGTTACCGGCCTGGCAAACCCTTCGTGAAGCTGAAATTCCACGACTTCACCCAAACCACCCTTGAGCAAGCCGGTGCAGGCCTCGACCTCAACAGCTATCAGCTATTGCTGGCCCAGGCGCATGCGCGGGGCGACAAGCCCGTGCGGCTGATCGGGCTGGGCGTGCGGCTGGTGGACCTGCGCAATGGTTTCGAGCAGCTGAGCCTGTTTTAGAGTTTGATCAGCGGAAGGCGTGGGCCGCCAACTCGTTTGGTTGGCGGCGTTCCTGACGATAGGTTGGGGCAGTGTTACAGCTGCAGGCGCATCGACAGGTCAACGGCTCTGATGTCCTTGGTCAGCGTGCCGAGGGAGATGTAGTCGACACCCGTTTCGGCCACGCCGCGCAGGGTGCTGTCGGTGATGCCGCCGGATGCTTCAAGCTTGGCGCGCCCGGCATTGATGCGCACCGCTTCGCGCATATCGTCGAGGCTCAATTCGTCCAGCATGACAATATCGGCCCCCGCATCCAGGGCCTGTCGGAGTTCGTCGAGGTTTTCCACTTCGATTTCCACGGGTTTGCCAGGCGCAATGTGGCGTGCGGCGTTGATGGCGTCGGCAATCCCACCGCAGGCGGCGATATGGTTTTCCTTGATCAAAAACGCATCGAACAAGCCGATGCGATGGTTGTGACAGCCCCCGCAGGTCACTGCGTATTTTTGCGCCAAGCGTAGGCCGGGCAGAGTTTTGCGGGTGTCGAGCAGTTTGACCTGAGTGCCGGCCACCAGGTCGGCGTAGTGGCGGCAGCGCGTGGCCACGGCAGACAGCGTCTGCAGGAAATTCAACGCGCTGCGTTCGCCGCTGAGCAGAGCGCGGGCAGGCCCTTCCAGGGTGAAGAGGGTCTGGTTGGGCTCTACCTGATCGCCGTCCCCAACGTGCCAATGCACCGCAACGCGGGCATCGAGCTGGCGGAACACGCGATCAACCCAGGCCGTGCCGCAAATGACCGCCGCTTCGCGGGTGATGACTCGGGCGTGGGCCAGGCGTTCGGCGGGGATCAGTTGCGCGGTAAGGTCGCCACTGCCGATGTCTTCAGCCAGGGCGCGACGTACATTGCTGTCGATTTCAGCGCTCAGATCGGCAAGGGTCAGATTGGGCATGGGGGCCTCCTGGTTGGTCAGGCGGGGATTATAAAGGCGCGTGCGTGCCAATGCGCTAGGCATGTCCGCTGAAGCCTGTGTATCGGCAGCAAATAAGCGGGAAGGTGCCAAATTCAGCGAGTGTGACCTGGGTCATGTCTGGGCTGACGCGTCCTTGTAGTTGACGCCAGGTAGTCAATAATTGCCTGTCAATGGCCTATTTGGCGCCATGGCTTGACGTCGTGGATGACGTCTCCAAGCGTGTGACCTGATGGCAGCTCGCCAGCGCCGATGCCGGAGATTCTCAATGAAAACCGAAGCCAAGGTCGTGCAGCTCGGCAAAGCGGCTGCATCACATGCATCCGCAGTTCAGCCGCCTCGCCTGGCACCTCCGTTGGCACAGGTGCGTGATGCTGCCTTGCCGCAACTCAAGAAATCCCTGCAATCTCTGTTTGATAGCGCTGACGATACGCTGTTTGAAATGGCGGATCGGGCGGCCAACAACAGTGAGCAAAGCCTGTTCTTTGAGGCTATGCGCGAATTACGCCTCAAGCGCCACGGTATAGCGCGCGACTTCCTGCAGCGATTTCTCGACGCGTTCGGCCGCCTGAATCAATACGAAATTGGACGCGAACCCGCTCTCGAAGCGCCAGGTTACGACAACCTGGCTTTGGTACAGAACGATGAGCTGGAAGAGCGCGTCGCCGTTGACAGCATGGTGACCAAAGCCAGGGGGCGGCTGGGTATTGCCCTGAGTCACCTCACGGCCCGGTTCAATACACTGGTCAGCAAGAAGCTCGAGGAAAATAACCATCCTTTGGGCCCCGAAATGCTGTGCGAGGCGTTTCTCCTGTCTTGCGGCCAGGACATGGATATCAAGGTCAAGCTGATCGTTCTCAAGCTGTTCGAGAAATCCTGCCTTGATAGCCTGGACCCGCTATATGTCGACGCCAACCAGTTGCTCAAAGAGGCGGGAGTGCTGCCGGAGTTGCAATCGGCACTGCCAAAGCGGTCGGCTGGCCGCAGCGGAGCACCTGTTGCGGAGCACGCTCAGGCCCTGCCTTCCATAGGCGAGATGGGCAGCGATGAAGCCTTTGGTGTGCTGCAACAACTGCTATCCCAGAGCCGCAGCGTTGGCCGGCCGGCTCCCGCTGCCACCGTTGAGGCTTTGCCGATCACCCAACAGGACCTGATGCGGTTGCTGTCCCATTTGCAGCAAAGCGTGCCGGCTGACGCGTTGGCTGAGCAGACGGTGGATCTTCGCCAACAGGTCGATCATCTGCTCAGCCGCGCCAGCGCGAAAAGTGGCAAGACGCGGGTGGTGGATGAGGTGGATGACGATGTCATCAACCTGGTCGCAATGCTTTTCGAGTTCATTCTCGACGACCGGACCTTGCCGGACTCGCTCAAGGCGCTGATCGCGCGTTTGCAGATTCCCATGCTCAAAGTGGCGGTGCTGGACAAGGCGTTTTTCAGCCGCACCAGCCATCCGGCGCGACGCTTGCTGAACGAGCTTGCCACTGCTGCGCTTGGCTGGAATGACCAGGATGATGCGCGGCGTGACAGTCTTTATCAGACCGTCGAGGCCATCGTGCAGCGCCTGCTGAATGAGTTTGTCGACGATCCGCGCATTTTTGCCGAGCTGCTCGATGAGTTCACCGCCTTTCGCCATGCCCAAAGTCGTCGCAGCGAATTGCTGGAGCAGCGCACCCGCGACGCTGAAGAAGCGCGGGCCAAAACCGAACTGGCGCGCCAACACGTCGAGCAGGCTTTGAATACGAGGATGCTGGGCAAGACGTTGCCGCAGGTGGTCGTGCGCCTGGTGCACCAAGGCTGGAGCAAGGTGCTGTTGCTCACCTGTTTAAAGCACGGAATAGACTCGCCGGGGTGGCGGTCAAATCTTATCCGGCTCGATGAACTGATCTGGAGTGTCACTCTGCCGGAGGGCGTGGAGGCGCGTCAGCGTCTGCGTACCTTGGCGCCCGAGTTGCTCAGGTCCCTGCGTGCCGGGCTGGATGAAGCCGGTGTCGATGCCTTTGCCGCCCAGGAATGGTTGGGTCTGTTGGAGACCTTCTACCGGCACGTGTTCAAGCGCCTCTCGCGCCTGGCGCAAGCCAATGCAATGCCGGGGAAGCTTGAGGCCGACCCAGTGGAGCAAGAGCAGGCACCTGCCGAGCCCGCCATGGTGGCGGTTGTCGAGCAACTCCAATTGCTGTCGCCTGGCGAGCAACCGGCAGCGGCGGAACCGGAAAGCCCGGTGGATGATCAGCAGGCACTACTCCAGGTGGACAATTTGCGCGTCGGCAGTTGGCTGGAGATCCACAAGAAAGATGGGCAGAAGCTGCGCTGCAAGCTGGCAGCGTGGATCAAGCCCACCGGGAAATACATCTTCGTCAACCGCAACGGTATGAAGGTGCTGGAAAAGACCCGCAACAGCCTGGCAGCGGAGTTCCAGCGCGGAGCAATTCGCCTGCTTGATGATGCGCTGCTGTTTGACCGGGCGCTGGAGTCGGTCATCGGCAACCTGCGCAGGCTCAAGGCGGAGTGAACATCGGAAATAAAGCATCAGTCTGGTCAGCTTCGTAGATCACTTCCACGCGCGTTTGGCCGCGCTGCCGTCGACGCTGCGCAGAAAGCGCGTACGGGCCATTGTCTTCCCCCAGTACATTGACGCCTGCCCAGGCGCGTTATACAAACACCTCCCTGCGCCTACCCTAGTGGTGGTGGGCTTGCGCTGTGGACTGGAGTAGATATGAGCGCGTTTTCCCGGGCGGCTTTCTGGGTGCTGGTGGTGAGTTCGGTGGTTCTGACCCTGTCGCTGGGGGTGCGCCATGGTTTTGGCCTGTTCCTGGCGCCGATGAGCGCCGATTTCGGCTGGGGCCGTGAGGTATTCGCCTTCGCCATTGCCCTGCAAAATCTTATTTGGGGCTTGGCCCAACCGTTTACCGGCGCCTTGGCAGATCGCTACGGTGCCGGGCGTACGGTAGTGGTCGGCGGTGTTCTGTATGCGGCCGGCCTGGTGCTGATGGGGTTGTCCGATACTCCGTTTGGACTGTCCATGAGCGCCGGTGTGCTGATCGGCCTGGGATTGTCCGGCACGTCCTTTTCCGTGTTGCTCGCCGCTGTGGGCCGTGCGGCCACTCCGGAAAAACGTAGCATGGCCATGGGTATCGCAGCGGCGGCCGGATCGTTTGGTCAGTTCGCCATGCTGCCCGGCACCCTGGGGCTGATGGACTGGCTCGGTTGGTCGTCCGCACTGCTGGCGCTGGGGCTGATGATCGCCTTGCTGATACCGCTGGGCGCCTGCCTGCGCGAAGCGCCGTCTCCTGCAGCAACCCAGTACACCCAAACCCTGGGCCAAGCGCTGCGCGAAGCGGCCGGGCACTCCGGCTTTTGGTTACTGGCGCTGGGGTTCTTCGTGTGCGGCTTTCAGGTGGTGTTCATTGGCGTGCACTTGCCGGCCTACCTGGTGGACCAACACCTGCCGGCCTATGTCGGCACTACGGTGCTGGCGCTGGTCGGGCTGTTCAATATCTTCGGCACCTACGGCGCCGGTTGGCTGGGCGGGCGCATGTCCAAGCCGCGGCTGCTGGTCACGCTGTACCTGTTGCGCGGCGTGGTGATTGTTGCCTTCTTCTATACACCGTTGACCGAATGGACGGCTTACGCGTTCGGCATGGCCATGGGCCTGCTGTGGTTGTCCACCGTGCCGCTGACCAATGGCACGGTGGCGACGCTTTTCGGCGTGCGCAACCTGTCGATGCTGGGCGGGCTGGTCTTCTTGTTCCACCAATTAGGCTCGTTCATGGGTGGCTGGTTGGGCGGCTATGTATATGACCGTACGGGCAGCTATGACCTGGTCTGGGAAATTTCCATTCTGCTCAGCCTGATGGCCGCGTTGCTCAATTGGCCGGTGCGCGAGCAGCCGGTGGAGCGGTTGCGTGTCTCGGGGGCTTCGGCATGAGCAGTCGGCGTTTGGGCGTCGCAGTGCTGCTGGTGGGGCTTGGGCTGCTGCTGGCGCTGGCCTGGTGGGGCTGGAGTCGTGGCGGGTTGGCGCTGTTGCAGATTGGGATGGTGTGTTAGGGAGGAAGGCTCTTTTACGGCTATGATCCAGCCCTTTGTTGTGAGAGCGCAGGCCATAAAAAAACCGGACCCTTGGGTCCGGTTTTTTGCTGCTAAGGCAACGCTTAGAAGCGGTAGCTCAGCTGTGCTGCCAGGCCGTGGGCAGAGTTTTCATACTCGGCGTTGTAGCCGGTCTGGTTCACTTCGCCCTTGTCTTCCTTCAGGTAGGAGTAGGCCAGGTCCAGGGTTGTGTCCTGGTTGATATTCCAGCCAGCGCCGAAAGACAGGATGGTGCGGTCCGACACCGGGATGCGTGTAGTGCGGTTTGCATCGTTGGTCGGCGACTCGTCCAGGGCCAGACCGGCGCGCAAGACCCACTGTGGGTTGAGCTGGTAGGCGGCGCCGACAGCGAAGCTCCAGGTATCTTCCCATTTCAGGGGCTCATCCAGAGTACCGAATGCTCCAGCAAATGCCGCGGGCACGCCTTCGTTCTCGACGACCAGAGCATCCAGGCGGCTCCAGCGAGTCCAAGTGGCGCCGCCGTACAGGGTCCACTGGTCGTCCAGGCGGTAGGTCACCGAGGTGTCAAAGGACTCGGGCAGGCTGATGTCTACGGACGCATCATATTTGCCATTCAGGCTGCCCAGCGAGAGACCGGGCGCTAGCGTAATGTCTGGTACATTGCTGACCTTAGTGTCGCCTTCCAGGCTGTACTTGACTTTAGAGTGATAGGTCAGGCCCCAAGTCAGTTGCTCGGTAACATCGACCATCACGCCCAAGTTGTAGCCGTAGGCGATATCGTCGCCCTCGATTTCGATTTCAGCGTCCTGCCCAGGTGCTTGGTAATTACTAGTTAGCTTCCCATAAATCCGGCTGATCACCAGACCACCACCCACCGACACCTGATCGTTGACCTTGTAGCTGAGGGTCGGTTGCAGGTTGACCACTTCGACTTCGCTGGTCAGGCCGTGATAGCGGCCCATGTGGCCTTTTTCGTAATCGCTGATCACCGCGAAAGGCACGTACAGGCCCAGGCCGAAATGCATCTTGTCATTGATCGGAGTGACGTAGTAACCGAAGGGCACGGTAGCAAACGGCACCATATCGCCGTCAGTGCTGCCGGTACCGCCGGTGGCTTCGATATCAGTCTCAGCATGTATAAACGCCAGGCCGCCGCTCACTTCGCGACGCTCAAGCTTGGACATGCCGGCGGGGTTGCCTGCAACAGTGCTGGCATCCAGGGCTGCGGACGAGCGACCGGCGAAAGCGGTGCCCATGCCGCTGGCGCTGTGCTCATTAATTGCCAGTCCGTTGGCCATGGCTTGGCTCGACAGCGCGCCAATGGTGATTGCCAATGTTGTTTTTATCCAGGCGTGTTTCATCGGGTACTCCGGTAAGGTGAAACGAGGGGCGAAACTAGCAGGCTTTTTCACGCGTCTCCAGCTGCAACCCCTCTAAATCAATGCTTTCACGACGCAGCTGGAGTAGGTTGGCGATAGGTAGCCTGCTTTGAATAGCGGTAAAAACTAGCCTTTTAGGGCCAGTCTGGCTGTAGCTTTTTGTAAGCGATACGAAGAATTGCCGGTTGCTTTATGACCCTGTGGCCACAGGGCGTGCCGGGTCGGTGACCCATTCACTCCAGGAGCCCGCATACAGCGGGGCCAGGGGAAAGCCCGCCAAGCTGAGGGCGAACAGGTTGTGGCAGGCCGTCACGCCCGAGCCGCAATAAGCCACCAGTTGCTGAGGATCTCGCCCGGCCAGCATGTGCTCGAAGCGCTGGTGCAACTCTTCGGCAGGCCGAAAGTGGCCGTCTCCGGTCAGGTTGTCGCTGAAGGTTGCGCATTGCGCACCGGGAATATGCCCGGCGACCGGGTCCAGCGGTTCTACCTCGCCGCGAAAGCGCGGCAGGGCGCGGGCGTCCAGCAGCGTCAGCTCGGCAGCGCCAAGGCGTTGTTGCAGTTGTGCAGCATCCAGCACCAGATGCCAGTCCGGCTGGCCAGTGAAATCGCCTGGTGTCGAGGCTGGCACCTTATCGGTGATCGGCAGCTGCGCGGCTTGCCAGGCCTTGAAGCCGCCATCCAGTACGTACACGTTGTTGCGCTTGCCCAGCCAGGCCAGCAGCCACCAGGCGCGGGTGGCGAAAGCCGTGGGGCCGTCATCGTAAAGCACCACGGCGCTGTCGTTGCGCACCCCCCATTCGCGCAGGCGCTCAACCAGTCGCGTGGGGGAGGGTAGGGGGTGGCGGCCGGTGACGCCTGGCTGGACCGGCCCGGACAGGTCGGCTTCCAAATCGGCGAAGCGAGCGCCGGGTATATGTCCTTGTGCATACGCGTTGCGGCCATAGGCTGGATTGTCCAGGGCAAAGCGGCAGTCGAGGATGACCAGGTGCGGCTCATTGAGGCGCTCGGCGAGTTCCTGCGGATCGAGTAGTTGAGCATGAGACATGACCGGATACCTGTGTCGTGAAAAAAAGTGCGGGCATCTTAATGCCGGGATTTTCTACTCCAGTGTATGTCGCCTATTACCCATGCTTGAAGATGTTGGGAGAGTTCATGTCCAGCCTGCATGCCATCAGTGAAAGTGCCACCCTGGCCCGGCGCCTCGGTGTGATTACCGGGACGGTGCTGGTCACCGCCTGGTTCTGTTGTCTGATTCTGATCCGTTCGGCGTGCGGCCGTTTGTGCCGGGGCCAGGTTGATGCCTATGCGCGGCACTGGTCGCGTCTGTTGCTGCGGCTGGTGCGCGTGCGCCTCGAGGTGCAGGGGCAGTTGCCGGATTTCAATGATGGACGGCGTTACATCATCTTGTGCAACCACTCCAGCCACTACGACATACCCGCCACCTTTGCCAGTCTGCCGGGATCGATTCGCATGCTGGCAAAAAAGGAGTTGTTCGCCATTCCGTTGTTCGGCGCCGCCCTGCGTAGCGGGGAATTTCCGTCCATTGACCGGCGCAATCAACAGCAGGCGGTCAAGGATCTGCAGCAGGCACGGAGCTTGATGGAAAGCGGCATCGTTCTGTGGGCCGCTCCCGAGGGCACACGTTCGCCCGATGGGCAGCTACAGCCGTTCAAGAAAGGCTGCTTCCATCTGGCACTGGAAACCAATGCAGTGATCGTGCCGCTGGCGATTCGTGGCATCCATGCTGTCTTGCCGGCGCGCAGCTGGCGCATGAACTTGGGATTGCCGGTCGAACTGAAGGTCGGCGAGCCCCTCGACGCCAGTCGCTACAACGTCGAGCAGCTGCCCGAATTGATGAGCGAAACCCGGGCTCGGCTTCAAGCCATGCTCGACCAGCCTGCTGAGCAAGCCTTTGACGTGAGAGACCCCCAACTGGGTTTGGCCGGATAACGCGTCCTGGTTTTTCAGGTTGATGCGGGGGAGCCATTCAAGGGGTGTGATGGCCCCCTGCGCAAAGCAGCGGACCGGGTGATCGGTCGGTGCAATGCTGGCTTCTGGGGATATACTGCGCGCCTGAACCGAGGAGAGCCGTGTGCCCATTGATATTCACTGGATCCGTGACGACGCCAGCCTGGCGCAACACTGCGCTGCCTGGCGCACCCAGCCCTTTGTGGCGCTTGATACCGAATTCATGCGGGTCGATACCTTCTATCCGAAGGCCGGCCTGATACAGGTCAGTGCAGGCCAGGGCGCCTACCTGATCGACCCTCTGCTGATCCGTGACTGGGCAGCCTTTGCCGCGCTGCTGGCTGACCCCGCGGTGATCAAGGTGCTGCACGCGTGCAGCGAAGACCTGGAAGTCTTCCAGCGTCTGACCGGTACGCTGCCGACGCCGTTGTATGACACCCAGCTGGCTGCCGGTTACCTGGGTATCGGGTTCTCCATGGGCTATTCGCGTCTGGTGCAAGAAGTGCTGAGCATTGAATTGCCCAAGGGCGAAACCCGCTCCGACTGGCTGCAGCGGCCGCTGACCGAGTTGCAGGTGGCCTATGCCGCCGAAGACACCCAGCATCTGGCCGAGGTGTATCAGCGCCTCGATGCGCAGCTCAGCGATGAAAAACGGGCCTGGCTGCTGGAGGATGGCGCTGAGCTGGTTGCCAACCTGCGGCGCGAAATCGACCCCGATGAGCTGTACCGTGAAGGCAAGCTGGCCTGGAAGCTGTCGCGCCAGCAACTGGCGGTTTACCGCGTGCTGTACGCCTGGCGTGAGCGCGAGGCGAAGCGTCGTGACGTGCCGCGCAACCGCATCGTCCGTGAACACTCGCTGTGGCCCTTGGCGCGTTTTCAGCCTGCCGATCTCGGTGCGTTGGCGCGTATCGAAGAAATGCATCCGCGTACCGTGCGCCAGGATGGCGAAACATTGCTCGCGTTGATTCGCAACGCCGCTGCAACATCGCCCGAGCAGTGGCCGGAGCCGGTGGCGGAGCCGCTGCCGCTGGAAGCCAGTGCGCTGCTGAAGAAATTGCGTGCGGTCGGCCAGGCTGAGGCACAACGCCTACACATGGCGCCGGAACTGATGCTGCGCAAGAAATCATTGGAAGCTCTGCTGAAAACCGGCTTCCCCAACGGGCCTTATCAACTGCCCGACAACCTGCGCGGCTGGCGCCGTGAACGCATGGGCCAAGCCCTGCTTGACACACTGGCTGCCAGTGGAGAGTCCGCATGAAATTCATTTGCTCCATCTACAGAAGCTCGCGCAAGCGCGAAATGTACCTCTACGTACAAAAGAGCGAAGCGCTGCGTCGCGTACCGGAAGGGCTGATGGCGGTGTTCGGCACACCGCAACTGGCGTTTGAAATGGTACTCACCCCGCAGCGGCAATTGGCTCGGGAAGATATCCACAAGGTTTTGGAAAACCTCCAGACCCAGGGCTATCACCTGCAAATGCCGCCTGTGGATGATGAAGATGACTACATCCAGCACTGGCCGGAAGAGCTGCTGCGCATGAGTGACCCGCTGTAAGCGTTGGATGCTGCGTAGTCGCTAGAGGAATGCAGGCCGATAGGCCTTGATGGGTATCGCTGCGCTCAACGCCATCCTGCGGGATGCCCTGATGAACCGTGGTAGTAGTTGGAGTGGGGCGCAGTAGATCCGCTTGCAGCGCCGTTGCGAACCGCTTAGAACCTGAAATTCCCTTCGCCGACCAATTCGTTGAGCGGCCGGCGTGGGCTGGGGATTTCCCGCGCCCGCAGAGCTTCGGGCAGGTTGGCCTTGTCGCCCAGCTTGCCGATTGCCACGACAATTTCCAGGGCGAACTCGTCGGGAATACCCAATTGCGAGCGGGCCTGCGCAGCATCAAAGCCAGCCATGGCATGGGTGTGCCAGCCCAAAAGGTTGGCCTGCAAGCTCAAGTGGGCCCAGGCTGCGCCAGCGTCGAAGCTGTGCGACGGCAGTGGCATTTCAGTGTTGGAGCAAGGCGCCGCAAAGCAGGTTTTCGACAGCACCAGAACCAGCGCACCGGCCTGTTGAGCCCAGTCACGGTTGGCTGGGTTAAGTAGGTTGAGGTAGCGCGACCAGTTCGGCGTGTCACGGCGTGCATACAAAAAACGCCACGGCTGGGCATTGAACGCTGAAGGTGCCCAGCGTGCCGCCTCGAAGATACTCAGCAAGGAACCTTCATCGATCTGTTCACCGGTAAACGCGCGGGGTGACCAGCGCTGGATGAATTGGGCATCGATGGCGTGCTCAGCGATACGAGGGGAGGCGCGCATAAGGTTGCTTCTCGTTATGGGGGAAGTCGCGACAAACGGAATGGGGCGAGGCGAAAGTCGCGCACCTTACCCAGCGCAAACAGGCTTGGCAAGCAGGCCCAGCGGTCACCTGTGCTTGGCGGGATCGAGCGGCGGGACTAGACTAGCGCGCCCTGATTCCTGCCCGTGATGCCATGGCCGCTAAAGTCGAACCCTTCTGGAAACGCAAGACCCTCGATCAACTCGATCAGGAAGAATGGGAGTCGCTGTGTGATGGCTGCGGCCTGTGCTGCCTGCAAAAGCTCGAAGACGAGGATGATGGCAGCGTCTATTACACGCGTATCGCCTGCAAACTGCTGGACCTGAAGTCCTGCCGGTGCAGCGATTACACCAATCGCCGACAGCATGTCCCGGATTGCATTCAGCTCACGCCAGCCCAAGCCGATCAGTTCAAATGGTTGCCCCCTACCTGCGCTTACCGCCTGGTTGCCGAAGGCAAGGATCTCCTGCCTTGGCACCCCTTGGTGTGCGGCGATCCCGACGCCGTTCACCAGGCCGGTATTTCCCAGTCTGGCAAGATGCTCAGTGAAAAGAGCGTGGCCGCTGATGACTGGGAAGACTATCTGATTTTCCGCGCCGGTTGAGTTCGCGGGGATAGATCGGCTCTACTACCGGTCTTTATTCATCTGTCGCCCTTGGAGCCGTCACGATGATGCCCCGTACCTCGCTGCTGTGTGTTCTGTTGATCTGTGCTGCCCCTGTGTGGGCAGCGAAGAAAACCGACCTTGATTACCGGGTGCGCTTCCTGCCTGACAGTGATCAGGCCGAGGTGAGCCTGAATCTGGAAAAAGGCCAGGCAGTGCGCGAGCTGGATTTCAACTTGGGCGCCGATGGCCGTTACAGCGACTTCAAGGCTGACGGTGACTGGCAGGTTGAGAAACGCGGCGAGGTAGAGCGCGGCACGTGGTCGCCGGCACAGGGCAAGGCGACGCTCAGTTATCGGGTGCGCATCAACCACCAGCGTGATTCCGGCAGCTATGACGCACGCATGACCGAAGACTGGGCGCTGCTGCGTGGCGACGATCTGGTTCCGGCGGCGCGGCTGACATTGCGTGAGGGCATGGAGCTGGTGTCCCGCCTGCAATTCGACCTACCCGATGGCTGGAAAAGTGTGGAAACCGGCTGGCCGCGGGTCGGCACTCATCGTTTTCGCATCGATAATCCTTCGCGACATTTCGACCGTCCGACCGGCTGGATTCTTGCCGGCAAGATCGGCACCCGGCGCGCTCGTCTGGGCATGACCGAGGTCACCGTGGCGGCGCCGTTGGGCGAAAGCATGCGCCGGATGGACATGCTCACGGTGCTGACCTTCGTCTGGCCGCAAGCACAGGCGATTTTCCAGCGTGATCCGGCCAAAGTACTGGTCGTCGGAGCGGGCGAACCCATGTGGCGTGGGGGGCTGTCCGGGCCGCATTCGCTGTTCATGCATGCTGACCGCCCCGTGGTCAGTGAGAACGGCACGAGTTCATTACTGCATGAGCTGGTCCATGTGTTTGGCCGCATCGGCGACCATGACCGCAGTGACTGGATCAGCGAAGGGGTGGCCGAGTATTACGCCATCGAATTGCTGCGCCGCTCCGGTGGGATGACCGAAGAGCGCTACCAGCAGGTGCGCAAGCATCTGGAAAAATGGAGTCGGGATGTCAAGACCTTGCGTGGCGAGCGCTCCAGCGGCCCGGTGACCGCGCGCGCAGTGTTGCTGTTGCAGGATCTGGATCAGGAAATTCGCAAGCGCACCGAGGGGCGGCGCACCTTGGATGACGTCACTCGTGGCCTGATGCGCCTGGATACCGCCAGTACCGAAGATTTCATCGCGATCAGCGAGAACGTCATGGGCGGCTCTTCGAAAGTATTGGATACGCGCTTGCTGCGCTGACCAAGCGTGACCCGCCTCGCGTTCTGGGCATTCCGGCTGGAATTGCAGAGGGAGGGGACTACTTTCGTAGCGAGCGGCTTCAGCCGTCACCCCAAGGACTCGCTACTTACAAGGATTTAATACCCATGCGCAAGCTGTTCCCTACCTTCCTCTTCGCCATTCTGGCATCCGCTTCCGTTGCAGTATCGGCGGCCGAATCGAAACCAGTGGCGATCAAACCCGCTGCCACCCAGCAAGTCGCCAGCGGCAAGATCAATCTCAATACCGCCGATGCGGCCACCCTGGAACGCGAACTGAAAGGCATCGGTGCGGGCAAGGCCCAAGCCATCGTGGCCTATCGCGACGCTCACGGCCCGTTCGCCTCGGTGGATGAATTGCTTGAAGTGAAGGGGATTGGTGCCGCGACCCTGGAAAAGAATCTGGACAAATTGTCCCTCCAGTAATCGGCTTGAAGAAAAAAACGCCACGTCTCCCCTGCGGGACGTGGCGTTTTTTGCACTCAAAAGAACGATTTTGGCGGCCTGCCGCCTGCAGGCGCGGGATTCGTTGAGCTTCTGGCACGCCACGGCCGTTGCCTCAGGCCTGCTGCGCAAGTTGCTGTCCGTTAAAGCGTGCCGCGCAAGGCGCGCTCGAACAACTGGCGATATTCGTCAGCGCTGAAGGAGATGGGGTTGGTGCCTGCGGAAGGGTCGGCGGCGGCCATCTGGCCGAGTAGCTCGCTGTGGCGCTCATCAATACCGAGCTCTCGCAAGCTATGGGGAATGCCGATCTCGGCGCGCAACGCCAGAATCCACTCCAGTACACCGGCAAAACCCGGCCAAGGAAGTTTCAGATGGCGGGCCAGGCGCTCCATATGTCCTTTGATCGCCCCCTGGTTGGCCTGCAACACATAAGGCATCAATACTGCGTTGAGCAGCCCGTGATGAGCGTCGTATAACGCGCCCAGCGGATGAGCCAACGCATGCATGGCACCCAGCCCGCGCTGGAACGCGGTGGCGCCCATGGTCGAGGCGACCATCATTTGCAGGCGTGCCTCAAGATCGTCGCCGCGTGCCACGGCGCGCGGCAGGTAGTCACGCACCAGGCGCATGCCTTCCAGGGCGATGCCTTCGGCCATGGGGTGGAACAGTGGCGAACAGAACGCTTCCAGATTATGCGACAGGGCGTCCATACCGGTCGCCGCGGTGATTTTCGCCGGCAGGCCAAGGGTCAGCTGCGGGTCCAGTATCACCAGTTCCGGCAGCATGCGCGGGTGAAAAATGATGCGCTTGACCTGTGCTTCTTCATCGGTAATTACCGAGGCGCGGCCCACTTCCGAGCCGGTGCCGGCGGTGGTCGGCACCGCCACCACCGGGGCCATTCCGGCCACGTTGACTCGCTCGCTGTTGTCACCGATGTCCTCGAAGTCCCACAGCGGGCGTTCCTGGCCCACCATCAGCGCGATGGCCTTGCCGGCATCCAGCGCGGAGCCGCCGCCAAAAGCGATCACGCCATCATGTTGGCCCGCCTTGAACGCGGCCACACCGTCGCTGATGTTCTGTCCCGTCGGGTTGCCCTTGATGGCCGAAAAGACGTCGATCTGCAGCCCCGCCGTGCGGCAAGAGATTACTGCGTGTTCAATCATCGGCAGTGCTGCCAATCCCGGATCGGTAACCAACAGAGGGGCATTCATGCCCAACTGCTTGCACGCCATTGGCAGCTCGCCGATCCGTCCAGCGCCAACACGTATGGCGGTGGGGTAATTCCAGTTCATCTGGTAACGCTTCAGGTCCATTGAGCGCCTCATAACTGCGTCTTGAAGTGAAAAGATTTGGGGCGAGTCAGGTGGTCATAGCCCAGCGTCGACAGCGTGCAGCCGCGCCCGGAATTCTTTACGCCGGTCCAGGCCAGCGCCGGGTCGAGGTAATCGCAACGGTTGAGAAAGACCGTGCCGGTGTCCAGGCGATCCGCCAGGGCCAGTGCGGTTGTCTCATCGCGACTGAAGATTGCTGCGGTCAGGCCAAAATCGCTGTCGTTCATCAACGCCAGGGCTTCATCGTCGTCGCGCACTTTCTGGATGCCGACCACGGGACCGAAGGATTCTTCGGTCATCACCCGCATTGCATGGTTCACACCGGTCAGCACCTGTGGAGCAAGATAGGCCGAACCGGGCTGATCGAGGGGGAAATCGGCCGGGTCGATGTGTGTTTTCGCACCTTTGGCCACGGCCTCGGCGATCTGCTCACGAACAAAGTCCGCCGCGGCGGGGCGTACCAGCGGACCCAAGGTGGTTTTGGGGCTGTCGGGACGACCGAGCCGATAATGTCGAACCAGCGCCACCGCTTGCTCAACAAATCCGTCGTAGAGGGATTCGTGCACGTAGATGCGTTCGATGGCGCAGCATGACTGCCCGGAATTGAAAAAGGCGCCGTCTATGGTGGTCTCGACCGCATGCCGCAGGTCGGCATCGGCACGCACATAGGCCGGGTCCTTGCCGCCCAGTTCCAGCCCGCTACCAATGAAGCGTCCGGCCGCCGCGTGCTCCACCATCGCGCCGCCAGCCTCCGAGCCGGTAAACGCCACATGCCGCACCGCCGGGGCGCGGATCAACTGCTCGGTGTCTTCATGGCTCAGGTGCAGGTATTGGAATACGCCCGCCGGCAGACCCGCTTCGGCAAAGGCCTCCACCATGCGTTCGGCGCACAGCGGGGTTTGCGCCGAGTGCTTGAGCAGCACGCTGTTGCCGGCCAGCAGCGCCGGCACGACGCTGTTTACCGCCGTCAAATAGGGATAATTCCAGGGTGCGATCACCAGCACCACGCCCAACGGTTCGCGACGGATGAAGCGAATAAAACCGGGTTTTTCGGGCAGGTGGATGTCAGCCAAGGCCCGCTCGGCAATATCCGCCATGTGGCTGGCGCGCTCGACGAAACCGTTGACCTCGCCAGCGGCGTAGCGGATTGGCCGTCCCATCATCCAGCACAGTTCTTCGGCCAGTTGGCTTTCCTTGGCGCTGAACAACCTGATCGCCTCACGGGTCAGGGCGATGCGTTGGGCCAACGGGGTGCTCTTCCAATCCTGTTGCGCCCGCTCGGCACGGGCCACAGCGTCGGCAATCTGAGTGCTGTTGGCCAGGGGGCGCTCTACGTAGACGGAGCCGTCGATGGGGGAAATGCACTGCAATGAGTTCATGCTCGGCCTCTCAAGACGGGTCGTCATGATGTCCGCCTCTGTCAGATGATTTCAAAGTAGCGATCCAGCTCCCAATCGCTGACATGCCGGCGGAACTCGCGTTCCTCCCATTCGCGGGTTGCGGCGAAATGATCGACGAACGCGTCGCCGAACAGATCGCGCGCCGCGCTGGAGGCTTTCAGGCGTTGTGCTGCCTCCCACAGCGTAGTTGGCAGAGCCAATTCAGGCGGATGTTGCATGGCATAGGCGTTGCCGCTGATTGGGGGGTCGAGTTGCCACTGGTTGAGGATGCCGTACAAACCGGAACCCAGCACTGCAGCCAGCGCCAGATAGGGGTTGGCATCGGCCGCACCGAGGCGGTATTCAACCCGTTGCGCCTTGTCGCTGCCGGGTATCACCCGCAGCGCGGTGGTGCGATTTTCTACGCCCCAGGTGGCATCGGTGGGCGCCCAGTAACCGGGCACCAGGCGCCGATAGCTGTTCACAGTGGGTGCCAGCAGGCACAACAGTTCGGGCATCAGGCGTTGCTGCCCGGCGACGAACTGACGTTGCAGCTCACTCATGCCATAGGCATCGGCGGGATCATGAAAGGCTGATTTACCGGAGGCGCGTTCGCGCAGCGACATATGGATGTGCCCGCTCTGGCCCGGCATGTCGGCGGCCCATTTGGCCATGAACGTGGCCATCAATCCTTTGCGCTGTGCCAAGACCTTCATGAAGGTCTTGAACAGCGCGGCCTTGTCGGCGGCTTCGGTGATGCGATCCACGGTAATCGCCGCCTCGATCACCCCCGGGCCGGTTTCCGAATGCAGGGTTTCCAGGGGGAAATCCATGTGTTCGCACAGCTCGAGAATCTCGTGGTAGAGCTCGGCGTGTACCGAGTTGCGCAGGGTCGAATAACCGAACCAGTCGGGGCTGAGGTTCTTCAGGTTGCGAAACCCCTTGGCGCGCACCGAATGCGGGGTTTCGTCGAACAGGAAGAACTCGTACTCCAGTGCCGCGAGCGGATCGAAGCCCATCGCCTTGCAGCGCTGAACAACGCGCAGCAGCGTGCCGCGCGGACAGATCGCCTCGGCCTGCTGGTCGAACTCGGCGATGAACAACAGCATGCCGTTCTCGAAGGGGATCTCGCGGCAGCTGTGCGGCACGATACGCACCGGCGCATCCGGGTAGGCGGTGTGCCATCCGGTGTACTGCACGTTGTCATACAACTGGTCCTTGACGTCCCAGCCGAGTACCACGTCGCAAAAGCCGCTGCCGTGTTCCAGCGCGGAAAAGAACTTGCTGCGGTTGATGTATTTGCCGCGCATCACCCCGTCAATATCGAACACGCCGACCTTCACATGGGTGAGGCCGCGCTCCTCGACGATGCGCCTTGCATCCTCAATGGTCTTTACGTCCCTCGGATTGAGCATGAACCCCCCGTCAATCTCTCGTTATGGCTAGCGTGTCGTAGTCTGTTCAAATGGCGTGGTGCGCATGGTAGTTGTCAGCGGTAGGGTGCGCCGGCCTTGGCCATCAGTGCGTTGTAGCGCTTGAAGATCTCCACGACCCTGGCGCAGCGCGGGCTGGTCTTGGCGATCTCGTCCCAGAATTTCTGCGCCTCGTTTTCTACCGTGTTCCATTCCTCCGCGGGAATCGTGGTCAGTTCCAGCTTGCTGCCTTCCACGCGTAGCTTGGCCTCGCCGCCCCAGTACCAGTGCTGGCGGTAGTAGTGGGAGCTGTCCATGCACAGCTTGAACAGCGTTTTCAAATGTTCTGGCACTTCGTTCCACTTGTCGGAGTTGGCGAAGTAGGAGCCGATCCAGGCACCGGAAATGTTGTTGGTCAGGAAGTATTTGGTGACGTTGGCCCAGCCGACCGTGTAGTCCTCGGTAATCCCCGACCAGGCGATGCCATCCAGCTCGCCTGTCTGCAATGCCACTTCGACGTCTTCCCAGGGCAGCGTCACGGGAATCACGCCGAAGCGGGTGAGGAACTTGCCGGCGGTGGGGAAGGTGAAGATGCGTTTGCCCTTCAGGTCGGCCAGGCTGCGGATTGGCTCGACGGTGGCGAAGTTGCAAGGATCCCAGGCGCCGCTGCCAAGCCAGGTGACGCCCTTTACTTCGCCGTAGGCCTCGGCCCAGATCTCGTTGAGACCGTAGTGGTGGAACAGCGCCGGTACGTCCAGGCTGTGGCGAGTGGCGAACGGGAAATAGCCGCCGAATACCGAGATGTCCACCGGCGCGGCGATGGAGTCGTCATCGCTCTGTACCGCATCGATGGTGCCGCGCTGCATGGCGCGAAACAGCTCGCCGGTGGGTACCAGCTGGTCGGCAAAATACAGCTTGATCTCCATGGCGCCCTCGGCGGCCTTGTTGAAGGCATCGATGGACGGCTTGATTACGTGTTCGCCGAGCGCCGGGCCTGCGTAGGTCTGCAGGCGCCAGGTGATCTTCTTCGGTTCCTGCGCATAGATGTGCGCCGAACCCAGGGCTGCGGTGCCGGTGGCCACGGCGGCGCCGGTCAGGAAACTGCGTCTTGTACTCATACCGTTCTCTCCAGAGTTGTCGATTCAGGGTCATACAGCGCAAGTGCCCCGCTTTGGGCGGGGCATGACAGCGTTACCGCTCGGTTGACGCACTTCATCCCGTCGCTGCGCCGTAGTAGGACTGCGGCAGCCACAGGGCAATCTGCGGGAAAGTCATTACCAGGCTCAGCGCCAGCAGCATGACCAGCACGAACGGAAAGACCGAGACATAGATGTCCCGCAGGCTGACCTCGGGCGGGGCCATGGCGCGCATCAGGAACAAGTTGTAGCCGAACGGCGGGGTGATGTAGGCGATCTGGCAGGTGATGGTGTAAAGAATGCCGTACCACACCAGGTCGAAGCCCAGGCTGCCCACCAGCGGGATGTACAGCGGTGCGACAATGACCAGCATGGCGGTGTCGTCGAGGAACATGCCCATGATCACGAAGGACAACTGCATCAGGATGAGAATTTCCCACGGGCTTAGATTCATGCGCTCGAGGAACAGCGTTTCGATGGCCTGCACTGCGCCGAGGCCGTCGAATACCGCGCCGAAGCACAACGCGGCGAGGATGATCCACATGAACATGCAGGTGATCCCGAGGCTCTTGCGCAGGGTGTTTTCCATCACCTCGCGAGTCAGTCGGCCCTTGACCAGCGCGGTGAAGGTGGCCGCCAGGGCGCCCACCGCCGAGCTTTCCACCAGGCTGGTCACGCCAAGTAGAAACAGGCCGGTCATGCAGAAGAAGATGAACAGCGGGGCGATGCCCGCCTTGAGCAATACAAGTTTCTCGCGACGGCTGATCGACTGGCGCTCGGCCGTCGGCATGGCCGGGCCGAGGCGGGGGTTGATCCAGCAGCGGATCACCACGTAAAGCACGAACAGCGATGCCATCAGCAGACCGGGGAACACCCCGGCCAACCACAACTGACTGACCGGCTGGCGGGCGATCATGCCGTAGAGCACCAGCACCACGCTGGGCGGAATCAGGATGCCCAGCGAACTGCCGGCCTGGATGACCCCGGTGACCATGATCTTGTCGTAGCCGCGTCGTAGCAGTTCCGGCAGGGCAATGCTGGCGCCGATGGCCATGCCGGCCACGCTCAGGCCGTTCATCGCCGAAATCGCCACCATCAGGCCGAGGGTGCCGATGGCCAGGCCACCTGGCAATGGCCCCATCCAGACATGGAACATGCGGTACAGGTCTTCGGCCAGGCCGGATTCGGAGAGCATGTAACCCATGAACACGAACAGCGGCAGGGTCAGCAGCGGGTACCACTTCATCAGTTTCATCGCCGCGCTGAAGGCCATTTCCGAGCCGCCCTGGCCCCACAACAGAAACGCCGCGCAGACGGCCACGAAGCCGATGGCGCCGAATACCCGCTTGCCGGTCAACAGCAGCAGCATCATCGAAGAGAACATCAGCAGGGCGATGTATTCGTAGCCCATTTACAAGGTCTCTCCGCGCGCTGCAGCGAGGTCCTTGAAGAAGGTCGCCAGGACTTGCAGCAGCATCATGGCGATGCCGATGCACATGATGATTTTGATGGGCGCCATGCGCGGCGACCACGCCGAGTAGCTGGTCTCGTTGTACTCAAGCGCGTAGTGAACCGAGGAGATCCCGCCATAGAGCAGGAACACCAGGTAAAACAGCAGGAAACCCACCGTACACAGGTCGACAAGGGCGCGGGTTTTTGGCGTCCAACGGCTGTAGAACAGGTCCATGCGCACGTGGTCGTCCAGCTGCAGGGAATAGGCACCGCCGAGTAGGAAGTACGCGACCATCAGGAATTGAGCGACTTCCAGGGTCCAGATCGCGGGGTCGGCAAAGGTCTTGCTGAAGATGGAATAGAACAGCACGCCGAGAATGGCGAAGATGAGGTACATGGCAAAGCGGCCGATGACCCGGTTCATGGTATCGACCGTGCGGACGAAGATCCTTATCGTCTGGCGCATCTTGAAACCCCTGACAACCCTGACGAGATCAGCCTAGACGAAGATTGGCCAGCGTGAATGGCGGCACGCATGCGTGGGCCTGTGGCGAGTGGTGCAGGTCGCATCTGTCGCGATAAAAGCCGTGCATCCGACGTAGACGCAGCCACACTGAGGCAAAGACCAGGAGGCTGCCATGACCCCATTCGACCCCGCCCAGCGGCTGGCGCAGTTAACCGAGGAGTACCTCAAGCGTGCCGAGGCTATCCGCCGCGATCTGACCAGCAAGCGCGATGCCGATTTTGCCGAGCAGGCCCAGGAACGACAGAACGAGGAAGTAATGGAGGCGCTGTTGGCCGAGGCCGAAGCCGAGCTGCGCGAGGTGGCGCTGGCGCGCCAGCGTCTTGCCGATGGGCATTACGGTGAATGCCAGCGCTGCGGCGAAGACATCGAGGAAGCTCGGTTGCAGGCCTTGCCGGCGACAGCGTTGTGCTTGCGCTGTGCTGCGCTTAAGGAATGATGCGGTGGCCTGCCAGTGTAGGGTGGATCGCGCTTCATCGATCCACCGGGTGGCGATCCACCGAGCGGAGCCGGGTGGATGTAAAAAACGACATCCACCTTACGGTTTCATGCGCGCGCCGCCGCGTAGGGATGGGGTTAAACGCAGCGATCCCCATCAAGTTGAGCTTTAGCCTCGCCTGATGGGTATCGGCCCGTTACCCAGTGGGCAACTGGCCATCCGCGCTGTGCTTCCACACATCCTACGAAAGCCCGTGCAAAGCTGCTGACTGTTAATGATGCTCGCGAGTGGCGCGGAATTGCACATCCGGCCAACGCTCTTCCATCAGCGCCAGGTTGACCCGGGTCGGCGCCAGGTAGGTCAGGTGACCGCCGCCGTCGATGGCCAGGTTCTCGTAGGCCTTGTCGGTGAATTCCTTGAGCTTCTTGTCGTTGTCGCACTCGATCCAACGGGCGGACCAGACGTTGATCGCCTCGTAGGCGCACTCGACCTTGTATTCCTCCTTCAGGCGACTGGCGACAACGTCGAACTGCAGCACGCCGACCGCGCCGAGGATGATGTCGTTGTTGCGCTCGGGGAAGAACACCTGGGTGGCGCCTTCCTCGGCCAGCTCCTGCAGGCCCTGGCGCAGCTGCTTGGATTTCAGCGGGTCCTTCAGACGCACGCGGCGGAACAGTTCCGGGGCGAAGTGCGGGATGCCGGTGAAGCTGAGCTGTTCGCCATCGGTAAAGGTGTCGCCGATCTGGATGGTGCCGTGGTTGTGCAAGCCGATGATGTCGCCGGCCCAGGCTTCTTCGAGCATCTCGCGCTCGCTGGAGAAG
>CAYPFO010000061.1:0-20530 GCA_964410065.1 uncultured Pseudomonas sp.
GCATCCAGGCCTTCGGCTCCAAGGTGTAACTGGTCAAAACTGGCTGGACCGGTGGCGGCTACGGTGTTGGAAAGCGTTTCAGCATCCCGACCACCCGTGCGGTGATTGCAGCCATCCAGAGCGGCGCGCTGATCGGTGCCGAGACCGAGCACCTGCCGATCATCAATCTGGACGTACCCAAGGCCGTCGCCGGCGTCGAAACCGTCCTGCTCAACCCACGCAACACCTGGGCTGACAAGGCTGCCTACGACGAAGCCGCCAAGGGTTTGGCCAAGCTGTTCATCGAGAACTTCAAGAAGTTCGACGTCAGCGACGCCATCCAGGCTGCAGGCCCGCAGCTCTAAGCGCGACTCTCGCGTTCCGCAAAGCCGCCTTCGGGCGGCTTTTGCGTTTTGGCCTCCCAGCGCCACACGATGGGCTATGGTCATCGGCCTCGTTGCAGTCAACGGAGACAGCATGTATCAAACTCTTGAGCGCGTGTTCGGCTACGCCCAATTTCGCCCCGGCCAGGAAGCGGCCATCAGCGCCGTACTGGCTGGCCGCTCGGCGGCGGCGATCTTTCCCACCGGCTCGGGCAAGTCGCTGTGTTACCAGTTGCCCGCGCTGCATCTGCCGCACTTGACCCTGGTGGTCTCGCCCTTGCTGGCCCTGATGCAGGATCAGCTGGCTTTTTTGCACCGGCATGGCATCAGTGCGGCCAGCATCGACTCGGCGCAAAGCCGCGAACAGGTCAGCGAGACCATGGCCCGGGCCAAATCCGGTGAGCTGAAGATCTTGATGATCTCGGTCGAGCGGCTGAAGAACGAGCGCTTTCGCAGCTTTATCCAGCAGGTGCCAATCTCCCTGCTGGTCATCGACGAGGCGCACTGCATTTCCGAATGGGGGCACAACTTTCGGCCCGATTACCTCAAGCTGCCGGACTACCAGCGCCAGTTCGCCATTCCTCAGGTGCTGCTGCTGACCGCCACGGCCACGCCGCCGGTGATTGCCGACATGCGCGGCAAATTTGCCATTGCCGAGGCGGACGTGGTCACCACCGGTTTTTACCGGCCCAACCTCAACCTGCACATCGAACCGCTGGCCGGCCGCGCCAAGCTGGCCTGGCTCGGCCAGTGGCTTTCGGCGCGTCCGGAGCAGGCGAGCATCGTCTACGTCACCCAGCAAAAAACCGCGGAACAGGTGGCCGAATTCCTCAGCCAGCAGGGCATCGCCGCCCAGGCTTACCACGCGGGCCTGCCCCATGAGCGGCGCGAGGCGATCCAGCGCGGCTTCATGGCGGGACAGAGCCATTGCATCGTGGCCACCATCGCCTTCGGCATGGGCATCGACAAGAGCGATATCCGCAACGTGGTGCATTTCGACCTGCCCAAATCCATCGAAAACTACAGCCAGGAAATCGGCCGCGCCGGGCGCGACGGTTTACCGTCCGAGTGTCTGGTGCTGGCCAACCGTGACAGCCTCAGCGTGCTGGAGAACTTCGTCTACGGTGATACCCCAGAGCGCGAGGGCATCCAGACTGTGCTGGAAGACATTCGCCGCGCCGCGTCGGACGGCGAGTGGGAACTGATGCTCAACACGCTCTCCACCCAGAGCAATATCCGCCTGCTGCCGCTGAAAACCTTGCTGGTGCAGCTGGAGCTGCGCGGCATCATCGCCCCGCGCTACGCCTACTTTGCCGACTATCGTTTCAAGTACGTGATCGATGCCGAGGCACTGTTGGCCAAATTCGACGGCGAGCGCCGGCAGTTCGTCGAGGCCATCGTCAGTACCTCGCAGCGGGCACGCACCTGGTGCACGGTGGATTTCGAGCAGCTCTACAGCCAGCATCGCGCTGAACGCAGTCGGGTGGTCAAGGCGCTGGACTGGTTTCAGGAGAAGGGCTGGATCGAACTGGAAAGCAAGCAGATGACCGAGGTCTATGCGGTGCTCGACAGCCGTTTCGATAGCGCCGCATTGAGTGCCGAGCTGCAGGCCTATTTCAAACAACACGAAGCCAGCGAAATCGCCCGCATTCACGCCATGCTCGATCTGTTCGCCAGCGAGGACTGCCTCAGCCAGCGCCTGGCCGATTACTTTGGCGATCAGGCTGCACCGCACCGCTGTGGGCACTGCTCGGCGTGCCAAGGGCGGATTGCACGCTTGCCGGAACCGCCGCCTTTGCAGCCGCTGAGCGGCCACGCGCTGCCCAGTCTGTGCGGCCCATTCAGAGCCCGTCATCAGGAATTGAAAGGCGTTGCGCCCAGCAGCGAATGCCTGACCCGCTTTCTCGTCGGCATCAGCGTGCCGTTGTTTACCACGCTGCAGGCCAAGGGGATCGCGGGCTTCGGAGCACTGGAGAACTACCCCTACGCGCAGGTGCGGGAAGCGGTAGACAGGCTGCAGTGGGATTAAACGTCAGCCTGAAACGGTAGAACATTCTCTTGGGCACGCACGTCTACGGATGACGCTGGATCATCCATAGCGGCCTAAAACATCGTTTGTAACGGGCGAGTCCGGGGTGCTTAATCGCCTGCATCGACCGTCACCGGTGAATCCTGCGCCAAACTAAACGCTGCAGGCCCGGAGACGAGCAGGCCGACTCAATTGTGGAGCACCCCATGATTCCGGATATAACGATTGCTCAATGGCGCCAAAGCCATCCCCTGATCGCCGAGTTGATCAACCTGCAAGAAACCTCGTGGTTCAACCCAGCCCTTGCAGCGACCGCCGAGGCATTGGCCGATGTGCCGGTAAGCGCTGCCGACATCGAAGATGCCAGCGCTCGGCTGAAACGCTTCGCACCTTATATTCGCTCCGTTTTTCCAGAAACCCGAGAACACCAGGGCATCATCGAGTCCCCGTTGGTTCCGCTGCCCACGCTGCAGGCCGCACTGATGGCAGCCGACGACCTGCCGCCGGGCGGCGCGCTGTGGCTCAAGGCCGATAACCAACTGCCCATATCTGGCTCGATTAAAGCGCGCGGGGGCATCTATGAGGTGCTCAAACACGCCGAAGATCTGGCATTGGCCGCCGGCCTGATCAAACCCGGTGACGATTACGCGAAGCTGGACAACCAGGAAGCGCGGGATTTCTTTTCCCAGTACAGCGTTGCGGTCGGGTCGACCGGCAACCTCGGGCTCTCGATCGGGATCATGAGTGCGCGCCTGGGCTTCCAGGCCACGGTGCATATGTCGGCTGATGCGCGGCAATGGAAGAAGGATGAACTGCGCGCGCGCGGCGTGACCGTCATGGAATATGAGTCCGATTACAGCGTTGCGGTAGAGCAGGGCCGCAAGCAGTCTGAAGCGGACCCGCATTGCCACTTTGTGGATGATGAAAACTCGGTCAACCTCTTTCTCGGTTATGCGGTCGCGGCCGAGCGGCTGCAACAGCAACTGACCGCCGCAGGCGTATGCGTGGACGAAGAGCATCCGCTGTTTGTCTATTTGCCCTGCGGCGTCGGTGGCGGTCCGGGAGGCGTCGCCTTTGGCTTGAAGCACATTTTTGGCGACGCCGTGCACTGCATCTTTGCAGAGCCGACCCACTCGCCTTGCATGCTGCTGGGCGTCTATACCGGGCTGCATGACGCCGTGTCCGTCTACGATTTCGGCATCGATAACCTCACGGCTGCCGATGGTCTGGCGGTGGGCCGACCCTCCGGCTTCGTCGGTCGATCCATGCAGCGCCTGATCGATGGCTACTACACCGTTGACGACGATGAGCTGTATCGCCTGCTGGCGCTGCTCGAGTCGACAGAAACCATCAGGCTGGAGCCTTCGGCGGTGGCCGGCGTGCCGGGAATGATCAGGGTAGTCACGGAGCAACAAGGCTACCGCGAACGACTGCAGCTATCCGAGCATCGTCTGGCCAATGCCACCCACCTGATCTGGGGAACCGGCGGCAGCATGGTTCCTCGTGAGGAAATGGACGCCTACCTGGAAAAAGGACGGGCACTTCTGGCCGCGCGGTAACCCGGTCATCGGTTTGGTCCCGCGCTCGCGATGGAACACGGGGTCGTACCGTGCCACCGGCCGCGCTGCACCGTCGTTTGGTCGGACGTATCCACGTAGGAAGTAACGACCCACGGAACGCTACGCGCGCACGTGTGTCGGTGCTGTATTGGCGCGGGCTGCGAGGAGTCCGTGGCCACTCACACCGGAGGTTTCCATGCACAACCGTCGTCACTTTCTTCAGTACAGCGCCCTTGCCGCAGCGCTGGCCGCTCTGCCGCCGTGGTTGGTGGCCGCTACAGTGGACGGGCAGGGCCTACTGCAGCGCAAGATTCCCTCGTCGGGCGAGTTGCTGCCGGTGATCGGCCTGGGCACCTCACGCACCCATAACGTGGGCCTTGATGATGATGACCTGCAACCGCTGATCGAAGTGCTGCAAACCCTGATCAACGGCGGGGCGCGGGTGATCGACACCGCGCCCAGCTACGGCAGCGCCGAACGGGTGACCGGTGAGTTGGTGCAACGACAGGCGGCGCGCGACAAGGTTTTTCTGGCTACCAAGGTGTCGTCCACGGGGCGCGAAGCGGGGCGCCGACAGGTTGAGGCGAGCTTCAAGGCGCTGCAGACCGACACCATCGACTTGATCCAGGTGCACAACCTGCAGGACACCGCCACTCAGCTGAACATGCTGCGCGAATTGAAAGAGCAGGGCCGCGTGCGTTATGTGGGCATCACCCATTCCAGCGAATCGGCCCATGACGAGCTGCTGGCCGTGCTGCAGCGTGAGCCGGGCATCGATTTCGTGCAGGTCAATTACTCGGTTGCCGAGCGCAACGCGCAAAAGCGCCTGCTGCCGTATTGCGCGGATAACGGCATCGCCACGCTGATCAACCGACCCTTTACGCGCGGCAACCTGCTGTCGCGGGTCAAGGATCGTCCGCTGCCGGACTGGGCGATCGAGATCGATGCCACGTCCTGGGCGCAACTGCTGCTCAAATACATCCTGGCCGAGCCGGCCGTCACCGCAGTCATCCCGGCCACGTCCACTCCGCGCTACATGGCCGACAACCTGCTGGCCGGCCAGGGCCGTTTGCCGGATGCGCAGCAGCGGGCGCGGATCGTCGAGACGTTTGCTTGAGAGCACCAACGCACTGACCGCTAGGGCCTGGGAGCTACTGAATGCCTGTCGCTACGCCGCCGTCACGCCTGGCTCGTCTGATTAACGCCGAAGCGGGTGAGTTCTGGCCGGCGCTGGCGGGTTTTGCGTTGTTCTTCTGCCTGTTTGCCGGGTATTTCATGCTGCGGCCGATCCGCGAATCCATGGGCATTCAGGGTGGGGTGGAGAACCTGCAATGGCTGTTTACCGCCACCTTCGTGGCCATGCTGCTGGCCGTGCCGGTGTTCGCCTGGCTCAACTCGACGGTGGCGCGCATTCACTACATCGATTGGGTGTACGGCTTCTTCAGTCTGAACCTGCTGCTGTTTGCCGGGCTGTTCGTCGTGCTGCACGACAGCGTCTGGCTGGCGCGCACCTTTTATGTGTGGATCTCGATGTACAACCTGTTCGTGGTGTCGGTGGCCTGGAGCCTGATGGCGGATGTGTTCGACGCCCGCCAGGCGAAGCGGCTGTTTGCGTTTATTGCCGCCGGGGCGAGTGTCGGCGGGCTGGCGGGCCCGGCCCTCAGCGCGCTGCTGATCGGCGCGCTGGGTGAAGCCGGGCTGATGGCTTTGGCCGCCGTGCTGTTGCTGCTGGCGGTGGGATTCAAGCATTACCTGATGGCCTGGCGTGAACGCGGCGGCGCAGGGCGTGCCGGTGCGCCCCAGACTGAAACTACTCGCAAGCCGGTGCGTGGCAATCCGTTCAGTGGCCTGACCCGCGTGCTGGGCTCGCGTTATCTGCTGGGCATTGCCGGCTTCGTAATTTTGCTGGCCACGGTCACGACATTTTTGTATTTCGAGCAGGCACGCCTGGTGGCTGAATTATTCCCTGAGCGGGCCACTCAAGTCCGGGTGTTCGGCGCCATTGATTTCACCGTCCAGGCCGGCGCGCTGCTGGCGCAGCTGTTCATTACCGGGCGGGTGGCCCAGCAACTGGGCATCAAGGTGCTGCTGACGGCGGTGCCGGCACTGGTGTGCCTGGGGTTTCTCGGCCTGGCACTGGCGCCGGTATTTGCCGTGCTGGCCGGGCTGATGATTGTGCGCCGCATCGGCGAATACGCTTTTATCCGCCCCGGCCGGGAAATGCTGTTTGCGCCGCTGGATGCCGAGAGCAAGTACAAGGCAAAAAACGTTATCGACACGGTGGTCTATCGCGGCGGTGATGTGCTCAGTGCCTGGGTCAAGAGCGGGCTGGATACGCTGGGCCAGGGCACGGCACTGATCGCCCTGGTCGGTGCGGGGTGTGCGGCGGTGTGGGGTGTGCTCGGTTGGTTCCTGGGCGGGCGTGCCGATCGCGCCGGCAAGGCCGCTGCCACCGTAACCCGTTAGGCGCTGGCCGTGAGCACAGATGCGTCGGCCTGTTGCGCCTCGGTCGAGCGAGTACACACCACCTGATTACGTCCGTTGCTTTTGGCCAGGTACATGCGCTGGTCGGCCAGTTCGAGCAACGCTTGGGGCGTGCGGATACGGTCCTGACAGCGCTCGGCCAAACCGATGCTGGCGGTCAGCGGCTGGCCATCGGGCCGCTGGCCGAGGCCGTGGCTCACGATGCGTTGCAAGGCACGGTTGGCCTGGGCCAGGTCAGTGTTGGGCATGAGCAGCAGAAACTCTTCACCGCCCCAGCGCAGCAGGCTGTCGGAGCTGCGCAGCTGGGCGGTCAACGTCTCGGTGAAGTTGCGCAGGGTGCGGTCTCCGGCTTCATGGCCGTAGGTGTCATTGATGCTCTTGAAATGATCGAGATCGATGAAGGCGAGGGCCAGGGTGCCATTGCTGCGATCGACGAGGCTCCATTGCAGGTCGAGAATTTCCTCTCCGCTGCCGCGGGACAGGATGCCGGTCAGCGGATCGCGAATAGCCTGGCGTACCAGGGCGATCATGAAGGCCAACTGGCTCATGGACGCCAAGGCCGTCACCCCGGCAATCAACATCAGCAGCCAGAAACCACCCGCAAACGATGGCCAGTTCAAGGTCGACCAGTTCATGTAGCCGGCCACACCCTGGGCGATGAGCAGCAGGGCCGCCAGCAGCAGATTTTCCAGCAGTGTCAGGGGAAATATCGCCAGTCCCGCCATCAGTACGAAGGGCAGGAAGGCATAGCCGGTGGCCACTGCGGCGGAAAACTGGGTCAGCTCGTGTCCGCGCAGCAAGGTATGCGAGGCGATGTAGAACAAGGTGGGAATGGCGAACAGAACGCCGATGGCCAGGTAGGCATCGATCAGACGGCCGCTGGGCCGATACATCAGCAACAACGTGGCAAAGGCCCCGCAGGCCAGGAGGCGGAACATCGCCAAGCCCGTCCATAACGGATAACTGAAGACCATAAGGTCGACCACGCTCCACAAAGGCGTGAGTACCGCGAACAGAAAGGCGAATAGCCGTACCCGATTGATGATCATCATCGCTCGGCGCTGGCTGAGTAACAGCGAATGCCGTTGTGGCAGGAGCAGTTGAGGCATTTCGCTTGCATTGAGTTCGCTGGGCAGCAGCGAAGACAAGCGCTTGCTGAGCAATACAAAGAGAGTCGTCATTGTTGTTATTGACCCAAGGTATCCCAAGGTAATGTGGCTGCCGGGGCCTGCCCAAAGAACGCTGCCTCTGTTGCGGGTGTGCATGCCGCTTGGGCACTGACAACTGAGCGAGATCCAAGGATAAGCAAGCGTTCCACTTGCCCGGTCTTACTTATTGTGAAGAGAGTGAGAACCTTGGCATGTTTGTGCCGATGGGTTACTGCTCCAGATCAATACCGATAATTAATGGAACAACCACCACAGCTCGCTTGATTGATTGCGGCTAATCCTGTGTGGCGTTGCCCGGTGTCCCTTGAGCAGCTTTGCCGTGTTTGCGTCGAGCGGCTGATCAATCTCCCACCAGTGGCTGCCAGCCCGCGTCACGACTGCATTTCGCCCGCTGATAAACAGCTTACCCACAGGATGATCCCCGACTTCTGGGGATGGCGTGCTGACAGGCCCCACCCAGACTTGCGCTAAGCCCCGAGATCGAAAATCACCACGTTGGTCAAAAACTCATCGCACGGCCGCAACCCCCTAGAATCAAGGGTTACAGCGTTGCGTTGACAGCTTGGCCACAGCCTTTTACCCCACGTAATGGGAGAAACGTCTCCCAGCGTGCTGGCTAAAAAAGACCCAGAGCCAGCGAGGCCGCATGGATGTTGCCATGACGGGCTTATCCAACAGCTTATCCACAGGTTTCTCCCGCGGGAGTGTTGGTAACTGCACGGCTGGGGCAGGTTGGAAAGCGTACTGACAACTCGGCGTTCGCCAGCACGGTTTGCTCTTCGCTCCTCTACGGCTGCAGGCGGACTTCACCCAGATGAGCGCCAGCAGGGCCAAAGCTGCGCTCACGCATATCCCTTTGACCGTCGGCAGTCACCAGCAAGGTGGTGCTGGCCCGCGTGCCGTAGTGAGCACCGGCGATGAACACACTGGATAACAAACGCTCGGTGGCCAGGCCAACACCGGTGTCTGGCAACTGGGTGTCGGACGCGGGTTGTGGATCGGCCAGCAGGTTCAACAGCTGCTCGCTATCGGCAGCATCCAGGCACTCGGTCAGCGCCCGTTTGGCACGCTGCAGTTTGGGCCACGGCGTGTCCAAACGGGCGTTGGACAGGCCATAAATGCCGGCCGGCAACACGCGGGGTTCGCCCTCGCGTGAATTGAAAAAACACAACTGCCCGGCATCGCCGACCAGCAAGTTGAAGCCGGCGTACTCGCTGGCCTGGTGTGCCAAGTTGTGTAGATAGTCCAGCGGCGCCTGCTCACCCTTGAGGAAGGCCGCGGTCAATTCGCCGCGCGAGCGCAGGCCCAGCGGCTGGGCGGGGTCGCGGATATTGGTTAGCGCGGCGAAGCGCCCCTCAGCGCCGATCCCCAGCCAGGTGCCGCCGGCTTCCAGATCGCGCCCGGCGTACACACTGGGCGCGTCTTCCCAGCGGGCCAGAGGCAGGCTCGGGCGAGCATGGAATTCGTCGCGGTTGGCCGCGACCACCAGCGGCAAAGCATGGCCGGGGCGCCAGGCGAATACGATCAGGCACATGGCAGGTTCCAGTCAAAGAGGTGCCCATACGCTATGGCAGCAGAGGCGTGCCGGCAAGCCTGTTCGCCTCGGGCGGATAATCCCTTCATGCGCGTGGTCAGCCTGTCACGGGTTCGCTACCATGCCGACTTTCCTTGTGGGGGCTGCTATGGAATTCGCGCTCTATCTCGTGCTTGGCGCTTGCGCCGGCGTTCTGGCGGGTCTGTTCGGAGTCGGCGGCGGGCTGATCATTGTCCCGGTGCTGGTGTTCAGCTTCACGGCCCAGGGCTTTGCCCCCGAGGTGCTGACCCACCTCGCCGTGGGCACCTCGCTGGCCACCATTGTGTTCACCTCGATCAATTCCATTCGCGAGCATCACCGCCGTGGCGCGGTACGTTGGCCGATCTTCGTCTGGCTGAGCTTGGGCATTCTGGTCGGCGGCGTGTTCGGCGCACTGACCGCCTCGCTGCTGCAGGGCCCGTTGCTGCAGAAGATCATTGGCGTGTTTGCCATCTGCATGGCCATCCAGATGGGCTTCGATTTGCGTCCCAAGGCCAGCCGCGAAGTGCCGGGCAAGCCCGGACTGACCTCCGCCGGCGGGGTGATCGGCTGGGCCTCGGCGATCATCGGCATCGGCGGCGGATCGCTGACCGTGCCTTTCCTGGCCTGGAACAGCGTGCCCATGCAGCAGGCCGTCGCTACCTCGGCGGCCTGCGGCCTGCCGATTGCGCTAATCAGTGCGCTGAGTTTCATGGTGCTGGGCTGGAACGTGGAACATCTGCCCGAATGGAGTGTCGGTTACGTCTATTTGCCGGCCCTGCTCGGCATCGCGCTGACCAGCATGTTCTTTGCCCGTTTCGGCGCGCAGCTGGCGCATAAACTCTCGCCGAAGATGCTCAAGCGCCTGTTTGCCCTGTTGCTGCTTTCGGTCGGCACCAGTTTTCTGATTTAAGGAGTCTTGCATGCTGCCTTACCCGCAGATCGACCCGGTGGCCATCGCCCTCGGCCCGCTGAAAATCCACTGGTACGGGTTGATGTACCTGATCGGCATCGGTGGCGCCTGGTGGCTGGCCTCGCGCCGGGTGAAACGCTTCGCCCCGGAATGGAACAAGGACAAACTCTCCGACCTGGTGTTCTGGGTGGCCATGGGCGTGATCGTCGGCGGGCGGCTGGGCTATGTGCTGTTTTACGACCTGGCGGCCTATATCCATGATCCGAGCCTGATCCTGCAGGTGTGGAAGGGCGGCATGTCGTTCCATGGCGGCTTGATCGGCGTGCTGCTGTGCAGCTGGATCTTCGCCCGGCGCAACGGTAAGTCGTTCTTCGAGCTGATGGACTTCATCGCCCCGCTGGTGCCGATTGGCCTGGGCGCCGGGCGCATCGGCAACTTCATCAACGCCGAGCTGTGGGGCAAGGCCACCGACTTGCCCTGGGCGATGATCTTCCCCACCGATCCGCAGCAACTGGCGCGCCATCCCTCGCAGCTGTACCAGTTCGCCCTAGAAGGTGTGGCGCTGTTCGTCATCCTCTGGCTGTATTCGCGCAAACCCCGGCCGACCATGGCGGTGTCCGGGCTGTTCGCGGTGTGCTACGGCATCTTCCGCTTTATCGTCGAGTTCGTCCGCGTGCCGGATGCCCAGCTCGGTTACCTGGCCTTCGACTGGCTGACCATGGGCCAGGTGCTGTGCGTGCCGATGATCCTGCTCGGCGGCAGCATGATGCTCTGGGCTTACAAACGCGACGCACGCTACGCCTGATCGGTTGGCGTTAACCCGCTCAAGCCGTGAATGGGGCACATGGGATACCATGCGCCCCATTCACGCTTTTACCGAGTCAACGATGAAACAGTACCTCGACCTGATGCGCCATGTGCGCGAACACGGCACCTTCAAGAGCGACCGCACCGGCACCGGCACCTACAGCGTGTTCGGCCATCAGATGCGCTTCGACTTGGGCCAAGGCTTTCCGCTGGTCACTACCAAGAAGTGCCACCTGAAATCCATCATCCACGAGCTGCTGTGGTTCCTGCAGGGCGATACCAATATCAAGTACCTGCAGGAAAACGGCGTGCGTATCTGGGACGAGTGGGCCGACGAAAATGGCGAGCTGGGCCCAGTGTACGGCTACCAGTGGCGCAGCTGGCCGGCGCCCAATGGCGAGTCCATCGACCAGATCGCCAAGCTCATCCAGATGATCAAGACCAACCCGGACTCGCGCCGGCTGATCGTCTCGGCCTGGAACCCGGCCCTGGTCGACCAGATGGCCCTGCCGCCCTGCCATGCGCTGTTCCAGTTCTACGTCGCGGATGGCAAGCTCAGTTGCCAGCTGTACCAGCGTTCGGCAGATATATTTCTCGGCGTGCCCTTCAACATCGCCAGCTACGCACTGTTGACGCTGATGGTGGCGCAGGTCACCGGCCTGCAGCCGGGCGAGTTCATCTGGAGCGGCGGTGATTGTCACCTGTACGCCAACCATATCGAGCAGACCGACCTGCAACTGACCCGCGAGCCGTTGCCGCTGCCGCAGATGAAGCTCAATCCTGAGGTGAAGGACCTGTTCGATTTCAACTTCGAAGACTTCGAGCTGGTTGGGTACCAGAGCCACCCGCACATCAAGGCGCCGGTGGCGGTGTAAGTCGCGGAGTTCTGAAGCGTGTAGGGTGTTGTTTTTTACATCCACCATGGCCTTCGCTCGGTGGAGCGCCACCCGGTGGATCGATGACGCGCGATCCACCCTACGTTTCGTAACTACAACTGCGTAGCAGGCGCCCATTTCTGCGTAGGAGCGAGCTTTGCTCGCGATCACCTGTACATAACGCCCGGCTCCTACCAAGGCCGCTTACCTCCGCACAGCGGCGAAGCGTCTAAACCAAGCCTACGTGGCATCCACCAGCGTGTTGCTCAACACGGCCAACTGCGCCCGGCGTTCTTCCTCCTGCAGCTTGGCGCCGCTGTTCAACGACGACCACTCCGGGTGGGCGCGAGCCTTGTGCAGGGCCTCGGGCAACTTGCCTTCGCGCCAGTTTTTATCCAGCGGATTGTCCAGGTGGATGGCCGTGGTCGCGGCATGGCCGCGGGCGGCCAGCGCATCGAGCAGCTGTTTCTGACGTAGAGCGAGCAGGCGCAGCACGGCGTCGTCCACGGTGAGTTCGCGCTGGCCTTTTAACTTGCCCAGCAGACGATTGCCGTAATGGCGGGCGGTTTGCGCGCCGCCGCCGGCAATGGCGCCGAGCAGCGCGGCGGCGCCCAGGGTGATGCCGCCCACCAACAGATCGACGCCAGCGCCGGCCGCGGCACCCGCGGCCATGCCGCTGCCGATCTTCACGCCCATCTGCTTGAGGGTTTCCGGGTTGAACAGGTCGTCGCCCCAGCGCCCGCCGAGCAAGGGCAGTGCACCGGCGGCGGCATCCTCGGGGCGAAACGCATACAGGCGCAGCAGCGCATCGACGCAGCGCTGCTCGCGCTGGCGCACGGCGTCGTGCAGCGCGCCGATGGCGGCCTGTTCCCGTTCCGGCTGGGCTCCCACGCTGCGTCGGCACGCGGCCACGTCCAGCAGCAGCTCGGCGATCAGTCGCGCACCGCTCTGTCGGCGTTGTTCGGCCTGGGCTTCGCGGTCGGCGATCAGGCGCTCCAGCGGTGCACGGGCCGACTCCAGCAGCAGCGCCAGGCTTTCATACAGGCGCCGTTCGCCGTCTTCGGGCGGCGCCACGGTATCGAAGCGCACCAGGGCATGCAGGCCGAGGCGGGCCAGGGCGGTGCGCCACTCCTCTTCGCGCTGCTGTGCATCGCGCACAAAATTCAGCACCGGCAGCAGAGGCTTGCCGCAATCGGCGAGCACCGCCAATTCGTCGCGGTACTTGGCCAGCACCGGCTCGCGAGCATCGATCACGTAGAAACCGGCGTCGCTGGCTATCAACTGGCGCAGCACCTTGGCTTCCTGTTCGAAACGTTGGCGGGCCTCGGCGCCGTCGAGAAAACGGGTAATGCGCGCCGGGCCGTCGAGGCGCTCGCCGGGGCGTTCCAGGCGCTCCAGGTACTCCAGCAGGGCGATGGCGTCTTCCAGGCCGGGGGTGTCGTACAGCTCCAGTACCGCTTGGCCGTCCACCGACAAGCGCGCGCCCTCGACATGTCGGGTCGTGCTCGGGCGGTGGGACACTTCGCCGAAACCGACGTCGCGGGTCAGCGTACGCAGCAGCGAGGTCTTGCCCACATTGGTGTGGCCGACCACGGCGAGTTTCAGCGGTCTGTTCATCAGTGCTCGCCTGCCTTGTAGGGTGGATGACGCTTTACCCATCCACCTTGCCTGTGGCTGTTCTGGTGGATGAAAAGAGCGTCATCCACCCTACGGACTCGTCCTTGCGGCGTGTCGTTGGGATACTCAGTCATGTCCAGTCTCCAGCCAGGCCAGCGGTGCGGCGCAGCCATGGGGCAGGCCCAGCTGTTCGAGGGCCGCGTGCCAATCGGCCAGGCGCTGACTGTCCAGCGCTTCGCCGGGCGGGGCTTGAAGCAACCACACGCGGGTAGCAGCGGCGCAGCGCGACAGCTCGCCAATCAGCCCCATCGTGCCGCGATCTGGCGAGCGCCGCGGGTCGCAGGCGATTAGCAGGCGCGCCGGCGGAAAACGGGTCAGTTGATCGAGCAAGCGCCGCCGCTGTTCGCGGTCGTCAAGGATGCCGGCATCGGCGACGCCCCTGGGCAACGCGGGCGGCCACGGGCGGCTGGTATCCAGCTCGATCGCGACCAGCACGGCGCCGTCGGCGTGGTCGGGATGGCTGCCGGCATGCACCGCCGGCAAGGTGGCGGGTGCCGCATCGCTGATGCCCAGGCGTTCACTGGGCGGGTTCAAACGCTCGCGCAACAGCGCATAGCCGGGGGCGGCGAGGTCCAGGCGCATGCGGGCGACGCCGTGTTTCCAGCGCCACAGGCAAAACAGGGCGAGCAGCAGGCGCGGCAGCAGGCCATACACCAGCAGCACGCCGAGCAGCCAGCCGGCCCAGGCTTGGCGGGCGCTTTCCTCGGCCAGGGCCGTAGTGCCGCTGGCGCGAATCTGTTCGATGTCCGGCAGGCTGAAACCGAGCAGCGCCGGCAGGGCGCCTAGCGCCTGGGTCAGGGCGACGAAGCTGTCGCCGCCAAGAATGGTCGTTTCCCAGACGAAGCCGTAACGGCGCGTGGACAACATCGCCAAGAGCAATACCAAGGCGGTAAGCAACGCCAGCAGCCACAGGCCGTGCACCACGGCGCCCAGGCCCCAGCGGGCCAGGCGGCGGCGCTGCAGCAGAATCATCAGGGCCGGAGCCAACTGTGCGGTCTGGGCATCGCGGGCGAATTTTTCGCTGAGCCACAGCCACAGCCGACCCAGTGCGCCGCCGCTGTCGCCAGTCAGCAGCAAGCCCAGCGCCCAGCCAAACAGCGTCACCACGTGCAGGCCGAGCAAGCTGCCCAGGGCCCAGAACACGTTGACCGGGCGCTGACCATCGCCCAGAGCGGCAAACGCCAGGCCAGCGCCGCTGAACACGGCGAGTAGCAGCAGCGCGATCAGCGCCAGACGTGCGCCTTGGTGCCCGTGGCGCAGTGCGGCGAGCTGACCGTCGCGCTCGGCGAGCAGCAGGGCGCGGGCTTCGATGCGCTTTTCCAGGCTCTCGCCGGTCTGGCGAGCACGGCGGATGACTTCGCCGTCCTCCAAAGGGCCGGCCTGTTCCTCGCGCAGGCGGATGGCTTCGCACAGCCACAGGCGATCAAGATGGGATAAATTGGACGCGGATGGGGGTGGGCTCACGGCAATACTCACGGCCAGGGGGCCTGCAGAGGATAACGGAAAAGCCGCGAAGAGCGCTCAAGGCGTACAAGCGCGTGAACTCTGTTGGGATTCCAGCCAACCGCAATGGGCGCTATTCTCGCGCCCATGAAAACGACCCATCTCCCCCTCGCAATGATCGCAGCCCTCGCCCGCAACGGCGTGATTGGCCTCGACAACAGCATGCCCTGGCACCTGCCGGCGGACCTCAAGCACTTCAAGGCCAAGACGCTCGGCAAGCCGATCATCATGGGCCGCAAAACCTGGGATTCCCTAGGCAGGCCACTGCCGGGGCGGCTCAATCTGGTCATCAGCCGCCAGCCCGACCTGCAGCTGGACGGCGCCGAAGTCTTCGCTTCGCTGGAAGACGCACTGTTGCGCGCCGACGAATGGGCACGTGAACACGGCGTTGACGAGCTGATGCTGATCGGTGGCGCACAGCTGTATGCCCAGGCGCTGCCGCTGGCCGAGCGCTTGTACCTGACGCGCATCGAACTTGATCCGCCGGGTGATGCGTTCTTCCCCGAGTTCATGGCCCACGAATGGGCCCGAACCGAGCAGGAATCGCATCCGGCGGTCGAGACAGCTCCGGCGTATACCTTTGAAACCTGGCTGCGCAGCACGGATGCCTGACGAATTGGCTGCTGCGTCGAAACCGCTGTCTCACTGAGAGAAGCGTGTTTAGAGCACTAACCAATTGAGATGAATGCTTGAAGACTTAAGCCATACGGCGATTACAGAAACTGTTCCTGTTTCGATGTGCCAGACAGTAAACAGGAACAGGCTTCCGTGTGATGCTTATTCGGACGTTGGCTCTTGCTGGCGTAGGTACCCAGCGGTATTTTCCACTTCCAAGGCCGGTGCGTTACTTGGCACCTGAGCACGAGTTTGCTCGTTCATCTGGTAGATCTGGCTGGCCGAGCGCAGATCAACTTCGTTGATGCCCGCGATTGCTTCGCGACTGTCGAAGAACTCATCCAGCTCGGCCAGGATATTGGCCAACGTTTCGTCGTTCTTTTCCAGCGACAAAATATGACGCTGCTGCTCCAGGTTGAGATTGCCGCTTTGCGCGAAGGTGCTTGTCAGCAGATTGCTGAGCAGGAACCACGGCGTAATGGTCGAGCGCACGACGATGTTTTCCGAACGAGTGCTGTCGTAGATGCTCTGTCCCGTGGAGAGCTTGGATTCGGTGTACGTCCCCTCTACAGACAGGTCCAGCAGCATGGAGCTGAACTGCAATTCAGCCCAGAAGGCATTGCCCATCCTGGCAATGAACTGACCGAACACGATCAGCAAGGCCGGGTAGAGCAACTGCATCAGCACTTCAGGGCGCTGCTCTACATGCGCCAAGCCATCAATCAGAAGAACCAGCCATAGGGCGGCGGCGCCCAGCATGAGCTGGCCGATCGCACTGGTAAGCAGGCGCAGCGTCTTGAAGCTGGAGCTATGGGCCATTTCGCGGATGATCGGTTGGGTTTCAACCAGCGTGCGGCCTTTGAACGAGCCTTTATCCTTGCCACCTTCTTCAATCATTTTCGGATCGAAGTCCTGATAAACCCGGTTGGGAATCTCCTGGTGGCGGCGATTGGCCAGAATATGCGTGTCCAGGCGGATGAATAGCTCACGCGGGACAATACTTTTTTGCCAATTGTCACGGTGCTCAGAAACCTCCGTCCGCGGCTCCACCATACCCATGCGCTGCAGCAGCATGAGTAGGCCGAGGCTGCACGCCAGAGCGGCAAAGGCGAGCAGGGTCAACAGATAAGGCACAGGGTTGATCGGTAGCTGAGGAATGGGAAACAGGTTGTGGTGCACATAAGCCACTGCCACGGGGAGCAGGATCGCCAGCGCAATGATCAGGCTGATGCGGAACAGGCTGATATTCATGCCGCCGTTGGAAAAATGCCGGAAGGGATTGCGCATGCCGAACCAGAGCTTGAGCAAGTAGACGCTCATCAACACGCTCAGCCACGCGAGTACCGAGGTTCCTTCCAGGGCTGCGAGGCCCGTGGCACCCGCAAACCACGCCAGCGCAAAGGTACACAGCATGAACACCGTCATGCTCACCCCAAGCAGGAGGTTTTCCGCCAGCCCACGGTACGTCGGCGGCAGAAAAATCAGCCGGGGCAGCAGGGTGTGAACCAGCCGGGAAAACAGGCTTTGTGGCTCGCGGAACGTGGTGTTCTTGCGGCCCATCAGCATTTCGTGAAGCTCGTTGGCCGAATAGGTCAGCTTGTGGCGGGCGTCACGCTCCCGCAGGTTGGTGGCCAGGCTGGCGGGCACGTTGCGGCCCACATAGAAACGCAGCATCTTCAGCAACCCGGCGCCCAGGCTGGTCAAGCCCCAGATCAACAGCAGCAGCCCCATTGCGGCGTTTAACCAACCTTCAATGGCGTACTTCTGCTGCATCAGGCCTGACACCTGTAGGAGGCAATAAATGCCAAGGCCCGTCAGGAGGACTGCTCGTAGCGCAATCAGTGCGCCCTCAATTTTGAACGGGTTTCTTATCCCGAGTGTCTGTGACCCGAAATCGTATGCCATGCCTGTATTCCGTGGAGTGTAAGAGGACGAAAATTCGAGGTGCTGCTGGGGAGACGTTCAAATGCTCCGCGAACAGGCAGTCTCCGCTGCGCGAGCGGATAATATCACTGTGCTTTCGACATTCGAGTCAGGCGCAGCGTTAAAACACTGCGATAGAAAAGGGGGCGTTGTGCCCCCTTGGATGAATTAACGTACCGTGTCGCTGGCAGGGCTTTCCGGTAGGAACCAGTTCATCACCAGTGCGCAGATACCACCAGTGGCCACGCCTGATTCCAGTACGCTGCGTAGTCCAGCCGGCAGGTGAGCGAGGAATTCCGGCACCTGGGAGAAGCCCAGGCCGAGGGCCAGCGAGACCGAAATGATCAGCAGCGCGCGGCGATCCAGCTGGATACCGGCGAGGATATTGATGCCCGCCGCCGCCACAGCGCCGAACATCACCAGCGCGGCGCCGCCCAGCACCGGCTCAGGCACCGCCTGCAGCACGCCGGCCACCGCCGGGAACAGGCCGAGAATAACCAGCATGGCGGCGATCCACATGCCGACGTAGCGGCTGGCGATGCCGGTCAGCTGGATGATGCCGTTGTTCTGCGCGAACACCGAGCTGGGGAAGGTATTGAACACGCCGGCCAGCAGCGAGTTGGCGCCGTTGACCAGCACGCCGCCCTTGATGCGCTGCATCCACAGCGGGCCAGTGACGGGCTGACGGGAGATCTGGCTGGTGGCGGTGACGTCGCCGATGGCTTCCAGCGAGGTGACCAGATAGATCACCACCAGCGGAATGAACAGGCTCCAGGAGAACCCCAGGCCGAAGTGCAGTGGCATCGGCACCTCAAACAGCGCTGCCTCGCGCATGCCGGTGAAATCCAGACGCCCCAGATAGGCTGCCAGCGCGTAGCCGATGGCCAAGGCGATGATGATGGCGCAGCTGCGCATCCACACCACGGGCAAGCGGTTGATGATGACGATGGCGGCCAGCACCACGCCGGACAGCAACAGGTTCTCGCCGTTGGCGAAGGTGCCGTCGCCCATGGCCGCGTAGCCGCCGCCCATGCTGATCAGGCCGACCTTGATCAGCGTCAGGCCGATCATCAGCACCACGATGCCGGTCACCAGAGGGGTGATCAGGCGTTTGACGAACGGCAGGATGCGCGACACGCCCATCTCGATGAACGAGCCGGCAATCACCACGCCGAAAATAGTGGCCATCACCGACTCGACGGGCATGCCCTGACCGACCATCAACACACCGCCGGCAATCAGCGGGCCGACGAAATTGAAGCTGGTGCCCTGCACGATCAGCAAGCCCGCGCCGAACGGGCCGAAGCGCTTGCACTGCACGAAGGTGGCGATGCCGGAGATCACCAGCGACATGGACACGATCAGGTTGGTGTCGCGCGCCGACACGCCAATGGCCTGGCAGATCAAAAGGCCTGGCGTGACGATCGGCACGATGATCGCCAACAAATGCTGCACGGCGGCGAGAAAGGCGACCCAGGGGCGTGGGCGGTCGTTGAGGCCGAGAACCAGGTCCGGCGCTGCCTCGTTAGGCGAGTGTTCAGGTGAGCTCATGGGGATGGTCCGCGAAAAAACCGCGATTCTACTGCCACGCAAGGATGTCGCCCACTGGTGCGTGCAGGAAGGCGTCCACTGCGGTTTTACACGGCCGGCATCCGGCGGAGGCGGGCACCCGTCCCTGCCGGGGAGTGCAGGTTATTGCATCGAATGCGGACCGATCACATTACCTTCGGTGTCGGTCACCAGGCTGATGAAACCGTGTTCGCCGATGGGCATCTTGATCTCGCGAATCTCTCCGCCGGCAGCCTTGGCCCGCTCGGCCTCCACCGCGCAGTCCTGACAGCTGAAGTAGACGGTCACGCTGTTGCCACCGGGCGGCACGGCATCCTCTTTTACCAAGGCGCCGGCGGCGCCGCCGGTGTCCATGTCACCGGGGAAGGTCCAATACTCCATGTTCTCGTCACCCAGATTGACGAGCTGGGTCTGGAACACCTGTTCATAGAACGCCTTGGCCCGTTGCAGGTCCTGTACATGGATTTCGAACCAGACCACTGGATTGTTTTTCATGGGCTGTCTCCCACGGCCCGCCTAGTTGGCGAGCCGGTTGTAGTGTGGGGCGTATGGCCTTCGCCCCGAGATGAAAGGTGCCAGGCAGGCGGGGCTCCAGCCTCGGAGCTGTGTTCAGGCAAGCACCCTTTGCTCCCGAGAGCCAAAGGGATCGGATGAAAGGCCTTAGCTGATCGCAAAACCGGATATCGCGCGACGGGCACCAAACGACCTCGCGCGGACTCAATCCCATACCGCCACCGATTAGGGAGAACCCCATGAACAAGGCAACGCTGACCGGAGCCCTGTTGGGCGGACTGCTCATGGCCATTTCGCTGGTGCAGGCGCAAACCCCAGGGCCGGCCGATCCGATCGATGAACAGGGGCCGGCGCTTTCACCCCAGCTCGATGGCGTGCCTGGCAGTTCTGGCGAAGATCCGCGCCGCCGCGGTGAGGACCGAGGACGCGAGGGACTGCCGCCCGACACCGATCATGACGGCGTACCGGATTCCGACAGGCCCGGCACTGACCACCTGCCCGGAGAGGACCTGGACAGGGAAATGGATTTGGATATGGAATAATCCTGATGGACAACAGGATCGCCTATAAAAAAGGCCCGCCCCGAAAACTCGGGGCGGGCCTTTTTCGCAACGAAGCGAATCAGCCGTCCAGCATCGCCTTGTTGCGCACCGCGCCCTTGTCGGCGCTGGTGGCCAGCAAGGCGTAGGCCTTGAGGGCGGTGGTTACCTTGCGCGCGCGCGGCGCGGCGGGTTTCCAGCCTTTTTGGTCCTGCTCGACGCGGCGGGCGGCGAGCTCTTCATCGGAGACCAGCAGGTTGATGGAGCGCTGCGGGATGTCGATGAGGATCTTGTCGCCTTCCTGTACCAGGCCGATAGCGCCGCCCGAGGCGGCTTCCGGCGAGGCGTGGCCGATGGACAGACCCGAAGTGCCGCCGGAGAAGCGGCCGTCGGTGAGCAGTGCGCAATCCTTGCCCAGGCCCTTGGATTTCAGGTAGCTGG
>CAYPFO010000062.1:0-20404 GCA_964410065.1 uncultured Pseudomonas sp.
TCCTGCACCATGATGTCCTGCTTGAGGCCCATGAACGCCTCGATCACCGACTCGGCGGCCTTTGCCGTTTCACACAGGACCACACCGATGCCTTGGGTGCCTTCCAGCACCTTGATCACCAGCGGCGCGCCGTTGACCAGCTCGATCAGGTCGGGAATGTCGTCGGGTGAATGGGCGAAGCCGGTCACCGGCAGGCCGATGCCCTTGCGCGACAGGAGTTGCAACGAGCGCAGCTTGTCCCGCGACCGGCTGATCGCCACCGATTCGTTGAGCGGAAACACCCCCATCATTTCAAACTGGCGCAGTACCGCACAGCCGTAAAAGGTCACCGAGGCGCCAATGCGCGGAATCACCGCATCGAAGTCTTCCAGCGGTTTGCCGCGATAATGGATTTGCGGCTTGTGGCTGGCGATATTCATATAGGCGCGCAGGGTGTCGATCACTACCACCTCGTGGCCGCGCTGCTGCCCGGCCTCGACCAGGCGGCGGGTGGAGTACAGGCGCGGATTGCGCGACAGAATGGCGATCTTCATGATTCACCTTCAAGGTTGGCGGGTACGGGTTTGTCCTGAATGTAGGAAAGGGCCGGATTGACGACCAGTTGACCGTCGATCAGCGCTTTGGCGCCGAGCAGTACCCGGTAACGCATGGCCTTGCGGCAGGTCAGAGTGAAGTTCACCGGCCAGGTACGATCACCCAGCGTCAAATCAGTACGAATCATGTAACGCAGCTGGGTCTGGCCATTGGAGCTCTTGATTTTTTTCACTGCGACTAAAGGTGCTTCGCACCGACGACGGCGCTGCATCAGTGCACCCAGATGGGCGGTGAAACGCACCCAGTCCTCGCCTTCGTGCTGGAAAGGCTCAATATCGCTGGCGTGCAGGGCGGAGGTGCCGGCGCCCGTGTCGATTTTGGCGCGCAGGCCGCTCAACCCCAAATCGGGCAAGGCGATCCACTCGCGCAGGCCGATCACGCTCAGGTCGTCGAAGGTCTTCAAGGCGGGCGCTCCCCGAGTTTGGGCTTTCCACGTTATAGGTGTCCGGCCGCGCGCCTCGCAACTGTTGATATGAAGGATAAACAGCTTCAGTCGTGGGGCCTGTTGTGCGCACATCGTGACCCTGTTGGAATTCGACGGGCCTGACGCTCTAGGGAGCTGGCAGCCGGCGCGCATTCTAGAGCGCCCCGGCAATAACTGCATCTGTTGTACGCTGATAAGGCCCGATCTCAAGCCGGGCCTGGATGAGAGACTGATGAACGACAAAGAAACTGACAAGGTTCGCCTGGATAAGTGGCTATGGGCTGCACGTTTTTTCAAGACCCGTGCCCTGGCCAAGGCCGCTATCGAAGGTGGCAAGGTGCATTGTCGCGGTGAACGCTGCAAACCTGCCAAGGAGCCTAAATGCGGTGATGAGTTGACTCTGCGCACTGGCTTCGATGAGCGCACCGTGGTCATTTTGGCACTATCCGCAGTGCGTCGCGGCGCAACTGAAGCGCAAGCGCTGTATCGGGAAACCGAAGAAAGCATTGCCAGGCGCGAGCAGGCGGCGGCGCAACGCAAGGCCGGCGCCCTGGGCATTACCACCGAGGGGCGGCCGAGCAAGAAGCAGCGCCGGCAGATTCACCGTCTGCATGACGCTTACTGAGCGACGCCTGGCAGCGCGGAATAGGCGATGCGCGGCACGTCGGCCAGACGCCGCGCCAGCAGTTCACTCAATGATTGGTTCTCCTCCAGATAGGCATCGCCGAAGTCGTTGTTCAGGCGACTGGGGTGCGCGATGACCTCCAGGGTCCCGCCGCTGGGCAGCTCGCCGTGGTGCAGGTCCAGTGGTGTGCACACATGGTCAGCGCTGGCGTGGCCAAGCATGCGCAAGCGCCGGTTGAGCAGGTGCTTGTAGACGCGCTTGGGCACGGTCAGGTTGCGGCCCAGATTACGCGCCAGGCGCAATGGCACGCCCTGGCGACGGGCAAAGCGAGCCACCACCTCGCCGATTGGCCAGATGTTGTGCACATGCTGGTGCGAGTCGATATGCGTGGGGCGCAGGCCGTGCTCTACGCATCGCTGCCATTGGCTGCGTAGCTCCTCTTCAATGGCCTGGCGAGTGCGTCTGGGCAGCCATAGCTGGTGCTGCCGATACTGCAGGTCGAATTCGCCGCTCGGGTTGCACAGTCGCCGCTCGGCTCGAATCGGCTGGCTCAGTGAGCGTCCATAGGTGAGGTTGAAGTGCAGCCCGATCTTGCCTTGCAGGCGATGTTGTCGGGCCAGCTCGCAGGCTTCGACAAATCCCGGCATGTTGGCCATCAGCGTGGCCGAGCTGATCAGGTTTTGTGCGAAAGCGCTGATGATGGTGCGGTTTTCTTCAGCGCTCAGGCCGAAATCATCGGCATTGATAATGACACGAGCAATCATCGGCTTGCCTCTTGCAGCTTGCCTGTCGGAGCCTGGGCAACCTGGCGTTGCTTACGCCGTTCCCACAGGCGATGAACCAGGCCGAGCAGGATTCCGACAGGACGCCAGGAGTAGAAACTCCAGCGCAGGTGCTCGACCTGTCCACTCATGCGTTCGTGCAACTGGTGGGTCGAGCCGCTGCGGCTGACCCGCGAGGAATCGATCCACTGCCAGCCGTCTTCCAGGCCCCAGCGAATCCATTCATCCAAAAGGAGGCGACCGCTGCCCAGGTCGGCATATTCCGGCAGAAACGCCAGGTTGTAGTCATAAATGCGACCGTTGTGAAAAAGGGCCAGCCGGTAACTGATGCAACGGCCTTCATGTTCAAGCATGACCACGCGGACCAGGTCTTCGGCGGCTAATGCGGTGAACGCCTGGATCATCCAGCTGCGTCGCGCGCCGGAGAAAATGCCGACTTCTTCCTGGCCCTTCCAGCTGACCTGCTCCACGGCGGCGAGGCTGTCCAGCACAGCACCGATGGTGGTGGCGTCTGGCACCACGCGGCGAACTACTGCACCGCGTTCCTCACTGCGCTTGCGTGCCCGGCGCAACTTGTAGCGCAGGTCTCGGTTAGGCTCCTTGTGATCCTCGGGCGTGATCCGATGGAACGGTGCGCGGCAACTCAGATGGCGATGATGGCTGGAGCACAGACGCGCCCAATGCTCCATGCTGCGCTGGGTATTCGGATCGGTGGTCAACTCGTTGAGTTGCAAAACGCTATGGGGCAGACGCCGGCCAATTTCCTTCCAGGCCTGGGTGAGTCCCGCTTCATCCAGTTGGCAGACCAGCGCCAAGCGGTCACTCAGCGGATAACCCAGATGGCGCAGCACGCGCCAGGAAAAGCCGAATCGGGAATCGCGCATCTGAACCAGGGGCAGGCACAGGCGCAACTGGTCACGCTCCCAAACCAGAAGGATATGCAGGCGCTGGTCCGGCTCCAGGGCCTGTTCGGCGGCCACCAGCCAGCCGGCGTGATTGAACGGGGTGCAGTGCGGCAGGCGGCCGCACAGCTGGTCGTACGCGTGCAGGGGAAATTCGGTGGCGGAAAGGGAATGACACCATTGGAAGCGGTAATCCATGACCGAGTCGCTCAGGCTAAAGGTAAGACGAATCGCGCATCAGGGCGCACTGGCGGGGTTCTGCTAGCCGAGCGGCGACATCCTGCCTGCCGTTTTGGCTGCAGGGATGTATAGCAGGCTTTGCCGTGCCTGGCCCCCGACAAGACAAGAAACACGTTGATTGCCCAAAAAACAGGACATCTGTCCGGTTGACGAATCGGCTTTATAACTCTTGCGCTAGAGTTCGCCACAGCCTGACGGGACGCAGCCAAGGTGTGGCTGTCAGGCCTCACGTGGCGGGTCACCTGCGGTGACCTGGTTCTCTACCCTAACGGGGCAATTCATTCTGTTTGCATGGATGCACACATGAATAACCTTTTTCTGCTTTCCGCTGCAGAGCCGGTCGTCTCGGCATTCGGTCACCGTATTGTCGAAGCCTCCTCGTTTACCCAAGCCCAGCCTTTTCTGAAGAGCTGGGAGCGTTTGGCGGAAAGCCCTTCCGAAGCGAACGTCTTTTACGCGCCTTGGGCTGTGGGTCCGGCGCTGGAACATCTGGGCCGGGACAAAACCAGCAAACTGTTGTTTTTTGTGCAAGAGGGCAGCAGTGAGCCGATTGTTGATGGTGTTCTGCCGTTGCTGGCCAAGCCCATGTGCCAGTATTTGCCGGTGTACAGCCTGCACAGCCTGCGCCATCGATACTGTTTTTCCACTGCCCCTTGTTTGCGAAGTGGCCGTGAAACGGAGGTGGCGGGCAGCTTCATCCAGTGGCTGCACCAGCACCGCTACCGTTACCCGCTGGTGCTCCTCAGCGGCGTGACAGCCGATGGGGCTTGGGCTCAGGCCTTGCGCCAGCAACTGCAACTGCGCCGCATGCGTTTTTTGCAGGGTTCCCTGATCCAGCGCGCCTTGCTGGTAGCCGGGGAGAAGGATGGCCAGGCGTATCTGCAGCAAACGATGGCGGGAAAAAAACTGCGGAAATATCAGCGCTTGCGAGACAGTTTGGCGGAGCAGGGAAACCTGCAGGTTCATGAATTGCAGCCCGATGAAGGGAACCTGCAGCCTTGGCTCGATGCCTTTGTCGCGCTGGAGCTCAAGGGATGGAAAGGCAAGGAAAACACGGCGATAGGCAGTCGACCGAGCTGCAGACGTTTTTTTGAGGAAATGGCCTGTGAAGCCCATCGTCGCGGGCAACTGGCCATGCTGTCGATGACCCTGGATGACCAGCCACTGGCCATGGTGTGTGATTTTATCGCCGCCCCCGGCGCTTTTGCCTTCAAGTCCGCTTATGACGAGGCTTATGCGCGCTATGCCCCAGGCGTGTTGCTGGAGCTGGAGAATGTCTGTCGTGCCCATGACCGCAGAGACCGCGGGCTTCGCTGGCTGGACTCGTGTTCGGCGCCGGACAACGAACTGCTCAACCGGTTGTATCTGGAGCGCCGCTCGCTATGTAACCTCACCATCAGTAGCGGGCACCCCTTGGCTAACCTGTATGTGGCCCGCCTGCCTTGGCTGAAGCGTTTCCAGCAGCGGCTGAAACGATCCTGAGCAACCACCGGTCACTTTGAGCGAGAGAATCCAGGCTCGCTCCCGGTGTGCACCGGCGACGCAGCAACAGCCGGTTGGCGGGTGTAACGGATATAGCCGAACAAGGTGTAGGCATCCACGATGCGGCCATCCGGACGAAAACCCAGGCGCTTGATCAGGCGCAGCATGAGGTGATTGTTGGCGTCCACCACAGCCACGGCCCGTCGATAACCCCGCTTTTGCAGCAGTTGCCATAGATGGTTCTGACCACCGAGAAACACTGCGCTGCCCCGATGGGTTACCGCCACTTCCAGGGCAAACAGGTAGGCATCACCGGCGGTAACTGGAAACCAGCCACGAAAGTAATGGGCATCGTAATAATCCCGCGGGCTGATCCACATGTAGGCGCACACCTCACCTTGCTGGTTCAGCGCGACATAGCCATGCAGGTCGGGCTGGGCCAGCAAGTCACGCATCACGCCGATCTGCTCCGGAAAGTTTTTTTTGAACGCTGGCAGCAGGTCGCTTCGCGTATCCACATACTGCCAAGCGTGGCGGCGTGGCAAGGACAGCGGATTGCCATGCAGCTCGCGGGCGAACCAGATCAGCTGATGATGGGCGTACAGGTAACGCTCGGTGAACAGGCGCAGACTTCCCATCAGTCCCTTGCGCTGGAGTTTGCTGCGTAGCTCACGAATGCTCATGGTTGCTCCCAGGTTAGTGCGAACAGCGACTCTGCGGGAACCTCGAACTGCCAGGCGCCTGACACGCAGTTCACCGCTCCCGGCACAACAGGAATAGCGCTGAACAGATTCAGGCGGGGTGGATCGAGTCCGGAACAGGTCACATTGGGATGGGTGAAGCGTACCCGCTGCAGGCGATCGACCTTGTTGACGCCCAGCAGATTGAGTTGCTTGTCAGAACGGCTGGCCAATGCATCGACTTCAAACGCATCGTTATCCAGCAGCAGGACGTCGTCGCCCCAATAGCGCTGCATGAAATTCATCGCGTGGCCCACCGGCCGGAGGCTGTAGTTCCCGGTAGCATCAAGGCGCAGCATGCCTTTGAAATGCCCGTCGTCATCGGCCAGCAGGAACCAGTTGAGCATGTCCAGCAAACCATCCGCAGAAGACTGTATGGCCACGGATGCCCACCAAAGCGCAGCGAACTGCGTGTCCTGCTCGTAATGACTGATGGTGTTGCCGCTGGACAGGTTGGTCTGATCGATCAGCAGCGCCTTTCGGGGCCGACCCTGTTCGTCGAGACCCACCAGGTCGGCCGCCTGACGCACGCTGTAGCGATACCAATCCGTGGCCCGCAGGTCGCGAACCATCCATTCGTGCCAGGCCAACGCGTCGATCAGTGGCTCGTGTTCGTCCAGCAGACGTTTTGCCCAGTCGATACCGCGCCGGTTGCGGGAGTCGGTCATGGTCGGCCCATTGACCAGTCGCGAAGAAGCCGGAATGGCGATGCGGATGCCGGCAGCGTGGGCGTCAGGGTGGGCGCGTACCCGTTCGGCCATTGCACGGAAATAATCGGCGAAGCGGGAGTAGCTGGAATAGTTGAGGTTGGGCTCGTCGGCCATGGACAGGAAATGGGTGCCGCCGGCGCCCAGGCGCGACGTGCTGTCCAGCCAGGCTTGCAGGCCCGCGCGACTGGTGGCATCAAAATCCAGGTCGGCCACCCGCCCGGTCTTCGCCAGCAAGGTTATGTCATTGGCAATGCCATATTTATGCCGGAACAGGGGGCGAAAACGTTGCTCATGCTGTGGATTGCGGGCCATGACATTGACGAAGCTGTAATGGCCGGCTGCTTGAGGGCGCAGAGTGCCGAGCAATGTAGCGTCTTCCGGCAGGCTGTAAGGCAGCGCTACACCGAGCTTCGCGGTAGGTCCGAGCACTTTGTTGTGCAGGGCCAAACCTACCCGGCCCGGTGGCTGGCTGGGCTGGTACAGATGCTCCGGGCGCTGGGCAAACAGATTGTCGGTGCCATCCAGCCAGAAGGCGGCCTTGCCTTTGCCCAGCAAACGCAAGCGCCAGATCTGCTCCTGCGTCGAGACCGGCAGGTTGACCAGGTCGCTGCGCGGGTACAAGGCATGGCGCTGCAATTGCAAGTGCACCTGGTGCTTGTCACTTAGCCGCTCCGCAGTCAGGGCGTGGACACCACCGTGATGCTTGCCGCCCAACTGGACGCTAACCCCGGCGGGGACGCGAAAATACAGCGTCTGGTCGCGGCCGGCCTCCATGCTGAAATGGGTTTTGACCGGTTCGAACAGCGAGGCGGTTTTATCGCCATGCCTGATCTGGTAAAGCCGGAAGCTGTAGCCGGGGATTTCCAGGCGGTAGCCGCTACTGGCGGTATGCAGCGGCCATCGACGCGTACCGCGCTGCTCGTGGGCAGGAATATCGAAACGTTGCAGCAGCTTGCCTGTGCTGTCTTGCAAGTACAGACGCTCCTCGTTGCCATCGGCCTGCCATGCCGGCTCCCAGGCGATCTGCAAGGGCTCGTCGGCAGCAGGCTTCAGGTGCAGCGCGCCGTCCCGAATGCCCGACCATTCCAGGCCATGGGCGAGTGGTTGCAGGCCGACGACTAACAGCCAGGTTAGAGCCCATCGGCTTCGCATACCGGCCTCCGACGCAGGTGGTTGAACAGGAAACGCAGATCACTGGGCAGGATCAGCAAGGTATTGGTAACGGCCACACCACTGAGTCGGCAATACAGAAACAGCATGCCCAGGGTCAGCAGGCTATAGGCCAACGAGGAGGCATAGGCCGCGCCGACGATGCCCCAGTGAGGAATCAGGAAGAACGTCAAGCTCAGGTTGATTGCCGCAGCTACGCCTGCCATCACTGACAGGGCGCCGGGGCGCTGTTTGCCGAGCAGGTCGAGGTGCAGGATGCTGGCGTAGCACAAACTGAAAATGCCCGGTAGCAAGGCCACCAGCGCTGGATAGGCGGGCTGGTAGGCATTGCCGAACAGCAACACGATCAGCCATTCGCCAATCACCGCCATGCTCAGGCAGGCGCCGAGCATGGCGGTTCCGGTCAGGCGCAGGGCCAGTGGGGTCAGCTCATCGATGCCTTCACCCTGCTGCAACAGGCGTTTCATCAGCGGTGTGGTGACCGCCTCGGGGACAATGATCAATAACTCGGCTGCAGCGCTGGCCATGGCGTAATAACCCAGCGCCTCACTGTCGAGCAACAAGCCGATCAGCAGATAATCCGAGCGCATGAGAATCTGCTGAAACAGGATGTCCGGATGGCTTTTGCTGCCGAATTGCCACATTTCGCTGCGGGTGTCACGGTCCCAGCGCAGACGAATAGTGTGGTAACGGCCCAGCAGGCACAGACCGACGATCGCCACCAGCAGCAGGCCGCCGATCCAACTGATCAACGCCGCTTCCAGGGCGAAGCGTTGCCACATCAGGAACAAGCCTAGAAACAGCAACAGCGGGACCAGCGACTCGATCAGGCGCAGGCTGTTGAACGCACCGACCTTGCCATCGGCATTGTGCAGATTGAGCAGGGCGCTCTTCATCACGAACAACGGCACCACCAAGAGCAACAGCCAGGCGAGTGAGCCCAATTCCTGGGTGATCTCCAGACTTTGCCCGAACTGCTGCAACAGGAGGACGCCCAAGCAGGTGGCCGCGGCTGAGAATAGACAGCCGTAGATCAATACCTGGGTCAGTAGCGCGCCCATGGGCCGCTGCTGGGCTGACTGATAACTCAGCGCGGTATTCAGGCCGCCGCTGGTGGCGGCGCTGATCATTTCCGGCATGGCGCTGAGCAGTGCGAACAGTCCGCGGTCCGCGGGACCCAGGATGCGAGCTAGCAGGACGTTGCGCATCAGGCGCAGGACCAGCATCGCCAGGCTGGTACCCACGCTTTGCAGCATGTGGCGAATAAAACGCGAGCGGCTCATTGGCGACCACTCGACAGCATGCGCCAGGCCAGCAGCTCCGGACGTTGCGCCGTACGCTGGCTGACGCCGATACGCGGCAAGGCCAGGTTATCGCCTCGGCCGCGGAACAGGCCGGGTCGGGTGCTCAGGGCGTGACGGTATTCATGATGGCGGGCCAGCTGTCGGCGAACCTGTTCGTCATGGTCACCATTGGGGTAGCAATACACTGGCAGCGGGCGGCGGCAACGTTGCCGCAACATGCGGCTGCTGTCCTGCAGTTCACGTTCCAACTGGGCGTGATCTAGCCCGGTCAGAATGGCATGGCTGGCACCGTGGGGGCCAAAGCGAATCAGCCCGGAATCCTCCAGTTCACGTACCTGTTGCCAGTCGAGGGCCTGGGGTTCGAGGCTGTCGGGGCACTGGTCCGCCAAGGCCTGCAACAGTCCGGCCGGCTGTTGCTTGAGGCATTGCAGATACTGCGCCAGCAGCAGGCTGCGCCGATATTGATCGGGCTGCGCAAAAAGGGCGGCCGGTGCTTCGGCTCCGGCTTCACGCAGTTGTGCGCATAGTGTGTTGCGTGCGGTTGGGCCGTATGTGCCCCATAAGGTTTCGCCGATGCTTTCCCACCAGAAGGCGCGTTGGCTGCCAATGAAATCGGTGGACAGAAAAATACTGGCCGGCATCTGGTAGCGCTGCAGCAGGGGAAAGGCGTGGGTAGCGTTGTCGCGCCAGCCATCATCGAAGGTTAGCGCCACGCGCAGCCGCCCGGATGGCGGCGCGGCGTTGGGATCGAGCAACTCCATCAGTGGCACGCAGTCGAAATGACGGCGCAGCCAGCGCAGCAGCCGTTCAAACGCGGCGCTGCCCAGGCAGAGTTCGTTGCGATGCGGCAGGGCGGCGGCCCGGTCATCGGCAATAACCCGATGCAACATGAGAATCACACCTTCAGCATGAAGGCGTTGTGGCAGGGGAGCATGCAAATAAAGCCAGCCAGCACCTGCCTTTAAGGCCTGTCTCAGTTTCATTTTGCACCCTTAGCGATTCTGTTGTGGATTCCACAGGCTGTAGCGCTGCCCGCGCAGGAATTGCCAAAGCCCAAGGCTCATGCCGGCCAGGGTGACTAGTAGAAAGGCGGCCAGGCGAAAAGGTTTGGGCAGGCGGCGTTGACGATCCAGCAAACCGGCCAGGGCAACCAGGTAGGCGCTGAGTTGGGCAACCAGGGAAAACTGATAGAAGGTTCCCTCCGACCACAGCCAGACGTTGCTGAGCAACAGTGGAATCAGCAGTAGCGGGGCCAGACGGCGGATCAGCTTGTGACTGATCAAGGCCAGTGCATAGCTGCCGTAGCGCAGGGGATTGAGGAGTTCGCGACGTTGCGCCAGGCTTTGCAAACCGCCCACGGTGACCCGCAGCCGACGGCGGAACTGCTTGTCGGCCTCGTCCACCCCTTGATCGAGAACCTGGGCGGTGTCCACGAAAACAATGCGCTGGCCCGCCACGGCCGCACTGGTGCTGATGTAAAAATCGTCCGTGACGTCTGCCGGAATGGTTTGAAACAACGAGCGGCGCAGAGCAAGCAGGGCACCATCTGCCGAAACCAGGCAGCCGGCACGGCTTTCCGCACGGCGTAGCCAGGATTCGTAACGACGGTAAAGTTGATCACCGAGACCAAGGTGGGCGCCGCTGTGGGGAATATCGATGTGCCCGCCCGCCGCGCCAACCCGAGGGTCGGAGAAGGCTCGCAGCAGTTCGCGCAGACAGTCTTTGGCCCAGCGGTTATCGGCATCGGTGAATACCAGGATGTCACCGCGGGCAACCGCCGCGGCTTCATTGAGGGCATGGGCCTTGCCGCGACGGGGCAGGTCGAGGATCTGGATACGAGGATCGGCGAGGGACTGTGCCTCGGCCACCGTGCCATCTGATGAGCCATCACTGGCCACGATGATATGCAACTGCTCGGACGGGTAATCCTGATGCAGCAGGGTCTGTAGTTTTGCGCCTATGTGCTCGGCTTCATTATGTGCGGCGATGATGATGCTTACGCTCGGTGACTGTTCGGCCTGGCGCAAAGGGGCCGGCTTGAGCTGGGCAATCAGGCCGATCAGCAGTGGATAACCCAGATAGGCATAGACGGGCAGCAACAGGCACAACCAGAAAACGAATTCAGCCACGAGCGGGCCTCCGTGGAGTGAAATTGAACAGACCGAACAGCAGACCGGCACCGGTCACATGCAGGCGCAGCCAGTGCAGAAACCAGAGTTGGGCGGTCAGCTTTGGCGTAAAGCGGCGATGAGTTTCGCGCAGCGCAAGGCCCAGAGCGGGTGCCAGGCTGAGTACGAACAAGGCGAAGGCGGCAGGCCACTTTTGCTGAACCAGGGCGAGCAGGGCCAGCAGGTCGAGTAACCAGATCCCGCTCGCCAGCAAAGGGAAACGCAGCAAACGCAGGCTCAGCCCATTTTTGCGCAGCAGTTGGACATGGCTGCACTGGCGCCATAGTTCCTTGCCCAGCCATTCGCTCCAACTGCCCTCGAAACCCCAGTTCCAGACAGTCGGCTGCGGCAAGCTGAGCAGGCGTGCACCCGCTTGGCCAAGCCGCAGGCTGAGATCCTTGTCCTCGCCCGTGCGCAGGTTTTCGTCAAACCCGCCGACGCGCTCGAACCAAGTGCGCGGCATGCACAGATTGGCGGTGGGCAGCCAGTCACGCAGACCAGCCTGTTCACGGGCGGTCCCGACGCGTTGCAGCCAGGCGCGGGCATACCAGGGGGCCTGCGGCGGTGGCAGGTGCACCAGGCCGAGCACTTCGGCACGGTTCTGGTTTTGCACGTACCGCCAAGTTTCCAGCCATTCTTCGGGTACCTGCATGTCGGCATCGAGAAACGCCAGCCATTCCCCCTGGGCCTGAGCTGCGCCCCGATTGCGCAGGGCGCCGATGCTGATGCCGGGACAGTCCAGCACTCGTGCGCCCTGTTCGCGGGCGATCTGCGGGCCGGCATCGGTAGAGCCGTTGTCCGGCACGATGATTTCCCAGTCGCAGCCTGCGCGCCGCGCCGCGCGCCGCACCGACTCCAGGGTGCGACCGATATGGCGTGCCTCGTTGTACATGGGAATGATCACGCTGATACGGGTCATGGGCGCGTCTCCAGGGCCGGTTGCTCTTCGGCCTGCAGGCGCATGCCGCTGGAAATGGCCAACATGATCCACAGCACTTTGCTATTGGGGATGCTGAGGAACAGCAGGAACAAGGCAATGGCCGCGTAGGACAGACCGAAAAACGCTGCCAGCTGGGCTTGCCGTTCATCGCCGCGATTCATCCAGATGGCGCGACTGGCCAGATAGTTCTTCAGCCCCAGCACCACCAGGCCTATGAATAGCAGGCCCCCCGGCAAGCCGGTTTCACTGAGCATGCCCAGGTAGGTGTTGTGGGCTACGCGGAACAGGTTGGGATCATTGGCACTCAGTGAATAAGCCACCGAATAGGAGCGTTCTGCATATTCGAGGGGGAAGGTGCCGGGGCCGGAGCCGAGCAGGGGCGACGTTTTAATGACTTCACTGCCGACCACCACATAGGAGGAACGTCGTCCCAGAGAAGGGTCCTCAAAGTTGCGAGCACCTTCCTTGAGAATCACCAGCGACTTGACCCGGGTGACGTACTCATCCGGTAAGGCTGCAAAGAGCAGCGGCAGACCGATGATCAGGCTGAGCAGCACGAAACCGAAATGTCGCGGGTGCAGCCGTTTGCGGTAGTCACGGAAGTGCCAGAGCGTGCCGGCAATGCACACCAGGACAATAACGGAGCCGGAGCGCGACCCGGTCTTCATCACCCCGAACATGAGAAAACCCAACATGCCGAGCCAGAACAGACGCAGCAACCAGCCTCTGGATTGCAAGGCCAGCCAAAACGCCAGGGGGATAGCACCGGTCAACAGCATGGCGAAATAGTTGGGATCCGCGAGCAAACCCATGGAACGACCGGTGGTGGCGTCGATATTGTCCAGGGCGATCACGCCGCTGAAGGCCACGGACAGGACCAGCAGCCTGGCCATCCAGAGCAGGTTGAGTTCGCGGTACAGCAGCAAAGTCAGCCCGAACAGTGACAGGCCGACGATCAGTTGACGCAAGTCATTCAGAGAGACGGGGACGTGGCGACTGAACATCAGGCTCAGCAGGTAGCACAGCAGAAAGGGCAGCAATAACTTCCACAAGTTGCTGTGCAGACGGTGCTCCGGGAGCTGGCGCAACAGTAGTTGCAGGGCGACCACGCCAATCAGGGCATAACCCACCAGTTTGGCGCCGGTGATTGCACTGCCCGCAGGGAACAAGCCCTCGACCGGCACCATGGCGAGGAGGCCCAGAATGCCCCAGGACGGGTATCTGTAGAGCACACCCAGGGCAATGATGGCGGGTGCTACCAAGGGAGCAAGGTAGGGAAGGGGGCTGGCCAGCAGCAATAGCCCGGCGAGCCCCAGCATTAGGAACAGGGGAATGATCAGCGGCATGGTTAATCTCCTGCCACGCGGCAATAAAGCTGACGCCAGTGTTCGGCCTGGGATGGCAAGTGATAGCGCCCCAGCTGGACCTGCCGCGCCTGCGCGGTGAGTCGATCGCGCAGGGTCGGATCCAGCACCAGGCGTTCAACCTGCTGGGACAGGCAGGAGAGATTCTCAGCCGGGCTGAGCAAGGCGGAATATTCATGGCTGAGCACATCGGGAATACCGCCCACGGCGAAGGCGGCAATCGGTGTGCCGAGTTGCATGGCTTCGAGCAGCACCATGGGTGTGCCTTCCGTGCGTGAACTCAGCACCAGCACATCCAGGCTGCGCAGCCAGCCTTCCATATCCGTCTGGTAGCCGGCGAGCTGAATCCTTTTTTGCAGGTCGCAGGCTTCGATGCGTGCCGTCAGCTCGGTGCGCATGGGGCCTTCACCGAGCATTACCGCGGAAAGTTGCGGATGCCGGCGACACAGCTGGATGGCCAGCTCGACAAACAGATCCGGGCCTTTTTCCTGGCTGAGACGTCCGACAAAACCGATCAGCGGCGCCGCCGGTGCCGAAGCAGGGCGCTCAGGCGTGTGCTCCTGAGCGGGCGGCAGTCCGTTGGGCAGCACATGCAACTTGTGCCGAGCGACGCCGGCCCGTTGATGCAGGCGAGCGATGCTGTCGGCGACACACGCCACGGCGCGCACCTGGGGGGTGCGGCACAGTTGCAGGCTGAGCCAGGTATACAGGCGCTGCTTGCGATTGCTCGGAGTGAAACCATGTTGCGTGGTAATCAGCGGCAGGCCGAAACGCACGGCTGCCAGCCAGCCCAGGACGAGTCCTTTGAACCCATGCCCATTGATCAGCAGCGGACCCTCCGCCGCCTGCAGATGCCGCCAAAGACTGCGACGGTCCGGGCTGCGGTGTAGCGGCACGCCGGCTTTGAGGAAACGATCGGCAAGACTCTGCGGGCCATCCAGAAGCAGCACTTGATGATGGCCGGGAGTGTGTCGGCAATGATCGAGCAGCATCCTTTCCAGTCCGTAGAAGCCGCCGCTGCTCAGCAAGTGAATGATTTGCAGCGGCGTGTCCTGGGTTCCCGTCAGTTGGTAGCCCAGTGCCGAATCCATGGCAGACTTCCTGTCTTGTGCGGGTTGGCGAGGTCGGGATTATTCGCATCGATGGTCATGAGTACCGGCAGGCCCAGCTGTTGGGAGACTTGTGCCGGATGCTTGAAGCGATGATCGAAGAATTCGCGGATATACCCCAATGCAATGGCCAGCAGCAGGCCCGTCAGCAGCCCTAGGGGAATTACCTTGCTGGGCACGGGGAAGCTGGCCGTGGTGGGCTCGATAGGGCGGCTGAGAATGCGTGCGTTGGACAGGGCGCCAAGCAGGTCGCTGGAGCGGCTTTCCTCGAAGCGCTGGGTGTAGGCAAAGAAGGCCTGATGCAGGGCTTCAGTTTCGGTATTGAGTTGGCGCAGTGTTGACTGGATGCCCTGCAGTTCGCGAATGCGTTCCTTGTATTCGCCGATGCGTGCGGATTTCTGCGCGATTACACCAGCAATGATTTCCTGGGATTTTTCACGCTCGCTGATGCGGTTGCCCACGACGCGCAGAAACTGCTGCCGGGTGCGCTGGATCTGCGCCCGTAGCGTCTGCATGGGCGCGCTGTCGGCTTGGAAAATATCGCTTTCCAGGCCGTACTGGCTGACCTGTTCGATCAGGCGATCACCCAATTGACGAATCTCGCGGTCATCGTAGGTGGTGTTTTCCAGCGTGCTGGAGAAGGTATAGGGGAAGCTGTAGTCGTTGAGCTTGGCATTGCGCGCCACGTCCAGGCTGTTATGCAGATATTCCAGCCAGCGCCTGCCTTCGAGCTCACGGTCTCGGTATTGGTTGAGCGCCTGTTCTTCCTGGTTGATGGCGTTCAAGTGGAAAGTGATTTCTTCGTCGGGGTTGGCGGCTTTGGCCCCTCCCAGCAGCGCTAGGCGTTGTTGTTCCAGGGAGTTCAGGCGTTCCTGGTATTGAGCCTTCTTCTGTTCATAAAAGCCCTCGGGCAGATCGTTGGATTGCAAGTCGTGGCGATGCACCAGGTAGGTATCGAGCAGCCGGTTGGTCAGCAGGGTGCCTTGGGCCGGTTCCTTGGCTGTGTAGACCACCGAGATGACGTTGGAACCGGGAATCGTCTGGATCTCCAGGTCTTCAAGAATCTGCAGGGTCAGGGCATCGAGCGTCGTGTCGCGCACCGGCTTGGTTTCCAGGCCAAGCAACTCACGGGCGGGGTAAAAAACATGCTCGCGCAATGGATCGATGACATGAATCTGTAGGGGTGTGGTGATCATGCGTTGCAGCAGGGTTTCTTCGGTCTGCCAAAAGCCTTCCGCGTACAGTTGTTCGACGGTACGGCGGATGAGCGCAGGCGAGCGCAGGATATTGCTTTCGGTTTCCATGTCGATCAGGGTCAGCGGCACGAAGACGTCGTTCATCGGCGCCAATACCCCACCGCTGGCATCCACCTGCGGCAGTTTCTTGGATTGCACCAGCACCTCTGCAGTGATCTCGAAGGTCTGCTTGGCCAGTACAGGAATCAGTAGCGTCAGTACGGCAAACAGCAAGAAGACTCGCTTGATGAGCTGTCGATTGGCGAAAAAAATTCGGAAAAACTCATGCAGGTAGTTTTCGCTCTGGTTCATAGTCAATTGCTGTCCTTGCTGTCGACTTGATAACTGAAGCCGAAGTTGAAGCCGCCGAAGAGAATCACATCAGCCAGTTGCTTCATGGTGTCGCCGGCCTTTGCCAGCCCGGTCTTGGGAATGAACAGAAGGTCATCCGGTTGCAGATAGGCGAGGCTGCTGGCGTCATCATCAAGGACCGCCTTGATGTTGTAGGTGCGGGCCACAACCTGATCGCCTTGGCGATTGACGATCATGACTTCACGCAAGTCCGAGCGCGGGGTGTGGCCACGCGCCAGGGTGAGTGCTTCAAGGACGGAAATCGGCCGGCGCACCGGATAAGCCCCTGGCTGGCCCACTTCACCGAGAATGAAGACTTCGTTTGGCATGCTGTTCTTTAGCAGCACGTCAACGCGCAGTGGACCCACTTCTCTGGCGTAACGTTGGTTAAGGGCCTTGGCCAGCTCCTGCAAAGTGACTCCGGTGAGCGGCATGCTGCCGAGCATTGGGAACGTGGCGCGGCCATCGGGGCCAATGGTGATGTCCCGGCTCATGCCACCGCCCGGGCTGAACAAGGTATCGCGCAGGTTTTGCAGGTTGCTTTGGGCGCGGGGCACGGATGCGGAAATGATCGGATTGCGCAGGGTCTGCGAATACAGTTCGGTGATTTTCTGTTCGGCTTCCTTGACCGTCAGGCCGGTCACCTTCACCGTGCCGGCGTACTCCAGGTTGACGGTGCCGTCGGGCATCACCGTCTTGGAGCTGTTCAGACCGCGCGCGGTGACGAAATTGAGCTCCAGCTGGTCGCCGTTCTGGATGCGGTAGGCGGCATCCGAGTCAAGGTCGATGTGATAGATCACTTCCAGCACATCCATAGGCCGTAGCACTTGCTGGACCGGCAGGATTTCGGTGCGGCCGGCCAGGGCGTCCGGCGCAGTCAGAATGCGGGCAGGTATGGAGCGTTCAGAGTTGCTGCTGCAACCCGCCAGAACCGCCAGCAACAGAAGGGTCAGGCTTCTCATGGCAATCATCCTTGGTCGTTCCATTAGAGGTAGCGATAGAGCCATTTCGGCGTGTAGTAACGGCGGGCATTGAAAATGCTGCCGAGCAGATTGGCATTGGCCTGGCGCAAGCGCTGCACCGCCGCCTGGGCGACTTCCCAGCGGGTCTGTTCGCCGCGCACTACCAGAATTACGCCGTCGACCAGGGCAGCCAGGCTGAGGCTATAGCTGCTGGCATAGATGGCCTCGCCATCAATGACGATGAACCGGTAGTGGTGGCCAAGGGCATCGAAGAGTCGCTGGATCTGTTCATGGAGCAAGTATTTGCTCTGGCTGCTCGGAAGGCCCAGGGGCAGCAGATCAAAGGGCAGATCGGGGTGCTGCTGCACGCATTCCGATAGCTGTTTTTGGGGGTTGGTGTTGGCCAGCAGATCGAGCAATCCCGGTGCGCCGCCCATTTTGAATGAAGCGGTCAATCCCTGAGGCGAGGGGCTGGCATCCACCAGCAGTACCTTGCCGGCGCTTGACAGGGTCAGTTGCCGGGCCAGAGACAACGCGCTGGTGCTGGTGCCGCATCCGCTGCTAGGTCCGGTGATCAGCAGGGTACGGCATTCCGGGTTGAGAACCGTGGTGGTGAGATTGCTCTCGCTGGCCTCAAGAATCTGTTTGTCGCGCTCCAGGAGAAGCCCGATCTGGTTGACGCGGAACATGTTCATTACGGCTACTCCAAATGAAAAAGAGGACATCGCCCAGGATCAACTGGCCCCGTGGCCGGAAAGCACCTTGGCGGGGGTTTTGATAAGGATCAGCAAATCCAGCAGCGGCCCCTGTTGCTTGATGTACTGCATGTCCAGCGTGACGCGATCATCGAAGTCGACATCGCTGCGTCCAGAGATCTGCCAGAGGCCGGTCATGCCGGGATAGGTACTCAAACGCCCCAGATGGTGTGGGCGGTAGCGCGCAGCATTGAAGGAGGTGGGTCGAGGACCGACCAGGCGCATATCGCCAAGCACGACATTGATCAGGTTGGGCAGCTCATCCAGGCTGGTCTGCCGCAACCAGCGACCGATGGGGGTTACCCGCGGATCGTTGTCGATCTTGAAATCCACCGCGTCGGCACCGTGCTTGTTCAGGTGGCGCAGCGACTCTTTGAGCGCTTCGGCGTTGGTCACCATGCTGCGGAACTTGTACATGCCAAAGCGGCGGCCGCGATAACCGGTACGCTGCTGGACGAACAGCACGGGGCCGGGGCTGGCCAGCTTGATCAGCAAAGCGATACCCAGCAGGAGCGGCGACAGAAGAATCAGTAGGCACAGAGCGCCGACGGCATCCAGGCACCGTTTACTGCGTGATAAATTCCAGGGCCGCCCGCCAGGCCGTTTGGTTATCCAGCCCCGATTCTGTACCCACAGGTGCTCACCGATCTGGCCGCGCAGGAGCGGGTCAAGACGTTTTTCCCGAGTCATTCCCTGTTGGAGCGAGTTGCTATGAGAAGCGGTCATGCCGATCAATCTCCTTAGCTGGGTTGGGAGAGCTTCATCTGCATGGGCAATACTTCCTGTTGCGCCGCTGATGAATCCCTGTGGTAGTAATCGCGAAACCAGGCAACGAAACGGGCAATGCCTTCGTCAAGGCCAATTCGGGGATGGAAATCGATATCTCGCTGCAAGTCGCTGGCATCCGCGCAGGTCGCTAATACATCGCCCGCCTGCAGCGGCAACAACTCGATTTGCGCCCGCTGGCCGAGGTGCTTTTCCAGCACGGCGAGGTAGTCACGCAGCTCCACCGGGGATTGACCGCCGATGTTGTACAGGCGCCAGGGCGCCATGCTGGTAGCCGGATCGGGGTGTTCGCGGTCCCAGTCCGGGTTGGGCTGTGGGGCTTTGTCCAGCAGGCGGACCAGGCTTTCGACGATGTCATCGATATAGGTGAAGTCGCGCTGGTGCTGACCATGGTTGTAAAGCTGCAGCGGCTCCCCGGTGACAATGGCCTGGGCAAATCGAATGGGTGACATGTCCGGACGGCCCCAGGGACCGTACACGGTAAAAAAGCGCAGGCCCGTGCAGGGAATGCCGAACAAATGGCTGTAGGTATGGGCCATCAATTCGTTGGCTTTTTTGGTTGCGGCATACAGCGACAACGGGTGATCGACGTTGTCGCGTACCGAGTACGGGGTGTGTTGATTGGCGCCGTACACCGAGCTGGAAGAGGCGTACAGCAAATGCTGCACCGGGTGAGCTCGGCACCCTTCGAGGATATTCAAGAAGGCATCGATATTGCTGCTGGCATACGCGCGTGGGTTGCTCAGCGAATAGCGCACGCCGGCTTGCGCCGCCAGATGAATGACGACGTCGGGTCGGCAGTCCGCGAAGACCGACGCCACGGCCTCGGCATCGGCCAGGTCTAGGCGCAACAGTGGGAAATCGCCGGCCTGCTGGTGCACCCAGTCAAGTCGCGCCTCTTTCAGGGCCGGATCGTAGTAGTCATTGAAATTGTCTACGCCGATCACCCGGTGACCCTCGCGCAGCAAGCGCAGGGCACAATGCGCACCGATAAAACCGGCGGCGCCTGTCAGTAGGATTTTCATAAACTGCTCGCTTGCGGCGCAATCTGCGGCAGACCGATACCCTGGTAAAGCAGTCCGGCGTTGGCGAGCTGTTGCGGGTTGTAGAGGTTGCGTCCATCGATGACCAAGCCGGCGCGCAACTTGCTGGCCAGCCAGTCGAAGTCGACCACGCGGAAGGTTTTCCACTCAGTGCAGATCACCAGGGCGTCGGCATCGAGCAGCGTGTCGTCGCGCGTCGGGCAGAGCACCAGATCTTCACGGTAGCCATAGATACGGCGGCATTCGGACATGGCTTCCGGGTCATAGGCGCGCGCTGTGGCGCCTTCGCGCCACAGCGCCTCCATCAGATAGCGACTGGGCGCTTCACGCATGTCGTCGGTGTTGGGTTTGAAGGCCAGCCCCCAGACGGCAATGGATTTGCCGGCTAGACCCTCTGGAAAGTGCTGCTGCAGCTTGCGAAACAGCACATGGCGCTGAGCATCGTTGATGTCGCTGACAGTTTGTAGCAGGCGCAACGGTTGCCCGTTGTGTTCGGCGGTGTGCAGCAGCGCGCGAATGTCCTTGGGGAAGCAGGAGCCGCCGAAGCCGCAGCCGGGGTAGATGAAGTGATAGCCGATGCGGGGGTCGGAGCCGATGCCCTTGCGTACCGCCTCAATATCAGCCTCGAGAATTTCGGCCAGGTTGGCCAGCTCGTTCATGAAACTGATGCGGGTGGCCAGCATCGCGTTGGCTGCGTATTTGGTGAGCTCGGCGCTGC
>CAYPFO010000063.1:0-20312 GCA_964410065.1 uncultured Pseudomonas sp.
TTGACCGCCTGCTTTGCTGAAAAATACACCCCAAGGATGCGCAGATTCGCGCCGCACCCTGCTCTGCCTGCACCCCGGCTGGGTACAAACCGACATGGGCGGCAACAGCGCACCGGTGGACCTGCTCACCAGCACGGAAGGTGTGTGCCGCGTGCTGCGCGAAGCCGAAGGCAAGGGCGGCCTGCATTTCCTGGATTACCAGGGCCAGGCCTTGCCCTGGTAAGCCTGCAACTACCTGTTTTGATGGAGCGACTCATGCATACCTGGCTCAATACCTTGCCCAAGGCCGAACTGCACCTGCATCTGGAGGGCTCGCTGGAGCCCGAACTGCTGTTCGCCCTGGCCGAGCGCAATAAAATCTCCCTGCCCTGGAGCGATGTGGATAGCCTGCGCCGCGCCTACGCCTTCAACAACCTGCAGGAATTCCTCGATCTCTATTACCAGGGCGCCGATGTGCTGCGCACTGAACAGGACTTCTACGACCTGACCTGGGCCTACCTGAAGAAATGCCAATCCCAGCGTGTGGTGCATACCGAGCCCTTCTTTGACCCGCAGACCCATACCGATCGCGGCATTCCCTTCGAGGTGGTGGTGAACGGCATCGGCCAGGCCCTCAAGGAGGGTCGCGGTCAACTGGGCATCCAAAGCGGGCTGATCCTCAGTTTCCTGCGCCACCTGTCCGAGGAGGAAGCATTCAGGACACTGGAGCAGGCCATGCCCTACCGCGACGCCTTTATCGCCGTGGGCCTGGACAGCTCCGAGCTGGGCCATCCGCCGTCCAAGTTCGAGCGGGTGTTCGCCAAGGCGCGCGCCGAAGGCTTGCCGGCGGTGTGCCACGCCGGGGAGGAAGGCCCGCCGGAGTACATCAGGCAGGCGCTGGACCTCCTCAAGGCCAAGCGCATCGACCATGGCGTACGCGCCGCCGAAGACCCGCGCCTGCTACAGCGACTGATTGATGAGCAAATCCCACTCACCGTCTGTCCGCTGTCGAACATCAAGCTGCGGGTGTTCGACGACATGGCCCAGCACAATATCCTCGACCTGCTGGAAATGGGTGTGAAGGTCACGGTCAACTCTGACGATCCGGCGTATTTCGGCGGCTATGTCACGGAGAACTTCATCGCCCTGCACGACAGCCTGGGCATGACCCGCGAGCAGGCCCAACGTCTGGCCCGAAACAGCCTGGAGTCGCGGCTGGTCTAATGCCCAGCGCGTGGGATGGGTTGAGGCGCAGGTAGGCGCATGCAGAAGATACCCAGTGGCTCCGCAGCGATACCCATCAATGGCAAGACAACACGATGGGTATCGCTGCGCTCAACGCCATCCTACAACCCGGCTTCCGCCAGACGCCGGGCATGCTCCACATAGACCGCGACCGGGTCGACTCCCGGCCCCACCGCGCCGAGTTGCTGGTTGACGATGTCCAGGTGGTCGAACGGGTAATCGGAGCGAATCACCTGCCCCAGGTGCGAGCTGAAACGACCAACCATGCCATCGTTCTGCCCCGCCTCGCGCACGAAGCAACGTGAAAACAGCCGACACAGGCGCTGGCTGGGGTCGAAACGGTTGCGCCCCTGGTCGGTAATCCCCGGCTGCAGCGTGCCGGACCAGGAGTAATAGCGCACGCCGTCTACTTCATGCTCGCCCTCACCGCCCCAGAGTGCCGGCAGGCCCTGTGGATAACGCGCGTTGAACGCCGCCACACCTTCACTGCCCAGGTCTTGCAGCGATTCCAGAGCGTCTCGCGGCAAGGTCAGGCCATGGGCGGCGGGGTCCAGTCCCTGCATGAACAGCGCCAGCCCTTGGGTGATGCTCGCCAGCCAGCGCCGCGGGCGGCCGTCCGGCCGCAGGTTGAGCTGCAGGTAATCGGCCAGCTCAGAACCCTGGTTCGGCCCGGCCACCGAGGTGACCGAGGCGACCCACTGCGGACGCAGCGCCGCCACATAACGCGCGCTGAGCGCACCTTGGCTGTGGCCGATCAGGTGCACCCGCTCGGCGCCCGTCTCGGCGCGGATCGCGTCGACGTGGGCCAGCAACTGCTCGCCCCTCACGGTATTGCCATGCACCGCCGACAGGCGCACCGCATGCACCGTGGCGCCGGCTGCACGCAGCGCCGTATCGATGCCGTACCAGTACGAATAACCGGCCAGGCGCACGAAGCCGAGCATGCCGTGCACCAGTACCAGCGGATAGCGGGGAGCGACGTTGTTCATGCGGTCTCATCTCTGATCGGATTCAGCCAACGCTCATTCTGGCTGATGTGCAGGTAAACGCAGCAGTGCTAGCGATCCGCTGGGCATCAGCCCAGCAGCATCATCCACAACGGCAAACTGACCGCCGCCAACAGGGTCGACAGGCACACCGTCGAGCTGACCGTGCGGCTGTCCTCAGGGGTGCGCACGAAGGCCAACACATTGACTCCCGTCGGACAGGCCGCCATCAGCACCAGCACCGCGCGGGCCGTCTCGTTGAGCCCCAGCCAGGCCGCCAGTAAGTACACCGCTACCGGAAACACCGCAAGTTTCACCAGGGTAAGACCCAGCACGCCACGGGACAGATGCAGGCTGTAACGCGCCAGGCTCATGCCCAGCACCATCAGCGCGCACGGCAGGGCTGCGGCCGACAGCCAGCTGGCCAGTTTCCACAACGGCTCGGGCAGGGCCAGGCCGGACAGGTTGAGTACCGCGCCGAGTAGCAGGCCGATGATCACCGGGTTGGCCAGGTTCTTCAGCAGCGCCAGCGGTTGCACCTTTTCGCCACTGCCGAACGCCGCATACAGGCTGTGCAGGGAAAACAGCAACAGGCTGTGGAACACCAGCACGGCGAACAAATACACCAGGCTATCCGCTCCCAGCACGGTGGCCACCAGCGGAATGCCGATCAGCACATTGTTGGAATAGGCGGCCGTCAGGCCCAGCGGCGAAGCCTTGCCACGGCGCAGGTGCACCAGCAGATTGACCAGGGTGAACACCAGCAATACTGGCAGGAAGTAACCGATCAGCAGGTTCGGCGACAGCCCCTGGGCCAGCTCGGCCTTGGCGATGCCGGTAAACAGCAGCACAGGCATGAACAGCTTGAAGGTCAGGCTGGCCAGCCCGGTGGCCGCCTCGCCACTCAACCAGCGTCGCCGACCGATCACATAACCCAGGATTACCAACAGGAATATCGGCAGAATCGCCTGCACCGCCACCATAATTGCGCACTCCGACTACCAAGGCGCACAAGCGCGCCACAGAGGCCGCCGAGCATACTCAAGGGGCGCTCGCCTGGCGATGGCAAAAGGCTGTAGTTCAGGCAATGCTGGCGCCGAGTCTCTTCCCCTAGAGACGCCCTATGGCTTCGCCCATGGCTTGCGGGGACACCTCAACAGCCCCTAGAGTGCAGCGTGTTTCCCGCCCGACATGCCATTGCCATGCCCCTACCTCGTACTGCACAGAAGCAACAGACCCGCCAAGCCCTGATGGATGCCGCCCGCGAGCTGATGGACTGCAATCGCGGTTTCGGCAGCCTGAGCCTGCGTGAAGTCGCGCGCCGCGCCGGCATCGTGCCGACCGGCTTTTACCGTCACTTCGCCGACATGGACGAGCTGGGGTTGGCCCTGGTGGCTGAAGTGGGCGAAACCTTTCGCGACACACTGCGCCGGGTACGCCACAACGAGTTCGAGCAGAACGGCCTGATCGAAGCGAGTACGCGCATATTTCTTGATGCGGTCGCCGCCAACCGCGTGCAGTTTCTGTTCCTTGCACGTGAGCAATACGGCGGTTCCCTGCCGATCCGCCAGGCCATCGCCACCCTGCGCCAGCAGATCACCGATGATCTGTGCGCCGACTTGCAGCTGCTGAACCGCATGCCCCACCTGGATGTGCCGGCCATTGAGGTGGTCTCCGACCTGGTGGTGAAAACCGTATTCGCCACCCTCCCCGAACTCATCGATCCGCCACCCGCAGGCCTCCCCGCCCACCTGAGTGCCGAGGCGAAGATTACCCAGCAGTTGCGTTTCATCATGGTTGGTGGCCGGCATTGGCTCGGCCCGGGGCGTGCCAAGCCCTGAGCCGCTTTGCGGCTTGCCTCAAGGAATGGCAGAAAATTGTCCGGAGTCATGGTAATGGCACGAAGATAGCAACGATGATGGCGCTGCTAAGGGATTAGCACCCGGTCAGCTCGTCGGCACCATCCGCCCGGCGGGCTGGCCATCCTTTTTTCCCAATGGCCAAAAAACGATCAGCCTGCGCAAAGCCCTATTTCATGCCGATCTGGCACGCTTACCCCATACTTACCCACCGTTTTATCCACAGCTTAGGTGGACAACTCGTGCTGCTCCGGAAAAGCCGTGGATGCCGGCAAGTGCCTGATATGCGTTATGTTTTCCATTGAACAAAAAAGCAACAAAGCGCTGAAAGGCCGATGGGGTGTGGATTTGAGTCGGTTATTTCCGGGTTATGCACAGAAGCGCCCACAGAATTGCTGAACAACTTCCCAGCAGATGGAATCGAGGCTTCCGTTTACGTCAACTGGCGACAAATTCTGTCACTTCCATCGCGTTCGACTCTCAATGTCCGCCCAGATAGGCATTACGCACCTCTTCGTTGCCCAGCAATTCAGCACCGCTACCGCTCAGGCGGATCTGCCCGTTAGCCATGACATAACCGCGATCGGACAGTTTCAGCGCATGGTTGGCGTTCTGCTCGACCAAAAAAATAGTCATGCCGCCGTGCGCCAGGTCGCGCAAGATCTGGAAGATCTGCTTGACCACAATCGGCGCCAGCCCCAGCGACGGCTCGTCGAGCAGCAGCAGTTTCGGCCGACTCATCAGCGCCCGGGCGATGGCGAGCATTTGCTGCTCGCCGCCGGAAAGCGTCATGGCGCGCTGATTACGCCGCTCCTTGAGGCGCGGGAATAACTCGAACATGCGCTGCATGTCTTCATCGGCATGGGCCTGACCAATGGGAATGGTGCCCATCAGCAGGTTTTCCTCGACGCTCATGTCGGGAAACACGCGACGCCCCTCCGGGGATTGGGCGATCCCGCTTGAAGCAACAAAGTGCGACGACTTGTGGGTAATGTCCTGGCTGCGAAACAGGATTTGCCCCGCTGCCGCACGCGGCTGGCCGAATATCGACATCAACAGCGTCGACTTGCCCGCGCCGTTAGCGCCGATCATGCACACCGTCTCGCCCTCGCCCACCTGCAAGCTGACGCCCCGCAAGGCCTGAATCGGACCGTAAAACACATCCACCTCGCGGAACTCAAGTAACGGAATACTCGGCAATGGCCCTTGGACGCTCATACCACCTCCTCCTCGTCAGCGCCCAGGTACGCGGCAATCACTTTGGCGTCATGGCGGATGTCCTGCGGTCGGCCTTGGGCGATCACGTCGCCGTGGTCGAGCACCACGATGTAATCCGAGATGCTCATGACCATGCCCATGTCGTGCTCGATGAGCAGTACCGTAAGGTCATGCTCGTCGCGCAGAGTACGGATAATGCGGCTCAAGGCGACGGTTTCCGGCGGGTTTAGACCCGCTGCCGGCTCGTCCAGACAAATCAGCTGCGGGCGAGTACACAACGCCCGGGCAATCTCCAGGCGGCGCTGCTGGCCGTAGGACAATTCACCGGCCAGGCGGTTGGCGCAGTCCACCAGATCGACCACTTCCAGCCAGTAGAATGCATGGTTCAGCGCGTCTTCCTCGGACTGGCGAAACCTCGGGGTCTGGAACACGCCGGCCAGCAGGCCACGGTTGAGCCACATGTGCTGGGCTACCAGCAGGTTTTCCACCACGGACATTTCACGGAACAGGCGGATGTTCTGGAAGGTGCGCGCCAGCCCGGCACGGTTGACCAGGTGGGTGCCGCCAAACAGCTTGTACCAGAGCCGACTGCCCAACTGGCGCGGCGCAATGAGATCACCCAGGCGAAAGGGCTCGCCCAACACCTGGATGACATCCGTCTGGCCACCGCGTGTGTTGAGCCGGATACGTCCGCCCGTGGCCTTGTAAAAACCGGTCAGGCAGTTGAACACCGTGGTCTTGCCAGCCCCGTTGGGGCCGATCAGCGCCGAGATGCTGCCACGCTGGATGTTCAGGCTGACGTCGTTGAGGGCCTTGATGCCGCCAAAGCGCATCATCAGGTTATCGACGCTGAGAATGTAATCGTCGCTCATGGCGCTACTCCCTTGCGCGGAACGAAACCACGACGGCTGATGCGGATGAGCCCGCGTGGTCGCCAGATCATCATCGCCACCATGAGCATGCCGAACAACAGCACCCGGTAGTCGGCAAAGCTGCGCAGCAACTCCGGCGCCACCGTGAGCACGAATGCGGCAATCACCACGCCGACCGTTGAGCCCATGCCGCCGAGCACCACGATGGCGAGGATCAGCGCCGATTCGAAGAAGGTGAACGACGACGGATTGACGAAGCCCTGGTAGCTGGCGAAGAACACCCCAGCCAGGCCTGCGGTGGAAGCGCCGAGCATGAACGCCGAGAGTTTGACCAGCACGTGGTTGAGGCCTAGCGAGCGGCAGGCCACTTCGTCCTCGCGCAACGCCTCCCAGGCGCGACCCACCGGCATGTGAGTCAGGCGGTGTTTGATGTACAGCACCAGAATCACCACCAGAAACAGCATGATGTAGATGAACAGAAATTTGAGGTTGGGGTTGTAGGCGAAGCCGAAATATTCATGGATCGGCACTCCGCCCTCCTTGGCCCGCCGGCCGAACTCCAGCCCCAGCACCGTCGGCGCCGGCACCGACATGCCGTTCGGCCCGCCGGTAAAGCTCAGCCAGTTGTTCAGCACCAGACGAATGATCTCGCCAAAGCCGAGGGTGACAATGGCCAGGTAGTCGCCATGCATGCGCAGCACCGGAAAGCCCAGCAGCATGCCGGCGAATGCCGCCAGCAAGGCACCCAGCGGCAGCATGCTCCAGAAGCCCAGGCCGAGGTATTCATAACCCAGCGCCAGCCCGTAGGCGCCGATGGCATAAAAGGCCACGAAACCCAGGTCGAGCAAGCCGGCCAGACCCACCACGATATTCAGACCCAGGCCGAGCAGCACATAGATCAGCCCGAGGATCACCACGGTAAGCAGGTATTTGCTGGCGAAGAACGGGAAAATCAACGCCGCCAGCAACAGCAGGGGAATGATCCAACGCAGTTGCGAGCGGTAATCAGGCGGGCGTACCGACACGCCGGAACCGGCGTTCTGGAAACGCTCGATCAACGCCCGGCCATGGGCCGTTTGCGCATACAGGCTGATGCACAGGCGGCCGAGCATCACCGCGCCGACCAGCATGGCGACCCGTTCAGGCTGCAGGCGGAAGGCATAGCCATCGAGCAGCACACCGACAATTGGGCCGAAGACGATCAGCGCGAGCAGTCCGGCCAGCAGGGTGTCGAGCAGGGTTTCCTTGAGGTCCACCGAAGTTGCGTTACGGCTCATGGTCACACCTTGGCAACCTGGGGCCTGCCCAGGAGTCCTTGCGGGCGGAAGATCAGAATCAGCACCAGCAGCGAGAAGCTGAACACGTCCTTGTAATCGGTGTTGACCATGCCGGAAAACTGCGCCTCGGCGACGCCGAGAATCAGCCCGCCGAGCATCGCCCCGGGCAGCGAGCCGATGCCGCCCAGCACTGCGGCGGTGAACGCCTTGATGCCGATGATGAAGCCGGCATAAAAGTCGAAGGTGCCGTAATTGAGGGTAATCAGCACGCCCGCCAGCGCGGCCATCGACGCGCCGATGACGAACACGTAGGAAATCACCCGGTCGGTGTTGATGCCGAGGATCGAGGCCATCTTGCGATCCTGCTGGGTGGCTCGGCACATGCGCCCCAGGCGGGTGCGATGGATAATCCAGGTGAGCACGGCCATGCCGACGAAGGCGGCGATCAGGATGAAAACCTTGGTGTAAGTGAGTTGCACGAAGCCTTCACCGATGTTCAGCTTCAATGCCCCATCGAGCAGCGTCGGCACGCCCTGCTGTCGGGCGCCCTGGCTGATCTGCACGTAATTCTGCAGGATCAGCGACATGCCGATAGCGCTGATCAGCGGCGCCAAGCGGGTTGAGTTGCGCAGCGGCCGGTAGGCGATACGCTCGATCACCCAGCCATACACCCCAGTGATGAAGATGGTGAACAGCAAAGTGCCAAGGATCAGCAGTGGGAAGGACTCCAGCCCGAAGAACGTCAGCAGGGCCAGGGCGATGGCCGCCAGGTAGGCGCTGATCATGTACACCTCGCCGTGGGCGAAGTTGATCATGCCGATGATGCCGTAGACCATGGTGTAGCCGATGGCGATCAAGCCATAGACCGAACCCAGCGTCAGGCCGTTGATCATTTGCTGCAGGAAAATGCCGTCCATGTCTGTATCTCTTCTAAGTGGACGGGGCCGTTAACGACGACCGCGTCCTCCGGATCTCGGACAGGTACTGCCGAACCCGCGCCAGCCCTCTTGGCCAGCGCGGTGCCCGCCGCACAACAGCGGCGGGCGATACGCATTCAGCAGTGCCCGGTATACCCCGGGTCATGCCAAGGCACGGCCGGGCGGGCGTTGCTGCGTCATTGCTGTTGTTGGTACTTCCCCTTGTCGTCCCACTCGTAGACCACGTAGTCGGAGACCTTGAGATCGCCTTTCTCGTCGAACTCTTTCTTGCCCATCACCGTCTGCACCGGGTTGGCGTGCAGCCATTCGGCGGCCTTGGCCGGATCGTTCACGCCGGCGCCGTTGAAGGCTGCGGCGATCACTTGCAGGGTGGCGTAGGAATACAGGGTGTAGCCTTCCGGCTCGAAGCCGCCGGCGCGGAATTTCTCGATCACCGCCTGGCCATCAGGAATCCGCCGCGGATCGGCGCCGAAGGTCATCATCACGCCGTTGGTGTACTGCGGGCCGCCGGCGGTGGTGACCAGTTCGTCAGTGACGATGCCGTCGCCAGACAGGAATTTGGCAGTCAGGCCCTGCTCGCGCATCTGCCGCACCAGCGGCCCGGCTTCCGGGTGCAGGCCGCCGAAATACACCACTTCGGCGCCGGTGGCACGCAGCTTGGTGACCAGCGCGTTGAAGTCCTTCTCGCCCCGGGTCAGGCCCTCGTAGAGCACCTCCTTGACGCCGCGCTTGGCCAGTTGCGCTCGGGTGGCATCGGCCAGGCCCTGACCGTAGGTGTCCTTGTCGTGGAGGATCGCCACCTTGCTGGCCTTGAGCGTGTCGACGATGTAGTCGCCAGCCACGACGCCCTGTTGGTCGTCGCGCCCGCACATGCGGAACACGCCCGGCATGCCGCGCTCAGTGAACTGCGGGTTGGTCGAGCCCGGCGTCACCATGAGGATGCCGGCCTCGTCGTAGACTTCGGACGCTGGAATACTCGACGAGGAACAGAAATGGCCGACCACGCCGATGGCCTTGTCCTGGTCGACCAGCCGGTTGGCCACCGACACCGCTTGCTTGGGCTCACAGGCATCGTCAGCCTTGACCAGCCTGATCTTCTCGCCGTTGATGCCGCCGGCGGCATTGAGGTCTTCCGCAGCCTGGGTTGCACCGCGCCAGTACTGCTCGCCAAACGAGGCGTTGGCACCGGTATGCGGACCGGCAACGCCGATGACCACGTCGGCTTGTGCGAACGAAGAAACTCCCAGCGCGACGCTGATCGCGAGGGTCAGAAAGCCTTTTCTGTAAGTCTTCTGCGCCATGGATTGCTGCTCCTGAAGTGAAGTGCTGTGTTGTTGAGCAAGTGACGTGCAGTGATTCCTCGCGCGACCTGAAAACAACTCCGACGCGCCCATCCCTTCCGCTCTTTCTTATTCGAATCAACCGCTTGCCTGATCTTCCGGCCACCCTGGACGTTTTGAGACAGGGGCTTGTCCGGCTTTTCACCCGCTTCTTCACGATAGACGGCAGGCAGAAAGCTGCACACACAGGTGCGCAGTTTGTTGCCTGGCCCTGTAATCATTTCGGACACTTGCCAGCGGTTGCGCGTCGTCAAATCACCACGCGCAGGCACTGTCCGAGGTGGTAGAGAGTGAAGCCGCTCTCATATAGGCGGCTGCGCACGCCGGCGGCCGAGACCGCCGGCAGGGCGCTGAAAGGCAGCGGCAGCGCCTGGGGATCGCCGTGCAGCAGGTACTCGGCGAAGGTCTTGCCGACCAGGCTGCCCGTGGTGATGCCGCGACCGTTGTACCCCGTCACCGCCAGCAAACCGGGCGCGGGTTCGAACACGCGCAGCAGGTGTTCCGGCGTGAACGCGATGCGCCCGCTCCAGGTGTACTGCCATTCGACCCGGCCCAGTCGCGGAAAATAATGCCGCTGAATGCGTTCGGCCCAGCGACGCAGGAACCAGGCCGGCTTGTTGCAGCCATTGCCGAGGCTGCCCAGCAGCAGGCGGCCCTCGGCATCGCGACGAACACTGCTGAGCACTTGGCGGGTATCCCAGGCGCCTTGGCCGTTGGGCAGAATGGCATCGGCTGCCGCGCCGCTCAGCGGCCGCGAGGCGACCTGATAGTAATAACCGGCGAAGAACTGCCGGCGCAGCTCGCACCAATCGCCCTCGGTATAGGCGTTCGAGGCAATCACCACCTGAGGCGCCAGTACCGCGCCCAGGGTGGTTTGCACGCACCAGTTTTCTCCCTGGCGCTGCAACTCGACCACAGGCGAATCCTCGTACAACGCGCCGCCGAGCGCCGTTACCGCATCGGCCAGGCCACGGGTATAGGCCAGCGGATTAAGCGTGCCGGCGCGCTGATCAAGCAGTGCCGTACCGATCTTGGATGTGCCGCACAAGGCCTGGCATTCAGCACCGTACAACAATTCCACGGGCGCGCCCCGCCGCCGCCATTGCCCGTGGCGGGACTGCAGCTCCGCCGCGCCACGGGCGTTGTGGGCCATGTGCAAAGTGCCGGCACGATGCAGCTGGCAGTCGATGCCGTAGCGCTCGATCAGCCCGAAAACCAGGGCCGGCGCGGCACCCAGCGCCTGATTGAGACGCGCGCCAAGGGCCGTGCCAAGGCGCTGTTCCACGTCGTCCGGGGCGATCCAGGTGCCGGCATTGACCAGCCCGACGTTGCGCCCCGAGCCGCCATGGCCAATGCGCTGTGCCTCCAGCAGGCACACCCGTTGCCCGCCTTCGAGCAGATGCAGCGCGGTGGATAGGCCGCTGATGCCGGCGCCGATCACGCAGACATCGGCATGCGCCTCGCCCTGCAAGGCCGGCTTACGGGCACACTCCGGCAGCAGCTGATCCCACAGGCAGCGTTCGATAAGTGCCATGTGCGGCTCCTGTCAGTCGAAGACGATGCCTTGAGCCAGCGGCAGCTCGCGGGAGTAATTCACTGTATTGGTCTGCCGCCGCATATACGCCTTCCAGGCGTCCGAACCGGATTCACGACCGCCACCGGTTTCCTTTTCGCCGCCAAAGGCACCGCCGATTTCCGCACCGCTGGGGCCGATGTTGATGTTGGCGATACCGCAGTCGCTGCCCGTGGCGGACATGAACGCCTCCGCCTCGCGCACATCGTTACTGAACAGACACGAGGACAGCCCCTGGGACACGGCGTTGTTCAGCGCTACGGCCTCGGCGAAGTCGCGGTAGCCGATGACGTAGAGAATCGGGGCGAAGGTTTCCCGGCACACCACTGCGCTTTGCGCCGGCATCTCGACGATGGCCGGTGTCACGTACCAGGCCTCTGGAAACGCTTCGGCCAGGCAACGCTCGCCGCCAAACACCACGCCGCCCTCCTCGCGTGCCTGCTGCAAGGCGGCCCGCATGGCCTGGTAGGCGTCCTTGTCGATCAGCGGCCCCACCAGATTGCCCTGCAACGGATGGCCGATACGGATAGCCGTGTAGGCGGTCTTCAGCCGGGCGACGACGTCTTCCCGTATGCCGTCGTGGGCAATCAAGCGGCGCAACGAGGTGCAGCGCTGCCCGGCGGTGCCCACCGCGCTGAACAGGATGGCACGTACCGCCAGGTCCAGGTCCGCCGACGGTGCGAGAATCATCGCGTTGTTACCGCCCAGTTCGAGAATGCTGCGTGCAAAGCGCGCCGCGACTTTCGGCGCCAACTCGCGGCCCATGCGCGTGCTGCCGGTGGCGCTGACCAGCGCCACCCGTGGGTCTTCGGCCAGCGCTTCGCCGACAGCACGCGCCCCCAGACAGACCTGACTGAGGTACGCCGGCGCCTCGGGGCACTCCGCCAGCGCGCGCTCGAACAACGCCTGGCAGGCCAGCGCGGTCAAGGGCGTTTTTTCCGACGGTTTCCACACCACCGGGTTGCCACACACCAGTGCCAGCGCGGTGTTCCACGCCCAAACCGCTACCGGAAAATTGAAGGCGCTGATCACCGCCACCACGCCGAGCGGATGCCAGGTTTCGCGCATGTGATGCCCGGGCCGCTCGGAGGCAATGGTCAGCCCGTACAACTGGCGCGACAGGCCGGCGGCGAAGTCGCAGATATCGATCATCTCCTGCACTTCACCCAGGCCTTCCGCCTGGATCTTCCCCGTTTCCCAGCTCACCAGCTCACCGAGTTCGGCCTTGTGCTGACGCAATACGTCGCCAAAGCGGCGCACCAGTTCGCCACGGCGAGGCGCGGGAATCTGGCGCCAGGCCTGAAACGCCTCGGTGGCGCGGGTGACGCTGGCAGCCACGTCGTCACGGTCGAGCAACCGCACACGGCCGATGCACTCCCCGTCGATGGGGCTGTGTACCGGATGGTCGCCTTGTTGATACAGGGCCGGCGAAACCCCTAGACCCTCAAGCACGCGACTGACCATATGCACTTTCCCCTGATGCCGTAACCGTTATGCCCGGCTATCAGTAATAGCCGAACCCGCGGCAAGCGTGGGTACAAGCTCCGTGCACATGAAAAGGCCGCGTCGAAACGCGGCCTCGGGGCACAGCCGAAACGGTCAGTCGACCAGGGTGACGGTGCCTTTCATTACGGCTATATGCCCAGGGAACGAGCAGAAGAACATGTACTTCTCGTCAGCCTTGAGCTGGGCGACATCGAAGGTCACCGAATCGCTCTCGCCGCCACCGAGCAACTTGGTGTGGGCCAGGATGCGCGGATCATCGGCCTTCAAGTAATCCTGGGCCAGCCCAGCGGAAATGCCTTCACTGGCCACCGGATTCATGTCGGCCTCGGTGGTCAGCACCCAGTTGTGTCCCATGACGTTTTTCGCCATGGTGCCGGTATGCTTGAGGTTAACGGTGAATTCAGTGCAGCTCTTGCTGATTTCCACGGCGTTGGTGCTGTAGGTCATTTGGTCGGTGGAGTCGATATCCACCGAACATTCAGCTGCCCACAGGGGCGCGCTGAATACGGACAGCAGGGATAAGACAGCGAGTTGACGAATCATGGAGCCTCCTGAGGGGAAAGTGCGCAGTCGCCACAGGAGTAGACTGCCGCGTCTCAGGCCGGTTCCGATGGGCCGTTCACACGCACCAAGCCGGGCTATTAATCGACGCCATGCAGAGTTTCAACCAGCCTTGTCACCCCCGCCAGGTTTAGCATGGGCGCATGTGAATTCATGTCAGGAGAGACGCCATGCACTTTGGGCAACTGATGAAAAGTCTACTGGCCGCCTATGCCGAAGGCGCCTGCGGGCGGGATTGAAATGCGACCTGACCTGGCAAGCCGTAATGCCATAGACCGCGGGCGGGCCAACCTGCTTGATCGTCGATCGCTACGCTTCGATAGCGACGCAACGTAGCGACCGCTACTCTGTGTCGAATTTCCCACGGAGTGTCCCATGTCCCTGCGTTCCATTTGCGTATTCTGCGGTGCCAGCACCGGTAACAATCCCATCTACCGTGAAGCCGCCGAGCAACTCGGCCACGAACTGGCCACGCGCGGTATTCGGCTGGTCTATGGCGGTGGCGCGGTCGGGCTGATGGGCGTGGTCGCGGATGCGGCGATGGCTGCCGGCGGCGAGGTGATCGGCATCATTCCGCAAAGCCTGCAGACCTCGGAAATCGGCCACAGTGGCCTGACCCGGCTGGAGGTGGTGGACGGCATGCACGCTCGCAAGGCGCGTATGGCCGAATTGTCGGACGCCTTCATCGCCCTGCCCGGCGGGCTCGGCACACTGGAAGAGCTGTTCGAGGTGTGGACCTGGGGTCAGCTGGGTTACCACGCCAAACCCCTCGGCCTGCTTGAAGTGAACGGCTTCTACACCAAGCTCAGCGGCTTTCTCGACCACCTGGTAACCGAAGGCTTCGTCCGCCCACCGCACCGCGCCATGCTACAACGCAGCGAGTCGCCAGAAGAGCTGCTGGAGTTGCTGGCCAACTGGAAGCCGTCGCAGCCGAAATGGCAGGATCAGCAGCAGCCCAGCTGAACCTAACGGAAAGGGGCAACTTTTCTACCCATTGCGGGTCTGTCCGAAACCGACGGCAGCCACGCTGCCGCGCCTCGCTTTTTTCGATGACGCCCATGACCCGCTGGCAAGACTCCCTGAATCCCGCAGTCGAATGGGTCACCACCTTCCTGCGTCGCTACCCCGGACTGGTCGCCCTGTTCGGCTTCGTGTCCGGGCTGGCCAGTTTTCTGCTGGTCGATCGCCAGGCCGGACTGGCCAAGGTGATCGCCGCAGTGATGCTGGTCAGCTGGGTCTGGCTGGCGCTCGGCCACATCCTGCGCGCCTGGCTGGAACGCCGCTTCGGCCTGCGCTTGCCACCGCCACTGCTGCACTACGCCACACAGATGATCCATCAGGAAAGTCTGTTCTTCATCCTGCCGTTCTACGCCATCACCACCACCTGGAACAGCGGCCAGGCAGTGTTTACCGGCCTGCTCGGCGCGGCCGCGCTGGTGTCGATCATCGACCCGCTGTACTACCGCCAACTGGCACCGCGGCGTTGGGTCTATCTGGCATTCCACAGCCTGACGCTGTTTGCCGTGCTGCTCACTGCCCTGCCGATCATCCTGCAGCTGAGCACGCCACAGAGCTACCGCTGGGCGCTGGGGATTGCCCTGGTGCTGGCATTTCCCAGTCTTGCCGCGCTCTCCCCTGGCGGCTGGCGGCGCTGGCTGATCGCCCCGTTGCTTCTGATCACCCTGGCCGGCGTGGGCTGGCTGGCCCGCCTGTGGGTGCCACCCGCCACGCTGTGGCTGACTGAAGTCGCCATCAGCCAACAGATGCAGGAACGTACGCCAAGCCAGCGCCTGCGCCAGCTCAGCGCCGCCCAGCTGCAGGCTGATGGCCTGTACGCCTACACCGCGATCAACGCGCCGCGCGGGCTGGCCGAAGGCATTCAGCATGTCTGGCGGCACAATGGCCAAGAGGTGGACCGGATCGCGCTGAACATCCAAGGCGGACGCCAGGCGGGCTACCGGGCTTGGACCCACAAGCGCAACTTCCCGCCTGAGCCGCAGGGCAACTGGCAGGTGCAGGTGGTGACCGAAGCCGGACAGTTGATCGGCGTGCTGCGCTTCAGCGTGGTGGATTGACGGCCCCGCTACCGGGCATCGCCGCAGCAGGTCGTTGTTGGACAAAGCACCTATGGTTTCCGTGCTTCTTGCCCATACGGAGACCGCATCATGTTCCGGATACTCATGCTGGCGCTGGTTCTGATCGGCGCCCCACCGGCTCTGGCCCACCATGGCTGGAGCAGCTACGACACTGAACAACCACTGCGGCTCGACACCGAGATTATCGAGGTGCATTACCGCAACCCTCACGCCGAACTGGTCATCGAACATCAGGGCCAGCAGTGGCGAGTGATTCTGGCGCCGATATCGCGCCTGAACACACGCGGCCTGCCCGAATCGGACCTGCAAGTCGGCCAGCAGATAATTCTGGAAGGCTATCCACGCAAGGATGGCAGCGCCGAATTGCGCGCCGAGCGAATCACTGTCAAGGACCGAACCGTCGAGCTGCGCTGATATGGAAGCGGCGCAGTTCGCTGCCGCCCTGGAAGGCTCCGCGCTCGGTGTAATGATGCGCGAGTCGGACTGGCTCTACCCGGTCGCCAACCTGATGCATCTGCTGGGGCTGGTGCTGCTGCTCGGCGCCATGCTGTTTCTCGACCTGCGCTTGCTGGGCCTGGCGCGGCACGTGCCGCTGGGCCCACTGGCATCCTGGCTGACCGGCTTCGCAGTCATCGGCCTGCTGATCCAACTAGCCAGCGGCCTGGCCCTGTTCGCCGCCGACGCCACGGCCTTGATCGGCAACCAGCTGCTGCAGACCAAGCTGATCCTGGTGCTTTTGGGTATCGGCAATGCCGGGCTGTTCCGCTGGCGATTTTCGCGGGTGCTGCCCCATTGGCAGATCGCGCCCCAGTCGGCCAGGGTGCAGGCAGGTCTGTCTCTGTGTCTTTGGCTGATGGTAATGGTCGCCGGACGACTACTCGCGTACTACTAAAATATTACCGTTTCATGGCGCTGGGTAAAAAAACACCACTTTCTGCAATACCAGCAATCATGCCGTTCTCCGTACGTTTTCACCTGCTTGCCCACAGAGTTATGCACAGCATCTGGGGAAAAGAACAGGCGTGACCCGGCCAGGCTCAAACCCCGAAGTGACTGTTTTTAGAGGCATTTACGGCACACAAAGCCATCATGACTGCTATCACGAAGCTGCCATAGCACGGCGATTCGTGAAGTTATTCACAGACAAGCGGACTCCATTCATGGCCCGAAATATCAGCGTGGGAGCGGCGACCTCGCCGCGAAGGCGCAGCAAGGTCGGACCACCGTCTTGAAACTCAGCGCGGCGCCACGGGACGCTGGGGTTTGCCGCTCTTGCCACCCTTACTCGCACTCAATCCTTGAGCCCGTTCGGCCTTCTTGCGGGCCTCGGCGGCGGCCTTGGCCTGCTCGCGCTTGTCCCACGGATTGCCGTCCTGGCTGCGCGGCGGCAAACCAGTGTGCTGGGTGAGCAGCGGTTTGGTCTGGCGATTGCCGGCCACCTTCTTGCTGCCGGCTGGTGTGGAGTTTTTGCGCCGCGCGCTCTGGTACTCATCGCCCGCCGGCTGGTGCACGGGAATCAACTGATGCTTGCCGCTGCCGATCAGGTCGGCGCGGCCCATGCGCTTGAGCGCCTCACGCAGCATCGGCCAGCCCTTTGGATCGTGGTAGCGCAGGAACGCCTTGTGCAGACGACGCTGCTCCTCGCTCTTGACGATGACCACCCCTTCGCTCTTGTAGGTGACCTTGCGCAGCGGGTTCTTGCCGGTGTGGTACATCGCCGTGGCACTGGCCATCGGCGAGGGATAGAAGGCCTGCACCTGGTCGGCGCGAAAGCCGTTGGCCTTGAGCCACAGGGCCAGGTTCATCATGTCTTCGTCGGTGGTGCCCGGGTGCGCGGCGATGAAGTACGGAATCAGGTACTGCTCCTTGCCCGCCTCCTTGGAGTACTTCTCGAACATGCGCTTGAACTTGTCGTAGTTGCCGATGCCCGGCTTCATCATCTTGTCCAGCGGGCCTTGCTCGGTGTGCTCCGGGGCAATCTTCAGGTAACCGCCCACGTGGTGGGTCACCAGCTCCTTGACGTACTCGGGCGACTCCACCGCCAGGTCATAACGCAGACCCGAGGCGATGAGAATCTTCTTCACCCCTGGCAGCGCGCGGGCCTTGCGATACAGCTCGATCAGCGAACTGTGGTCGGTGTTAAGGTTCTCGCAGATACCCGGATAGACGCACGAGGGCTTGCGGCAGTGTTTCTCGATCTCGTAGCTTTTGCACGCCATGCGGTACATGTTGGCGGTCGGCCCGCCAAGGTCGGAGACCACGCCGGTAAAGCCCGGCATGCCACGCATTGCCTCAATCTCGTTGAGGATCGATTCGTGGGAGCGGTTCTGCATGATGCGTCCCTCGTGCTCGGTAATCGAGCAGAAGGTGCAGCCGCCGAAGCAGCCACGCATGATGTTCACCGAGAAGCGGATCATCTCGTAGGCAGGCACCTTCGCCCCGCCGTAGGCCGGATGCGGCACGCGCGCATAGGGCGCGGCGAACACGTAGTCCATTTCCTCGGTGGTCAGCGGAATCGGCGGCGGGTTCAGCCAGATGTCATGCCCGTCGTGTTTCTGCACCAGCGCACGGGCGTTGCCCGGATTGGTCTCCAGGTGCAGCACCCGGTTGGCGTGGGCGTACAGCACCGGGTCGTTGCGCACCTTCTCGAAGGACGGCAGGCGAATCACCGTGCGATCGCGCTCCAGCTTGGGGTGCGGCAACAGCTCGACGACCTTGGCCTCGTTGGGATCTTCAAGGGTCTGCTTGCCGTTCTCTAGCGCGCAGGCTTCCAGGTCCTGGGTATTCACGTAGGGGTTGATGATCTGGTCGATCTTGCCCGGCCGGTCGACGCGGGTCGAATCGATCTCGAACCAGCCCTCGGGCGCATCCTTGCGGATGAACGCGGTGCCGCGCACGTCGGTGATGGTCTCGATCTTCTCACCGTAGGCCAGGCGCTGGGCAACTTCGACGATAGCGCGCTCGGCGTTGCCGTACAGCAGAATGTCGGCGGTGGCGTCCATCAGGATCGAACGACGCACCTTGTCCGACCAATAGTCATAATGGGCGATACGGCGCAGCGACGCCTCGATGCCACCGAGAATGATCGGTACGTGGCTGTAGGCTTCCTTGCAGCGCTGGCTGTACACCAGGCTGGCGCGGTCCGGGCGGCTGCCAGCCAGGCCGCCGGCGGTGTAGGCATCGTCGGAGCGTATTTTGCGATCGGCGGTGTAACGGTTGATCATCGAGTCCATGTTGCCGGCGGCGATGCCATAGAACAGGTTCGGCTCGCCCAGCTTCATGAAGTCGTCTTTGCTGCGCCAGTCCGGCTGGGCAATGATGCCGACGCGATAGCCCTGGGCTTCCAGCAGACGGCCGATGATCGCCATACCGAACGACGGATGGTCGACGTAGGCGTCACCGGTGACGATGATCACGTCACAGCTGTCCCAGCCGAGCTGATCCATCTCTTCCCGGCTCATCGGCAGGAAAGGCGCGGGACCGAAACATTCGGCCCAGTACTTGGGATAGTCGAACAGAGGCTTGACAGCGGTCATGGCGGAGAACCAGCAGGTTATGCAAAAAGGGCGCGGAATATAGCACAAAATGTGGCCAATTCCGACGCTTCAGGTCGGAATTGGCGAGCGGTTGTCCTGCTCTTGGACAACCGCAGGTGGGCACGCAGGAGGCGTCCCCCTAAGCGACTGCTGCGCTATCGATAGCGACGCGGCACGCGGGCGGTGACCCGTGTCAGCAACTCGTAGCCAATGGTGCCGCAGGCGCTGGCCAGCTCGTCGACCGATACATTCGCGCCCCACAATTCCACGTCATCACCGATTTGCGCGTCGGGCACATCGGTCAGATCGATGGACAGCATGTCCATGGACACGCGACCGGCCAGCGGCACGCGCTGGCCGCGCACCAGCACCGGCGTGCCGGACGGCGCCTGGCGCGGATAGCCGTCAGCATAGCCACAGCACACGGTACCAATACGCGAGGGGCGCTCAGCCACCCAGCTGGCGCCGTAGCCGACACTATCGCCGGCGGGTACCTGGTGCACGGCGATGATTTGCGCCGTCAACGTCATGACCGGCTTCAGGCCCAGCTCGCGAGCTGAACGCTCGGCGAACGGCGAGGCGCCATAGAGCATGATGCCCGGACGGACCCAGTCCATGTGCGCGGGCGCCAGGGTGAGCACCGCCGCCGAATTGGCCAGAGCGCGATGGTCGAAGGCCACATCCTGCAAACTCAGGCACGCCTCCAATTGCTGCCCGGTCAGTGCGTGCTGATGCTCGTCGGCGCAGGCGAAGTGGCTGATCAGGTTGACCTCAGCGACCTGCGGCGTGCCGCGCAAACGCTCGGCCCAATGGCGGACCTCAGCTTCCTCGAAGCCCAGGCGGTGCATGCCGCTGTCCAGTTTCAGCCAGACATTGACCGGACGCACCAGTCGGGCCGACAGCAACCGCTCGGCCTGCTCGACGCCCTGTACCGCGACATCAAGCCCCAGCTCGGCGGCACTCTGATCATCCTCGGCGTCGAAGCAGCCCTCGAGCAGCAGTATCCGCGCCGTTGGCGCATGCTCGCGCACCACCCTTGCCTCTTCCACGCTGCACACGGCGAAGCCATCGGCGTCATCACGCAGGGCCGCAACCACTGCCGCAGCACCATGCCCGTAGGCATCGGCCTTGACCACGGCAAAGGCCCGCCGCCCCGGCGCGCAGCGCTTGGCCAAGGCGTAATTGTGACGAATGGCGGCCAGATCGACCGAGGCAATAAGGGGACGCATGGGCAAATCCTGAAAAAGCGGAAACGGGATGGCGCAAGCTTACGCTGCAAGCTGCAAGCTGCAAGCTGCAAGCTGCAAGCTGCAAGCTGCAAGCTGC